>DATCLY010000039.1:0-95042 GCA_036563665.1 Gammaproteobacteria bacterium
CGCAGAGTTCGCACGCGGCTTTCCAGCCGCGATCTCAAGCCGCGCTGCCCCGCCACGACGTGTGGGGCCGCGTTCTTCGCGCCGCGCGGCCGCGCGACGAGGCGTCGGGCCCGTCCATGCAGACCCCCTTCCAGGACGCTCGCGCGCAGGATGCGCGCGCGCGAGGCTACAGGGACGTATTCACGCCGTTCCTGGAAGGGGGTCTGCATGGACGGGCCCGACGCCTCGTCGCGCGGCCGCGCGGCGCGAAGAACGCGGCCCCACACGTCGTGGCGGGGCAGCGCGGCTTGAGATCGCGGCTGGAAAGCCGCGTGCGAACTCTGCGGCCGGTGCGATGTCAGAGAGCACCGGCACGAGGACGAAGTGGAGTAGATCGTTCGCGAGCGGTCACGCTAGAATACCCGCCTGAGCCTCTTCGCTCTGACGTGAGTAGCGGGATCGGTCGCGCGCCTTGTGACCATCCCGCTTCGTTTATGCAAGGCGCACACTGGCACGAGGAGCTCAGCGTTGACAGAGCCGGCGATACTGGCGCTCGCAGACGGAACCGTGTTCCGTGGCATTTCAATTGGGGCGCCGGGCCGGACTCTGGGGGAGGTGGTGTTCAACACCGCCATGACGGGCTATCAGGAGATCCTCACCGACCCGTCGTACTACCGCCAGCTCGTCACCCTCACGTATCCGCACATCGGCAACGTCGGCACGAACTCCGACGATTTCGAGTCGAGCAAAATCTACGCGGCCGGCCTCATCGTCCGCGACCTGTCGGTCGTCGTGAGCAACTGGCGGGCCGAGAGCTCGCTGCAGCAGTTCCTGCAACGCGGCAAGACGGTCGCCATCGCCGACATCGATACGCGCAAGCTCACGCGCATCATCCGCGACAAGGGCGCCCAGGCGGGCTGCATCCTCACGGGCGCGGACGCCGATCCGAACGAGGCCATACGCGCGGCCCGCAAGTTCCCGGGGCTCAAGGGCATGGATCTCGCCAAGCTCGTGAGCACGAAGGAGCCCTATCAGTGGAACCAGGGCAGCATCTGGCCGGAGCGCCAGAGCGTCTACAGCAAGCGGATCGCGTCGTTTCACGTCGTCGCCTACGACTTCGGCATCAAGCGCAACATCCTGCGGCTGCTCGCCGACCAGGACTGCCGCATGACGGTGGTGCCCGCCACCACCACGGCCGAGGAAGCGCTCGAGCTCGGGCCGGACGGGATCTTTCTCTCCAACGGCCCCGGCGACCCTGAGCCCTGTGACTACGCCATCGAGGCCATCGCCGAGCTCGTCGACATGGGGCTGCCCACGTTCGGCATCTGCCTGGGGCACCAGCTCCTGGGGCTCGCGAGCGGCGCCAAGACGGCGAAGATGAAGTTCGGCCACCACGGCGCGAACCACCCCGTCATGGAGCTCGCCTCCGGCCGCGTGCTCATCACGAGCCAGAACCACGGCTTCGAGGTGCGCGAGGACAGCCTGCCGCCGAACGTGCGCGCCACCCACCGGTCGCTGTTCGACGGCACCCTGCAGGGCATCGAGCGCACCGACCGGCCCGCGTTCTCGTTCCAGGGGCATCCCGAGGCGAGCCCGGGACCCCACGATCTCCGACCGCTGTTCCGGCGGTTCACGGCCGAGATGAAGGCCTACCGCCTGCAGAACAAGCGGACAGCCTGCTGAAATATCAAATGCTTACAGTGAAAACTTCGGGGCGCGCCTGAGTATGCCGCGCCGCGACGACCTCGAGAGCATACTCATCATCGGCGCGGGCCCGATCGTCATCGGTCAAGCCTGCGAGTTCGACTATTCCGGCACTCAAGCCTGCAAGGCCCTCAAGGAGGAGGGCTACCGCGTCATCCTCATCAACTCCAACCCGGCCACGATCATGACCGATCCGGCGAGCGCGGACGCGGTGTACATCGAGCCCATCCACTGGCGCACGGTGGCGGAGGTCATCGCCAAGGAGCGGCCGTCCGCGCTGCTGCCCACCATGGGCGGCCAGACGGCCCTGAACTGCGCCCTCGATCTCGTGCGGCACGGCGTGCTCGACAAGTACGGCGTCGAGCTCATCGCGGCCTCGCGCGACGCCATCGACATGGCCGAGGACCGCGAGCTCTTCCGCAACGCGATGCGGGAGATCGGCCTGGCCGTGCCGCAGGCCGGCATCGCCCGCAGCCTCGAGGAGGCGTGGGAGGTGCAGCAGGAGGTGGGCTTCCCCACGATCGTGCGCCCGTCGTTCACGCTCGGCGGCAGCGGCGGCGGCATCGCGTACAACCGCGAGGAGTTCGAGGAGATCGTGAACCGCGGGCTCGACCAGTCGCCCACCCACGAGGTGCTGCTCGAGGAGTCGGTGATCGGCTGGAAAGAGTTCGAGATGGAGGTCGTTCGCGACAAGAACGACAACTGCATCATCGTGTGCTCCATCGAGAACGTGGATCCGATGGGCATCCACACGGGCGACTCGATCACCGTGGCGCCCGCGCAGACGCTGACGGACAAGGAGTACCAGCGGATGCGGGACGCCTCGATCGCCGTGCTCCGCAAGATCGGCGTCGACACGGGCGGCTCGAACGTGCAGTTCGCCCTGAACCCGCGCGACGGACGGCTGCTGGTGATCGAGATGAACCCGCGCGTGTCGCGCTCGTCGGCGCTCGCCTCGAAGGCCACGGGCTTCCCGATCGCCAAGGTGGCGGCCAAGCTCGCGGTCGGCTACACGCTGGACGAGCTGCGCAACGAGATCACGGGCGGCGCCACGCCGGCCTCGTTCGAGCCGACCATCGACTACGTGGTCACGAAGGTGCCGCGCTTCACCTTCGAGAAGTTCCCGCAGGCGGCCGACCGGCTCACCACGCAGATGAAGTCCGTGGGCGAGGTCATGGCCATCGGACGCACGTTCCAGGAGTCGCTGCAGAAGGCGCTGCGCGGCCTCGAGATCGGCGTGGACGGCTTGAACCCCGTCTGTCGGAAGGTCGAGACCGAGGAGGACTGGGCGAAGCTCAGGCAGGAGCTGCGCATGGCCGGCAGCCGCAGGCTGTGGTACGTGGCCGACGCCTTCCGCTTCGGGCTCGAGATCGGCGAGGTGGCGGAGCTGACCGGCATCGACCCCTGGTTTCTCGCCCAGATCCGCGATCTCGTCGAGACCGAGAAGCGCATCGAAGTGATGGGGCACGCCGCGCTCCGGGGGCCCGAGCTCCTGAAGCTCAAGCGCAAAGGCTTCTCGGATCGGCGCATCGCGCAGCTGCTCGGCGTCAAGGAAAGCGTCGTCAGGACGGCGCGTTACAAGGAGAACGTGAGACCGGTCTTCAAGCGGGTGGACACCTGCGCCGCCGAGTTCGCGAGCCACACGGCCTACCTCTACTCCACCTACGAGGAGGAGTGCGAGGCGGACCCCACCGATCGGGAAAAGATCATGATCCTCGGCGGCGGGCCCAACCGCATCGGCCAGGGCATCGAGTTCGACTACTGCTGCGTGCACGCGGCGCTCGCGCTCAAGGAGGCCGGGTTCGAGACCATCATGGTCAACTGCAACCCGGAGACGGTCTCCACCGACTACGACACCTCCGACCGGCTGTACTTCGAGCCGCTCACGCTCGAGGACGTGCTCGAGATCGTGCACAAGGAGAAGCCGAAGGGCGTCATCGTCCAGTACGGCGGCCAGACCCCGCTCAAGCTCGCGCGCGACCTCGAGGCCGCCGGCGTGCCGATCATCGGCACCTCGCCGGACTCGATCGACCTCGCCGAGGATCGCGAGCGTTTCCAGCAGCTCGTCACCAAGCTCAAGCTCAAGCAGCCCCCGAACCGCACGGCACGCACGGAAGAGGAAGCCGTGGCCATGGCGAAGGAGGTGGGCTACCCGCTGGTGGTGCGTCCGTCGTACGTGCTCGGCGGCCGCGCCATGGAGATCGTCTACAGCGAGGACGAGCTCAAGGAGTACATGGCCCAGGCGGTGAGCGTGTCGAACGAGAGCCCGGTGCTCCTCGACCGGTTCCTGGATCTCGCCGTGGAGGTGGACGTGGACGCCATCAGCGACGGCCACGAGGTGCTGATCGGCGGGATCATGGAGCACGTGGAGCAGGCCGGCATCCACTCGGGCGACTCCGGCTGCTCCCTGCCGCCGTTCACGCTCGGCGCGGACATCCAGCGGGAGCTCTCCGAGCAGGTCAAGCGGCTCGCGGTGGCGCTCAAGGTGAACGGCATCATGAACACCCAGTTCGCGATCCAGAACGGGGTGATCTACGTGCTGGAGGTGAATCCGCGGGCGTCGCGGACGGTGCCGTTCGTGTCGAAGGCCGTGGGCGTGCCGCTCGCCAAGATCGCGGCCAAGGCGATGGCCGGCATCTCGTTCAAGGAGCAGGGCATCACAGAGATCCGCCAGCCGCCGTACTTCGCCGTGAAAGAGTCCGTGTTCCCGTTCATCAAGTTCCCCGACGCCGATCCGATCCTGGGCCCGGAGATGAAGTCGACGGGCGAGGTGATGGGCACGGGGCGCACGTTCGGCGAGGCCTACGCCAAGGCGCAGCTCGCCTCGGGGGTGATCCTGCCGCGGCACGGCGTGGCGTTCCTGAGCGTGCGCGACCGCGACAAGCCGAACGCGGTGGAGCTCGGCCGGCTGCTCATCAAGCACGGGTTCGAGATCGTCGCCACGGGCGGCACGGCGCAGGCGCTGGCGGAAGGCGGCGTGCCGTGCCGGCGCGTGAACAAGGTGCGCGAGGGCCGGCCGCACGTGGTCGACATGATCAAGAACGGCGAGATCAGCCTCATCGTCAACACCACGGAGGGCAAACGCGCCATCCGGGAGTCGCAATCCATCCGGGCGGAGGCCGTCAATTACAAGGTGACGTACTACACCACGCTCGCGGCCGCCAAGGCGACTTGCGATGCCTTGGACCATCTCGATAATTTCGAGGTCAATCGGCTACAGGACTTGCACGCGGAGATCGGCCAGTGACCAAGGTACCTCTCACCGCTCGTGGCGCCGCGCGGCTGCGCGAGGAGCTCCGGCGGCTGAAGGTGGAGGAGCGTCCGAAGATCGTCTCGGCGATCGCCACGGCGCGCGAGCACGGCGACCTGCGCGAGAACGCCGAATATCACGCCGCCAAGGAGCAGCAAGGGCTCATCGAAGCGCGCATCCGCGACATCGAGGCCAAGCTCGCGAATGCGGAGGTGATCGACGTCACCACGGTCAACGCCGACGGGCGGGTGGTGTTCGGCGCCACGGTGCACCTGGCCGACGTGAGCGACGGCAGCGAGGCCCGCTACCAGATCGTCGGCGAGGACGAGGCGGACATCAAAGCCGGGCTGCTGTCGATCTCCTCGCCCATTGCCCGCGCGCTGATCGGCAAGCGCGAAGGCGACGTCGTGGAGGTCAACACGCCGAGCGGCAAGCGCTCCTACGAGATCACCGCCGTCGAGTACATCTGACCCGGCGCCGCGAGGCGGCTCAGTTGGGCGGCAGCCGGATCGACGCGCGCGGCGACGGCCGGTAGAGCAGGGCGCAGTGGCACGGCTCCTGGACGAGGCACACGTCCGCGAGCGGAGCGAGCTGTGCGAGCACCCGGCTGCGCTTCTCGCGGTCGCCGAAGCGAACGCGCACCTTGACGAGCCCGTGGTCGTCGAGCGCGCGCTGCACCGTTTTCGCCAAGGAGTGGGTGAGGCCACCGGCACCGACTTCCACGACGGGCTCGAGCGAGTGGCCGAGGACTCGCAGGTACTCCCGCTGGGCGTCGGTCAGCGTCATCCGAGCTTCTTGTTCTTGTTGCCGGGCCCGATGAGAGGATAGATGAGCAAGCGGGGCGGGTCCAGCAGCCGCTGGCGGCAGCGTCAGGAGCGCGACATCTACGTCGAGCGCGCGGCGCGCGAGGGGTACCGCTCGCGGGCGGCCTTCAAGCTCGAGCAGATCCTCGCCAAGGACCCTCGCGTGCTTCGTCCCGGCATGCTGGTGGTGGACCTGGGCGCCGCGCCGGGCAGCTGGAGCCAGCTCGCGGCCCGCCGGGTGGGCCCGTCCGGGCACGTGTGGGCGCTGGACCTGCTGCCCATGGACCCCGTCCCGGGCGTCGACTTCATCCGCGGCGACTTCGCGGCGCCGGACACCCTCGAGGCGCTCCGGGCGGCGCTCGGGGGGCGGAGCGTGGACCTTGTGATGTCGGACATGGCGCCCAATATCAGCGGCAACCGGGCGATCGACCAGCCGCGCAGCATGGCGCTCGCCGACGAGGCGCTGGCGTTCGCCCGCGAGGTGCTGAAGCGCGGTGGGAGCTTTGTCGTCAAGCTCTTCCAGGGCGAGGGCGTGGACGCCTTCGTGAAGGAGCTGCGCTCCGCTTTCGGCTCTGTCCGGCTCGTAAAACCCCCGGCCTCCCGCTCGGAAAGCCGCGAGATCTACGTGCTGGCCAGAAACTATGGGATCGTGTAGGGTCTAACGCTGGACCCGCTCTAAAACGCAGGATGGGTAAGCCTTTGAACGACCTGGCCAAGAACGTCATTCTCTGGATCGTCATCGCGGTTGTCCTGCTGTCCGTCTTTCAGAGTTTCGGTCCGAGCAACCAACGCGTCGCCACGGTTCCTTACTCCGATTTCCTGAGCTACGTCGAAGAAGGCCTCGTGGACGAGGTCGTTTTCGAAGGCGAAACCATCCGCGGCCGGCGGCCCGGCGGCGAGTGGTTCGTGACCTATAGCCCGGAAACCGACAACACGGCCCTGATCGGCACGTTGCAGCAGCACAAGGTCACGATCTCCGCGGCGCCGCCGCAGCGGCAGTCGCTGCTGCTGCAGCTCTTCATCCAGGCCTTCCCGATCCTCCTGCTGATAGCCGTCTGGGTGTACTTCATGCGGCAGATGCAGGGGGCGGGCGGCGGCCGGGGCGCGATGTCGTTCGGCAAGAGCCGTGCGCGGCTCCTCGGCGAGGACCAGGTGAGCGTCACGTTTGCGGACGTGGCGGGCGTCGAGGAGGCGAAAGAAGAAGTCGTCGAGATCGTCGACTTCCTCAAGGACCCGGCCAAGTTCCAGCGCCTCGGCGGCAAGATCCCCAAGGGCGTGCTCATGGTGGGACCGCCGGGCACGGGTAAGACGCTCCTCGCGCGCGCCATCGCGGGCGAGGCCAAGGTGCCGTTCTTCACGATCTCGGGCTCCGACTTCGTCGAGATGTTCGTGGGCGTGGGCGCCTCGCGCGTGCGCGACATGTTCGATCAGGCGAAGAAGCACGCGCCCTGCATCATCTTCATCGACGAGATCGATGCGGTGGGCCGCCATCGCGGCGCGGGTCTTGGCGGAGGCCACGACGAGCGCGAGCAGACGCTCAACCAGCTGCTCGTGGAGATGGACGGCTTCGAGGGCAACGAAGGCGTCATCGTGATTGCGGCCACCAACCGGCCCGACGTGCTCGATCCGGCGCTGCTGCGCCCGGGCCGCTTCGACCGGCAGGTGGTGGTGCCGCTGCCCGACGTGCGCGGGCGCGAGCAGATCCTGAAGGTCCACATGCGCAAGGTGCCCGTGGACCAGAGCGTGAAGCCGTCGGTCATCGCGCGCGGCACGCCGGGCTTCTCCGGCGCGGACCTCGCCAACCTCGTGAACGAGGCGGCGCTCCTCGCGGCGCGCGCCAACCGCCGCACCGTCAGCATGGAGGAGTTCGACAAGGCCAAGGACAAGATCATGATGGGCACGGAGCGCCGCTCCATGGTCATGAGCGAGGCGGAGAAGAAGCTCACGGCCTATCACGAGTCGGGCCACGCCATCGTCGGCTTGTCCGTGCCGGATCACGACCCGGTGTACAAGGTCACGATCATCCCGCGTGGGCGGGCGCTCGGCGTGACCATGTTCCTGCCCGAGGAGGACCGCTACAGCTACTCCAAGCAGCGCCTCATGAGCCAGATGAAGAGCCTCTACGGCGGGCGCATCGCGGAGGAGATCGTGTTCGGGCCGGCGTACGTGACCACGGGCGCCGCGAACGACATCGAGCGCGCCACGGAGATCGCGCGCAACATGGTCACGAAGTGGGGTCTCTCGGACCGGCTCGGTCCGTTGACCTACACCGAGGACGACGGCGAGATCTTCCTCGGCCGCAGCGTCACGCGGCACAAGCAGGTGTCCGACGTCACCGCGCACGCCATCGACGAGGAGGTGCGCACGCTCATCGACACCTGCTACAACGAGGCCAAGCAGATCCTCGAGGCGAACCGCGACAAGCTCGACCTCATGGCGCAGGCGCTCATGAAGTACGAGACGATCGACGAGTTCCAGATCCGCGACATCATGGAAGGCCGCACGCCGCGGCCGCCGCAGGACTGGGACGAGCCGTCGCAGCCCGGGCAGCCGGTGCGCGATCGCGCCGCCGAGGACGAGCAGCCGGGCGCCGCGCCGCTCGGGGGACCGGCCGGCCAGCACTGACGGCAGGAGCCCGAGCGCTTCCATGCCCACGCCATACCGCGGCACGGCGGACGGTTCCCGCTCGCGCGCCCGGCGCGCCATAATGGGCGCCGCGCGGGGTTGCGCGGGCGAGCGCTGAGGCCGCGGAAAGAACGACAACATGGCGCGCCGCTACTTCGGCACCGACGGGATTCGCGGGGAGGTGGGCACTCCGCCCATGACCGTGGACTTCGCGCTGCGCCTCGCGAGCGCGGCGGCCCGCACGCTCGCGCCGAACGGCGGCACCGTGCTGATCGGCAAGGACACGCGCGTCTCCGGCTACATGTTCGAGTCGGCGCTCGAGGCGGGCTTCGTGGCGTCGGGCGTGGACGTGTGGCTCACGGGGCCGCTGCCGACGCCGGCCATCGCCTACCTCACGAAGAAGATCGGCGCGGATTTCGGCATCGTCATCAGCGCCTCGCACAACCCGTACTACGACAACGGCATCAAGTTCTTCGGGCCGGACGGAGAGAAGCTGTCCGACGAGCTCGAGGAGGCCATCGAGCAGCACCTCGACGAGCCGCCCGTCACGCGCGAGTCGAAGCGCCTGGGGCAGGCGAAGACCGCCTCGTTCGCGCGCTACGACTACATGCAGTTCTGCAAGAGCACGCTGCCGCCGTCGATGACGTTCGAGGGCCTCAAGGTGGTCGTCGACGCCTCGCACGGCGCGGGCTACAAGGTGGCGCCGCGTCTCGTGTCCGATCTCGGGGCCGACGTGGTGCCCGTGGGCTGCTCGCCCAACGGCCGCAACATCAACAACGGCTGCGGCTCCACGCGCCCGGACCTGCTGAAGCTCACCGTCACCGGCGTGCGCGCGCACGTCGGCTTCGCGCTCGACGGCGACGGCGACCGCGTGGCGATGGTGGACGAGCGGGGCAACGTCGTGGACGGCGATCAGCTGCTCTACGTGCTCGCCCGGGAGCGGCTCGCGAACGGCGGGCTCAAGGGGCCCGTGGTCGGCACCGTCATGAGCAACCTCGGGCTCGAGCTCGCGCTCAAGGAGCTCGGCGTGGAATTCCACCGCGCCAAGGTGGGCGACCGCCACGTGCTCGCCATGCTCAAAGAGAAGGGCGGCGTGCTGGGCGGGGAGACCTCGGGGCACGTGATCTGCCTCGACCGCACCACCACGGGCGACGGCCTGATCACGGCGCTCCAGGTGCTGGCCGTCATGAAGCGCACGGGCAAGAGCCTGAGCGAGCTCACCCAGGGGATGCAGCAGTTCCCGCAGGTGCTGCTGAACGTGCCGGTCAAGGCGCCGAGCGATCCCACGGCGGACGCGGCCGTACGCTCCGCGGTGGAGCAGGCCGAGGCCGCGCTCGCGGGCCGCGGCCGCGTGGTGCTGCGCGCCTCGGGCACGGAGCCCGTGATCCGTGTGATGGTGGAAGGAGAGGACCGCCGGGAAGTGGCGCAGCTGGCCAACGCGCTCGCGGACGCCGTCCGCGCCCGGTTCGCCTGACAGGGAGGAACTTCGTGCGGACCAAGATCGTCGCAGGCAATTGGAAGATGAACGGCTCCCTCGAGGGCAGCCGCGAGCTCGTGACCGCGCTGCTCGAGGGCGTCCGGGGCGAGAGCGGGGCCGTCATGCTGCTCTGCCCGCCGTACCCCTATCTGCACCCGGTCGCGGGCTGGATCGAGGGGAGCGCCATCCGCCTGGGCGCGCAGAGCCTCTCCGACCGCACGGGGACCGGCGCGTACACCGGCGAGGTGTCGGGCGCCATGCTGAAGGACGTGGGGTGCCGCTACGTGATCGTTGGCCACTCCGAGCGGCGGGCGCTCTACGGCGAGACCGACGCGGTGGTCGCGACCAAGTTCAAGGCCGCGCAGGCCGCGGGTCTCACGCCGATCCTGTGCGTGGGCGAGACGCTCGAGCAGCGCGAGGCGGGCGCCACGCGCAGCGTGGTGGAGCGGCAGGTGACGGCCGTGCTCGACGCCGCGGGCGTGGACGCGTTCCGCGACGCCGTCGTGGCGTACGAGCCGGTTTGGGCGATCGGCACGGGCCGCACGGCCACGCCAGATCAGGCGCAGGAGGTGCACGCCCTGATTCGCGCCATGATTGCCGATCGGGATGCTACAATTGCGGCCGCGTTGACGATCCTGTACGGCGGCAGCGTCAAAGGGTCGAACGCGCGGGACCTGTTCTCGATGGAAGACATCGATGGAGGCCTCGTGGGTGGAGCCTCCCTCGACGCGGCGGATTTCCTGAAGATCTTCGCCGCGGCGGTCCGGTAGGACGAGCCGAAGCGCCTATGCTGCAGACGATCATCACCATCGTTCACGTGCTCGTGTGCGGGCTCATCGTGGGCCTGGTGCTGCTGCAGCGCGGCAAGGGCGCGGAGGCCGGCACGGGGTTCGGCGCCGGCGCGTCGGGCACGGTGTTCGGCGCGAGAGGATCGGCGAATTTCCTGTCGCGCACGACGGCCGCGCTCGCTACTATTTTCTTCGTGACGTGCCTGGCGCTCGCGTATCTCGCGACGCAGCGGCCGACCGGGTCGGAGAGCCTGCTCGAGCGCTCGGTGCTCGAGCAAACCGCGCCGCCGAGAGCGGCCCAACCCGCGCAGGACGCGCCCGTCGACGAGCTGCCGCCGATCGAAGGGGCGTCGCCCCCGGCGGAGGAGGACGCGCCTCCACCGAGCGAGGGAAGCAACTGAACGCCGACGTGGTGGAATTGGTAGACACGCTGTCTTGAGGGGGCAGTGGCGCAAGCTGTGCCGGTTCGAGTCCGGCCGTCGGCACCACAAATTCACTGAGACGCGGTCAGACGGGGCTGGTACAATCCGCGCCCGCTGGCCGCATCTTGACTATGCTTGCGAACTACGCGCCCGTTCTGATCTTCCTGCTCGTCGCCGGCGCGCTCGGCGCGCTGCTGCTGCTGCTCGGCTTCGCGTTCGGCCGCGGGCGGAAGGATCCCGAGAAGCTCGCGCCATATGAGTGCGGCTTCGAGGCGTTCGAGGACTCGCGCATGCGCTTCGACGTGCGCTACTACCTCGTCGCCATCCTGTTCATCATCTTCGATCTCGAGATCGCCTTTCTCTTTCCGTGGGCCGTATCGCTCGACCGGATCGGCTCGGTGGGCCTGATCGCGATGGGCGTGTTCCTCGCCGTGCTCGTGGTCGGCTTCGTGTACGAGTGGCGTAAAGGAGCGCTCGAATGGGATTGAGCCAGACTGCCGCGCTGCGGGACGTTCCGTTCGACATGCCGGAGGTCATGAACCGCGGCTTCGTGGTGACGAAGCTCGACGCGCTCGTGAACTGGGCACGGACGGGGTCGCTGTGGCCGGTGACGTTCGGGCTCGCCTGCTGCGCCGTGGAAATGATGCACGCCGGTGCCTCGCGCTATGACCTGGACCGCTTCGGCGTGATCTTCCGGCCGAGCCCCCGGCAGTCCGACGTGATGATCGTCGCGGGCACGCTGGTCAACAAGATGGCGCCCGCGCTCCGCAAGGTCTACGACCAGATGCCCGAGCCCCGCTGGGTGATCTCCATGGGCTCCTGCGCGAACGGCGGCGGGTACTACCACTACTCCTACTCCGTCGTTCGGGGCTGCGATCGGATCGTGCCGGTGGACGTGTACGTGCCGGGCTGCCCGCCCACGGCCGAAGCGTTGCTGTACGGAATCATCCAGCTGCAGCAGAAGATTCGCCGCACGCACACCATCGCGCGCTGAGCGGACGGGTGCGGGAAGGGGCGAAGCGGGCCACCGCCTGAAGGCAAGCAATGGCAGGAAACGAGCAGGCTCAAGCGCTGACACCGAAGTACGCCCGGCTGGCGGAGGCGATCGAGGCCCGTCTGGGCGAGCGCGTTCGGCGGCTCGCAACGCGTGTGGGGGAGCTCGGCTACGAGCTCGCGCCGGAGCACCTGCTCGAGGTCTGCCGCGTGCTGCGCGACGAGGAGCCGTTCCGCTTCGAGATGCTCATGGATCTCTGCGGGGTGGACTACCAGACCTACGGCAAGGACGAGTGGCGCACGCATCGGGCCACCGCCACCGGCTTCAGCCGGGGCACGTTCCGCGGCGTCACGGGGCTCGACGAGGACCCGGCCGCCGACCGCACAGAGGCCGCCCGCTACGTGCCCGCGAGCCGCTTCGCGGTGGTGTATCACCTGCTGTCGATCACGCACAATCAGCGGCTGCGCCTCAAGGTGTTCTGCCCGGACGACGAGCGGCCGCTGGTGGACTCGGTGACGCCGATCTGGGCGTCGGCGAACTGGTACGAGCGCGAGGCGTTCGATCTGTTCGGCATCCTCTTCAAGGGCCACCCCGACCTCCGGCGCATCCTCACCGACTACGGCTTCATCGGCCACCCGTTCCGCAAGGATTTCCCGCTCTCCGGCCACGTCGAGATGCGCTACGACCCCGAGAAGGGCCGCGTGGTGTACGAGCCGGTGAGCATCGAGCCGCGCACGCTCGTGCCGCGCGTGATCAGGGACGACAACCGCTACGACCCGATGCTCAAGGACCGGAGCAATGCCTGAGATTCAGAACTTCACACTGAACTTCGGGCCGCAGCACCCGGCCGCGCACGGCGTGCTCCGCCTCGTGCTCGAGATGGAGGGCGAGGTGATCCACAAGGCCGATCCGCACATCGGCCTGCTGCATCGGGCCACCGAGAAGCTCGCGGAGAGCAAGCCGTTCAATCAGTCGATCGGCTACATGGACCGGCTCGACTACGTGTCCATGATGTGCAACGAGCACGGCTACGTGCTCGCGATCGAGAAGCTGCTCGGCATCACGCCGCCGATTCGCGCGCAGTACATCCGCGTGATGTTCGACGAGATCACGCGGATCCTGAATCATCTCATGTGGCTCGGCGCCCACGGGCTCGACATCGGCGCCATGACGATGTTCCTGTGGTGCTTCCGCGAGCGCGAGGACCTCATGGACGCGTACGAGGCGGTGTCCGGCACGCGCATGCACGCCACGTACTATCGCCCCGGCGGCGTGTATCGCGACCTGCCGGATCGCATGCCGAAATACCAGCCGTCGCCGTACCGCAAGGGCAAGGAGCTCGAGCAGGCCAACGAGGCGCGCAGCGGCACGCTGCTCGATTTCCTGGAGGACTTCACGCGTCGCTTCCCGGCCTGCGTGGACGACTACGAGACGCTGCTCACCGACAACCGCATCTGGAAGCAGCGCACCGTCAACATCGGCGTGGTGTCCCCCGAGCGCGCCATGCAGCTCGGCTTCTCGGGCCCGATGCTTCGCGGCTCGGGCATCGCGTGGGACCTGCGCAAGATGCAGCCCTACGAGGTGTACGACCGGCTCGACTTCGACGTGCCCGTGGGCGTGAACGGCGACTGCTACGACCGCTATCTGGTGCGCGTGGAGGAGATGCGCCAGTCGAACCGCATCATCAAGCAGTGCATCGACTGGCTCAAGGCGAACCCCGGCCCGGTCATGATCGACGACCACAAGGTCGCCCCGCCGCGGCGCATCGAGATGAAGGACGACATGGAGTCCTTGATCCATCACTTCAAGCTCTTCACCGAGGGCTACTGCGTGCCCGAGGGCGAGGCGTACGCGGCCGTGGAGCATCCGAAGGGCGAGTTCGGCGTCTATCTCGTCTCGGACGGCGCGAACAAGCCGTACCGCTTGAAGGTGCGGGCGCCGGGCTTCGCCCACCTCGCGTCGCTGAACGAGATGGTGCAGGGGCACATGCTCGCCGACGTCGTGGCCGTGATCGGCACGCAGGACATCGTATTCGGGGAGATCGACCGGTGAGCTACGAGCCGGAGACCAACCAGAGCCAGACGCCGGACGCCCGGGCCGAGCTCTCGGAGCGCGTGAAGCAAGAGATCGACCGCTGGGTGGCCAAGTTTCCGCCGGGGCGCCAGCGCTCGGCCGTGATCGCGGCGCTGCACGCCGCGCAGCACGAGAACGACGGCTACCTCACGGTGCCGATCATGAACGCCGTGGCCGATTACCTGGGGCTGCCGCCCATCCAGGTGTACGAGGTGGCCACGTTCTACTCGATGTTCGAGACGAAGCCCGTCGGCCGCCATCACATCTCGGTGTGCACGAACATCTCCTGCATGCTGCGCGGCGGCGACGACATCCTCGCGCATGTGGAGCGCAAGCTCGGCATCAAGGTGGGGGAGAGCACGCCCGACGGCCGGTGCTATTTGAAACGCGAGGAGGAGTGCCTCGCGGCGTGCGTCGGCGCGCCCATGATGATGGTGGACCACGTCTACTACGAGCACTTGACCCCCGAGAAGGTGGATCAAATCCTCGACTCGCTCGACTGACTGCCGAGGAACCGAAGTGTCGGATCGCCCGCAAAATCTGGTCTGCTTCAGCACGCTGCGCTTCGAGCACGAGCCGTGGTCGCTCGAGCATTACCTCGAGGTCGGCGGCTACCAGGCGTGGCAGGCAGTGCTCGAAGGCAAATGGACCCGCGAGCAGATCATCGAGGAGGTCAAGAAGTCGGGCCTGCGCGGCCGCGGCGGCGCAGGTTTTCCCACCGGCGTGAAGCTCTCGTTCATGCCGCGCGAGGCGCCGGTGCAGAAGTATCTGGTCTGCAACTCCGACGAGAGCGAGCCGGGCACCTGCCACGACCGTGACATCCTGCGCTACAACCCCCACTCGCTCATCGAAGGCATGGCCATCGCCGGGTACGCGATCGGCGCCACCGTCGGCTACAACTACATCCGCGGCGAGTTCCTGGGCGAGCCCGTGCCGCGCTTCGAGGCGGCGCTGAAGGAAGCCTACGACGCGGGGTGGCTCGGCAAGAACATCAAGGGCTCCGGCATCGACTTCGATCTCTACACCTTCGTCGGCGCCGGCGCCTACATCTGCGGCGAGGAGACCGCGCTGCTCGAGTCGCTGGAGGGCAAGCCCGGCAAACCCCGCTTCAAGCCGCCGTTCCCCGCCCAGTACGGCCTGTACGGCGCGCCCACCACGATCAACAACACCCAGAGCCTCGCGTCGATCCCGACCATCCTGCGCAACGGCGCCCAGTGGTTCGCGGATCTCGGCGTGAAGGGCTCGGGCGGCACCGCGATCTTCGCGGTGTCCGGCCACGTGGAGAAGCCCGGCAACTACGAGCTGCCGCTCGGCATCCCGTTCAAGGAGCTCCTCGAGATCGCGGGCGGCGTGCGCGGCGGCCGCAAGCTCAAGGCCGTGATCCCCGGCGGCTCGTCCGTGCCGGTGGTGCCGGGCGAGAAGATGCTCGAGCTCACCATGGACTTCGACACGCTGCGCGCGGCCGGCAGCGGCCTCGGCACGGGCGCGGTCATCGTCATGGACGAGACCACCTGCATGGTCAGCGTGCTGCGGCGCATCTCGCGCTTCTACTATTCGGAGTCCTGCGGCCAGTGCACGCCGTGCCGCGAGGGCACGGGGTGGCTGTACCGCATGCTCACCAAGATCACCGAGGGCAAGGCCACACGCGCGGATCTGGACCTGCTCGTGGACGTGGCCAACAAGATCGAAGGGCACACCATCTGCGCGCTGGGCGACGCGGCGGCCTGGCCGGTGCAGAGCTTCCTGAAGCACTTCCGCCACGAGTTCGAGTACATGGTGGACCACGGCGGGCGCAGCATCGTCGAGGAATTGAAGACGGCGGCGTGACGCAATGACGGACGACACGGTCAACATCGAGGTCAACGGCGTCCCGCTGAAGGCGCGCAAGGGACAAATGCTCATCGAGGTGACGGACGCGGCCGGCATCTACGTGCCGCGCTTCTGCTATCACCCGAAGCTCTCGGTCGCCGCCAACTGCCGCATGTGCCTGGTGGACATCGAGAAGGCGCCGAAGCCCGCGCCCGCGTGCGCCACGCCCGTCATGGAGGGCATGAAGGTCTTCACGCGGTCGCCGCGCGCCATCTCCGCGCAGCGGGCCACGATGGAGTTCCTGCTGATCAACCATCCGCTCGACTGCCCGATCTGCGACCAGGGCGGTGAGTGCGAGCTGCAGGATCTCGCCATGGGCTTCGGTCGCGACGTGTCGCGTTACACGGAGCGCAAGCGCGTCGTCAAGGACCAGAACCTGGGCCCGCTCGTCTCCACCGACATGACGCGCTGCATCCATTGCACGCGCTGCGTGCGCTTCGGCCAGGAGATCGCCGGCATCCAGGAGCTCGGCACCACCGGCCGCGGCGAGCACATGAAGATCACAACGTACGTGGAGAAGAGCGTCGAGCACGAGCTCTCCGGCAACATCATCGACCTCTGCCCGGTGGGCGCGCTGAACAACAAGCCGTTCCGCTTCCGCGCCCGGGCCTGGGAGATGGTGGCGAAGCCCCTGGTGGCGCCGCACGACTGCGTGGGCTCGAACGTGTACGCGCACGTGCTGCGCGGCGAGGTGCGGCGCGTGGTCCCCCGCGACAACGAGGCAATCAACGAGACGTGGATCTCCGATCGCGACCGCTTCAGCTGCCACGGCCTGTACGCGGAGGACCGCCTCACCAAGCCCATGGTCAAGCGCGACCAGGAGTGGCGCGAGGTGAGCTGGCAGGAGGCGATCGCGATCGCGGCCCGCGCGCTGCGCGACTCGACGCGCAACGAGGGAGACGCGCTCGGCGTGCTCGTCTCGCCGAACGCGACGCTCGAGGAGATGTACCTCGTCAACCGCATCGCGCGGCATCTCGGCACGCACAACATCGACCACAGGCTTCGCCGGCGCGACTTCGACGACCAGGCGGCGGACCCGGCATGGCCCTGGCTCGGCACCTCGATCGAGGGCATCGAGCAGCAGCAGGGGATCCTCGTGGTGGGCAGCAACCTGCGCCACGAGGTGCCGATCCTGGCGCACCGCGTGCGCAAGGCGGCGCGCAAGGGTGCGCAGATCGGCTTCGTGAATCCGGCTCGCTACCGCTATCACTTCCCGGTGGCCGCCTACGTGGAATCGTCCGTCGCGGAGCTCGCGCGCGCGCTCGCGGGCGTGGCGGTGGCGGCCGCGCAGGCCGCGGGCGCCGCTTTGCCCGCGCCGATCGCGGCCGCGACGGCGGGCCTGCAGCCCACGGACGCGGAGCGCGCCGCGGCCGCGGTGCTGCTCGGGCGGGAGCGCGGCCTGCTGCTGCTCGGGCACATCGCCCAGCGGCATCCCGCGTTCTCCGAGATCCGCGCGGTGGCCGCCGCGCTCGCGGCCGTCACGGGGGCGCAGCTCGGCTACATCGGCGAAGGCGCGAACTCGGCCGGCGCCGCGCTCGCGGGCCTGCTGCCGCACCGCGGCGTGGGCGGCGAGCCGCTCCGGACCGAGGGCCTGACCGTGCAGGGCATGATCAGCGCCCCGCGCCACGCATACCTGCTGTACGGCTTCGAGCCCGATGCCGACCTCGCGAATGGCGCGCTCGCCATGCAGGCGCTGCAGTCCGCGGACCAGGTGGTGGCATTCGCCTCGTTCGCGAGCCGGAGCCTGCTCGATTGCGCCGACGTGCTGCTGCCGATCGCCGCGTTCGCCGAGACTCAGGGCACGTTCGTGAACGGCGAGGGCCGCTGGCAGAGCTTCGACGCCGCCGGGCGCACGCCCGGGGAGGCACGGCCCGGCTGGCGCGTGCTGCGCGTGCTCGGCAACGAGCTCGAGCTACCGAATTGCGAGTATCGGACCTGCGCGGAGATCTGCGACGCGCTCAAGGCGGAGCTCGGCGGAGCCGAGGAGGGGCGCGACAACGCCTATCGCGGCCAGCTCGACGTGGGCCTCGAGCCCCGTGACGCGCGACTCGAGGACCTGGACGTCAACATCTACGCGGTCGACCCGCTCGTGCGCCGCTCGCTGCCGCTGCAGAAGACGGTGCTCGCGAGGCCCAGGGCCGAGGAGCCCGCGCTCGCCGAGGTGCGAACGGCATGATGTCGAGCTGGCTCGCCGCGCTCGAGCCGTACTGGCTCGCGCTACCGGAAGAACTGCGCTTCACCATCCTCACGGTGCTCAAGATCGTGCCCGTGCTGGTGGTGCTGATCCTGGGCGTCGCCTACTTCACGTACTGGGAGCGCAAGATCCTAGGCTGGATCCAGCTCCGCATGGGTCCGAACCGCGTCGGCTGGAAGGGGGTGCTGCAGCCGTTCGCCGACGTGCTCAAGATGTTGCTCAAGGAAATCGTCATCCCGAGCAACGCCAACCGCTTCCTGTTCATCCTCGCGCCCATGCTCGCGCTCGTCCCCGCGCTCGCGGTGTGGGCCGTGGTGCCGTTCGACCCGCGGTTCATCATCGCGGACCTCGACGCGGGGCTGCTCTACGTGCTCGCGCTCACCTCGGCCGGCGTGTACGGCGTGATCCTGGGCGGCTGGTCGGCGAACTCGAAGTACGCGTTCCTGGGCGCCATGCGGTCCGCCGCGCAGATCGTGGCCTACGAGATCGCCATGGGCTTCGCGCTCGTGGGCGTGCTGATGGCGGGCGGCAGCCTCAACCTCGGCGAGATCGTGCGCGCGCAGGAAGGGACCAGCGTGCTCTCGTGGTTCATCTGGCCGCTGTTCCCGCTGTTCGTGGTGTATTTCATCGCCGGCGTGGCGGAGACCAACCGCGCGCCGTTCGACGTGGCGGAAGGGGAGTCGGAGATCGTCGCCGGCTTCCACGTGGAGTACTCCGGCATCGCGTTCGCGCTCTACTTCCTCGCCGAGTACGCCAACATGATCCTGATCTCGGTGCTCACGGTGGTGTTCTTCCTCGGCGGCTGGCTCTCGCCGTTCGCCGGCATCCCGGGGCTCGAGAACACCTTCCTCGCCGCGCCGAGCGTCGTCTGGCTGCTCCTCAAGATGCTGTTCTTCTGCTTCTGCTTCCTGTGGCTGCGGGCCACGTTCCCGCGCTACCGGTACGACCAGATCATGCGCCTCGGCTGGAAGGCGCTCATTCCCGTGACGATCGTGTGGATTGCCGTCGAGGGCGTCATGGCGGCGCTCCGCATCGGACCGTGGTCCGGCATGGCATAGGAGGCCCCCAGTGAGCGTCGTCAAGACATTTCTGCTGACCGATCTCCTGCGGGGGATGCATCTCACGCTCAAGCACCTGTTCGTCCGCAAGATCACGGTGCAGTACCCGGAGGAGAAGACCCCGCAGTCGCACCGGTTCCGCGGGCTGCACGCGCTGCGCCGCTACCCGAACGGCCAGGAGCGCTGCATCGCCTGCAAGCTGTGCGAGGCCGTGTGCCCGGCGCTCGCCATCACCATCGAGTCGGACGTGGGACCGGACGGCACGCGCCGCACCACGCGTTACGACATCGATCTCTTCAAGTGCATCTACTGCGGCTTCTGCGAGGAGGCCTGCCCGGTGGACGCCATCGTGGAGACGCGCATCCACGAGTACCACATGGAGGCGCGCGGCGAGAACATCATGACCAAGGACAAGCTGCTCGCCGTGGGCGAGAAGTACGAGGCGATGATCGCCGCCGACAAGGCGGCCGACGCCCCGTACCGCTGAGCGGCATGACGATCGAGGCAGTGGCAGAGTGATCACCGGGCTCCTGTTCTACGTCTTCGCGGCCATCCTCGTGGGGTCCGCTGTGGGCGTCATCACGGCGCGGAACCCCGTGCACTCGGCGTTGTTCCTGGTGCTCGCGTTCGTGCAGAGCGCGGCGCTGTGGCTGCTGATCGACGCCGAGTTCCTCGCGCTCGCGCTGGTGCTCGTGTACGTGGGCGCCGTGATGGTGCTGTTCCTGTTCGTGGTGATGATGCTCGACATCAACGCCGAGGAGATGCGCAGGGGCTTCGCGCGCTATCTGCCCCTCGGCGTGCTGGTGGCGCTCATCGTGGTGGTCGAGATCGTGAACGTGATCTGGTTCAGGAGCCAGGGCGTGGCATTCATGACCACCCCGGAGCCCATGCCGGCCGACTACAGCAACACCAAGGAGCTCGGCGGCGTGCTCTACACCGAGCACCTGTACGCGTTCGAGATCGCCGCCGTGATCCTGCTGGTGGCCATCGTCGCCGCGATCACGCTCACGATGCGCAAGCGCGAGGGCCTCAAGGTGCAGGACGTGGCCCGGCAGGTGGCCGTGCGGCGTGAGGACCGCGTGCGGATCGTGAAGGTGGCGCCGGTGAAGGACGAGGCCAAGGTCACCGAGGAGGAGGCCGCATGACGATCACAGTGGCCCATTACCTCGTGCTCGCCGGCATCCTCTTCAGCCTGAGCGTGGCGGGCGTGTTCCTGAACCGTCGCAACGTGATCCTGCTGCTCATGTGCATCGAGCTCATGCTGCTCGCGGTGAACTTCAACTTCATCGCGTTCTCGCGAATGCTGGGCGACACGACGGGGCAGGTGTTCGTGTTCTTCATCTTGACGGTGGCGGCCGCCGAGGCCGCCATCGGGCTGGCGATCCTGGTGGTGCTGTTCCGTAACCTGCGGAGCATCAACGTCGACGAGCTTGGGAAGCTCAAGGGATGAGCGCGGAAGCGATGTATCTCACGATCGTGCTGGCGCCGCTCGTCGCAGGCGTCGTGGCGGGGCTGTTCGGCCGGCAGATCGGCCGGGCCGGCGCCCACACGATCACGATTCTGGGCGTGGCGATCTCGTTCGTGCTGTCCGCCGTGGTGCTGTACGGCTTCGTGTTCGGCGACTCGATGCCGTACAACGGCACGGTCTACGAGTGGGCCACCATCGGCTCGCTGCGCCTCGAGGTGGGGTTCCTCGTGGACCCGCTCACCGCCCTCATGATGACGGTGGTGACGTTCGTGTCGCTGGCCGTGCACGTGTACACGATCGGGTACATGCACGACGACCCGGGCTATCAGCGCTTCTTCAGCTACATCTCGCTGTTCACGTTCTCGATGCTGATGCTCGTGATGTCGAACAACTTCCTGCAGCTGTTCTTCGGCTGGGAAGCGGTCGGCGTCGTGTCGTATCTCCTGATCGGCTTCTGGTACACGCGGCCGACGGCCATCTTCGCCAACATGAAGGCGTTCCTCGTGAACCGCGTGGGCGACTTCGGCTTCCTGCTCGGCATCGCGGCGTTGCTGGCGTACACGGGCTCGCTCGATTACTACACGGTGTTCGACGATGCCGAGCGGCTCTCCGGCGAGACCATCTCGGTGCTCGGCGCCGAGCCCTGGTCGGTGCTCACGCTCGCCTGCATCTGCCTGTTCGTCGGCGCCATGGGCAAGTCGGCGCAGGTGCCGCTGCACGTGTGGCTGCCGGACTCGATGGAAGGCCCCACGCCGATCTCCGCCCTGATCCACGCCGCCACGATGGTCACGGCGGGCATCTTCATGGTGGCCCGCATGTCGCCGCTCTTCGAGTACTCGGAAGCTGCGTTGAGCGTGGTGCTCGTCATCGGCGCCACCACGGCGTTCTTCACGGGCCTGCTCGGCATCGTGCAACAGGACATCAAGCGGGTGGTGGCGTATTCGACGCTGTCCCAGCTCGGCTACATGACGGTGGCCCTCGGGGCTTCCGCGTACGGCGCGGGCATCTTCCATCTCATGACGCACGCCTTCTTCAAGGCGTTGTTGTTCCTGGCCGCGGGCTCCGTGATCATCGCGATGCACCACGAGCAGGACATCCGCAAGATGGGCGGGCTGCGCAAGTATCTGCCGATCACCTACTGGACGTCGGTCATCGGCACGCTGGCGCTGATCGGCTTTCCCGGTCTCTCGGGCTTCTTTTCCAAGGATGCCCTTATCGAGGCCGTGCACGCGGCGTCCATCCCGGGGGCGGGCTACGCCTACTGGTGCGTGCTGCTCGGCGTGTTCGTGACGGCGCTCTACAGCTTCCGGCTGCTGTTCGTCGTGTTCCACGGCGAGGAGCGCATGGACCACCACACGAAGGAGCACTTGCACGAATCGCCGCTCGTCGTGACCTTGCCGCTGATCGCGCTCGCGATCCCGTCGGTCGTGATCGGCTGGCTCACGATCGGCCCGGTGCTCTTCGGCGACTTCTTCGGCGGCTCCATCTTCGTGCTCGAGGAGCACGACGTGCTCGGGGAGGTGGGCGAGGAGTTCCACGGGGCAGGCGCGTTCGTGCTGCACGCCTTCTCGGGGCCCACGCTCTACCTGGCAGCCGCCGGCGCCTTGGTGGCCTGGTTCTTCTACCTCAAGCGGCCGGACTTGCCGGCCCGGGTGCTCGAAGGCGTGCGGCCGCTGCACACGCTGCTCGTGAACAAGTACTACTTCGATTGGTTCAACGAGAACGTCATCGCACGAGGCTATCGGCTGCTCGGCATGGGCCTGTGGAGGGTGGCCGACCAGGGCCTCATCGACGGCGTGATCGTGAACGGCAGCGCGAACGCCGTGGGGCTCATGTCACGCGTGGTGCGGCACGTCCAGACCGGATATCTCTATCACTACGCGTTCGCGATGATCATCGGCCTGGCCGCACTCGTCGGCTGGATCGTGCTCGAGGCGGGGCAGTGAGGGCGCCATGACCGAGCTGCCGCTGCTCAGCATTCTCGTCTGGCTGCCGATCGTCGGCGGCATCGTGGTGCTCGCGCTCGGATCCGGCCGTGCGCAGGCCGGCAAGATCGTTTCGCTCGCGGTGTCCGTCGCGGCGTTCGTGTTCAGCATCCCGCTCTACACCGCCTTCGACGTGACGCGCGGCGACTTCCAGTTCGTGGAGCGGGTGACCTGGATCGAGCGCTTCCAGGCGTACTACCACCTGGGCGTGGACGGCATCTCCATGCCGCTCGTGCTGCTGACCACGTTCCTCACGCCGCTGGTGGTGATCGCCGGCTGGCAGGTGATCAAGACGCGGCCGGCGCAGTACTTCGCCTCGTTCCTGATCCTCGAGGGGCTCATGATCGGCGTGTTCGCGGCGCTCGACGGGCTCCTCTTCTACATCTTCTGGGAAGCGATGCTCGTGCCGATGTTCATCATCATCGGCATCTGGGGCGGCGAGCGGCGCATCTACGCCACGGTGAAGTTCTTCCTGTACACGTTCCTGGGCTCGGTGTTCATGTTGATCGCGCTGATCTACATGTACCTGCAGGCCGGGACCTACTCCATCGAGGCGTTCCATCGTCTGCCGCTCGGCATGACGGAGCAGGTGCTGATCTTCATCGCGTTCCTGCTGGCGTTCGCGGTGAAGGTGCCCATGTTCCCCGTGCACACGTGGCTCCCGGACGCGCACGTGGAGGCGCCGACGGGCGGCTCGGTGATCCTTGCGGCCATCCTCCTCAAGATGGGCGGCTACGGCTTCGTGCGCTTCAGCCTGCCCATCGCGCCGGACGCGAGCCAATCGCTCGCGTGGCTCATGATCGCCCTGTCGCTCATCGCGGTGATCTACATCGCGCTCGTGGCGCTCGTCCAGCGCGACATGAAGAAGCTCATCGCGTACTCGTCGATCGCGCACATGGGCTTCGTGACGCTCGGCTTCTTCGTGATCTTCCGGGTCGTTGCCGCTTCGCAGAGCACCGACGGCGCGCTGCTCGCGCTCCAGGGCGGCATGGTGCAGATGATCTCGCACGGGCTGATCTCGGGCGCCCTGTTCCTCTGCGTGGGCGTGCTCTACGACCGGCTGCACAGCCGCGAGATCGCCGCGTACGGCGGAGTGGTGAACACGATGCCCAGGTTCGCCGCGCTCGCCGTGCTGTTCGCGCTGGCGAACGCGGGGCTGCCCGGCACGTCCGGGTTCGTGGGCGAGTTCCTCGTGATCCTCGGCACGTTCCAGGCGGACTTCTGGCTCGCGTTCCTGGCCGCTACCACGCTGGTGATCGGCGCTGCGTACTCGCTGTGGCTCGTGAAGCGGGTGATCTTCGGCCAGGTGGCGAACGACGGCGTGGCGTCGCTCACCGACGTGAGCTCCCGGGAGCTCTTCATGCTCGCCGTGCTCGCCGCGGCCGTGCTGCTGCTCGGCGTGTGGCCCGCGCCGCTGACCGAGGTGATGGAGCAGTCGCTCGCGCAGCTGCTCACGCACGTGACGCAATCGAAACTGTAGTGCCATGCCGCTGAACGAGCTCACCATCGCCGCTCCGGAGATCTTCCTCACGGCCGCCATCTGCGTGATCCTGCTGGTGGACGTGTTCCTCAAGCACGAGCATCGCCAGGTCACGTACTGGCTGTCGATCGCGGCGCTCGTGGGCGCGGCGGCTACCTCCGCCTACTATCAGGTGGACGGGCCGGTCCTCGGGTTCAACGGCAGCTTCATCGCGGACCCCGCGGCCGACGTCCTGAAGCTCTTCTCCTACCTCATCGTGGCCGCGGTGTTCCTGTACTCGCGCGACTACCTCGAGGAGAACGGGCTCTTCAAAGGTGAATTCTTCCTTTTGGGGCTCTTCGGCCTGCTCGGGATCATGGTGATGATCTCGGCGCACAGCCTGCTGACCGTGTATCTCGGCCTCGAGCTCCTGTCCCTGTCGCAGTACGCGCTCGTGGCATTCAACCGCGACTCCTCGGTGTCGTCCGAGTCCGCCATGAAGTACTTCGTGCTGGGGGCCATCGCCTCGGGCACGCTGCTCTACGGCATGTCGGTGCTCTACGGCCTGACGGGCACGCTCGATCTCGCGGCGCTGGCGGAGCGGTTCGCGGCGCCCGGCGAGGCCAACGTGCCCGCGCTGCTCGCGCTCGCGTTCGTGATGGTGGGCGTGGCCTTCAAGTTCGGCGCGGTGCCGTTCCACATGTGGCTGCCGGACGTGTATCACGGGGCGCCCACGCCCGTGACGCTGTACCTGGGCTCCGTGTCGAAGGTCGCCGCGTTCGCGCTGGCCTGGCGCCTGCTGGTGGACGCGCTGGGGCCGCTGCAGGACGCCTGGGGCGACATGCTGATCGTGCTCTGCGTGCTGTCGCTCGTCATCGGCAACGTGGTGGCCATCGCCCAGCCGAACCTGAAGCGCATGCTCGCGTATTCGACGATCTCGCACGTCGGCTACATCTTCATGGGCTTCATCGCCGGCACGGAGGAGGGCATCGAGGCGGCGCTGTTCTACACGCTGACCTACGTCCTCATGGCGGCCGCCGCCTTCGGCATGATCATCCTGCTGAGCCGCCGCGGCTTCGACGCGGAGCACCTGGACGACTTCAAGGGCCTGAATGCCCGCAGCCCCTGGTTCGCCTTCGTCATGCTGATGATCATGTTCAGCCTGGCGGGCGTGCCGCCGTTCGTGGGCTTCTATGCGAAGCTCGTAGTGCTCGGCGCGGTGCTCGACGTGGGCCTGACGTGGCTCGCCGCCTTGGGCGTGCTGTTCGCCGTGGTGGGGGCCTTCTACTACATCCGCGTGGTCTGGTACATGTATTTCGCGGAGCCCGTGGATCGCGCTCCGCTCGCGGTCGCCGGCGATTTCCGCTGGGTGATGAGCCTCAACGCCCTGGCGCTCCTCGTCCTCGGCATCTTCCCCGGGCGCTTGCTCGATCTCTGCGCCAGCGTGCTCTGAGCGGCGGCCGCGGCGGCCCGCGGCCTCCGGCTGCAGCATCACCTGCGCCGGCAATCTACCCTGATCTACAAGCAGGCTCATGGCCACGCCCCCTTCCGGGGCCGCGGTATTCTTTTGTGCCTGCAAGTTTCATCGCTGGAAGCAAATAACTGTGACCGCCGAGGCAGCCAGGCAGCCCCCCGCCGAGTACAACTCGCGGTTACATGAAGCGCATCGCCTTGTCCGTGGAGACCGCCGTGACCGCGCTCGCGAAGCTCTTGCTGCTCCTGAGCGGAGCAGTGCGGGCGAGCGAGCCGGCGCTGGACCTCACGACCGTGGCGGTGCGGGTGACGCTGTTCCGCGAAAGCGGGCTCTGCGCCGCGAATCATCGTGGTGGGGCAGGCAGCACCGCTATGCCCCGGCGGGCGCCACGGCAGCATCCCTCGCTTCGAGCGCGAGTCAGAGCGACCGTGCGGACGGGAAGGGTGGATTGGTAGCGGGGGCAGGATTCGAACCTGCGACCTTCGGGTTATGAGCCCGACGAGCTGCCAGACTGCTCCACCCCGCACCTGAGGAGCCGCAAATGATACAGAGGTCCACCGGCGGCTCGCAAGACCTGGGCCGTTCGACGAGCACCCGCGGCGGCGCTTTTCCGGGCGCCGGCCTTCGTTCGGCGGCGCTCGAAATCGCGGCTGGAAAGCCGCTCCCGCAGGCACCGTACCGGCGAGGAGCGGCTTCGCGGACGCGATGTTTCAGTTGATGTCTACCGCGTCGTCGCGCGAGGGCGCCCGGTAGATCTCGAGCGCCGCGCCTTCGGGGAGCTTGCGCTCGGGGATCGGCTCGCCTTTCGCGCGCGCCTCCGCGACGCGGCGCTGGTACTCCTTCTCGGCGCGCAACGCGTTCGCCACGAAGAAGTTGCCCTCGTGGCAGGAATACTCGAGCACCTCGTAGCCGGGCTGCGTGGTGAGGGTGAGCCGGAACGTCCAGGGCCGCTCGAACGTCCGGGGATCGTCCACGGTGACCACGTAGTCGATCATGTCCGGGTCGATGCGAGTGAAGCGCTCCGTGAGCTTGAGCTCCTCGCTGTGCGGCATGCGGCCTTCCGGAACCCTGTCGTTGAAGCCCGTGGTCTCGACGACCAGCGTGTCGCCTTCCCACCGTCCTACCGATGTGCCCATGTACTGACGCACGGCGGGGTCCGCGGGCGGGCGGCCGTCGAGCGGGATGATCCGTGTGTCGTGCAGCATCTCGTAGCTGATCGCGACCTCCGTGGGCGACTGGACGATGCGCATGGCGTCGCCGTAGAGCGAGGGCAATATCGACCCCGTCACGCCGCGGCTGATGCACCGGTCGTAATAGGAGAAGTCCGCGGTGGTGTAGAAGGGGCCGTTGGCCTGACCCAGGCGCATCGTCGCCCGGCGGCGCTCTCCCTCCGGCGTGAGCTTCGGCATCCGGCCGTCCGGCGGATCGATGATGTACGACGTGTAGCCGAACGTGCGGGTGCCGGTCTCGGCTGCATCGAGCGCGCTGAGCTCGAGGCGGTTGGCTTCGTTCGATTGGCTCGCGGCGAGGGCGGCCAGGCCCCCTGGGCCTTGCCGCAGGCGTTCCTGGAACTCCTCGGGGGTCAAGTGCTCGCGGGTTCCGTATTGCGGCGGCCGCTCCATCGGGATGCCGGCCATGTCGCGGCTCGTGAACGTGCCCTGCAGGTCCGGATCGCCCCACGACAGCCGCGGCACGCGCCAGCGGGGATTCTTGAAGGCGGCGGCAGTCTGCTCGGCCGGGATGCTCTCGTGAGCCGCGTCTTGCGCCTGCGATTCGGTCATGAGGCAGAGCCCCAGCGGCAGGGCGAGGCCCACGATCCTCACCACGGAACGGCGCACGCGCCGGCGTTCAGCGGTGGCCTGCCGCGCGTTGACCAGCTTGTCGAGCGTACGCATACTCATCCCCCGGCAACGAACTGCTTGGGGGAATAGTAAAGCGCATGCGCCATCCACTTCCAACTGCCGTGCTATGCGGTCTGGCCGCCTTCGCCGCGTGCCTCGCGACGTCCGCCGTTGCTCAGGAGCGCGAGCGCCCGGCGCGCATCGGTGGCAAGCCCAACCTCAACGGCATCTGGCAGGCCATGAACACGGCACACTGGAATCTGGAGGGGCACTCCGCGGAGCAGATCAAGCAGTTCTGGCAGCTCGGCGCGATCGGCGCCATCCCCGCGGGGCAGAGCGTCGTGGTGGGCGGCACCATCCCGTACCGGCCGGAGGCGCTCGCCAAGCGCGAAGAGAACCGCGCCGGGTGGCCCGCGTCGGATCCCGAGGCCAAGTGCTACATGCCGGGCATCCCGCGTGCCACGTACATGCCGTACCCCTTCCAGATCGTGCAAGGCGAGGGCGACATCATCCTGTTCGCGTACTCGTTCGCGAACGCCAATCGCCCCGTCTACATGAATCCCAAGGATCACCAGATCGCGCCGGTGGACTTGTGGATGGGCCGCTCCAACGGCCGCTGGGAAGGCGACACGCTCGTGATCGAGGTGAACTCGAACATCGATCAGACGTGGCTCGACCGGGCGGGCAACTATCACAGCTCCGCCATGGTCGTCACCGAGCGCTACACGCTCATCGACGACCACGTCATGCAATACGAGGCCACCATCGACGATCCGCAGGTGTTCCTGCGCCCGTGGACCATCCGTATGCCCCTCTACCGTCACGTCGAGGAGAACGCGCGGCTCCTCGAGTTCAACTGCGTGGAGTTCGCCGAGGAGTTGCTCTACGGCGAGCTCATGACGAGGGAGCCCGCGACTCCCGCCGGTAACCCTTGAGCGAAACCACGCCGTCGAAGCATCCGACGCCTAATCACGAGGTCAACGAGATGTCACGCAACGTCCTAGCCGCTTCGGCGCTCGCCGCCCTCACCACCCTGCTCGGAGCCGGCCCGGCCGCGGCGCACCATTCGTTCGCCGCCGAGTTCGACATCGAGCAACCGGTGGAGCTGCGGGGTGAGGTGATCCGCATGGAGTTCACCAACCCGCATTCCTGGATCTACCTGCGCGTCACGACGGAGACCGGCGAGGTGCAGGAATGGGCCATCGAAGGCGGCGCGCCGAACGCGCTGATCCGGCGCGGGTGGAACCGCAACTCGCTGCCGCCCGGCACCGAGGTCACGGTCCTCGGCTACCGCTCTCGGGACGGCGCGCTGCGCGCGAGCGGCGCCTCCGTCACGCTGCCCGACGGGTCGAGCCTGAACGTCACCTCCACGGGCATCGGCGCGCCGAGCGCCCAGTAGCGCAGCGAGACTTCGCCGTCGCTTCCACAGCGGGGCAGGAGCGGCTTCGGAGCCGCGATCTTTGCACAATCGAGCAACGGGATCGCACCCGGGAAGGCGCTCCTGCCCGCCGAGTCTTTCCTCAACCCCTGTCGTCGGCGCGCGGCCGCTCGTTCCGGCGAAGCGCCGCTTCCTCCGCGGTCTCGTCCGCCGTCAGGTAGTACCGCATTTTCACCGGCACGGCCTGGTCGAGCTCGCCGCTGGCGATCCTCGGCCGGAACCGGCTCGCCTCGATGAGCCGCACGAGCCGCCGCTCGTCGGCGTTCGTGGCGTTGACCGCGTCGACGATCTCGATGCGGCGGGCGTGGCCGAACCGAGTGATCTCGAACGCCACGTCGATGTGCCCGCTCGACCCCGCCGCCTCGCTCGGCGTGAGGGGATTCGGCACGAAATCCGGCAGCACGACGGGCGTGTCCGGCGCGAAGATGGCGGCGATCGACGTGCTCGAAACGCCGTTGTCCGCGAGCTCCCGATACGCCTGCTCGTAGATCTGCACGGCGGCGCTGTTCTGGTGGAATAGGAGCTGCCAATCCGCGATGCGCACCAGCGAAAGCGCCCGGCGCTCCGGGGGCGCGGAGCCGGCGACGGCGTACGCGCGCAGGCGCCGCAAGCTGCGCATTCCGCCGTGGTAGTCGGTGAAGGCGTAGCTGCTCCGGAGAAGGCGCATCTCGAGATCCGCGAGCTCCTCGCTCGCGTAGCGCTCGTTCCGCAGCAGCACCTGGATCGCCTCGGTGTAGAGCCCCGAGGCCGCCGACAGGATTCGTCCGGCCACCTTGCGCCGGCTGCCGTGCGTCGGGTGGCGGAAGCCGCTCAGGATCACCTCCCGCGGCACGTCCCCGGCGAGGTAGCGGTCGAGCAGGGTCATGTGTTTGTCGCCCAGCTCGCGCAGGATCGGCACGGTGCGCAAGTCTGCGGGGTGTCGCCGCGCGAGCTCGAGCAGCGCCTGCTCGGCATCCCACGCTGCGGCCGAGTCGCCCAGCGCCTCCGCGTTCGCGATGCTCTGGCGGAGGAGCGGCGCCTGCTCGAGCGAATACAGCCCGTGCGTGGCGCGCACGACTTGCAGCGCCTGCGCGATCGCCGCCGCGGCCAGCGCATGATCGTCATGCTCCTGATAGAGCAGCGCTAAGGCGCTCAGAGGGCCGATCAGCGCGTCGGAATGAGGGCCGTTGCGCGACTGCTCGTCGGCGATCTGCGCCACGAGCCGGCGCTGCTCCTCCTCGCCCGCAAGCCCGGATTGGGCGACCGCAGGGCAGGCGGGGTGGAGGCCGGCGACCACGAGCGTGGCCGCCCCCGTTCTGAGCGCCAGACGCACCCTCGACGAAACCATGGCGTGTCTCCGACCCGGCGCCGGACACGACTCGTGCCGACGCTGCATGGCGACGCGGCCCGATGACGATCGAGTCTAGCAAGCGAGTCGGCGGGGCTCCATTGGACGAGAGGACCCCGCCGTGGAGGCGCAGCGCGAGCGGCGCCCCCCTCCTCGAGGGCGGACGGCGCGCCGCGGGCGCGAACGCGAGCGGCGGGCCCGAGGAGCCTCGAGCGCTGCGACCTGCGCCGCTTACCGGGTCGACATCGCTCCCGGCGGCCGGTCCGGCGCTGCAATCGTTGCATGTCCGGTATCAGGCGAGGGGCCGCTGCCGCGTGCGATGTCGTCCACTCTGCGGGCTCGATCCGAGGCCAGGATGAGCCTGAGCCTGCAATATCCCACGAATTGGCACGCGTATTGCAGCACGAAGCTGCGGACCAACCAGGGGGATAACAACATGCAACTCATACCTCGGCTGTTCGTGGGCGGCTATCGCGAGCTTCGGCGACCGGTCAACGAGGTCGACGAGGCGCTCATGCGTCGCATCGAGGAGGCGCACCGGCGGTTGCGCCTCGCGGGCAAGGACATCAAGCCGGTGCGGCGCGCCGCGTACGCCGTGAGCCGAAGCGGAAGGGGCACCGCGGCGGTCAGGCCGTCGCACGATCCGGTGCTGCGCGTGGGATCGGCGGCGGAGCCGCTCAACGAACGTCCACGCCCACCGGGCAGTGATCCGAGCCCGTCACCTGCGGCCAGATGAAAGCGTCCGTCACTCGCCTGGCGGCGGAGGGGGAGGCCAGCACGTAGTCGATCCGCCAACCGATGTTGCGCTCCCGGGCGCCGCCCCATTGCCGCCACCACGTGTAGTGGCCGCTCTCGCCGGGGTGGCGCACGCGGAACGTGTCCACCCAGCCGGCTTCGATCCACCGCGAGAACGCGGCGCGCTCCTCCGGCAGGAAACCGCTCGTCTTCGCGTTCTCCTTGGGGCGCGCGAGGTCGATCTCCTCGTGCGCGGTGTTGAAGTCACCCACGACGAAGACGGGGCCGCGCCGCCGTAGCCGCTGGACGTATGCGAGCGCGGCGGCGTAGAACTCGAGCTTGTACGGCACGCGGCTGTTGTCGCGATTGCGGCCGCTGCCTTTCGGAAAGTACGCGCTGACGACGAACAGCCTGCCGAAGCGCGCCGTGAGGAGCCGACCCTCGACGTCGAAGCGCCGCTCGCCCAGGCCCACGAGCACCTCGTCCGGCTCGCGCCGCGAGTAGATCGCCACGCCGCTGTAGCCGGGGCGCTCCGCGGGCGCGAAGCACGTGTGCCAGCCCGGCGGCGTGCGCGTGGCGGGATCGAGCTGCTCGGGATGCGCCCGCACCTCCTGCAGGCCGATGACGTCCGTGCGTGCCTCGGCGAGGAACCGCGGGAAGGCGCTCCTCGCGCAGGCCCGCAGCCCGTTCACGTTCCAGCTCACGATGCGCATCGGCCGGCTTCGTTCACAGGGCCGCGGCGCGCGGCCGCGCGCGCGACTTGCGCAATTCGACTAAACATTGGTCGTTCCGCTCCATGTCCGGCTTCGGACGCGAGGGCGGTGCTCGTGCAAGTGCTTCAATTTACGGGAAAAGGCGGTTTGGCACGTTCCTGGCAAAAGCTTGCCCAAAAATACCGTCCCCTAGGAGTCGTCATGAAGCTGCTGACCGTTCTGCTCGTTCTGGCCGCCGTGGCGCTCGGGCTGGCGTTGCTCGTGCCCGTGGTGGGGTTCCTGCTCGCGCTCGCCGTGCCCCTCGGCGTGTTGCTGATCTGGCTGCTGCCGATCGTCATCATCGTCTGCTCGGACAGGACCAGCGGCGGAGAGAAGCTCGCGTGGGTGATCGCGATCGTGTTCTTCTCGTGGTTCGCGTGGATCTTCTACTTCCTGCTGGCGCCCCTCAAGCCGCGCCGTGACGACGCAGACCACGCGGACTATCGCTCGTATCGCTACCGTTCGTATCGCTACTGATCGACCATGCGTATGCGCCACTCCAACCTCGCCACACCGGGAAAGATCGTCGCCTTGCTGGTCGCGTCGGCCCTCGTGGTCGTAGGCGTAGCGGGGCTCGTGCTGCCCATCATTCCGGGGCTCCTGTTCCTCGGCATCGCGGCGTACGTGGCGGCCCGTCACTTTCCCGCCCTCGACGCGCGCCTGCGGCAGCGCCGCGTGCTGGGGCAACATCTGAACGTGGCCGACCGGCTTCGCTACGCGAGCCTCTCCGCGAAGGTCCGCGTGGCCGGCTGGCTGTGCGTGAAGATGCTGATGGACGGCCTCGCGCTCGTGGCGGCGTTCGTGTCGAAGCTGCGCACCGCGGTCAGCGCCGGTCGAAGTTGAAGATGTCGTCGCCGTCCGGGCGCTGCATGCCCTGCTCGTGGTAGGTCTCCCAGATGGCGGCCCAGGGTCGGCCGTAGAGGTCGGGCACGCGGTACTGGATCACCGTGCCCGGCGCGACGGGGGTGGCGCGCCCTTCGAGCGGGAAGATCGTCGGCGTGCATTCGATGAAGACGTAAGGGTCGCCCTCCTCGAAGCCGCTCACCTTCTCTAGATTCCGCACGATGCGGATCGGCTCCACGAGCGCCTCGGGGTCGTAGAAGATGCCCTCGTGGTTGAGCCCCACGAAGTTGCCCGCCTCGTCGCGGTTCGGCGTGTAGATCTCGATCGTCTGCAGCCGGTTCGAGAACTCGAAGTTGCCGTGCACCTTCCAGCCCTGGATGTTCGACGTCCACGTGATCAGCACATCCCCGTCCCAGAAGCCGATGGTCTCGCCGTACCAGCGCGGCACGTCGGCGCCGAGGCGCGGCACCGCTCCATCCGTCTTGAACGTGCGGCCCACGTGAATGTGGGTGATGAAGTTGTCCGCATCGCCCGCCATGATCTGCACGAGTTTCGGCGTGACGAGGATCGTGTGCGGCTGGTTGGTCACGCCGTGGTAGTGCCAGCGGCGCATGAAGCCCTCGGGCCAGCAGTATTGCGCGGGCCATTGCGGCGCGTTCGTGTGCGCGTCGTGGTAGAGCTCCTGGACCATGCGCGTCCGGTACTCCTCCGTGAGCAGCGACAGGATCGTCGGCACCTGAGTCCAGAAGAGCTCGGCGTACCAGTTCTGCCCCCGCGGCCACACGTAGCGGCCGTTCCACTCGGCCGGCACCGTGGCGTAGGTGTGCTCGGTCGGCCCGCCGCGGCGCCGCGTCTCCTCGAGCAGCGCCTCGTAGTGCTCCTGCGCCGTCTCGAAGGGGTAGGGGCTCACGATAGCCTCTCGCGGGTAGTCCCGGTCGCAATGCCCCCAGGCCGCCGACGCGGGCGGGTCGTCGCCGATCACGGCCGGGCGGCCGCCGGCAGCGGCCCATTGCGCCTCGAGCGCGGCGTTGCTGTTGCAGCGGAAGTAGCGGGGGTCCGTCCAGAGGGCGCGGTCGCGGTAGAAGTCGTCGGTGGTGAAGATATCCACCGGAAGCGGCTCGATGCCCGGAGGCCTGGCACCGTTCCATGCCGAGCCCACGCGTTCCTCGACGGTGCTGCCATCCGCCCGGCGGCGCACGACCCTGGACGGGCCCACGAGCCAATGGCGCTCGGGGTAACCCGCGATCTCGGCCGGCGGATACGCTTCGAGCTCTTCGCGCGGCGTGCGCAGCTTGCCCGGGATCGCGGGGTAGAGCGGCGCGCCGCGGCCCACGCTCACGAAGTCGAGCACGGCCGTGCGCTGACCGTGCGCCGGCAAAGCGGGCAGGAGCGCCGCCGTCGCAACGACGGCGGCGATCTGCAGACGTCTACGCGATCCTTCGAGGCCGGTCAAAACGAGAAGCGCACCCCCACTCGGAAGCGCCGGCCGAGCGTGTCGAAGAACACTGGGTTGGTCGGGTAGGCGTTGCCGCCCGGTGCGACCGGCGGATCCTTGTCGAGCAGGTTGTTGATGACCCAGAACAGCTGTATCGAGCTGTCCCGCCCCGCGCGCGGAAGGTCGTACGACCCCGACCACGACAGGTAATACGCGTCGTCGACGCTGTTGTCGTTGACCGAGTTTTGCAGCGTGTTGGTCGGGTCGCCCGGCGGGCTCTCGAACCACAGCACGTTGAGCTTGCCGGAGCCGACGTAGCGCGTCTCGAACGTGCTCGTGAACCGGTCGCGCACGTAGGTCAGCCACACGCGGGCCTGCCAATCGGGCTGCGTGTTGAACGAGCCGAAGGAAGCCACGGGCCCGCTCTGGCCCCGGTAGTCGACCGGCGGCGCGCCGAGACCCGTGTCCACGATCAGGTCGTAGAGATACGTGCCGATGAAGCGCAGGTTGAGGTTGCCGCCCCCTCCGAGCTCGAAGTTGTAGCTCGCCTCGTAGTCCCAGCCGCGCGTCAGGAAGCTGGCGAGGTTGATCGCGCTCGAATCGATGGCCGTGATGTTGGCCGTGCCCGCGCCGGTCACCCGGCTGCAGACGGCGCCCGTGCCGCCGCTCGCGAAGCATGCGTCCACGAGCTGCTGGTTGCCGGGGCTCTGGGTGATGGCTCCGCCGAGGTCGATCTCGAACCAGTCGGCCGAGAACCGGAAGCGGTCGAAGGACAGCACGCCGCCGAAGGTGATCGTATCCGCCTCCTCGGGCTCCAGGTTGGGGTTGCCGCCCGTCGTTTGCAGGAACTCGTTTTGCGCGTTGCCGGCCCAAGGATTGTTTACGGGACCGGGGAACCCGCCCACGACGGCAGGTGTCGTGACGCGCGGCAGGAAGAGCTCGCGGAAGCCGGCCGCGCGCACGTCGCGCGACACCGTGGTGCGGAAGCGCAGCCACTCGAGCGGGTCGTAGATCAGGGCTACCTTCCAGCTCGAGAACGTGTGCTCACCCTTGATCGTCGGGTCGGTCGCGCTCGTGGCCTCGTTGCGCGTGCGACGGGCCGACCAGTTGGACTGCAGTTTCTCCGCCAGCGGCACGTCGATCTCCGCGTAGGCCTCCAGCACCTCGATGTCACCGCCGCGATCCTGGCCGTAGGAGAGGAGATACGACGTGTACCACGGCTGATTGGCGATGTCGTGCGTGGTGTCGGCTTCGTCTTTGCGCCACTCGAACCCGGTCGCGAAGGCGATCGGGCCGGCCCAGCCTTCGGCGAGCGTGCTGCGGAAGTTCGCGCCGATCACGTCCTGCGTGTACTCGTTGTCCTCCTTGAGCGTGCGATACACGTACTCGAGCGCCCTCGGGTCCGCGTTGCCGTTGCCGAAGAGGTTGAGCGGCACGCAGCCGGCGGCGTTCGGGCTGAACGTCGGATCGCCGGGGATCGTGGCGCGGCAGACGATACGGCTCGGATCGTTGGGGTCGACGACGGCGTCGAGCGCCCACCGCAGGAAGTCGTGCGGCCGCACGGCCGGCCCGGCGAGACTCCCCACCATGTTGTTGAAGAGCCGCTGATGGTTCTCGTTCTTACCGTGCTGATAATAGGCGTCCCAGGTCCACTTCTCGCCGAGCTCGCCCTCGAGGCCCGTCACGAAGCGTGTGGTTTTGTTCTCGGTGGTGTTGCGCGCGTTGATCACGTCCGGCATGAAGATGCGCGACAACTGGCCGCCGAACGGGCCGAGCGCCGCCCGGACCTCCGGGGTGAGGAACGCGTTGTCGGGCTGGATGCGCAAGCCCGTGGGACCGAGCCCGCCGTTCGCCGGAATGCTCACGGCGTCGCTGTTGGCGTAGGCGACCTCACCGAACCAGCGTAGCCGGTCGCTCAGGTCGAAGCTCACGTGCGCGAGCGCCGAGTAGCGCTCGACCTCGGGCCGGATGTTCGACGTGTCGTACCCGAGCAGGTCGCCGTCGCCGCCGATGCGCGCGCCGAAGCCCACACCCGGCGAGCCGAGATCGAACGGCGCGACATCCGTGCCGTCGGCGTTGAACGTGAGCGGCGCGCCGAGCGGCGGCGGCGCCGGAGGCGGAGCCGCGCACGCCGCGGTCAGGCAAGGCTGGATGACGCCGTACCTGGACGTCGTCTGCTTCGCGCCGGGCCTGACGACGAAGTTGGGGAGCCCGTTGCCGGTCGCGAAGCCGGTGTTGTTCTGGATACCCCACGCTTCCCGGCACCAGTCGCGGTTCTGGGAGCAGGGCCCGATCCGGTCCTGCTTCTGATACTCGATGCCCGCGAGGAAGTGGCCGCGTCCGTCCTCCGCGAAGCTCGTGCCGAACGCGAACGAGCCGTGCGTGTCGCCGCCGTCGCCTTCGCCGGTCTGGCCGTAGTCGATCTGCGCCCTGAACCCTTCGAGCTCCTTGTCGAGGATCACGTTGACGACGCCGGCGATGGCGTCGGAGCCGTACTGGGCGGACGCGCCCCCGGTGACGACCTCGGTGCGCGCCACCAGCATCGACGGGATCAGCGTGAGGTCCACGGCGCCGCCTTCCGTCTGCGGCACCACGCGCTTCGTGTCGACCAGCGTGAGGGTGCGGGTGCCGAAGAACGGGTTGAGACCGCGCAGGTTGGCGAGCTGCGAGCCCACGTTGAAGTTGCCGATGCCGACGTTCGTCTCGGTGAAGAACGGCGTGTTCTGCGGCATCGTGCGCACCACGTCGCCCACGTTCACGAGCCCCAGGTTCTCGATCTGCTGCGAGTCGATGCTCGTGAGCGGTTGCGGCGAGTCGAATCCGCTTCGGCTCACGCGTGAGCCCGTGACGATGATTTCCTCACGGGGCTCTTGTGCGACGGCGGCTTGCGAGAGGGCCGCGGCGAGCGCGAGCGACAGGGACGTGCGTTGCAGGCGACAGCCGGCAAACGTGCTGCGAATCGACATGTGTATCCCCCCCTTGACGGCCGGACGAGCCGTTGTTTTCTGCTGACTATACGCTCGGAGATACACGGTCGGGAAGCGCCGGCGCGAGGGATGCGCGACCGCGCGTCGTGGCGCACCCGCGACGGCGAGCCGAAAGCGCGGCGGGCGGGAGGGCACCTGCGATCAGGCGGCCCGGAACATGAGGCGTGCGATCTTCCAGCGGCCGTCGCGCTTCACGTAGGCCGCTTCGATGACCCCGCGCTGCGAGCGGCGGACGAAACCGCCGCCCTGCGCGCGTGCCATCTCGACGAGCGGACAGACGGGCTCGATGGGCGTCTCGATGTCCGCCGTGCACGGCAGGCGCGCGGTCGCGCGCGTGCCGTCGGCCGCGATCTCGATGAGGTCGTCGCCCGAAGGATCCGGCCTGAGCGCGCGGATCGGTTCCTCGAGGCGGGCGGCTTGCGGCTCGGCGAACAGGGCGACCAGGCGCTCGTGCTCGCCGGCGCGCAGATGGCGGGCGTATTCGCCGTTGAGCCTGCGGATCGCGTCCGCGTCCTCGAGCGCGGCGAGGCGCGCCGCGAGGGCCGCGGAACCGTCGTCGCCGCGGGCCGTGCCCATCGCGTGGCCGACCAAAGGCGCGGACAGCGCGGTCAGGAACAAGCGGCGGCGGGCGGAATCGACCGTGGATGTCTTGCTGCCCATCTCACACGTCCCTCGGCTGGAAGTATTTCAGCACGTCGAAGCGCCCCGCGTGCCGCCCGTGCGCGCCGATGGCGGAGAGCCGCAGGCCTTCCGGCCCGCAGTGGTAGCCCACGCCGCAGTCGTGCATCGTGCGCATGTTGATGAGGATCGTGCCGAGCGTGCCGTTACAGGCTTCCTCCAGCCAATAAGCGAAGTACAGCTGGTCGCGGATCTTCACGTACGACGCCGGCCCGCTCCATTCCATGCCGCCCGCGCCGTTCTCGAGGAAGATGATCCACGAGAGCGAGTGCGGCGTGGAGTACAAGTGCATCGAGGTGAGCCCGGGCGAGTAGTTCCAGGTGATCGCGCGCCCCACGAGCTCGTCCGTGAACCGATGGCGCCGGTATTTCGGCGGCGGGGTGATGCCCTCCATCTCGATGACGCCGAACCACGTCTCGACCGCCGCCTCGTTCGCCATGTACGGCGTGCCCATCGTGCCGTGCAGGCACGTGACGAGGGCCTGGTCGAAGTCGGCCACGATCGAGAACATGTCGTGGTCCGGCGCGCCGGTCAGCAGGTGGCCGAGCATGATCACGCCGGGAGCGGACTCCCAGGATTCGTAGCGTTCCTCGTGCCAGGTGTGCTCGCCGACGCGCCGCCAGCGCAGCTTCTGGATCTCGTCGAAGCGGTACTCGAACGCCTGGCCGTTGTCGTAGCGCAGCGCGAGAGCCTTGCCGACGAGGAAGTCGCTGACGGGCAGCTTGTTGCCGGCCATCGGGTTGCGCTCGGTGAACACGGTCCTGTTGCGCGCCACGGCGGCGTCGACCTCTGGCCTGGTCATGATCGGATTCGTCTTGAGCGGCCGGTAGACGGGGCGGCCGCCCTTCACCTGCGGCACCACGCGATTGCCGAGCGGGATGGTCGTGCCGACGTCGCCGAACGGCTCGAACTGCGCGAGCTGGCCGAGCCACTCGCCCCGGCCCCGGAAGAGGTAATACTCGAGCTCGTCCTGCGCGTCGAAGCCCAGGCGCACGCCCACCTGCTCCGTGCGGTTCACGTCGAGCGCGTAGAGCGTCATGGTGCCGGAGAACTCAGCCTCCACGCGGGCGTAGACGTAGCGCTCGTCGTCGATCTTCACGTAGTCGGACGGGCCGCAGAACGAGAGCTCGCCGCCGAAGCGCGTGAGCTCCACGAAGTTCGAGTACATCACCGAGGGGTAGTACTCGAGCGTCTCGATGCCGATGTCCTGCTTCCAGTAGAAGCCCTTGCCCTCCAGGCGGTTCGTGATGCCGTGACGCGCAGTCGGCGGCTCGCGGCCCGGGCGGTCCACGTACCCGAAGTGAATTTCGCGCTGCACCTCGCGGTTGTCCTCGTAACCGCTGAACCACACCTCGAAGACCGTGGCGAGGCCGGTGTCGCGATCGACGATCACGTGATAGCCGCGCTGCGTGCCCGGCACGAGGTGGGAGAAGAGGGCGAGGGGTCCGAGCGTCAACGCGCCATAGCCCGCCTGCACGGGGGCGCCGTCGTTCTCCGCGAGCGCCAGCCGGTCCGCGCCCGCGAAGCGGTAAGCGAGCACCAGGCCGCCGTCGGTGACGATCCTGAGCGTCGTGCCGGCGAAGACGTCCTCGAGCGGCGAGGCGCTCGTCGGGCCGGTCACGGCGGCGAGCTTGGCGGCGATCTGCGCCTCCGTGAGCCCGGTGTAGCGGATGCGGTGCATCTGCTCTCGCGGATATCTCTGCACGGCGATCTCCCCCGATCGAATGCGGGGCTATCGTAGCGCGAGAGGAAAAGAGCGCCTACGCCGGAGGGCGGCGGGCGTGGTCGGGAAACGGGGGGGAAGGGAGAGGGCGTTCGCGCGGCACGCACAGGGTCGCGGCGGGCCGCAGGACGTGGCTCCGCCGCGCTCCCCTCGCTGCGCCCGGCGTCAGTTCACCATCGACTTCAGGTTCTTGAGCGGCAGCACCCGCACCTTCTTGCTCGCGGGCTTGGCCTTGATCAGCATCTTCTCGCCGGTGAACGGATTCACGCCCTCGCGTGCCTTGGTGGCCGGCTTCTTGACCACCTTCATTTTCAGGAGGCCGGGCAAGGTGAACAGGCCGTTAGCACGAAGGCTCTTGCGAATGATCCCGTTCAACGACTCGAACACGGCATCCACTTGCTTCCGGGTCAGACCGGTGTCTTTCGAGATCTGCGCCAGGACCTCCGACTTGGTCGGTGCGCTGTTCTTCTTGGCCACGATTCCGTACTCCTCCGATGTTGCACTGAAGCGCGACGAGCGCGCGGATAAATTGGCGCGAAAAATAGCACACCGGCTGTACCCGATAAACGATTTTTGCGCGAAAAAGCCGGAAAAAACGGCTTCCGGGCAGGGGCGAGACCGTCCGTAACCCTCGGCACGCCCGTGCAGCGGCGTTAGCATCGGCCCATCGCAGCACGTTTCGCGAACACTTTCGGCAGGGTAGGGCCGGCTTTCCGGTCGCGAGCTTCGCATGGAAGAGGCGTCACCGAGCGTTCGCAGTCACCCGTCATGGGCCCTGCTCGGGCTGCTCGTTTATGTCGGCGCCTTCCTCGTGCTGGGCGGCTTGCTCACCTTCCCGGCGTACGTGTGGCTCGGGGCGGGGACCGTTCCGCTCGACTCGGTGCTGCATCGCGTGGTCGGCGTGACGGCGCTCGTGCTGCTACCGCTCTATCTCGCGGGCGCGCGCTGCGTCGATCGACGCACCCTCGGGTTCGGTTGCGCGCGCCGCGCGTTCGCCGGCGCGGCGGCGAAAGGCTTCGTGCTCGGCGCCGCGCTCGTGACGCCGCTCGTGGCGGGTTTCCTGCTGCTCGGCGTACGGGTCGTCACGTGGTCCACGGCGCCGCCCGCGTTCGCGGCGGCCGGCTTAGCCGCGGCGGCCCTCGCCGCCGCGCTCTTGATAGGCATCGTCGAGGAGGCCTACTTCCGCGGCGCGCTGCTCGGCGCGTTGCGGCGCTCGTTGCCCGTGTGGGCGGCCGCGTGCATCACGAGCGTGCTCTATGCGGCGCTGCACTTCGTGGGCGGTCCCGTGTCCGACGGCGATGTCCGCTGGCTCGCCGGGCTCGCGAGCATCGGCCGCAGTGACTTCGAGCTCGATGCATTCCTCGCGCTGACGGCCGGAGGTCTGCTGCTCGCGGCCATGCGCCTGCGTTACGACCACGTGGCGCTCGGCGCGGGCTTCCACGCCGGGTGGGTGTGGGTCATGAAGCTCGCGCAGGAATACACCGACGTGAACCCGGAGAGCCCGTTGCTGTTCCTCGAGGGCGCGTACGCCGGGACGATGGGATATCTCGGGCTCGCGTGGATCGCCGTGCTCGGCGGCGCGTGGTACGCGTGGGTGCGCCGCCGCGGGCCGTCCGCCGCCGAGGCCCGCGGCGCGCCGGGGAGTCAGCGCGCCGCCGTGCGCTGCAGCGGATCGGCGTAACGGTCGGCTCGCTCCAGGCTACGCTCCGCCTCGGCCGCCTGCCCCAGCTCGAGCAACGCCTGCGCCTCGAGCACGTGGAAGTCGCGCACCTCGCGCTTGAGCCGCAGCGCCTGCCGCACCGCTTCGAGGGCGTCGTCGAACCGGCCCTCGTCGAACGCCTCCTTGGCCAGGAAGTAGTGGTAGTAGGGGTTGCGCTGCTGGTAACGGAATGTTTCCGCCTGGTAATACGCGGCGAGCTCGTCGTTGCCGATGTACGCGTGCAGGTTCGCGAGATTGGTGAGCGCGGAGCGATTGCCGGGGTCGGCCGCGAGGGCGCGCAGATAAGCCGCATCGGCGTGCTCCCAGCGCTCGTGCCGGCCGTACAGCACGCCGAGGTTGAGCCATGGGCCGGCGAGGTCGGGATCGGCCTCGATGGCGGCCTTGAGGTAGCGGAAGCTCGAGTCGTATTCCTTGCGGATCAGCGCCTCGGCGCCCCGGTTGTTGTAGAAGAGGGCGAGGATGCGGTCGTCGTCCACCTCCCGCTGCGGGTACCTTCCGCGGTAGTCGGTCACGTTGAAGTCGATCACGAAATCCCCGCCTTGCGGCATCTTCACCAAGGCGTTGACGTGGTTCTCGACGAGCACGACATCCGCCTGGGCGGACCATATGGGCGGCACCTCCACCATCTGATAACGGACGTCCAGCCCCGCCGCGCGCGCGAGCTGCACGAACAGCATCGTGAACGAGAGGCAATTCCCGCGTCGGTCGTAGAACGTGTCCCGCACGGTGCGCGTGACGGAGTCGTCGTACTCGAGGGAGAAGAGGCCCATCATGCGCATGCCGAACACGAGGCGCTGCAGCGCGGCGTTCGACCTGCGCGCGCCGCGGACTTGCGCCTCCACGAACTCGCGCATCGTGTCGTCGAGGCCGAACGCCTGCTCGCGGGAGATGGGTGGGTCGCTCGGGACCGAAAGGCCGATCCCCTCACCGGACAGGAGCTCGGCCTCGGGCAACGCGGGTCGACGCTGCCCGTACGGCGCGGCACACGCCGTCAGCAGCGCGATCAGGCACCAGAGAGGAGCTCGCACCATGGCCCTCCGCTCCCAGCGCCATCTTACCTCCGCGTGAGGGGGGCGGGCAGGCCGGGAGGCGCGGGCGCGCTACGCCCGATGACGCAGCGGCGTCGCCACCGCGTCGAGTAGCGTGAACGCGACTCCTACGGCGACGATCTCGGCGGCGCCGAGCCCGAGCGGCCCGGCGAAGAGCAGGAGCGGCAGCACGGCCTCCGGCAGCTGATCGAGCCCGAGCACCTCGGCGCCGGGCGGCAGCGCCAGGCGCCGCTTCACGAAGCTCGACAGCGCGTCGCCGAGCAGCGCCGTGGCGCCCACGCCTGCGCCCACGGCCGCATCGATGCCCGTCAGCGGCGCGACGAGCGCGCACGCCAGCACGCCGGAGACGAAGCCGCGCCAGGTCTTGTGGCTGCCGAGCAGGCGTTTGCCGTCCCGCAGCGTGATGCCGAAGTCGAGCGGCGCGGCGAACCGCGGGCCGAGCCAGCGGCCGAGCGCCCACGGCACGGAGCTCGCCACGCCGACGAGCAGCAATGCCCGGGCGAGGCTCAACCAATCCATGCCGTCGATGAGGTGACAGCTCCGACCACCATCACGGGGGCTCGCAGCGAAGGTGAGATACGCCGAGTGTACACAACGCGACGCCGCAGCGTCGCGGCTCGGGCTTTCGGCGTCAGTCCCAGCGGACCAGCAGCCGGCCGTCGATCGCGATCTCCGCCCGAGTGCCGAAGGCCGCGCCTTCGCGGGTCAGCATGTCCCGCACCCACGACGTGTCGGCTCGGGGCGCCCGCCGCAGGCTGAACCGCTCGAGGACGAAAGGCACCACCTCGAGACGCTCGAGCTCGCCGCCCGCATCGAGCGTGACGAGATACATGAGCGGCAAGTCGGCGCGGTAGCCCACGTGCGCCGTGATGCCCTCGTAGTCGTTCAGGAAGTCGCCGCATCCGTAAAGGATCGGGCGCCGGCGATACACCTCGATGGCCTTCGCGTGGTGCGACGAGTGGCCGTGCACGACGTCCGCTGCGCCGGCGTCGATGAGCGCGTGGGCGAACTCGCGCGCGCCGCGCTCCACCGCATAGCCCCAGTTGCCTCCGCAGTGCACGGACACCACGACGACGTCGCCCGGGCGTCGCTGGCGCTCCACGCGCGCGACGATCGGCTCCGCCGCGGCCGCGGACAGCGCGGGCACGAAGCTCACGCCCGGACGCCGGGGGCCCGCCGCCCAAGCCGCGGGCACGCCGCTCGACGCTTCCGCGAGCGCGATCACGAGCACGCGGCGGCCGTCGCCGGGGCCGATCACGGCGGGCGCGGCGGCGGCGTCCGCGTCGGCGCCCGCGCCCGCCGTCGCGACGCCGGCGGTCTCGAGCGTGCGCAGCGTCTCCTCGAGCCCTGCGTAGCCCCAGTCGAGCACGTGATTGTTTGCGAGCACGCAGCAGTCGAGTCGCGCCGCGGTCAGGCACGCCACGTTGGCCGGGTGCATCCGGTAGTGAATCCCTTTGTGAGGCCAGGGCTCGCCGTGGGCGGTAATGCTCGTCTCGAGGTTCACGATGCGCGCCTGCGGTCGGGCGTTGTCGAGCTCCGCCAGGGCGTCGCCCCACGCGTAGTCGAACGGCACGGGAGCCGGGATCGGGCCGTTGACGCGTTCCGCGAGCTCCACGTAGACGCGGGCGTCGCGGACATAGGGCTCGTAGAGCGTCGGCTCGCTCGGCGTCGGCAGCACCTGATCGATGCCGCGGCCCGTCATCACGTCGCCGGCGAGGAACAGGGACACCGTGCCGGACATGGGGACACTGTGGCGCAAGGAAATGCGTGTCGCTAGTATGCCGCGTACCGTTTGGGGGGTTCACACGCGCCGAGGCAGGCGAGTCGAATGCGGCCAGCCACACTGCCGATCGTGCTGCTCGCGGCCGGCTTCGCCGCAGCACCCGCGGCCGCCCAGCATCAGACCGCTTTCGACCTCGAGGACGGCCGCCGGGCCTACCAGGCGTCGTGCGCGAACTGCCACGGGCCCGACGGCAACCTGATCGCGGGCATCGACTTCGGGCGGGGCGTGCTCCGCCGTCCGTTCACCGACGAGGAGCTCGCGGACGTCATCCTCGAAGGGCTCCCGGACACGCCCATGCCGCCCACACCCGGCATGTCCCGCGAGCAGGCGCTACGCATCGTCGAGTATCTACGCTCGATGCCGGCCGGCCGGGTCACCGCGGCCGACGGCGACCCCGCCCGCGGCCGGCGCGTCTTCGAGGGCAAGGGCCGCTGCCTCGATTGTCACCGGGTGAACGGCCACGGGTCGCGCGTGGGACCGGATTTGAGCCGCATCGGGCGGCTGCGCGGTGCGGCGGACCTCGAGCGGTCGCTGCTCGAGCCGCAGGCGGAAGTGCAGCCGGACGCGCGCTTCGTGACGGTGACGCCGCGGCGCGGCGAGCCGGTGAAGGGCCGGCTGCTGAACCACGACACCTACACCGTGCAGCTCATCGACACCGAGGAGCGATTGCGCTCGTTCCGCAAAGCCGATCTGCGCGCGTTCGAGTTCGTGGAGTCGCCGATGCCCTCGGCCCGGGTAGAGCTCATGCCGGAGGAGATCGCGGACGTGGTGGCCTACCTGCTCTCGTTACGCGGCGAGGTCTTGCCATGAAGCGCTGCGCGGGCCGCCTGCTCGCGTCGGTGGCCGCGCTCGCGGCCGCCGTCTCGGTCGAGGCGCAAGTCACCTTCGAGCGCATCCTCGCGGCGAACGACGAGCCGCACAACTGGCTGAGCTACTCGGGCACGCTCGCGAACCACCGGTTCAGCCTGCTGGACGAGATCGACGCCGACAACGTGAAGGACCTGCAGCTCCAGTGGGTGTGGCAGGCGCGCTCGCTCGAGAAGTTCGAGGCCACGCCGCTCGTGGTGGACGGCGTGCTGTACACGGTGCAGCCGCCGAACGACGTGGTGGCGCTCGACGCGGCCACGGGACGCGTGTTCTGGATCTATCACCACGAGCCTTCTCCGGACGCGCGGCTCTGCTGCGGCCGGGTGAACCGGGGGCTCGCCATCCTCGGCGACACGCTCTACATGGGCACGATCGATGCGCACCTGCTGGCGATCGACGCCCGCAGCGGCACGCTCGTGTGGGACGCGGTGGTGGCCGACGCGAAGCAGCTCTACTCGATCACCATGTCGCCCACCGTCATCAAGGACAAGGTCATCATCGGCACGGCCGGCGGCGACATGGGCATCCGCGGCTTCATCGCCGCGTTCGACGCCCGGACGGGCAAAGAGGTCTGGCGCTTCTACACGATACCCGCGCCCGGCGAGCCGGGGAACGAAACCTGGTCGGGGGACTCCTGGAAGACGGGCGGCGCGGCCGTGTGGAACGCGGGCGCCTACGACCCCGAGACCAACCTCGCGTTCTGGGGCACGGGCAACCCGGCTCCCGACTGGGACGGCAGCGTGCGGCTCGGCGACAACCTCTACAGCAATTCCGTGGTGGCGCTCGACGCGGACACGGGAGCCCTGCGCTGGTACTACCAGTTCACGCCGCACGACGAGCTCGATTACGACTCCACCCAGGTGCCGGTGCTCGCGGACATCGAGTGGCGCGGCGAGCCGCGCAAGGTGATGCTCTGGGCGAATCGCAACGGCCTCATGTACGTGCTCGATCGCGTCACCGGCGAATTCCTGCACGGCAAGCCGTACGTGAATCACAACTGGTGGGCCGGGTTCGACGAGCGAGGGCGGCTGCTGCGAGTACCGGGCATGGAGGTGACGCGGGAGCCGAAGCTGTTCAGGCCGCACGTGCACGGCGCTACGAACTGGGCGCCGCCGTCGTTCAGCCCGCGCACGGGATTGTTCTACGTCTCCCACTGGGAGAACTCGGGGATCGTGGCGATCGAAGGCCAGTTCCCGCAACCGGTCGGCATCCATCGCCGCCAGACGGCGATGGGGCAGGTGAACCTCGAGCCGTTCTTCAACAACGACGAGGAAGCCTACGGCGTGATCCGCGCGTACGATCCCGCCACGCTCGAGCCCGTGTGGGAGCACCGCATGGCGGACATTACCTGGGGCGGCGTGCTGTCGACGGCCGGCGACGTGGTCTTCGGAGGCGGCCGCGAAGGCTATCTGCTCGCGCTCGACGCGCGCACGGGCGAGCTTTTGTGGCGCGCATCGCTCGGCGGCCAGATCAACAGCGCGCCGATGAGCTACGCCGTGGAAGGCAGACAGCACGTCGCGGTTGCGGCGGGCAACGCGCTCTTCGTGTTCGCTCTGCCCGCAGATGCTCGACGCTGACGCCCGCGCACGGCGCGGGACGCGCAGGGGGTTGGTAAAGACCGCGCAAGGTGGTAAGTTGCGTCCGTCAAGGGGGGCCGGCCCAGCGAATGGCCGGTACGGGGTTCTTCCTTCCTTCGCAGTAGACGCTGAGTGGCTGCACCTCAGGAGCAGGGGGCCGTGGGCGCGGCGTTTGGCAGCCCACGATCCGACGCGGCCGGAGCCGAAGGCGTAGCGGTCTACACGCGTCAGCACGCGAGCGATCGGCATCGCAAGCTTTCCGATGGCCTGGCGTTGCTGTTCGAAGCGGCCACGGGCCTGCTCGCGAGCGACGACCCGCTGGCTTTCTTCGATCAGCACTTCACGCGCATTGCGGCGCTGCTCGACCTGCACGTCTACGTTCACTACGCGGTATCGCCCGACGGCAGCTGCCTGCAACTGGCGGCGAGCGGCGGCTTGTCGGCGGCACAGCGCGAGGCGATGAGCCGGCTCGCCTTCGGCCAGCCGCCGTGCGGCGACGTGGCGCGGTCGCGCCAGCCGCTCGTCCTGGTGGACGAGCCGGGCGCGACCGCGCCGGGCCTCGACGTCATCCGCTCGCTCGGCCTGAGCAGCTACGTGTGCCATCCGCTCGTGGCTCGCGGCGACCTGTTCGGCACGCTCGCCTTCGGCTCGCTGACGCGCAAGCAGCTCACGAGCGAATCGGTGGGCCTGCTGCGTGCGGTGAGCGATCTCTTTGCGCTCGGCATCGCGCGGCACCGTGCGGAGCAAGCGCTACGGGACGCCGACCAGCGCAAGGACGAGTTCCTGGCGACGCTCGCGCACGAGCTCAGGAACCCGCTCGCGCCGATCCGCAGCGCGGTGGACATCATGCGGTTGGCGCGCGGCGACGAGGCTACCACCATGGCCACGCTCGCCATCCTGGAACGGCAGGTCCGTCAGCTCACGCGGCTCGTGGACGATCTCCTCGAGGTGTCCCGCATCACCCGCGGGCGGCTCGAGCTGCGCAAATCGCGCACGGAGCTCGCGTCCGTCCTCGAAAGCGCGCTGGACCAGACGACTACGCTCATCGAGGAAGCGGGCCACGAGCTCACGGTCCTGTTGCCGCCCGAGCCCGTCGTGCTCGACTGCGACGCCATCCGGCTCGCCCAGGTGCTCGCGAACCTGCTGAGCAACGCCGCGAAGTACACGCCGCCCGGCGGGCACATTTGGCTCGAAGTGCGCACGGCCGCGAACGGCATCACGATCTCGGTGCGCGACGACGGCATCGGCATCCCGCCGGACAAGCTCGTGCACATCTTCGAGATGTTCGAGCAGGTGGACCGCTCGCTCGAACGCGGCTACAAGGGGCTCGGGCTCGGTCTCACGCTCGTGAAGTCGCTCGTGGAGATGCACGGCGGCACCGTCGCGGCGCGCAGCTCGGGGCCGGGCACGGGCAGCGAGTTCACCGTGTGGCTGCCCGTCGGTGCCCCGGGGGCGGGCGAATGCGCGTCGGCGCCCGAGGAGACTTCCGGCGCGTCGGTGCCCGGCTTGCGCGTGCTCATCGTGGACGACAACCAGGACGCGGCCACTCTGCTCGCCCAGCTCCTGGAGCTGCAGGGCCACGAGACGCTCAGCGTGTTCGACGGCCCGCAGGCGCTCGCGGCGGGCATCGCCTTCAAGCCGCAGGTGGTGCTGCTCGACATCGGGCTGCCGCAGATGAACGGCTACGAGGTGGCGAGGCGGGTCCGCGCCACGCCCTGGGGCGAGAACGTGGAGCTCGTCGCCATCACGGGCTGGGGCCAGGCGGAGGACAAGCGCCGGGCCATGGAGGCGGGCTTCGCCCACCACCTCGTGAAGCCCGTCTCGGGTGCGGCGCTCGGAGAGCTCCTGCGTCAGGTCGGCGAGCGTTTGCGATCGGCCCGACCACCCACCGGTGCGGCCTGAACCCGCCCGGGCGGTGGGCGTCCGGCGGCCGGGCGCGGCGCGCTCGCCGGCGCGCCGCGCCGCCCGCCTCAATCCAGCGCCACGAACGCGAGCGCGTTGTGGTTGTTCATCGGGATCACGAGCTGGTTCTGGCGCGAGTCGTAGCACATGGACGCGGCGCTCGGGATGCCCGCCGCGACGACCTCGGCCTGTCCGCCCGGGCGGATGCGCGAGACGCTGCCGAAGCGCACGCTGCTCACGTACTTGGTGCCGTCCGGCAGGATCACGATGCCGTCGTTGCCGCTTTCCGCGGCGTGCTCGGTGCGCACGAGCTGGCCGTTGCGATCGAACGTGAGCACGCTGTTGTTGCCGATGTTCACTACCACGACGTTGCCGTCCGGATCGATGGCGACGCCGTTCGGCAGGGCGAGCGGCGGGCCGTCCACGAACGTGGAGACCTCGCCGGCCGCCGTGATCCGGTAGATCCGCTCCGGCTCGCGGGTGTTCGACGCGTAGATGGTGCCGTCGCGCGCCACGGCGATGCCGTTCAGGATCGTGGCCCCGGGCACCTCGTAGACGCGGCCGGGCCGGCCGGTGGCGAGGTCGAAGGTGCGCACCACGTCGATGTCCACCGTGTACAGCGTCCCGCCCTGGATCGCGCTGCCGAGCGGGTGGTTCAGAGTGAGCTCGTCGCGCGTCTCGCCGATCCATTTCGTGGTGTGCACGGTGCCGTCGGGGTTCACCAGCGAGACGTAGCCGTCGTTCGGCTGCACGTCCTGCGGCATGCCGGCGTTCATCACGACGATCAGGTTGCGGTTCGGATCGTACGTGCAGCTTTCCGCGAACCGGAAGCTGCCGAAGACCTTGACGTTGTCCGTGATGGGCGTGGCCACGCCGGCCTCGTTGACCGTGCCGAGCGGTTGTCCCGTGCGGAAGCCTTGTGTCCCGGACGGCGGCTGGGCCGCCGCGAGGCCGGAGCCCAAGAGCAGGACGACGGAAAGCGGAAGGACGTGTCTTTGCATTCGTTGTTCCTTGTTGCGGTTCCGATGTCGGCGGCGCGCGGCGGCCGCCCGACGTTCGTTCGGGATCATACTCGGGCGCGAATGAGCGAGCCATCCGCCGGCGAAGCTCTCGCACCGCGGCGCGCCGCACCGCTTCGCGCGTCAACCGATCGTCGCCAGGGGCGTTGATCGCGTATCACACCTTCGAGGAGATCGTCATGACCAGGGATCGGAAGCAGCTCGGCCGCACCCGCTTCGTGCGCTCGCCGGCGATTCGAGTCGCGCTCGCGCTCGGCGCATTCGGCGCCGCGCTCGCGGTCGGCACCGTCGCCGCACAGCCGCGGTCCGGCGCGGACCCATGGTTCGAGCGCTTGGACACCAACGGCGACGGCGTCATCGAGCGCGACGAGTTCGAGGCCTCCCGCCGCTCGCAGTTCGAGCGCGCGGATGCCGACGGCGACGGCTACCTGAGCGACGACGAGCTGCGGGCGCTGCCCGAGCGGGGCGGAATGGGAGGCCGCGGCCATTCGCGCGGCCGCCGCTGGGCCGGGCGAATGCCCGACGTCGGAGGCCAGGCGCTCGCTCGCCACGACACGGACGGCGACGGCCGTTTGTCGGCGCAGGAATTCCTCGCCGCCGAGAGCCCCATGCTGCGCCGCCTCGATACGGATCGCGACGGACGCATCACGCGGCAGGAGGCGGAGTCGGCGCAGGCGCGGGCGCGCGAGCACATGCGGCCGCGGCCTCGAGCGTTGTAGCGGGGCGGGTTCCTAGCGTCGCTCACCGCTCTTCGCGGAGGGAGTGAAGAGGAGCGCCGGGTCGAGCATGACCTCGGCCGGCGCGTCGGGCTCGGCGGCGACGGAGGCGTCGAGCTCGGCCGGGGGCGCGGGTGGCTGCTCGCGCAGCCGGAGGGAGTCGGCCAGGAGTCGGTTGATGGTTCCGTCGGGGACCTCGTCGTCCGGGCGAACGGCCGCGCCCGCCGCGGCCGACCCGTCGCCCGCGCGGGCGAGCTCGCCGCGTAGCCGGTCCCGTTCGGCGGCGACGAGATCGAGCAGTCTGCGCGCCTCGGCGAGCGCCTGAACCGTATCCTCCGTGCTCGTGTCGAGGGCGGCGATGCGAGCCTCGAGCGCCGCGACGCGTTCCTCCGCCGTCTGCGCGCGCTCGCGCGCGTCGGCGAGCTGCTTCGAGTAGCTCTTCTCGAGGACCTCTGCCTGAAAGCGCAGCTTCTCGACGGTCTCGCGGAGCGCCGCCGACCGCTGGCGCTCCTCGGTGAGCGCGCGCTCGAGCCGCTCGATGGCGGCGTCGCGCTCGTCGAGCGCCGGCGCGTCGGCGGTGGTGTCGGTGTGGAGCGGCACGGTGTGCCCTTCGGTCATCAACGTGTTTGCGCCCTCAGGTGAAGGCGCAGACTAGTGCGCCCGCGGCGACGGCGCGCGGAAGCCGGTCACACGCGGCGGCGGAGGCCGGGCCCGCTGCGAAGCCCGTCACGCGGCGGGCGCGATGACGCGCGGCGCGCCGTGAGCGATACTGCGAGTCACCGGCCGTGCCGTTGGGAGATCGCATGGGCATCCGGTCGCCGCTCGCCGCCGCCGCCATCGGCGTGGCAACCGCCGCCTCGGCGCAGACGCTCGTCACCGACCCGTTGCCGGCGCCCGTGGAGAAGCGCGGCCTCGAGGTGCGGATCGTAGACGTCGTACGGCTGCCGCAGACGCGCGGCAGGCTGCCCGCGGACCAGGACGTGAATCCGCCCGGTTGGGCACGCGTGAGCTACGTACGCGATGTGCCGGACGGCCGGCGTTTCGCGAACGACTCCCGCGGCTATCTCTATCTGATCTCGGGCGGCGAGGTCACGGTGTACGCCGACGTGGCCGCGGCGTTCCCGCACACCGTTTACAGTCGGCTCGAGAGCGGCTTCATCGGCTTCGCCTTCCATCCCGAGTTTGCCCGCAACGGGCTCTTCTACACGGTGCACGGCGAGCGCGCCGCCGGTAACCCGAAGGCGCCCGACTTCGTGCCGCCGGGGTTCACGGCGGAGCAGGGCACGTACCACAACGTGATCACGGAGTGGCGCGCGGACGACCCCGAAGCGGACACGTTCAGCGGCACCCGCCGCGAGCTCCTGCGGGTGGCCCACGTGGTGGAGAACTTCTCGCATCCGTTAGGCGCCGTGGAGTTCAACCCGACCGCGAGGCCGGGCGACGAGGACTACGGTCTCCTCTATACGAGCGGCAGCGATCTCGGCTTCAGCAATCTATACGAGCGGCAGCGATCTCGGCTTCAGCAACGGCGGCGGCCCGCACGCGAACAATCCCGGCCAGACGCAGCGGCTCGACACAGTGGTGACGGCCATCCTGCGATTCGACCCGCGCAGCCCCCGCGAGACCGGCGGCGAGAAAGGTGTCGGCGACTATACGATTCCGCCGAGCAATCCGTTCGCAGGGGACGGCGACCCCAATACGCTCGGCGAGATCTACGCCTACGGCTTCCGCAACGCCCACCGGCTCTCCTGGGACCTCGAGGACGGCACGATGCTCGCGGCGGACATCGGGATGGTCCACATCGAGGAGATCAACATCGTTCGCAAGGGCGGCAACTACGGCTGGATGCGCCGCGAGGGCTACTGGGAGAACGGCATGTGGCGGCCGGGCGGGGCGCTCGATGAGCTCTACGAGCTGCCGCCCGACGTGCTCGACGGCCGCACGGCGGACGGCTTTCTCTACCCGGTGGCGATCTACGACCACAGCGACGGGCAAGCCGTCACGGGCGGCTTCACCTATCACGGCCGCATCCCGCAGCTTCAGGGCAAGTTCGTGTTCGGCGACATCGTGCGCGGCCGCCTGTTCGCCGCCGACACGGCGGCGCTCAAGGCCGTGGACGACGGCGTGCCGCGGACGGTGGCGCCGGTGGAGGAAATCCAGCTCTACGAGCGCAACTCGCGCGGCGAGCGCGTGTACGTCACGCTGCGCGAGCTCATCGAGCGCACGAACGGCATCACGGCGACGCGCGCCGATCTCCACATCGGCCGCAGCCGCGACGGCGAGCTCTACATCACCTCGCGGCAGGACGGCATGATTCGCATGCTGGTGCCGGACGAGGAGCCGCGGCTGTCGCCCGGCCCCGAGCGTCGTTAGCGCGCCGGGCGCCGTCGCCGTCCGCCGCTAGCCCGGCGGCTCCGCCTTCGCGAGCAGCTCCTCGTACACCTGCAGGTCCGAGGCGCCGTACAGCACGAAGCGGATGCGCTTCACGTGGGTGAGGCCGGGCAGCGCGGCGAGCACGGTGCGCAGCGCTACGCTCGCGGCCTCCCGCAGCGGGTAGCCGAACGCGCCGGTCGAGAGGGCCGGGAAGGCGATCGACTCGAGCCGGTGCCGCTCGGCGAGATCGAGCGCCACGCGGTAGCAGGAGGCGAGCAGCTTGTCGGCCGGCTCGTCCCGGCCGTACACCGGCCCGAGGCAGTGGATGACGTGCTTGTTGGGCAGCCGGTGGGCGCCGGTGATCACCGCCGTGCCCGGCCGGATGGGCGCGAGCCGCCGACATTCCTTCGCGAGCTCGGGGCCTGCCGCGGCATGAATCGCGCCCGCTACGCCGCCGCCCGGCATGAGCGCCGCGTTCGCGGCGTTGACGATGGCGTCGACGTCCGGCTGGTCCGCGATGTTTCCCTGCACGCACTCGACCGTCACACCATGCCATTCGCGAGCAGCCATGACCGTGCACTCCTCTGCGCGCGTCAGTGGGTCGACGCGCTGATTGTGGCACCGCGCACCGTTCCCTGTCGCCGCCGGCGCCGCAACCGGCGCTGCTCCATCGGCTGCGTGGTCGTGCGGCGGCCGGCATGCGCCATACCATAGTGGTTTCCCGTATATGGCGGATTCCACGGCCGTTCCTCAAACTATGGCGTAGCGGATCGTGCCGGCGCCGCCGGGGCACGGCGAAGCTGTTTGCCCGCGGCCGGGGCACGGGGGAGGAGCCTCGAGAGTGCGTTCGATCAGCCGGTTATCGCGCAGGCGCTTCATGCAGGCCGCCGCCCGCAGCGCCGCGGCCGCATTGTTGTCGGTCGGCTTGCCCCCCTTCCTGACGGCTGCACGGGCGCAAGGCTCGGGGCACGCCGATCTCGGCGGCGGCTTCCACGTGCTCACGATCGACGGCGTCAACGTGCTGGCCGTCGCGGCCGGGGACGGCGTCGCGCTCGTGGACGGCGGCCCGGCCGGGCAGGCCGATGCCGTTCGGGCCGCCGTAGAGGCGGTCCTGCCGGCCGCGGGCCCCGTCCATACCTTGTTCAATACCCACTGGCACCCCGAGCAGACGGGCTCGAACGAGACGCTCGGCAAGGCCGGCGCCACCATCGTGGCGCACGTGAACACCCGGCTCTGGCTCACGACCGACGTCACCTGGCCGTGGAACGAAGTCACGGTGGAACCGTTGCCGGACGTGGCGCTGCCGAACAAGACGTTCTACACCGAGGAAGAGCTGACCGTCGGGAACCTTACCGTGCGCTGCGGCCATCTGCGCGACTGCCCGCATACCGACGGCGACATTTATGTCTTCTTCCCGGAGCAGAACGTGATGGCCGTGGGCGGGGCCGTGACCGGCGCGGGGTGGCCCGACATCGACTGGTGGACCGGCGGGTGGATCGGCGGGATCGTGGGCGGGCTCGACATGATCCTCACCGTCTCGAACGACGCCACGCGGTTCGTCCCGGCCCACGGGCCCGTGCTCGACCGCGCGGCGCTGGTCCGTCAGTACGACATGTACAACGTGATCTGGGAGCGGCTGCTCAGGACGCTCTACAGCGGCGGCGGCACGCAGGAGGCGTTGGCGGCCGAGCCCACCAAGGAGTTCGACGACATAATGGGAGACCCGGAGGCGTTCGTCGTGCGTGCGTTCCGGAGCATGTGGCCGTATTTGTCGCCCGATGCATAGTTGGGCGGACTCGGAGCCGATAGAATGGACAGAGTCTAACGCCATGCGGAAGGTCATGACGAAACACGCCGGATGGGTCGCGGCGCTGGTGCTCGCAGCGGGCTGCGGGAAGCTCGGCGAAGTCTCCGTGGCCGAAGCGGGCAAGAAGCACTGGCCGACGATCGATCGCTACTGCACGGACTGCCACAACTATGCGGAGCTCGCGGGTGGCGTGGCGTTCGACAGGCTCGGCCCCGAAAGCGTGGGCGAGCACGCGGAGCTCTTCGAGAAGGCGGTGCGAAAGCTCAGGGGACGCCTGATGCCTCCGGCGAACGAGCCGCGTCCGGACGAAGAGGAGACGGTCGCGCTCATCGCATGGCTCGAGCGCGCCCTCGACGAGGCGGCGGCGCGGCACCGAGGCTCGGAGTCGATTCCACCGCATCGCTTGAACCGCAAGGAGTACGCCAACGCGGTGCGGGACCTGCTCGGGCTCGAGATCGACCCGGTGGCGTACCTCCCCCAGGACGAGGTCGTGGCCCACTTCGACAACATCGCGAGCGGGCTGCAGGTGTCGCCGTCGTTCATCGAGCAGTACGTGTCGGCGGCGCGGGCGCTGGCGGTGCAGGCCGTGGGGCGGCCGGACGCGCGGCCCGGTAGCCAGACCTACACGGCGCCGCCCGGCACCCAGCACGGCCACGTGGAGGGGCTGCCGCTAGGGACGCGGGGCGGCATGGTCGTGGAGCACTTCTTCCCTTCCGACGGCGAGTACGTGATCAACATCGCCGACATGGCCACGCACATCTGGGGCAACGACATGGAGTTCGAGAACACCGTGGTCGTGCTCCTGGACGGGACGCCCGTGTACGAGACCGTGATCGGGGGCGAGGAGGACATGCGCCTCTACGATCAGGTGCAGAACGGCGTGATGGAGCAGATCAACTCGCGCCTCAAGAACATCCGCTTCGCCGCGAAGGCCGGGCCGCACAAGGTGGGCGTGACCTTCCGGCGCCGCACGTTCGCGGAATCGGACGACCAGCTGCAGATGTTCGTGCCGGGCGGCGGCCAGGACCGCGTGTACCGCGTGAGCGCGTTCGAGATCAGCGGGCCGTTCAACGCGAGCGGGCTCAGCGAGACGCCGAGCCGCGAGCGCATCTTCACCTGTCACCCGGACCGCGGCGACGACCCCGACATCTGCGCTGAGGAGATCATCACGCGGCTCGCGACGCGGGGGTATCGGCGGCCGCTCGCGGAGTCCGACCTCGCCGACCTGCTCGCGTACTACCGCGACGGCTTCGCCAGAGGCGGGTTCGAGGAAGGGATCCGCAGCGCGATCACGGGCATCCTCGCGAGCCCGTACTTCCTCTACCGCGTGGAGCCGCTGCCCGAAGGCGTGGCGCCCGGCGAGATCTATCGGATCGACGACGTGACGCTCGCCTCGAAGCTCTCGTTCTTCCTGTGGAACTCGATCCCCGACGAGGAGCTGCTCGACGTCGCGATCCGCGGGGAGCTCTCGAAGCCCGAGACGCTGCGGGCGCAGGTGCAGCGCATGCTGAGGGACCCGCGGGCGGAGACGCTCGCGAGCAACTTCGTGCACCAGTGGCTCGACATCAAGCGCCTCGACGAGGTGGAGCCCGACCGGGAGATCTTCCCGTACGCGTCGGGCCGCGGCGACCCGCGTGACGATTACCTGACCGAGCTCACGCTGTTCTCCAAGAGCATCTTTGACGAAGACCGCAGCGTGCTCGACTTCCTGACGGCGAAGCACACGTATCTCAACGAGCGCGTCGCGCTGCTGTACGGCATCAACGACGTGAAGGGCGACGGCTTCCGCCGGGTGGAGCTCGAGGATTCGACGCGGTGGGGGCTGCTCGGCAAAGGCGCCGTGCTCATGGCCGCCGCGTATCCCAATCGCACGTCGCCCGTGCTGCGGGGCGCATTCATCCTCGAGCACATCAACGGGACCCCGCCGGCCACGCCGCCGCCCAACGTGGATGCGTTCCCCGAGGCGGAGATCGGGACGCAGAAGGCGCGCACCGTGCGGGAGATCATGGCGAAGCATCGCGAGAACCCGAACTGCTTCGGCTGCCACGGCGTGATGGACCCGCTCGGGTTCGCGCTCGAGAATTTCGACGCCGTGGGCGTGTGGCGCGACAAGGACCGCTATGCCGGCACGCCGATCGACGCGACGGCGGAGCTGCCGGACGGCACCGTGGTGAACGGGCCGGACGATCTGCGGGAGGCGCTGCTCAGGCGGCCGGAGCAGTTCGTGCAGACTTTCGCCGAGCGGCTGCTGATGTACGCGCTCGGGCGCACGCTCGACTACCGGGACATGCCGGCTGTGCGGCGCATCGTGCGCGAGGCGGCGAAGGAGGATTACCGGGTGTCGGAGGTGATCTGGCAGGTCGTGACGAGCGACCCGTTCCAGCTCCGCCGGGCACCCGAGGCGGCCGAGCCGTCGGCGGTGACGGCGCAGGCGAGCGGCTGACGGAGGCGAAACGGGGGATAATGGCGTCGCGAGAGCGGGTCCGTAGGAGCGGCTGTCGAGACGCGATCCTGCCGCGGACCGTCCGTCGACGCTGATCGAGAAGGGGCGAGAGGAGACGGCTGATGTTCATCACGAAGAAGCATCTTTCCCGTCGGACCGTGCTGCGGGGAGCGGGCGCGTGCATCGCGCTGCCGCTGCTCGATGCGATGAATCCTGCCGGGGTGGTGTGGGCGAAGACGGCGGCGGGCAAGACGCCGCACCGGCTCGCCTTCGTGGGCTTCCCGCACGGCGCGGTGATGAGCAAGTGGTCGCCGGAGCAGACGGGGCGCGACTACAAGATGTCGCCGATCCTAGAACCGCTCGAGCCTTTCCGGGAGCACCTGACGATCGTGTCGGGGCTGCGGAACAAGCCGGCGGAGAGCCCCGAGCCGCACGAGTTCATCGAGCGGACCTGGCTGTCGTGCGTGTCGCCGAAGGACGCGGGGGTGATCCATCCGGACGCGGGCGTCACGGCGGATCAGCTCGCGGCCCGGCACATCGGTCAGGAAACGCGGCTGCCGTCGCTCGAGCTCACCACCGCGCAGCGGGGCGCGCAGCTCGCCTGGCGCACGCCGACGCAGTCGCTGCCGCAGGAAGTGAACCCGCGGGCGGTGTTCTACCGGCTGTTCGGACAGGGCGACACCGAGGAAGAGCGGCAGGCGATCGTGCGCGAGACGGGCAGCATCCTCGACCGCGTGATGGACCAGGCGAGGAGCCTGCAACGGCAGCTCGGGCCCGACGACCGGGCCGCGGTGGACGTGTACCTCGACTCGGTGCGCGAGATCGAGCGTCGCGTGCAGATGAGCCAGGAACAGGCGGACGCGGACCTCGAGATCCCGGACGCGCCGATCGGCGTGCCGAACGACCTCGACACGCATTTCGAGCTCATGTTCGACCTCATGGCGCTCGCGTTCCAGGCGGACCTCACGCGGGTCATCACCTTCTCGATGGACCGCGAGGCGAGCATGCGCAGCTACAACAACATCGGCATCCAGGAAGCGTTCCATCCGCTGTCGCATCACGCCAACGATCCGACGAAGCTCGACCGCCTGGCGCGAATCCAGCGCTATCACACCGAGAAATTCGCACACTTCGTCGAGCGGCTCGCGAACACGAAGGAAGGGGACGGCACGCTGCTCGATCACTCGATGGTGATGTTCGGCAGCAACATGAGCGACAGCAACCGCCACAACAACGACCCGCTGCCCACGGCCATCCTCGGGCACGCGCACGGCCGCATCAAAGGCGGGCAGCACCTGCGGTACCCGCAGGATTCGCGCTTCGCGGACCTGCTGCTCACGGTGCTCGAGCGCACGGAGATACCGGTCGAGTCGATCGGCGACAGCCAGGGCACGTTCGCGGAGGTGTGAGCATGGGCGTCCGGCTCGTCGGTCTGCTCGCGGCCGGCCTGCTCGCCGCCTCGGCGGCGGGCGCGGCGGGCAAGCCCCTCTCCATCGTGGAGGCCGCGGAAGCGGCCGACCGCGAAGCGGTGCTGGCCGCTCTGCGCGAAGGGGCCGACGTGAACGCCCGCGGGCTGGACGGTACCACGGCGCTCATGTGGGCGGCGCATCACGGGGACGTCGAGCTCGTGAAGCGCCTCGTCGAGGCGGGCGCCGACGTGCATGCGCGCAACGTGTTCGGCGCCTTCGCGCTGTCGGAGGCCGCGATGATCGGCTCGGCGCCGATCATCGAGGCGCTGCTCGCGGCGGGCGCGGATCCGAACGCCGCCAACCCGGAGGGCGAGACGCCGCTCATGGCGGCGGCCCGCACGGGCAACCTCGAGGCCGCCGAGCTCCTGCTCGACGCCGGCGCGGACATCAACGCCAAGGAGCAGTGGGGCGGGCAATCGGCGCTCATGTGGGCGGCGGCGCAGCGCCAGCCCGCGATGGTGAAGCTGCTGATCGAGCGCGGCGCGGACGTGAACGCGCGCGGAGCGGTGCGGCAGTGGGAGCGCAAGGTCATCCGCGAGCCGCGCCCCAAGGACATGAACCAGGGCGGGTTCACGCCGCTGCTGTACGCCGCGCGGGAAGGCTGCATCGAGTGTGCGCGGCACCTCGTCGAAGGCGGGGCCGACATCGACTTGCCGGACCCGCATCGGGTCACGCCGCTCAACATGGCGCTGCTCAATCTCCACTTCGATCTCGCGGCGTACCTGATCGAGGCGGGCGCCGACGTCAACAAGTGGGATCTGTACGGACGCACGCCGCTGTATATGGCCGCGGACACCAACACGCTGCCGACGGCGGGCAACGGCTCGATGGTGGTGCTGCCGAGCATGGACGAGCACACGGCGCTCGACATCGCGCGCATGCTGCTCGAGCGCGGCGCCGATCCCAACATCCAGCTCAAGCGCCGCCCGCCGTACCGTAACGTGCCCCAGGATCGCGGCGGCGACAGCATCTTGTCGTTCGGCGCCACTCCGCTGCTGCGGGCGGCCCGGGCCGGAGACGCGCCCTTCGTGAAGCTGCTCCTCGAGCACGGCGCGCTCGTCGACCTGCCGAGCAACCAGGGCGTCACGCCGCTCATGGCGGCCGCGGGCGTCGAGTACGGGCTGCGCGTCACGCGCGGCCGCAACCGCACCGAGGAGGGCGTGCTCGAGACGATGCGGCTGCTGCTCGAAGCGGGCGCCGACATCAACGCCCGCATGGTCACCGAGCCGCAGGGCCAGTCGGCCGCGCATCTGCTCGTCATCGAGCAGCGGCTGTCGGACTTCAGCTACGACTATCGCGGGCGGCAGGTGCCGAGCCCGCGCGCCGTGCCGCATCGCACCGCCTTGCACGGGGCCGCGATGAAAGGCTTCACCCGCATCGTCGAGTTCCTCGTGGCGAACGGTGCGGACCTCTACGCCAAGGACGCAAACGGGCGCTTACCGATCGACCTCGCCCGCGGCGATTACAACGAGCCGTTCCTGCGGCAAGCGGCCGAGCCGCATCCCGAGACCGTGGCGTTGCTCGAGCGCCTGATGGCGGCGCATCCGCCGCAGGTCGCGGCGGCCGCGTCGGCCGGCGGCTGACGCGTGCGGCCCGGGCCCGCCGATCGGTTGGAGGCTCGGGCGGTGTCGGTGGATGTCCTGGTCGTGGGCGGCGGGCAGGCGGGGCTCGCCGCCGCCCGGGCGCTCGGCGCGGCCGAGCTCGACTGTCGCGTCTACGAGCGCAGGCCTCGAATCGGCGACTGCTGGCGCGCGCGTTTCGATTCGCTGGTCCTGTTCACGTCGCGAGCAGTGAGCGCGCTGCCCGATCTCCCTCACGACGGCGACGGCTGCGGCTTTCCCACCAAGGACGAGATGGGAGACTATCTCGAGCGGTATGCGGGCCACTTCCGGCTGCCCATCGTCACCGGGAACGGGATCGAGCGGCTGCGTCGCGAAGGACCGCTGTTCGCAGCCGCGACGGACCGGGGTGAGCGCGTGCTCGCGCGCGCAGTCGTGATCACCACGGGCACCTTCCAGCGTCCGAGCGTGCCGTCCTTCGCCGGCCGGCTGGCCGCGGCCGTCCAGCAGCTCGACGCGCAGAGCTACCGTAACCCTTCGTCGGTCGCGGGCGCGAACGTCGTCGTGGTGGGCGACGGAGCCACGGGACGGCAAATCGCGCGGGAGCTCGCCGGCGAGCGCCGCGTCGTGCTCGCCATGGGGCGTCATCGCAACTTCGGACCACAGCGTATTCTCGGTCGCGACACCACGTGGTGGGCTCTGCGAGCGGGTCTGCTGGCGGCGGAGGAAGCGAGCATCCGCGGAAGGCTCGTGCGCAAGCTCGACGCGACGCCGGGGCTGCATCTTCGGCCCGCAGCGTTGCTGCACGCCGGCGTGGAGCTCGCGCCCCGCTGCGTGGCGGCGGACGGCGACGTGCTCGCGTTCGCCGACGGCAGCCGCCGGCGTTGCGACGCCGTGATCTGGACATTGGGGTATCGCGACGATACGTCGTGGGTCGACATACCGGGCGCAGTCGGGGCGGATACGTTCGTGCACGAGCGCGGCGCGGCACCCGTCGCAGGCCTGTTCTACGTCGGCCGCGAATGGCAAACCTGCCGCGCGTCGGGTCTGATCTGCGGCGTGGGGCGGGACGCGGCCTCGATCGCGACTCGCGTGCGCGAGCATCTCGCGGAGCGTTAAGCGATACCGGCAGGCAACCATCGTGCCAGGCGGAACGGCGCGTTCCCTCGACGATCGAGGGTTGCGCGCGCGCGCCGACTCGCCCATCATCCCGGACCTTCCCCGCCACGAATCCCTACGCGCCCACGAGACGCCAGAGTGTTTCCCGACGACGATTTTACGGACGCCTTTTGTGCGTTCCTGCAGTCGTCGATAACGACGGTCGACGCGGCCGAGTTGCTGCTCGTGCTCTACGAGCAGCCGCAGAGAGCCTGGAGCACGAGCGATCTCCTCGCGGCTTCCGCGCCCGGCGCGAATCTCACCGAGGCCGAGGTGGCCAGGTACGTGGACGTGTTCGAGCAGCAGGGCCTCGTGGTGCGCGAAGCCGACGAGCGCGTGCGTTATCGGCCCGAGCCGGAGCTGCACGCGCACGTGCAGACGCTTTCCCGGCTGTACAACGAACGCCCCGTGACGCTATTCCGCGTGATCTACGCGCTGCGCGACTCGAAGATCAAGACGCTCGCAGACGCGTTCCGTTTCTGGAGGAAGTAGCGATCGTGGAAATTTTTCGCTTCGTCCTGTTCCTGCTGGCCGCGCTCACCTGCGTCGGCTGCACGTGGCTGCTTCTGCGGGCGTACGCGCGCACCCGGGTTCGGCTGCTGTTCTGGGCCGGGTTGTGCTTCGTGTTCCTGTCCCTGAACAACCTGCTGCTGTTCGTGGACCTGATCGTGCTCCCCACGGCCGCGGACTTGCGGGCGGTGCGAATGGGGTCGGCGCTGGCCGGCATCGCCTGTCTGCTCTATGCCTTCATCTGGGAGGTGGAATGATGGAGGGCCTGCTCGTCTACCTCGCGGGCGCGGCCACGGCCGGCTACGTCGTCGCGTCGCTGTTCTTCCTGCGTTTCTGGCGAAAGACGGCGGACCGGCTGTTCCTCGCGTTCGGCCTCGCTTTCGCGCTGCTCGCGCTGAACCAGGTCATCGCCACGTTCCTCGGCGCGGGCGACGAGCGCCTGCCGTTCGCCTATGTGCTGCGGGTGCTCGGCTTTCTGCTGATCCTGCTGGCCGTGGTGGACAAGAACCTGGCGGCCGGCCGGCGCTGACCAGCGCAAAATCGAGCCCGCCGACCCGCGCTCGTCCCGGCGGCCCGCGCATCTTTCCAAATTTTGGAATCTCAAGCGGGCTTCGCTGCTCGTCTTTCCAAAATTTGGAAAAAGGCGTCGATGTGTCGCCACTCGTCCACTCGTCGGCGCGGGCCAACGCGCGTATCCTCGCGCGTTCGGGGAGACCGGACGGCGGGCCCGCCGCCGGGTAGTTCAGCGCAATCGAGGAAACGCCATGAGCAGCGCAGTCGCGCATCCGCGTACGTCGTTTTCGCAAGCGGACGAGATGACCATGATCCTGGCGGCCCTCACCGCGCTAAAGCGAGGCGACGCGACGGTGCGGCTGCCGCTCGGAGGCTCGCCCACCTTCAACAAGATCGCGGACGTATTCAACGACCTCGTCGAGCAGAGCAGCGGCATAGCCGAGGAGCTCCGGCGGCTCGCCAAGGTGGTCGGCAGGCAAGGAAAGCTCTCGCGGCGCGCGGCGCTCCCCGGGGCGCGCGGCATCTGGGGCGAGTGCGTGGAGCAGGTGAACTCGCTCATCGACGATCTCGTGCATCCGACGACGGAGGCGGCCCGCGTGATCGGGGCCGTGGCGCAGGGGGATCTGTCGGCGACCATGGCGCTCGAGCACGACGGCCGGCCGCTCGAAGGCGAGTTCCTGCGCACGGCCAAGATTATCAACAGGATGGTGGAGCAGCTCGCCGACTTCGCGGCCGAGGTGACGCGCGTCGTGCGCGAGGTGGGCACGGACGGCAAGCTCGGAGCGCAGGCCAAGGTGAAGGGCGTGGCCGGCACGTGGAAGGACGTGACGGACTCCGTGAACACCATGGCGGGCAACCTGACCTCGCAGGTGCGCAACATCGCGGACGTCACCAAGGCCGTGGCGGCCGGAGACCTGTCGAAGAAGATCACCGTCGACGCGAAGGGCGAGATCCTCGAGCTCAAGAACACCATCAACACCATGGTGGATCAGCTGCGCTCGTTCGCGTCGGAGGTGACGCGCGTGGCGCGCGAGGTGGGCACGGAAGGCAAGCTCGGCGGCCAGGCGGACGTGCGCGGCGTGGCGGGCACATGGAAGGACCTCACCGAGTCGGTGAACCTCATGGCGAGCAACCTGACGTTGCAGGTGCGTAACATCGCCGAGGTCACGAAGGCGGTGGCGGCCGGGGACCTCTCGAAGAAGATCACCGTCGACGTGAAGGGCGAGGTGCTCGAGCTCAAGAGCACCATCAACACGATGGTGGATCAGCTGCGCTCGTTCGCCTCGGAGGTGACGCGCGTGGCGCGCGAGGTGGGCACGGAAGGGCAGCTCGGCGGCCAGGCGGAGGTGGAGGGCGTGTCGGGCACGTGGCGCGACCTCACGGAATCGGTGAACGCCATGGCCGGCAACCTCACGGCGCAGGTGCGCAACATCGCCGAGGTCACGAAGGCGGTGGCGGCGGGCAACCTGTCCCGCAAGATCACCGTGGACGTGAAGGGGGAGATCCTCGACCTCAAGAACACCATCAACACGATGGTGGACCAGCTGCGCTCGTTCGCCTCGGAAGTGACGCGCGTGGCGCGCGAGGTGGGCACGGAAGGCAAGCTCGGCGGTCAGGCCGACGTGCAGGGCGTGGCCGGCGTCTGGAAGGACCTCACGGACCACGTGAACTTCATGGCCGGCAACCTGACCTCGCAGGTGCGCGGCATCGCCAAGGTGGTCACGGCCGTGGCGAACGGCGATCTCAAGCAGAAGCTCACCCTGGAGGCGAAGGGCGAGATCGCCGCGCTCGCCGAGACGATCAACAGCATGACCGAGACGCTCGCGACGTTCGCGGACCAGGTGACCACGGTGGCGCGCGAGGTGGGCGTGGAGGGCAAGCTCGGCGGGCAGGCGAAGGTGCCCGGCGCGGCGGGCATCTGGAAGGGCCTCACGGAGAACGTGAACGAGCTCGCGGCCAACCTCACCACGCAGGTGCGCGCCATCGCGGAGGTGGCCACGGCCGTCACGCAAGGCGACCTGACCCGCGAGATCACAGTCGAGACGCAGGGCGAGGTGGCGGCTCTCAAGGATACGATCAACGAGATGATCCGCAACCTGCGCGACACCACGCGCAAGAACACCGAGCAGGATTGGCTGAAGACGAATCTCGCGAAGTTCAGCCGCATGCTCCAGGGGCAGCGCGATCTGGTGACCGTGGGTCGGATGATCCTGTCAGAGCTCGCGCCCGTAGTGGGCGCGCAGCAGGCGGAGTTCTACGTGCTGAGCGGCGAGCAGGGCTGCCAGCGGCTCAAGCTCCTCGCGAGCTTCGCTTCCAACGGCGAGGCCGTGCACGGCAAGGAGATCGAGCTCGGCGAGGGGCTGGTGGGCCAGTGCGCCATCGAGAAGCGCAAGATTCGCCTCACCAGCGTCGGCACCGACGCGTTCCGGATCCGCACGGGGCTGTCGGAGTCCTCGGCGCACGCGGTGCTCGTCATGCCGGTGGTGTTCGAGGGCGAGCTCCGCGGGGTCATCGAGCTCGCCTCCCTCGAGCCGTTCAGCCGCTCGCACGAGGCGTTTCTCGATCAGCTCACCGAGTCGATCGGCATCGTCATCAACACGATCGAGACGAACACGCGCACCGAGAACCTGCTCAAGCAGTCGCAGTCGCTGGCCGAGGAGCTCAAGCAGACCAACCAGGAGCTCGAGGAGAAGGCCCGCCAGCTCGCGCATCAGAACCAGGAGGTGGAGCGCAAGAACCGCGAGGTGGAGCAGGCGCGCCAGGCCCTCGAGGAGAAGGCGAAGCAGCTCGCGCTCACCTCGAAGTACAAGTCGGAGTTCCTCGCGAACATGTCGCACGAGCTGCGCACGCCGCTGAACAGCCTGCTGCTGCTCGCGGATCAGCTCGCGAAGAACAAGGAAGGCAACCTCACGCCGCGCCAGGTGGAGGCCGCCAAGGCCATTCACGCCTCCGGCAACGACCTGCTCGCGTTGATCAACGACATCCTCGACCTGTCGAAGATCGAGTCCGGCACCGTGATGTTGGACGTGAGCGAGCTGCGGCTCCTCGAGCTGCAGCGTTACGTCGAGCGCACCTTCCGCCACGTGGCCGAATCGAAGCAGGTGGGATTCGAGGTGCACCTCGACCCGTCCCTGCCGCGAGCGATCTTCACGGACATCAAGCGCCTGCAGCAGATCATCAAGAACCTGCTGTCGAACGCCTTCAAGTTCACTCACGAAGGCCACGTGTCGTTCACGATCGCGCCGGCCGCCTCCGGGTGGTCGCCCGACAACGACGAGCTCGAGCAGGCCGAGGGCGTCATCGCGTTCTCGGTGAGCGATACGGGCATCGGCATCCCGGCGGACAAGCAGCAGATCATCTTCGAGGCGTTCCAGCAGGCCGACGGATCGACCTCGCGCAAGTACGGCGGAACGGGCCTGGGGCTCGCCATCAGTCGCGAGCTTTCCAAGCTGCTCGGCGGCGAGATCCGGCTCACGAGCACGCCCGGCGAAGGCAGCACCTTCACGCTGTATCTGCCGTCCTCGCATCCGCAGCGGACGGCGCGCACGGGCCGGGTGCCGGTGCTCGCGCTCGCGCCGTCGCCGGGCTCGCGGGCGGTGCCGTTGCCCGCGAGCGAGGACGACGGGGCGGCGTCGGCGCCCGACGAGGCGGGCGACGATCGCGCCGAGATCAAGCCCGGCGACCCCGTCCTGCTGATCGTGGAGGACGACCTGTCGTTGGCCGAGAAGCTGCTCGAGGCGGCTCGCGAGCGGGGCTTCAAGGGGCTCGTGAGCCGCAGCGGCGCCCGGGCCATCGCGATGGTGAAGGAGCATGGGCCCACCGCCATCGCGCTCGACCTCGTTCTACCCGACATGTCCGGCTGGCGTGTCCTGAGCCGCTTGAAGGCGGACCTCGCGACGCGCCACATCCCGATCTGCGTGATCTCCACGGACGACGCGCGCGCGCGGGCGGTGGAGGCCGGTGCGGTCGATTTCCTGGCGAGACCGGTTGCGGATCGCGGTGCGCTGGTCGACGCCGTGCGGCGGCTGCAGGAGCGCGTGTCGCGGCCGCGCCGCAGGCTCGCGCTCCTCATGCCGCCCGGGCCGGAGCTCGACGCGGTGCTCGACCGGCTCGAGGGCGCCGACGTGGACACGGTGGTGTCGCAGGACGGCGCCGAGATCTGCGCGGCGCTGCGCGACGGCCACCTCGACTGCCTGGTGGTGCAGCCGGGGACGGCCGACCTCGAGCCGGACGAGCTGGTCGAGGTCATGGAGCGCGAGGCCGGCGGGCGCCGGCCGCTGGCGATCGCGATCTACGGCGCCGGTGCGAACGCGTCGTCGCGCTGGCGACGCACAGGCGCCTTCACTTTGCGAGAAGCGCGCTCGCCGGAGCGCCTGCTGGACGTGATCTACCTGTTCCTCCACCGGTCGCTGGCCGAGCTGCCGGAGGAAGAGCGCCGCCGGATCGAGGAGCTGCACCGGAGCGACCGCCAGCTCGAAGGCAGGAAGGCGCTGATCGTCGACGACGACATGCGCAACATCTTCGCGCTGTCCACGGTGCTGCACGATCAGGGCATGGAAATGGTGTCGGCGAGCAACGGGCGAGAAGCCATCCGGCTCGTGCAAGGCGACCGGAGCATCGACATCGTGCTGATGGACATCATGATGCCGGAGATGGATGGCATGACCACGATGCGAGAGATTCGCAAGCTGCCGCATGGCGGGGACCTGCGGATCGTCGCGGTCACCGCCAAGGCCATGAAGGGCGACCGCGACAAGTGCATCGAGGCGGGCGCCTGGGATTATCTGTCGAAACCGGTGGAGACGTCGCACCTGCTGGCGGTGCTGAAGGGCTGGCTGCATCGGTGACGGACGACAAGGTCAACATCCTGGTCGTCGACGACCTGCCCGAGAAGCTCCTCGCCTTCCAGACGGTGCTGGAGGAGCTCGGGGAGAATCTCGTGCTCGTCACGTCGGGGGCGGATGCCCTGCGGGAGCTCCTGAGGCGGGATTTCGCGGTCGTGCTGCTCGACGTCAACATGCCGGACATCGACGGCATCGAGACGGCGGAGCTCATCCGCAAGCACAGCAAGACGGCGCACACGCCGATCATCTTCGTGACGGCGTACGCCGACGAGCTGCAGACGGCGCGCGGCTACGAGCTCGGCGCGGTGGACTACATCCTGTCGCCCATCGTGCCCGAGATCCTGCGCAGCAAGGTGCGCGTGTTCGTGGATCTCTTCCGCGCGCGGCGCCACGCCGAGGCGCTGGCGCGCGCCGAGGCGGATCGGGCGGCGGCGGAGGAGGCCACCCGGCGGTCGGAGTTCATGGCGCGGGCGAGCCGCGAGCTCGGGGCCTCCCTGGACCTCGAGCAGAGCATGCACAAGCTGCTCGACCTGCTCGTGCCGTCGTTCGCGGACCTCGCCGTGCTCGCGGTGAGCGTCGACGAGCGCGACATCGTGATGTCGCGGGCTCGGCCCGATCGCACCCGCTGCTTCGCCTCGCTCGGCGAGCTGCCTGGGAGGCTCTGCCAGGCCGCGATGGAGGCGCGGCGCGAAGGGCGCATCGTGGACCTGCGCATGTACTCGCGGACGCCGTCGGCATGGCCCGCGGAGCTGTCGTTCGCGCGTGCGTGGCCTCTCGTGGTAGGCGAGCGCGCCATCGGCGTGCTGGTGCTCGGCACCCCGAGCGCCGCCAGCGCGCAGCGCCACGAGCCCGTGCTCGCGGACCTCGTGAGCCGGGCCGCCATCGCGCTCGACAACGCACGGCTCTACGGCAACCTGCAGCGCGCGATGGCGCTCAGCAAGCAGGCCGAGGAGAAGCTCCAGCAGGCGAGCCGCCGCAAGGACGAGTTTCTGGCCATGCTGTCGCACGAGCTGCGGAACCCGCTGGCGCCGATCCGCAGCGCCGTCGAGGTCATGCGCAGAGTGGCGCCGCTCGATCCGCGCATCTCGTGGGCGCGAGAAGTGGTCGAACGCCAGGTCACGCATCTGGCACAGCTCGTGGACGATCTGCTCGACGTCTCGCGCATCACGCAGGGCAAGGTCACCCTGCAGAGGGAGCCGGTGGAGCTCGGCAAGATCGTCTCCGAGTGCATCGAGACGTCGAGGGCGCAGATCGAAGCGAAACGCCAGCGTCTGGTCCTCGACCTGCCGGCCGCGCCCGTCTGGGTTCATGGCGATGTCGCCCGGCTCGCCCAGGTGTTCGGCAATCTGCTGAGCAATGCCGTCAAGTACACGCCCGAAGGCGGCACGGTCGAGGTGAGCATGGCGGCGCAACGGGGCGAGGTCGTCGTGAAGGTGCGCGACACGGGCATCGGCATCGAGCCGCAGTTCCTGCCGCACATCTTCGAGCTGTTCACGCAAGGTGACCGCACGCTCGATCGCAGCCAGGGCGGCCTGGGCGTGGGCCTCACGGTGGTGAAGCGGCTCGTGCACCTGCACCAGGGACGCGTGGAGGCCTGCAGCCACGGCTTGGGGAAGGGCTCGGAGTTCCGCGTGGTGCTGCCCTGCGTGAGCGAGGTGGGGGCGACCGAGGCGCGCGAGCCGCGGCCGGAGCCGCCGGCGCCGCGGGTGGCGCGTGGCAAGCGCGTGCTCGTCGTGGACGACAACACGGACGCGGCGGAGGCCATCGCGGTGTTCCTCCGGCTCGCGGGGCACGAGGTGCGCACGGCCAGCGACGCGCCGGAGGCGCTCGCCTGCAGCGAGCTGTTCGCGCCGGAGGTCGCGTTGGTCGATATCGGCTTGCCGGGCATGGACGGCTACGAGCTGGCCCGCCGGCTGCTGCAGCAGGGTTCGCCGCCCCTGCTGATCGCGCTCACGGGCTACGGCCAGAGCCAGGACAAGGCGCGGGCGGAGGCGGCCGGTTTCCACTACCACTTCGTCAAGCCGGCGGACCCCCGAGCCATCCACCGGGTGATCGCGAGCGTCGAGGATCGGCCGGCGGCGCAGAAGGAAAAGATCGGACGCTACGGCCCATGAGGTAGCGTTAGATCAGAGTCTTACGATAGATATTTCATGTGAGCAGACAATAACGCGCCCGAGCCACGGAGCCGCGCGGTGGCACGCGTGTTGCAGCCCGCCCGCTTCCGCACCACGAGGAACGAGCATGGGCACCGCCGACCGCGTGGACCGAGGCCGCATGGCAGCGCGGCCGGGCGAGCTGCCGAGGAGCGGTTGGCTGGACATCGCCGCTCGGGTGAAGGACGAGGTCGGCCGGGACAATCTGTCGATGATCGCGGCCGGTGCCGCCTTCTACGGCCTGCTCGCCATGTTCCCGGCCATCGCCGCGCTCGTGTCGCTGTACGGTCTGTTCACGGACGCGGACACCGTGACGCAGCACGTGCAGGCGATGCAAGGCGTGCTGCCGACCGAGGCGCGCGGCATCCTGCAGGAGCAGCTCGGCCGGGTGAGCGCGACGGCCGACCAGGCCTTGAGCGTCGGTTTGATCATCGCGCTGCTGCTCGCCGTCTGGAGCTCCACCAAAGGCGTGAAGTCGTTGATGACGGCGCTGAACGTGGTGTACGGCGAGCAGGAGTCGCGCGGGTTCCTCACGCTGAACGCCGTGGCGTTGCTCTTGACCGTGGCGCTGCTGCTCGTCGTGATCGTGGCGCTCGCGGCAGTGGCGTTGCTGCCGGCCGTGATCGGCGCGCTGCCGGTGCCGGCGTTCGCCGAGACCCTTGCACGCTGGCTCCGCTGGCCGGTGCTCGCGCTCGTAGCCGTGGGGGCCATGGCCGTCTTCTATCGCTACGGCCCGAGCCGCGCTCGGGCGCGCTGGGGCTGGGTCGTGTATGGAGCGGTGATCGCGACGCTCCTGTGGCTCCTCGGCTCGGCCGTCTTCTCCTGGTACGTGTCGAATTTCGGCAGCTACAACGAGACCTACGGCTCCGTGGCCGCCATCGCCGTGCTCATGCTGTGGTTGTGGCTGTCCGCTTACTCCCTGTTGCTCGGCGGTGAGATCAACGCCGAGATGGAGCACCAGACCCGGCGCGACACGACGGTCGGCGACAGCCAGCCGCTCGGGCTGCGCGGCGCGTACGTGGCGGACACCGTGGGGCGGAGCAGAGGCGAGGAGGCGGACGAGCATCGCTGAGCGCCGGCCCATCGGGCGACGCGAGCTGCGCGACCGTTTCGCCAGCGACGAAACGCACGACGACGATCCCGAATGAAGCGCAGGCGCCTCGTGGAGAAAGGCGCGGGGATCGCCTATGCTTGCGAGCATCTCGAGACTGCAACGGCGCCGCGGGGTGTGTGGCGAGGGGAGGAGCACCGATGGCACGATGCGCGAGGCTTGGGGGCACGGCGGCGCTGCTCGTCGCGGCGTCGATGGCCGGCTCGGCGCTCGGGCAGGGCGCCGGCGAAGGAAGCGCCGCGAAGCCGTCGAATCTGCGCGCCGTGCCGGCCGAGACGCTGGCCGCGAAGTATCGCGATCCCTCGTGGCGCGGTCCGCGCACGTCGTGGGGCGATCCTAGCCTCGAAGGCGTCTGGAGCACCGACGACATGCGCTCGGTGCCGTTGAATCGGCCGGAGGAATTCGGCGAGCGGCAGACGCTCACGCCGGAGGAGTTCCAGGAGCGCGCGCGCCGCGACGAGAGCGGCCGCGACCGGGCCGTGAACACCGAGACGTTCCTGCGCAACGAGTGGGGCGTTCGGACGTTCGGCTACACCTCGCTGGTCATCGACCCGCCGAACGGCCGGATCCCGCCGATGACCGAGGCGGGCCTCGCGCGGGCGGGCAACCGCGACCGCGGCACGTTCGGCCCCGGTCCCTTCAACACGTTCGAGGATTTCACGCTCTACGATCGCTGCATCACGCGCGGCGTGATCGGCTCGGCCCTGCCCGTCATCTACGGCAACGGCATGCGGATCGTCCAGAGCCCGGGGTACGTGGTCATCAGCTACGAGATGATCCACGACACGCGCATCATCCCGCTCGACGGGCGGTCTCATGTGAGCGGCGACATCCGGCAGTACCTCGGCAACCCGCGGGGGCACTGGGAAGGCGACACGCTGGTCGTCGAGACCACCAACTTCACCGACCGCACGAGCATCGGCCCGAACGGCAACGGCACGCGCCACAGCGATCGGATGAAGATCACGGAGCGCTTCACCCGCGTGGATTCCGAGATGCTCGAGTACATCGCGAGGGTGGAGGATCCGGTGGCTTACACGGCGCCGTTCACGATCCGGCTCATGATCACCACCCAACCCGGCTATCAGATCTACGAGTACTCCTGCCACGAGGGCAACGGCGCCGTGCGCAACGCGCTGAGCGGCGAGCGCGCGTACGAGCGCGAGGTGGAGGAAGCGCGGGCCAAGGGGCTGCCGATCCCGCCGCGCGGCGGCAGCGGTAACATCTACCGCGCGCCGGAGGAAGGCGCGGAGATCATCAACATCAACGAGGGGGAGTGAGCGGCGCCGTCTATTCCGCGCTCGGCGCGCCCGCGCCCTCCGAGCCCATGAAGAGGCTCGTGCCGTCCGGCAACGTGATGTCGCGGCCGCTCGCGCGGAACGAGCGGTCGCGGGCCTGATAGCCTTCGACGCGCACGCGGATGCCCGCCGGCACGGAATTGCGGTTCCAGCCGCGGCGGATCAGCGCGTTCGGCGCACCGCCCTCGACGGCCCACTGCTGCTTCTCGCCGGAAGCGGTGGTGACCTCGATGTGCAGCCACGAATGCGGGTTGCTGAACTCCATCTTCGTGACCACGCCTTCGAGCACGATCGGGCGGTTGATGTCGAACTCGGCGGCGAACGAGTGATGGGCCGCCGCGGGGGCCGCGGCCGCGAGGGCCGCCACGATGCCTGCAAGGGTGCTCGAGGTTTTCGCTCGCATCGACCGGTCTCCTGGTGTCGGGTTGGCCCGATTGTACCGCGTGGTGCGCGATGCTCGAGTGTGGGCCGGGCTCGGATCACTCGAGCGGCTTCGGCGGCTCCTTCAGGAACTCGCCGTAGAGCAACGGCTCGGCGAACTCCACGCATTTGAACTCCAGCAGCTCGGCGTTCGGCTCCACGCGCCGGTAGAGCGGCAGGCGGATCGTCCAGGGCCGCGTGAACACGACCGGATCGTCGATGGTGGCTTCGTACTGGATGTGGTCCGGGCCCATCAGCGTGAAGCGCTCCGTCACCGTCATCTGGTTGCTGTGGTAGTTGCCGGCGCGGTCGAGCCACGTTCGATCGTCGTTCGCGATGGTTTCCACCACGAGCGTGTCGCCTTCCCAGCGGCCGTTCGACCAGCCCATCCACATGTCCACGGGCACCTCGTCGATCGTGCGGATGTCCGTCATGTGGATGGTGCGATTCGCGCTCGCGTACTCGTACACCATCAGAATGTCGCCGTCGCCCTGCACGATCTGGAACGGGTAGGGCATGTAGGTGGCGCGGGGGATGCCGGGCAGGTAGCAGGCCGCTTCGGGATCCGACTTCGGCCACCCCGCCCGATTCTCCTCGCGCTTCGCGAGCGCCTCGGGCTTGTACGGGATGGTGCCGCCCACGACGACGCTCTGGCCGGCCGGAATGGCGCCGATGGCGCCGAGCTGCCAGAAGCGCTCCAACCGCGCGGCGGAATGCGCCTCGAGGTTCCAGTGCGCGCTGCCGGCCGCTTGCCAGATGCCGTTCAGGTTCGGCCGGCCGTTAATGCGCTCGGGCCGTTCGCTCTGCGCTTGCGCTTGCGTGGCCGCGGCGCAGCCGAGCGCCGCGAGGATGCCGATCAACCGGTATCGCATGTAGAACGTCTCCTCAACGAGGCCCCGCCGTCTCGCAGGCGCTCCCCCCTGCAAGGCCCCCGCACGGGACTGCCGCCCGTTCTATTGGAACTGTGCACCGCTGTCAAACGCATGCGGATATCCGCACGGCCGGGCCGCGTGCGCACCTTCGTGAATTTCGCTAGCCTTGCGCTGTCCGTCGACCGGTGGGGCGCTTGCGGGAGGTGTGGATGGTCAAGAGGATCGACGTGGCGGCCTTCGCGCTCGGAGCCGCCGGCTTGCTCGCACCCGTGGTGGGCGATGCGCAGACGGGCGCGCAGCCCGAGCGGCCGTTCGTGCCCGTGACGGACGAGATGCTGCGCAACCCCGACCCGGCCGACTGGCTCATGTGGCGGCGCACGTTCGACAGCCACGCGTTCAGCCCGCTCGACCAGATCCACACGGGCAACGTCGCGCGCCTCGAGCTCAAGTGGAGCGCCGACATGGGTCCGGGCGTGCAGGAATCCACGCCCCTCGTCTATGCGGGCGTGATGTACGTGCCGAACCACAGCGACTACGTGCAGGCGTTCGATGCCGCCACGGGCGAGCTGCTGTGGGAGCATCGCCGGCAGTATCGGGAAGGCGGGCAAGGCGGGACGAATCGCAACCTCGCCATCTGGGGCGCCACGCTCATCGACGCGGGCTCCGACAACACGATGTACGCCATCGACGCGCGCACCGGCGAGCTCGTGTGGGAGACGCCCGTGCACGAGCCCGCGCTGCGCGCCCGCGCGACGTCCGGCCCCATCGTGGCGGACGGCAAGGTCATCACGGGCCGGCAGTGTCAGCCGGACGCCGGCCACGAGGGCTGCGTGATCACGGCCCACGACGCGCGCACCGGCCGCGAGCTGTGGCGCACTCGCACGATTCCGCGGCCCGGCGAGCCCGGCGACGAGACCTGGGGCGACGTGCCGCTCGAGCAGCGCTGGCACGTGGGCACGTGGATGGTGCCGAGCTACGACCCGGAGCTCGAGCGCATCATCATCGGCACGTCGGTGACCATCCCCGCGCCGAAGTTCATCCTCGGCGGCAACGACAAGGAGCACCTGTACCACAACTCCACGCTCGCGCTCGACGCCGCGACCGGCAAGATCGTCTGGCACTACCAGCACGTGGTGGATCACTGGGACCTCGACCACCCGTTCGAGCGGCTGCTCGTGGAAACGGAGGTGGCGCCGGATCCGGACGAGGTGCCGTGGATCAACCCCCGTCTGAAGGCCGGCGAGGTGCGCAAGGTGATCACGGGCATCCCCGGCAAGACCGGCATCGTGTACACGCTCGACCGCGCCACGGGCGAGTTCCTGTGGGCGCGGCCCACCGTGTTCCAGAACGTCGTGAGCTCGATCGACGGCGCCACCGGCAAGGCGCACGTCAACCCCGAGATGCTGTTCGAGCGCGCGGGGCAGGAGCTCTTCGTGTGCCCGGGCACCAACGGCGGCAAGAACTGGCCCGCCGGCGCGTACAGCCCCGAGCTCAACGTCATGTTCTACCCGATGCAGAACATGTGCATGCGCGCCACCGTGCAGACCGGCGAGCGCGACCCGAGCCTCGTGTACGGCTTCCGCAGCGAGTACACCATCGCGCCCGGCACCGATAACGTGGGAGCGGTGTGGGCCATCTCGGCGGCGACCGGCGAGGTGCTCTGGAAGCACGAGCAGCGGGCGGGCGTGATGTCGCTGGTCGCGACGGGGGGCGGCCTCGTGTTCGGCGGAGACGTGGCGGGCCGCTTCAAGGCGTTCGATGCGCGCACGGGCGAGGTGCTCTGGGACGTCGATCTGGGCGCGCCGGTCAGCGGGTTCCCCGTGTCCTTCGCGGTGGACGGCAAGCAATACGTGGCCGTCACGACGGGCCCGTCGCTGGTCGCCGCCGCTGCGCGCCGCATGACGCCCGAGCTCGCGCCCGACACCTCGGGGGCAAAGGTGCACGTCTTCGCCCTGCCGTGATCGTGCGGGCCCGACGCCGGCGCAGCCTTCTCCTCACGCTCGTTGCCGCGCTGCCGCTCGCCGCGTACGCGCAGCGCGAGCCGTTCGACGCGTGGCTCGAGAAGCTCGAGGCCGAGGCGCTCGCCGCTGGCATCTCGCAGGCCACGCTCGACGCCGCGCTCGCGGGCGTGACGCCGCTCGAGGAGGTCATCGAACGCGACCGCAATCAGCCCGAGGTGAAGCTCGACTTCTGGACGTATCTCGGGCGCGTGGTGTCCGAGCGCCGGATCGAGCAGGGGCGGGCGAAGCTCGAGGAGCACCGCGCGCTCGTGGAGGCGATCGCGGGCCGTTACGGCATGCCGCCGGAGCTCCTCGTGGCGGTATGGGGCGTGGAGAGCAATTATGGCGAGCGCCAGGGCGGCTTCCCGGTCATCGCGGCGCTCGTCACGCTCGCGTACGACGACCGCCGCCCGACGATGTTCCGACGCGAGCTCCTGCACGCGCTGCGCATCATCGACGACGGCCACATCGAGCCGGCGAAGATGAAGGGCTCGTGGGCCGGCGCCATGGGACAGCTGCAGTTCATGCCGTCTACGTTCATCGATCACGCGAAGGACGGCGACGGCGACGGGCGCAAGGACATCTGGGGCAGCCCGGCCGACGCGCTCGAATCGGCCGCGAGCTTCATGTCGTCGCAGTGGCGCCGGGGACAACGATGGGGACGCCAGGTGACGGTGCCGGCCGGTTTCGACCGCGCGCTCGCGGGCCTCGAGACGCGCAAGCCGCTCGCCGACTGGCAGCGGAGGGGCGTGCGGCTGGTGGACGGCTCCGATCTCCCCGCGGCCGATCTGAGCGCGTCGATCGTGCTGCCGACCGACGGGCTCGAGCCGGCGTTCCTCGTGTATCAAAACTATCGCGCGCTGCTGCGCTGGAACCGCTCGCATCTCTTCGCGCTCGCGGTGGCGCACCTGGCCGACCGCATCGCGGGCCGCCCGCCGCTCGTCGGCGCGCCGTAGGTGGGCTCGCGCGCGCATCCTGCGCGCGAGCGTGCTGGCAGGGGCCCATGCGATTCGCGCCGCGAGACGTGATCGCGGCGTTGGGCGACGAGAAGATCGCGGCCTGACACCTCCTCGCGAGATTTTGCGAGACGGCTCGTCGCGAGATTCCGCGTGAAGAGCGCGCCTACGGGCGGGCGGGGCAGGGCGTGCGAGGCTTCAGCGTGACGAAGCGGTCGACGACGAGCACCTCGTGGGCGCCGTCGGGGGCTGACGCCACTTCCGCGTGGCCGTCGAGCTCGGCGAGCGACGGGGCGTTGGCGCGGTTGAGCCGGCGGTGCTGGCGCAGCAAGTCGTCGTAGCCGGCGCCGCTCGCCGCCGTGTAGGCGAGCCCCGTGAGGCAGTCGCGGAACGCGATCCCGCCGTCGATCACGACCGTCTCGCCTTCGAGGCGCAAGCGGTCGCCGAACGGCGGGGCGTCCGGGTCGCGCGCGACCACGTGTGCGACCGGCGAGGCGGTCTCGAGCCGCAGCCGGTCCGCGTCGAGCTGCACCAGGCGCCGCCCGGGCCCGGGCGCCTCGAGGACCACCTGGCCGGCGCGCTCGTCCCACCGCCAACGCCCGCGTGCGTACGCCGGCGGCTCCTGCGAGCCGTCCTCCACGACGTAACGCTGCCTGAGGAAGAACGCGCCGTCGGATCGCAGCCAGAGCGTGGCTTCGATGGCCTCGCAGTTGCTGCAGGGGAAGCGGCCCGCATACACGCCCGCGAGCTCCCCGCGCGGCAGGTGCCGCTCCGCATCGGCGGGATCGTGCGCCCCGCAGCCGGCGAGCACCGAGCCGGCCCCGATGCCGGCGAGCAGTGCCCGCGCCGCGCGCCCGGCGGAGGACTTCGTCGCTTTGTGCTTCCAGGCCATGCGCGCCGGAGCATGCGCCCCGCCGTGCCCCCGGGGGAGTGAACAGGTCACGTCGGCGTCGCCGCCGGATCGTTTGGCGCTACAATCACGCCTCCGCCGCTCCGACGCGGCCCAGGGTCGCCGGCGGCAGGGGGGTCGACGCGCGGAACCGCGCCCGAAGGTGACAGCCAGGGATTCGGAGGGGGAGGGATGACCAGGGACTACGATTTCGCGGTTTCGCTCAGGATTCGCCATCCGGCCGTGGACCCGGACGTGCTCACCGCGGCACTCGGTCTCACGCCCCAGTACGCGTGGCGCGCGGGTGCCGAGCGGCGCGCCACCGGCGAGGGCGGCAGCGCGACCGGAACCTACCGCGAGACGCTGTGGATCGCGCCGCTCAATCCCGAGCCCGTCTTCGACCAGGTGCCGGTGCCGCTCGAGGGCGTGCTGCTGCTCGGGGCCAATCGGCTGCACCGCAACAAGCAGCTCTGGAGCCGGCTCATGGCGGAAGGCGGCTCCGCGGAGCTCCTCGTGGAGATTTTCGGCCGCGACACCTTCACGTTGGAGCTCTCCTCCATGACGCTGTCCCAGCTCGCGCGCAGCCGCATCGCGGTCTCGGTGCGCGTGCACCCCATGCCGCGGGCCGTGGCAGTCGCCTGAGCGGCGGATCGTAGTACCATTTCCGAACCAAGAAGGCGGCCCGAAGCCGCTCGAGGAGACGTTCGCGCATGAATCCCTATCGCCAGTCCACCGTCGTCGGCCTGCTCGCGTGCCTGCTCGCGCCCTGCGCCTTCGCGCAGTTCGGCTCGGCGCCCGCGGAGCTCGAGCTCATCGAGATCGAGAAGGACGTCTACGTCATCCACAACGAGCTCGTTCCCGGCAACGTCACGGCCGTCGTCACGAGCGACGGCGTGATCCTCGTGGACGACAAGTTCGAGATCGACTACGAGAACATCATGCGGCTGCTGCGCACGGTGACGGACCAGCCGGTGAAGTACGTCATCAACACGCACTATCACGGCGACCACAGCGGCGGCAACGCGAAGCTGCAGTCGATGGAAGGCGCCATCGCCGTCGCTTCGGAGAACGCCCGCGTGCGCATGGTGGCGGGATCGCAGCCCGGGCTGCCGGACATCACCATCGAGCAGCGCGGTCACATCTATCTCGGCGGCAAGTCGGCGCAGATCTACTGGTTCGGGCGCGGGCACACGGACGGCGACGTGGTGGTGCTGTTCCCGGATCACCGGCTGCTGGCCGCGGGCGACCTGTTCACGGTGGGCACGGGCCTGCCGCAGCTCGTGGACTACCGGGGCGGCGGCAGCGCGAGGGAGTGGACGCGCACGCTCGAGAAAGTGCTCGAGCTCGATTTCGACAAGGTCGTCCCCGGCCACGGCGCGGTCGCGGACAAGCGAACGCTCGCCGAATATCGCGACCGTTCCGCCCGCATGACGGAGCTCGTCACCGAGATGAACCGTCAGGGCAAGTCGCGGGCCGAGATCGAGACGGTGCTCCGGAACGAGTTCGGCTTCGAGGATTTCCACATCCAGATGTCGCTCGACGGCCTCATCGAGGAGCTGCGCTGACGTCGGCACGTCGGCGCGGCCGAAGGGGGAAGACCGATGGACCGACGTGAGTTCCTCGCCATCGGCGCCGCCGCCGGCGCGGCGGCGTTGGCGCCGCGCGGCTTCGCGCAGGAGCGCCTGCCGCTCCGGCCGATTCCGTCCACCGGCGAGATGCTGCCGGTGATCGGGCTCGGCTCCAGCAAGGTGGTGCAGGAGATCGCGACCAAGGGCACGGAGCCCGTCGCCGCCGTGCTGCGCGCGCTGGTCGCGGCCGGCGGCCGCGTCGTGGACACCTGGCCCCGCGATCCCGCCAACGACGCGGGGTTCGGCCGCGTCATCAACGAGCCCGACCTGCGCGATGCGCTGTTCGTCACCGGCAAGATCGACCGCGTCGGCAAGGAGCAGGGGCTCGCGCAGTTCCGTGAGACGCAGCGCAATTACGGGCGCGAGCGGCTCGATCTGCTGCAGGTCTTCAGCCTCACCGACGTCGACACGCACTGGCCCACGTTGCAGGAGCTCAAGGAGCGGGGCGAGACGCGGTACATCGGCGTGACGGTGGCCGAGCGGCGGCTGCACCCGGACCTCGAGCGGTTCCTCGCCCGCGAGACGCCCGACTTCGTGCAGCTCAACTATTCGCTGTCCGAGCGCGAGGCCGAGGAGCGGCTGTTGCCGATGCTCGCGGACCGCGGCATCGCGGTGCTCATCAACCGGCCGTTCATGAACGGCGTGTACTTCGACAAGCTCGAGGGCCGGCCTCTGCCCGAGTGGACGGCCGAGTTCGACTGCGAGAGCTGGGCGCAGTTCTCCCTCAAGTACATCCTCGCGAACCCGCACCTCACGTGCGTGCTCACGGAGACGACCAACCCTCGCCATATGACGGAAAACGCCCGCGCGGCCATGGGCGCCTTGCCCGACGACCGCGCGCGGCAGCGCATGCGCGAGCTCATCGACTCGCTGTAGGGCAATCGATCGGGCGCCATGTGGCGGCGGCTTTGCGGCCGCGAGCCGGCGTCAGTGCGTGAACGCCCAGATCACGAAATTGATGCCGATCCGGAACGCGTCCGCCGCGGGCTCGAGCGGCATGCGGGCCTCGTCGTACCAATCCCAGAAGTTGGCGAGGTCGTTGTTGTAGCCCGCGGCGATCGCTACCTCGCCGTCGTCGTTCAGCAGCCCGTAGTAGACGATCTGCCCGCCCGGCACGTACGGCGACATGCGCTCGAGATCGGGCAGCTCGAAGTGCGCGGAGTAGATGCGATGGTCCAGCGGGATCGGCAGGAACGGCCGGTCCGGGAACGCGCGGCGCACCTGCTCGCGCATGTTCTCGAGCTGCAGCAGCCCGTCGAAGTCGTCCATCAGCACGAAGCCGCCCCGCAAGACGAACTCGCGCAAGTTGCGCACTTCCTGCTCGGTGAGCTCCATCTCGCCGGGCTCGGACACGTACGCGAACGGGTAGTCGAACACCTCGTCGCTCGCGAGGTCGACGATGCGATAGGAGGCTATCTCCACGTCGATGCCGGTGGCCTGCTTGATGAACTCGTTGAAATTGCGGTCCGAGCTCGGGTAGTTGTGAGTCCAGCCGGTGTGGCCGATCAGGCCGTTCGTGCCGAAGCGCCAGCGGGCGACGACGAGCTCGGTGGGCGGCGGATCGTTCTGCTCGATGAACCGCCTGCCGAAAAGACGTTGCGCTTCGGCCGCGCCGGTGAAGGAGAGGGCGGCCAGGGCGAGCAGCGCGGCAAGGCGTGGGAGCATGGCGCGAGGCGAATGCACGTCGTGGCCGGCGGCCGCTCCTGCGCGGGCGTCGCGAGCACCGGCAGGAGGGGCGTCGCGGCGCAAAGTCTCCCTCAGCGGCTGGTGATGCCGACGATCCGATCCCGCTGCGCGATGAGGCGCGCGTTCGTGAACTTGGGCACGTCCGCGAGCAGCCTCGCCTGATGCTTGGCCGCGGCCTCGTCGAAGGCCTTCGGATCGGCGATCCAGATCGAGATGGTGGCGACGTAGGGCGGCTTCGCGCCGTCGGCACCCGGGAGCCCGCGGCGCAGCTCGAACCGGCTGATCGAGTCGCCGTACAGCTCCATGATGAGCGGCATGTGCGTGTTCTCGTAGTAGTCGAAGTCGAAGCGCACGTCGTCGCTGTTCTCGTACACGATGGTCATGCACTCCTGGCCGACCGTGCTCCCGCCGGCGCGCGCCGTGCTCGCGGCGCCCGCCGTCACGGCCGCGGCCATCCCCGCCAGCACCGCGCGGCGGTCGCAGCGCGCCTCGCGCGCTCATCCGTCGTCTCGACCTGGTCGCTCATGTGAACCTCCTGCGTGGGCGTGGTCGATGGTAGGGAACGCCCTGGCGCCGTTCAAGGAGCGTCCAGGTAAGCTATGCTCGCTGAGGCGCAGGGGCGCCATGCCGGGAAGGGAGACAGGAAAGCAGCGATGGAGCACGAGGATTCACTGCGCGACACGCTCGGGCGCCTCGAGCGAGCGGAGCCCAAGCCGCAGCTGGGCGTCGGCCTCGTGGACAGGAACCGGGTGCGTTTGACGAACTGGCAGCTGCGCGGCGACTGCCTGGTGGAGCGCTGGCCGAGCGGCGCCCCGCGCTACCTCATTCCGCTCCATCAGATCGTCTTGATCGACCTCGCGGACACGTGACCGGCCGCGTGCCGGCGCTTGTGCCCGGCCGGCGGATGGCGGATCTCGTGCTCACGGCGCTGCGTTGCGCCCCGCTCCGGCACCGTCCGACACCGCATCACTCCCAACGCCCGCGCTCGAGGGCCGCCGCGATCCGTTCGCTCCACTCGCGTTGCCTGGCGGCGATGGTGCCTCCGCCGGTCTCGGCATCGTACTGTGCCTGCAGCGTCTCGAGCCGGGCTTCGATGTCCTCCCGCAGGGGATCCAGTCGGCGCAGCACGTCCTGCTCGATGGCGCCGGCATAACGGCACGTGTAACGCACGTCGAGCAGCGAGCGCGTGCTGGCTTCGAACTCGAGCTTGTGCACCTGTGCGAGGTCGAAATGCCCCTGCTCGTGCGCGAGCAGGGCGTCGGTGGCGGCGTCCGGTCGGACCCAGGAGGACTCGGGGTGGAACACGGCGGCGCTCGCGATCTCCGTGATGCGGTATCCGCAGAGCCCGGCGCTGCGCTCGATGGCGTACCCATAGCCGAACTCGAGCGAGACCATGCTGCTCGCGGCGACTCGCCGCGACGCCGCGGGATCGACGGGACCGCGGAAGTCGCTCCATGCGAGCTTGCGGTCGGGGCGCCACTCGATCTCCGTGCCGGACGGCTCGGCGCCGGTCTGCGCGGCGGCCACGCCGGCCGCGAGGAGCATGGCGGCGGCCGCCCACGGGCCGGCGCGCCGGCCGCGTTCGAGCGGCCTTCGGCAGGATCGCCTCATGGGGCTCTCAGCCTTCCTCGACCTGGATCTTCTTCTTGGCGCTCGCCTTGGAGAGCTTCGGCAAGTGTACTCGCAGCAAGCCCCGCTTGTACGTGGCTTTCGCGGCCGTGTCGTCCACGTGCGCGGGCAGCCGGATCCGCCGCTCGAAGCGGCCGTACGCGCGCTCCGTGACGGTGAAGTCGGCGTGGCGCTCGCGCCGCTCGATCTTTTTCTCGCCGCGCACGACCAGCGCGTCGCCCTCCACGTCGATCTCGAAGTCTTCGGGCTCCATGCCGGGTGCTTCGAGGCAGACGTCCACGGCCTCGTCCGTTTCGCTCACCTCGGCCGCGAGGATGGCCCACGGCGAAGCTTCGCGCCGCAGCCGTGCCTCCGTCGGCGTCTCGTCGGGCAAGGCCGCAGGATGGAACCGCGTGAGCGCGGCGCCCGCCCGCTGCCACAGCTCGTGCCAGCCGGCCGCCACGGATTCCCAGGTGTCGAATAGCCCTCGCTTGATCTGCTCGAAGGGGTTCATCGTCTCGCTCCTTGCGCTTCGCCGTCCCGCCAAGGTTAGCAAGGGCGGCTCGTGCAGGAGGCTTTTCCGGGCGCGATCCCTTCGCTCCGCGGAAGAGTCGCGGCTGGAAAGCCGCGCGTGCAGGCTTCTTCGCCGCCGGGCACGAGCGCTTGACGCGGCGGGCCGCAAGCGGCAAAGTGCGCGGCCCTTCGTTCGAGCCGCCCGAGGTGGTCGCGTTGCAGGCCGGATCCGATGTGTGCCGTACGCTTCCACAGCGTTCCGACCTGGGCGGATCTGCGCGGCTTGTTGCAGCTCGCGGCTCCGATCGTCGTGATCCAGGTCGGCATCATGGCGATGGGCGTGGTCGACACGCTCATGGTCGGCCGCGTGTCCGCCGAAGCGCTCGCCGCGGTCGCGCTCGGTAACCTCTACACGTTCATCTTCCAGGTCTTCGGGTTCGGCGTGCTCATGGCGCTCGACCCGATCGTGGCGCAGGCGCTGGGCGCCGGCGACCGGCTCGGCGTGGCCCGAGGGCTGCAACGCGGGCTCCTGCTGTCGCTCGTGCTCACCGTGCCCACGGCCGCGCTCATGGCCACGGTCGAGCCGGCGCTCGAGCTGGCCGGCCAGCCGCCGGAGGTGATTCCCGACGCGGCGGGCTACGTCTACCGCGTCATGCCGGCCGTCTGGCCGCTCTACGGCTTCGTCGTCTGCCGGCTGGTGCTCCAGGCGCACCGGCGCACGGCGCCCGTCGTCGTGACGATCCTGCTCGCCAACGTGCTCAACGCCGCCCTGAACTACGTGTGGATCTTCGGCCACCTGGGCTTCCCCGCCATGGGCGTGCTCGGATCGGCCTGGGCCACGATGGTGAGCCGCTGGTTCATGCTCGCGGCGGTGCTCGGGCTCGGCTGGCCGCATCTGTCGCCGTACCTGCGCGAGCTCGCGCCGAATCTGTTCGACGTACGGCCGCTCGCGCGCATGCTCGCGCTCGGCGCTCCGATCGGCGCGCAGATGCTGCTCGAGATCGGCGCCTTCGGCACGGTGGCCATCCTCATGGGCCGGCTCGGCGTGGTGCCGGTGGCGGCGCACCAGGTGGCCATCAACCTCGCCTCGCTCACGTTCATGGTGCCGCTCGGTGTGTCGTCCGCCGCCGCGGTGATCGTGGGTCACGCGGTGGGTCGCGGCGACCCCGGCGCGGTGCGGCGCTCCACGTTCGCGGCGCTCCTCGTGGGGGCGGCCTTCATGTCCGTGACGGCCGCGCTGTTTCTCTCGCTGCCCGAGCCGCTCGCGCGGCTCTACACCAGCGAGGGGGCCGTCGTGGCGCTCGCGGCGTCGCTGCTGCCGATCGCGGGCGTGTTCCAGGTGTTCGACGGGCTGCAGGTGGTGGCGCTCGGCCTGCTGCGCGGTCTCGGCGATACGCGCGTGCCGATGCTGGTGAACATGCTCGGGTACTGGATCGTGGGGCTGCCGCTGTCCGTGTGGCTCGGATTCGGGCTCGAGCTCGGAGCCGCCGGGCTCTGGTGGGGGCTGGTCGTGGCGCTGGCGGCCGTCGCAGGCGCGCTGCTGCTGCGGCTCGTTCACCGGGCGCGGCGAGAGCTTGCGCGCGTCGTCATCGACGAGCACGCCGAGCCGCCCGCGTCGGCCGCGCCGCCCGGCGCGCTCCGCCGCAAGGTCGGTTGACCGCGCCCACCGGTCCCGGGCTAAATGGGGCCCGCCTCGGGCGGGAAAGGTCGCGCCGGGACGCCGTTTCCGCCTCGCGGGAAAAGTGGCGTCGCCGCCGCTTCGCCCGGTGCCCGATACCCGGAAGCCTGATCATGCCGAGCTCGCGCAAAGCCCGCTGGTCGATCGCCGCCGCCGCCCTCGTGGCGGTGGGCGCCATGGCCGCGTGGGCGCAGCTCGGCGCCCGCGGGCCGAAGCTCTGGACGGCGAAGGTGGTGGCCGCGTATCCGCACGATCCGACCGCGTTCACCCAGGGGCTCGTCATCCACGAGGGCCGGCTGTACGAGAGCACGGGCCAGTACGGTGCCTCCTCGGTGCGCCTGGTCGATCTCGAGACCGGCAACGTGGAGAAGGGGCGCCGGCTCGGCCCCGGCTTCTTCGCCGAAGGGATCGCCATCCTGGGCGATCGGCTGTATCAGCTCACCTGGCAGAACCGCGTGGCCATCGTGTACGACGTGGGCACGTTCGACGTGCTGGAGACGTTCCAGTACGAAGGCGAAGGGTGGGGGCTCACGCACGACGGCCGGCAGCTCATCATGAGCGACGGGTCGTCGGAGATCCGCTTTCTCGATCCGGCCACGTTCGAGGTCGAGCGCACGATCGTCGTGCGGGACGGGGACCTGCGCGTGGACCGGCTCAACGAGCTCGAGTACGTGGAAGGGGAGATCTGGGCGAACGTCTGGTACGACGATCGTATCGTGCGGATCTCGCCGGAGGACGGCCGGGTGCTCGGCTGGATCGACCTCTCGCACCTCTATCCGGCGTCGCGACGCCCGCGCGACGACGTGCTGAACGGCATCGCCTACGACGCTGCGGCCAAGCGCATCTTCGTCACCGGCAAGAACTGGCCGCGCCTGTTCGAGATCGAGCTCGCGCGCCGCTAGTCGTCGCGGGTGAACGGGACGAAGGCGACCGGGAGCACGTCGGTGCGCTCGATCTCGCCGGTGGCGGTCTTGGTGAGGACCTGCAGCATCTGGCCCGCGCGCGACTCGCCGACCGGAATCACCAGGCGCCCGCCAGGGCGCAGCTGCTCGAGCAGCGGCGGCGGCACGTCCTCGGGCGCCGCCGTCACGACGATCGCATCGAACGGCGCGCGCTCGGGCCAGCCGGCGTAGCCGTCGCCGATCCGCACGGTCACGTTGTCGTAGCCGAGGCGCTCCAGCGTCTCGGCGGCGCGTCGGCCGAGCGGCTCGACGATCTCGATCGTGTAGACGTGCGCCGCGAGCTCGGCGAGCACGGCTGCCTGATAGCCCGATCCCGTCCCGATCTCGAGCACCACGGAGTCGGCGTCCACGGCGGCGAGGTCCGTCATGAGCGCCACGATGTACGGCTGGGAAATCGTCTGGTCGTAGCCGATGGGCAGCGGTCGATTCGCGTAGGCGTAGGGGCGCAGCTCCTCGGGAACGAACTCGTGACGCGGCACCCGGCGGATCGCGTCCAGCACGTCGGCGTCGAGCTGCGAGCGGCCGGTGAAACGCGCGGTCTCCAGCACGCCGCGCTCGATCTCGCGCACCAGCCGGTCGCGCTGAGCCGCGTAGTCGTCCTGCGCGCCGGCGGTGCCCGCGGCGAGCAAGGCGCCGAGCACCGGAACCAGGCTTCGCAGGCGAAGGCGCGTGGTCCGCAGCGCGCTCCAGCCGAACGGAACGGCAGGCATGAGCAACATTGTAAGATACGAGGGCGCCGCGGACACGGACGAACGCGGCGCTCACGGGCTTGCCATCTCTGCGAACGGCGCACCGTGCAGGAAGGATTGACGGTCTACACGGTCGGTCACTCGACGCGGCCCATCGAAGACTTCGTGGCGCTGCTGCGAGAGTTCGACGTCGCGCTCGTGGCGGACGTGCGCACGGTCCCGCAGTCCCGCCGCAATCCGCAGTTCGGCCAGGCCAGCCTGCGACGGGCGCTCGCCGCGGCGGGCATCGACTATCGGCACCTCAAGAGGCTGGGAGGCCTGCGGCGGCCGCGGAAGGACTCGATCAACACGGCCTGGCGCAACGATGCGTTTCGCGGCTACGCCGATTACATGCAGACACCGGAGTTCGCCGCGGCGCTCGCCGAGCTTTGCGACCTCGCGGCCGAGCGGCGCACGGCCGTGATGTGCGCCGAAGCCGTGCCGTGGCGCTGTCATCGGTCGCTGATCGGCGATGCGCTCCTGGTCCGCGGCGCGGACGTCGTGGACATCATCGGCCCCGGGCAGGCGAAGCCGCATGCGCTCACGCGCTTCGCGCGGGTGGACGGCGCCACGGTCACCTACCCGGCGTGATGCGGGACTGTCGTTCCGACGGCACGAGGCCGTCTCACAAATCTTGCAATCCCGAAATTCGTTGCTATCGCTCGCCGGGCTGAGATATTTTCAGTTGGCTCGGCGTTGCGTTTCGCCAACTCGCACGGGGAATGTCGTTCATGAGCTCGGCGAAGCCTGCTTCGTGCTTCTCGATGACATCGACCCGTGCCCGGCGTCCGGGCAGGAGCGGAGGCCCATGAGAAGAGTCACATAACGCTTCTGCGGGCCGAAGGTCCTCGGGGGGTAGTCACTTCGGACAGAGGGGGGTATCACGATGAAGTCGAAGCAACTGCGGCTGCGCCGCGATCCGCTCGGCGGCGCCGTCGCGCTCGCGTGCGCATCGCTCGCCGCGCCCGTGCTCGTGCTCGCGCAGGACCGGCAGGCGCCGGAGGAGATCACCGTCACGGGCTCGCGCATCCAGCGCACGTCGGGGTTCACCACCCCCGTGCCCGTGACGGCGGTGACGCCGCAAGAGCTGCGGTCGTACAAGCCGGGCACCACGATGGCGGACCAGCTCGATCAGCTGCCGCAATTTCACCTGACGCAAAGCGCCCAACGGGGCGGGGGCGCGCTGTTCGGGTCGGCCGGTGGTAGCTATCTGGACCTGCGGGCGATGGGCCCGCAGCGCACCCTGATCCTGCTCGACGGCGCACGGCTCGCGCCCGCGGACCGCAACGGCAACGTCAACGTCGACAACATCCCGACCGCGCTGCTGCGCAACGTGGAGATCGTGACGGGCGGCGCATCGGCCGCGTACGGCGCCGACGCGCTCGCGGGCGTGACGAACTTCGTGCTGGACCGCGAGTACACCGGTCTCGACCTCCGGGTGGATGCAGGCACCACCGACTTCGGCGACGGCGACAACTACTCGTTCTCGGTGGCCGGCGGCACCCAGATCGGGGAGCGTTGGCATTTCATCGGCTCGTTCGAGAACCAGCACATCGATCAGATCCTGCGCAATCCGGAGGAGGTGGGCGACTGGTACCGGCGCTGGGGATTCGTGCAGAACCCGGATTGGCAAGGCCCAGGCGACTGGTCCGTGCCCCGCAACCTCAAGCTGCCCGACGTGCATTCCACCGTGCATTCGCCGTTCGGCCGCATCCAGGCGCCCGGCACGCCACTGCACGGCATGGTGTTCACGATGGACGGCAAGGGCGTCCGCCCATTCGGCGCCGGCGCGGTGGTGAGCTCCGTCATTCCGCAGCCGAGCGGCGCGCCGCTGAGCTCGGGCTCCCAATCCGGCTGGAGCGGCGTCGGCGAGAACGAGGCCGTGTGGGCGAATCGCGCATTCGAAGGCGGGCCGTACGGCGCGGAGGTGGACCGCGACAACGTGTTCGTCGGATTCACGTTCGATGCGAACGAGGATCTGCGGTTCTTCACCAACTTGCTGTGGGGCAAGACGCAGTCGAACAACCGGAATCAGCGCGGCATCCCGCATTTCACCTCGCCCTGGCACGCGACCATTTTTCGCGAGAACGCTTTCCTGCCGGCGGAAGTGCGCCAGGCGATGTTCGACGCGAACATCACGCAGTTCACGCTGCAGAAACAGGGCACGCTGCTCGGCGTGGACGGCAACTGGAACGACCACGAGGAACGGCGCAACGAGTTCGAGACCTGGACGCTGCAGCTGGGCGTGGACTATCAGCTCACGGACAACTGGCGCCTCCAGGCGCGCGTGCAGCGCGGCGCCACCGACAAGTACACGGCGGTGCTCAACGAGCTGCGCGTGGACCGCGAATTCCTGGCGCTGGACGCGGTCTCGGTGGACGCCAACGGCAACGTGCTCGGCGACGAGCCCGGCGAGGACCCGTCGCTCGGCACCATCATCTGCAACGTCCAGCGGTTCAATCCCACGCCCGAGCAGCTCCTCGATGCCGTGGACGGTGACCCGACGGCCAATCCGCCGATCCCGCCGGTGCTCGTGCCGTCCGTGCAGGGCGACGACTCGCTGGGCGCCCCGGACGAGCTCGTGCCGATCCCGGGGCCCGTCGGCCCCGACGCCATCGACAACTGCGTGCCGATGAACGCGTTCGGCCAAGGCAACGTGTCGCCCGAGACGCAGGCGTACCTCACCTCGCCGAAGTGGGGCCTGTCGGCGGTGACGCAGGAGTTCGCGGAGATCCTTTTCAGCGGCGACATCTGGCAGGGTTTCGGCCCGGGCGCGTTCTCGATGGCCGCCGGGCTCACGTATCGCGAGCAGTGGTTCTGGCAGCGCGGCTTCCCGCGGGACCTGATGCGTTACGGCCCGCCGCAGAACGCTCCGCAGATCGGCATCCGGGGCATCCCGCCGGGCTTCACGGGCGGGAGCGCGAACCTCCACGAGTTCTCGACGGTGCCCGCCATCTACGGCGGCTACGACGTGTGGGAGAGCTTCGCGGAGTTCAACCTGCCGTTGTGGGAATCCGGTCCGCGGCGGCTCGAGCTCGACCTGGCGGGCCGCTACTCCGACTACTCGACCAGCGGCGGCATCAACTCCTGGAAGGCCGGCATCAACTTCCAGCTGGCCGACTCGCTGCGGTTCCGGGCCACGCGGTCGCGCGACGTGCGTGAGCCCACGTTCTCGGAGCGGTTCGACCTGCAAGGCGGCGGCGGCTCCGTGGAGGATCCGCAGAACGCCAACCAGGAGGTCGAGATCACGATCACCACCGGCGGCAATCCGGACTTGAAGCCCGAGGAAGCGGACACGGTGACCGCCGGGTTCGTCTTCGAGCCGAGGGCGGTGGAGGGGTTGCAGTTCTCGGTGGACTGGTACGAGATCGATCTGCGCGACGCGGTCGGTCAGCTCGGCGCGAATCCCGGCCTCGCGGCGCAGGCGATCGTGAACAACTGCGAGGCGGGCGTGCAGGAGCATTGCGCGCTCATTCGTCGCGATCCCGTCACAAACGCCATCACCAACGTGCGCAGCGTGTTCCTGAACGTCGATCGCGCGAAGGTGAGGGGCATCGACTACGAGGTGCTGTTCAACACCGAGCCGAACTGGTTCCGCAACCAGAGCGAGTCGCTGAGCTTCAGGCTGCTGGCCGGGCGTCTCCTCGAGGACAGCCTCACGTCGGGAACGGCCACCGGCAACCCGGTGACGACCGACAATGCGGGTCAGTACTACGAGCCCGACCTCGAGGTGCTCGCCACGGTGCGTTATCAGGTCGGCGCTTTCGGCGTCAACCTGCAGCAGCGCTATCTCTCGGACTCCGTGCTGAACGTGAACTGGGTGCAGTGGGAGCCGGGCATTCAGCTCGCGAACCCGAACACCATCACGGTGGACGACAACACGGTGGAATCGCAGTCGATCACGGACCTCACCTTCTTCTACGACGCCGGGGTGAACCGCGACGCACAGTGGCGTGTCGCGTTGGCGATCACGAACCTGTTCGACTCGGATCCTCCCGTGGTGGCGGATTTCGGCCAGCGGTTCAGCGCGCAGGCCGCGGTGATCGCGCCCAACAACTTCGACGTTTACGGGCGGCGGTACCTGCTGAGCTTCGACTACCGGTTCTAGCGCGCTCGGACGCGGGACAGGGACGTCCCGCGGGTCGCCGGCCGGTGCGGGCCGCCGTATACTGCGCCCTCACGGACGGGCCGCCATGGCGAGCGCCAAGCAGCACTACGAGGAACTGCTCTCCGACATCTACTCCTGGATGTTCGGCGGTTTGGAGCGCGGCGTCGAGCGCAACGCCGCCTTCTTCGACCGTCTCGGCATCCGCCCGCGCGGCTCTGGCACGGCGTTCGATCTCGGCGCCGGTTGCGGCTTCCAGTCGATCCCGCTCGCCCGGCTCGGCTTCGCCGTGACCGCAGTGGACCTCGACCAGAAGCTCCTCCAGGAGCTCGTGGCGCACGCCGGGCCGCATTCCGTGAGCACCGTGCAGGACGACCTGCTCGAGTTCGATCGCTACGCCGAGGGGCCGGTCGAGCTCGTGGTCTGCATGACCGACACGATCCTGCATCTCGAGTCCAAGCACGACGTGCGCCGGCTCTTTCGGAAGGTGTACGCGGCGCTCGAGCCCGGCGGCCGCTTCATCGTCACGTTTCGCGACCTCTCGCAGGAGCTCGTGGACCTCGACCGCTTCCTCCTCGTGCGGGCGGACGACACGACCATCCTCACGTGCTTCCTCGAGTACGAGCCCGGGAGCGTCAAGGTGCACGACCTGGTTCACCGCAAGCAGGACGGCGCCTGGCACCTGCACAAGAGCTACTACCGCAAGCTTCGCCTGTCGCGGGACTGGGTGACGAGCGAGCTGCTCGCCGCCGGCTTCGCGGACCTGGACGTGGACGTCATGGAGGGCGGCATGATCGCCGCCGTGGCTACGCGGTAGGCGCTCCGGCCGCCGCTTGACCCCGTTCCGGGGGCAACCCATGATCTATCGACACCCGCGCGTCGGCGCGGTGGGGGAGGCGCCATGATCACTCGTCTGTTGGGCATCGCCGTCGCAGCGCTGCTCGCGCACGCGTCGTTCGCGCAGGAGCCGGCGCGCGTTTCCGTGAGCGAGGAGCTGGTCCGCATCGCGAACGAGCTCTTGGGCACCGTGGAGGGCGGTCCGGGGGGCACCGAGCAGATGCTCGGCGTGGACCGCGGCCGGCAGCTCAAGCTCGCCTTCGACGATCCGAATCGCGAGAACTGGCAGTTCTGGCCGGCGGCCCGCGTCGGGCTACCCATCGAGCTCATGGACGGCCGGCAGCGTCACCTGCTGCACGAGCTCCTGACGGCCACGTTGTCCGCGAAGGGTTACCTCAAGACCGTGCACATCATGCAGCTCGAGCAGATCCTGGACCTCGTGGAGAACAGCGGTCTGCCGCGCAGCGTGGATCACTACGTGCTCGTGCTGTTCGGCACGCCTTCCATGGAAGACGTGTGGGGGTGGCGTTTCGAGGGCCACCACGTCTCGCTCAACTTCACCGTCGCGCCCGACGCCGTCAGCGTCACGCCGTCGTTCTTCGGCTCCAACCCGGCCGAGGTGCGCACCGGCCCGCTGACCGGCTTCCGCGTGCACGGCGAAGCGGAAGACCTCGCGCGCGAGCTCGTGCTGTCGCTCGACGAGCGGCAACGCCGCGTCGCCATCGTCTCCGACGTGGCGCCCGCGGAGATCTTCACGGGCAACATCCGCAAGCCCCGCGAGCAGTGGGACGCGTGGAAGACCACGCTCGAGCCGCAAGGCATCCGCGTCGGCGAGCTCAACGAGTCGCAGCAGCACTGGGTGCGGCGCATCCTGGACGAGGTGGTGGGCAACTATCGGCCCGAGATCTCCGAGGCGTACCTGCGGGCCATCGACCCTGCATCGCTGCACTTCGCCTGGATGGGCTCCACCGAGCGCGGCCGGCCGCACTATTTCCGGCTGCAGGGCGAGGACTTCGTGTTCGAGTACGACAACGTGCAGAACGACGGCAACCACGTCCACTCGGTGTGGCGGAGCCCGTCCGGCGACTTCGGCGAGCGGTTGCTGGAGCAGCACTACCAGTCGTCTCACCGGGCCCGACCGTAGCGGCCGCACGCAACGGGGAGATCGCGGAACGAAGATCGCGGCGGGAAAGGCTCCCCCACCGGCGAACCAAGCCTGTGGGAGCGGCTTTCCAGCCGCGATTCTTCAGCGCGGTCCGAACGCAGAGAACGCGCCTGAGACGGCGCTCCTACCCGTGGTCCCGTGCCGGCTCTACAATTTCGCCACCACGGGATACCGGGGCCGCTCCATGCTGGACGCCGTCGTGCTGCTCGCCTCCCTCGCCGTCGGTCAGGGCGAGGCCCTCGTGCTCTCCTACCCGCACGAGCCCGGCCTCGCGGCCGTGGAGGTGAAGTGGGGCGGGCGCGCCTTGCCGTTCGGCCGCCGCGGCGAGGAGTGGATCAGCGTGCTCGGCGTGGATCTCGACGCCGAGGCGGGCGCGCACACGGCGGAGGTGGTCTTCCGTTACGCGGACGGCCGCGCTCGCGAGCTCGAGGAGACCATCGTCGTCGGCAAGCGCGACTTCCCGACGACGACGCTCACCGTGGAGCCGAAATACGTCGAGCTGAGCCCGGAGGACCAGGCGCGCGCGGCCCGCGAGGCGGAGGAGATCAACGCGATCTACTCCACGCTCACGCCGGAGGTCTACTGGACGGAGCCTTTCTTGACGCCCGTGGACGGCGTGACGGGAGGGCGCAACTTCGGCCACCGGCGCGTCTTCAACGGCCAGCCCCGGGCGCCCCACTCGGGGGCGGATCTGCGCGCCGCGAAGGGCACGCCGATCCGGGCGTCCAACCGCGGCCGGGTGGTGCTCGCCAAGGAGCTGTTCTTCAGCGGCAATGCCGTGTTCATCGACCATGGCCTCGGCGTCTACTCGGCCTACCTGCACCTCGATCGCATCGACGTGCAGCCGGGCCAGATGGTCGAGCGCGGCGAGATCATCGGCCTCTCCGGCGCCACGGGGCGCGTGACGGGACCACATCTGCACTGGGGAGTGCGCGTGCTCGACGCCCGGGTGGACCCGTTCTCGTTGCTCGGTGCGTTCCAATGAGGGGCAAGGGGGTGCCATGGCAGCGATCGGTCGCAATCAACCCTGCCCTTGCGGCAGCGGCAGGAAGTACAAGCACTGCTGCGCCCTGAAGGCGCAGAAGACGCCGCTCGTGAACCGGGTGGTGATGTCGGCGATCCTCCTGATGCTCTTGACCGGCGCGGTGGTCATGCTCACGCAGCTCGACGAGCTCGGCTCGGGGGAAGCGATGGGGCCGCGCCGCGTATGGTCGGAAGAGCACGGGCATTGGCACTGACGTTCCCCGTTTCGTCCGTGCGGACCGCGAAGGCGTGGGGGTCGCCGCTCGTCGCGGCGCTCGCGGCGTGCCTCTGCTGCGGCGGCGCCGCGGCACAGACCTTCACGCTCGCCGACCTCTCCGGCGAGGAGCTCTTCGAGCGCTTCTGCGCCGCGTGCCACGGCCCCGAAGGGCGAGGCGACGGACCGGTGGCCCGCACGCTCAACGTGCTCGTGCCGGACCTCACGCAGATCGCCACGCGGCGGGGCGGCCGCTTTCCGGCCTTCGAGATCCGCGAGACGATCGACGGCCGCGCGCTCGTCACCGCGCACGGCACGCGCACGATGCCCGTCTGGGGCTACGAGTTCTGGGTGGAGCAGGGCGGCGACGTCGTCGCGGAGCGGGAGGCGCGCTCGATCGTGGATCGTCTCGTGGAGTACCTCGAGTCGATCCAGGAGGAAGACCGCTCGCGCACGGCCCGCTGAGCGCGCATGTGCGACCGTCAGCGGGCGAGGGCGTCGAGGATCTCCTCGAGCAGCGCCGGGCCGCGGTAAACGAAGCCCGTGTAAATCTGAATGAGGTTCGCGCCCGCGGCGAGCGTCTCGAGCGCCGCGCGCGCGTCGGTGATGCCGCCCACGCCGACGATGGGAAAGTCCGGGCCCGAGGCGGCGCGCAGGCAGCGAATCGCCGCCACGGAGCGTTCGTGCAGCGGGCGGCCGCTCAAGCCGCCGCCGCGGTGCACCGGCTCGACGCCCTCGACGCCCGCGAGGTCGGCGGTGGTATTCGTCGCGATGACGCCGTCCGCGCCGAGGCGCCGCAGCTCCGTCGCGAGCGACGTCAGCTCCGAAGGCGCGAGGTCCGGTGCGAGCTTGACCAGCACGGGAACGCGCTTGCCATGGCGCGCGGCGAGGCGGGATCGCTCGTCCCGGAGCGGTTCGAAGATCCGGGCGAGGTGCTCGGGCGTCTGCAGCGCTCGCAGCCCGGCCGTGTTGGGCGACGACACGTTGACGGCGATGTAATCGGCCACGCCGTAGACCTTCCGGAAGCATTCGAGATAGTCGTCCACGGCGCGCTCGAGCGGCGTGGCGGCGTTCTTGCCGATGCTCACGCCGCGGACGCCTTCGAACCGGGTGCGCGCGAGCCGCCGCGCCGCGTAGTCGACGCCCTTGCTGTTGAAGCCCATGCGGTTCACCAGCGCCGTCGCACGGGGGATGCGAAAGAGTCGCGGACGCGGATTGCCGCCCTGCGGTCGCGGCGTGACGGTGCCCACCTCCACGTGCGAGAAGCCGAGCGCCCCGAGCGCGTCGAGATGATCGCCGTCCTTGTCCAAGCCGGCCGCGACGCCGACGGGGTGCGCGAAGCGCAAGCCGAAGCAGGTGACGGCGAGCACGGGCGGCACGGGAGGAGGCTTCCCCGCGTGGCGCAGCAGCCCGAGCGCGCCCAGCGCCAGCCGGTGCGCGAGCTCGGGATCGAGCCTGAGCAGAACGGGCAGCCCGGCCGAGGCGAGCGCGGTCGTCGGGGATGGCACGCCTCGCTAGCTCCCCTTCGCGCCGCAGCTCCAGCAGAGCTCGAACGAGGCGGGGTTGCTCTCGCCGCACGCGGCGCAGCGCCAGGCGGGCCGCTCCTCGTCCGAGAACGTGCGCCGGATCAGCTCCAGCGCCCGCGGCGCGTCCGCGTCGTCGGTCACCCACACTTCGATGTTGAGCACGCCGGGGTAGGGCGTTTCCCCGCCGAACAGCCTCGCGTCGATCCCCTCTTCGACGAGCAGGTTGCGCACGAGGGTCGCCTCCGTCGGCGCTTTGGAGCGGAAAACCTTGCGCATGCCTCTCGCTCGGCCCGCGGTGCGCGCATGTTATCAGGCGGGGGAGTCGCAGGTCGGGCGTCCGGCGTTGCGATCGACCGGGGTCGGCGGGTTGCCGGGCCAGTCCATGAGCCGTCACCCGGCGATACGCGGCTCGGCCGTGGGGGCTGGGAACCCGGGACGTGCCCGCCGGTCGAAGGGCTGGCGGAGCCGAGGTGGGCCGCTAGAGTCTTGGCCGGAGCCACGACGGGGCCGGTCGAGTCCGGCGGGAGGCCCGGCCCCGAGGGGGCCATCCAGCACAGAAGCGGGCTCCGGGCGGTGGAGGCGCATGAGGGGCACTCCTACCGTCCGCGGGCGCTTTTTGTTAGCATGTGCCCGATTTTGCGAGGAGCATCGGCCTGGCCGGTCGCGAGATTCCACGAGGAATCAACGTTTTGGGTCGTAATGGTAACCCAAATGGTTAGGTAACCGGCCCCGGTTTTTCGGGGCTTTGTGTTTCGCTCGCTTGCCCTCGCCGGCAAGCATTGGAGGGAGCGGAAGACGATCGGAAATGGGCCTTCGGCCCATTTTTTGTTTCGGCAGAAACCGACGGTACGGGGGAGGCGCGGCCGGGCATGAGCCGGGCGGTCGACAGGGACAAGCTGATCGAGTTGCTGGAGCCTCCCCTGAGGGCGCTGGGATACGAGCTGGCAGATCTCGAGGCGCACCTGGGCCGCAAGGGGCTG
>DATCLY010000028.1:0-6491 GCA_036563665.1 Gammaproteobacteria bacterium
CCCGAGCCGCGGAACGCCGCCCTTCGGCACGTCCTCCATGTTGAACTCGCGGCCGACGTGGATGTTGGTGATGAAGTTGCGCGCCACGCCGGCGAGGATCTGCACGAGCTTCGGCGTGACCATGATCTGGTGCTCCCACACGGCGGCCTCGTGCCAGCGCCGCATGAAGCCCTCCGGCCAGCAATACTGCGACGGCCAGATCGGCTTGTTCGTGTGGCCGTGGTGGTAGGCCTCCTGCACGAACCGCGTCTGGTATTCGGGCGTGAGCAGCGACAGGATCGTGGGCACCTGCACGTGCCGCATGCGGAACCAGTACTGGTTGCCGGGCGTGCGTCCCGGATGCATGTAGCGGCCCGTCCACTCGCCGGGCACGGTGGCGTAGGTGTGCTCGGTGGGGCCGCCGCGGCGCCTGGTCTCCTCGAGCAGCGCCTCGTAGTGCTCCTGCGCCGTCTTGAACGGGTACGGGCTCACGATGGCTTCGCGCGGGTAGTCGCGATCGCAGTGCCCCCAGGCCGCCGACGCCGGCGGGTCGTCGCCCATCAGCGAGTCGCGATTGCCGCCCCAGAGGTCCTCCAGGGCCGCCGGGCTGTTGCAGCGGAAGTACCGCTTGTCCATCCACAGGTGGCGGTCCTGGTAGAAATCCTTGGAAGTGAAAAGATCCACCTCGAGCGGCTCGATGCCGGGCGGCGTCTCGCCGGGCCGCGCCGAGCCGATGAACCCGTCCGGCTCGCGCCGCGGATCGTCCCGCATCTGGGAACGCTGCCCCGGCGGGCCGAGCTGCCGGCGCAGCGTGGCGCCCGTCATGTGGTACTCGTTGAGGTCGGCCGCGAGCGGCCACGCGCGGCCCACGCTCTGAAAATCGATCTTCGCCACCTGTTGGGCGGCCGCGAGCGAGCCGCAGAGCGCGGCTGCCGCCAGCGCGGTGAGGCGGACGCAGTTCTTCATGCCGTTGCTCCCCCTTCTACGAAACGCGCCGCCGTGCCGACAGCCGGCGCCCCCCGATGGTAGATCGAAACGCGTCTGGCGGGCGAGCCGGGCCGAAGGCCGTTGACGATTCTTGAGGACGCGGGCGCGCCGGCACATTTCTTCACACTTTGGTAACTTATTCGGCACATCTCCCCGGGGAAGCGCTGCCTACACTCCCGGCCCATGCGTTTGCTCCCCATTCGCGCCTCGTATGTCGCCGGCATCGCCATGGCGGTCTGCGCCGCGGCCGGCTGCTCGAGCCGGCAGCCCGTGCCCGTCGTCGTCGAGCGGCCGGCCTTCTGCGCGAACGAGCCCGACTGGCGCGTGCCGTCGTGCCCCTGCGGCTGCGTGAGCTCGCTCTGCATCAGCACCGAGGCCGTCATCGGCAAGACGAGCGGAACCCTGGTCTGCGACCCGTCGCTCGAGCCCGCGTCGCAGTCCGATCCGGATGGCGCCGTCGCGCACGGTCCCGCGGGGCGTTCGCACGTGGCCGCCGCCGGCGGCGCTCGGCCGCCGCGTTGACACGCCGTTCCGGCGTCTGCTACTCATGGGTGGACGCAGGACGACGCAGCGACGCCCAGGGATTCATGGCCAAGAAGATCACCGTCCACGATCCGCGGGGGTACCCGCCGAAAGTCGTCGGCAAGCGCCTCGCGAACCGGCTGCAGAGCCTCGACGGCAAGGTCATCTACCTCGTCGACTGCCTGTTCGATAACGCCGACGTCTTCATCGAGCAGCTCAGGCTCTGGTTCGCCGAGCACCTGCCGACGGTCATCACGCGCGTCATCAAGCCGCGCGAGAGCTGGGTGGACGACCCCGACATGCGCGAGACCATCGCGCGGGAGGGCAACGGCGCCATCATCGGCGTCGGCCTTTGAAGCACCTGTTGCCCCACGGTCGTGGGGTTGGCTCTGGCGCTGGAGCAACAAGGCGTGCCGACGGTGCCCGTCAGCACGCACGTGTTCGCGCGCCTCGCGAAAGCCACCGCGCTCGCGGCCGGCATGCCCACCTTGCGCAACGCCTTCGTGCCGCAGCCCGTCGTGGGGCGCTCGCCGGGTGAGCTTCGGGCCTACATCGAAGGCATGGACCCGGTGGCGAAGCGGCCGTTCATGCAGGTGGTCCTCGACGGGCTCACGAGGCCGCTGGACGACGAGGACCTGAAGGGCGCCACGTTCGAGCGCTCGACGCCGCGCCTGCTGCCGCCCGACACGGAAGAGAACCTGCAGCGGCTCTTCATCGAGAATCGCTGGACCGACTTCCTGCCGATCGTGCTGCCCACCGAGGAGCGCGTGGAGCAGATGCTGCGCGGCACGAGCCAGCCGCGCGACCGGATCATCGGCCGCATGCGGCCCACCGCGTTCCGCGAGGCGTGGGAGTTCGACGTCGAGAAGGTGGCCGTGAACGCCGTCATGGCCGGCGCCCGCCCCGAGTACCTGCCCGTGATCCTCGCCATGGCGGCGAGCGGCATCACCGCGCGCTCGAGCAGCACGACGTCGTTCGCGACGATCTCGGTGGTGAACGGCCCGATCCGCAACGAGATCGGCATGAACTCGGGGATAGGCGCGCTCGGGCCCTACAACCACGCCAACGCCACGATCGGCCGCGCCTACGGGCTCTTGAGCCAGAACGTTCAGGGCGGCTCGGTCCCCGGCGAGACCTACATGGGCTCGCTCGGCAACAACTGGGCGTACACCGCCTGCTTCGCGGAGGCGGAGGAGCGAAGCCCCTGGGCGCCGTTCCACGTGGACGAAGGCTTCAAGCCCACGGACAGCACCGTCACGGTGTTCTTCGGCGGCTGGTACACGCACTCCGGCTTCGGCCCGCGGGCCACGTGGAAAGAAAAGTTCATCCGGATGCTCACGGCCACCGATCACTACAGCCCGCCGCTGATCGTCATGGATCCGCTCGTCGCCCGCGCGTTCCACGAGATGGGCTTCACCAAGCGCTCGCTCATCGAGTGGTGCGCCGAGAACGCCAAGCTCACCGCGCGCGAGTATTGGGACGACCAGTGGGTCACCACGCTGATCCGGCCGCACGCCGTCGCGGGCGTGGAGCCGTACGCGAGCCGGCTGCGCGCCGCGCCGGACGAGCTGATCAGCATCTTCACGCCGGACGACATCCGCATCGTCGTCACCGGCGGCGAGACGCAGGGCGCGTTCAAGATGATCAGCGGCCGCTATCTCGGCCGCGGCCCGGGCACCGACAACAAGAGCAAGCCGACCGTCCTGATCGACGAGTGGCGCTGACGGCGCCCGCCCGTCGGCGCACGCCGCACGCGGCGGGTGCGCGGCGTGGACTTCGCCGTGCACGCGCCCTATCCTCGCCCACTCCATGGACGCTGCACCGGTTCGACTCACGAGCCTCGCCCACGGCGGCGGCTGCGGCTGCAAGCTCGCGCCCGCGGTGCTGCAGCGGCTGCTCGCGCGCGAGTCGCCCGGCACGCCGTTCGCGGACCTGCTCGTCGGCATGGAGACGGGCGACGACGCGGCCGTGTGGCGCCTCGAGGGCGACACCTGCGTGATCGCCACGACCGATTTCTTCATGCCGATCGTGGACGATCCGGCGGACTTCGGCCGCATCGCCGCCGCGAACGCCCTGTCCGACGTCTATGCCATGGGCGGGCGGCCGATCATGGCGCTCGCGATCCTCGGCATGCCGCTCGGCAAGATCGCGCCCGAAACCGTGCGCGCCATCCTCGCGGGTGGCAACGAGGTGTGCGCCCGCGCCGGCATCCCCGTGGCGGGCGGCCACTCGATCGACGCGCCGGAGCCCATCTACGGGCTCGCGGTGATCGGCACCTGCAAGACGCACGAGGTGCGCCGCAACGCCGACGCGCGACCGGGCGACGCGCTGATCCTCACCAAGCCGCTCGGCGTCGGCGTGTACTCCGCCGCGATCAAGCGCGAGGCGCTCGACGCGGACGGCTATGCCGAGATGCTCGCGTCGACCACGCGCCTGAACAGCGTGGGCGCGGAGCTCGCCCGCGACCCGGCCGTGCACGCCATGACGGACGTCACGGGCTTCGGGCTGCTCGGGCACGCGCTCGAGGTGGCGCGCGGCTCGAGCGCTTCGCTCGTGCTCGAGGCCGGGAACATTCCGCTGCTCGCACGCGCCGCGGAGCTCGCGCGGCGCGGCTTCGTCACGGGCGCCTCGGAGCGCAACTGGTCGAGCTACGGCGCGGAGGTGGCGCTGCCCGCGGGGCTTTCGGAGTGGCAGCGGCAGCTCCTCACCGATCCGCAAACGTCCGGCGGGCTGCTCGTGTCCGTGGCCGCGCCAAGGGCCGAAGCGGTGCTCGAGACGATTCGTGCCGCGGGCTACGCGTCCGCGCGCATCGTGGGCCGCGTAGAGCCGGGCGCGGGCGTCCGGGTCGTCGGATCGTTCGCCGACGGCGCGGCATGAGCACCGAGAGGGACGGAACATGACCAAGGAAGTGGACGTGCTCGTGATCGGCGGCGGCCTGGCCGGGCTCAGCGCCGCGCTCACGAGCGCGCGCTTGGGCCGCTCCACGGCCGTGCTCACGGGCGGCGTGCTGGGCGGCCAGCTCGTGAGCATCGAGAAGATCGACGGCGTGCCGGGCTTTCCCGACGGCGTGCCGGGCTACGACCTCTGCCCGATGGCGCAGGAGCAGGCCGTGGCGGCGGGCGCGGAGCTCGTGGCCGCGGCCGCCGACTCGCTCGAGACCGACGGCGAGCGCTGGCAGGCGGGGAGCGCCGAAGGCGCGTTCGCGGCGCGCGCGGTGGTGCTCGCCACCGGCGCCGCCATCGCGCCGCTCGGCGTGCCCGGCGAGGAGCGGCTCGACGGCAAAGGCGTGAGCCGCTGCGCGAGCTGCGACGCGCCGCTGCTCCGCGGCAAGACGGCCGTCGTGATCGGCGGCGGCGACTCGGGGATGCAGGAAGCGCTCACGCTCGCGGAGCACGTCGCGCGCGTGGTGCTCGTCGAGCGCGGCGCGGCGCTCTCCGGCCAGGCGAGCTACCGCGAGCGCGTGCAGGCGCATCCGCGGATCGAGCTGCGCTTCGAGACCGTCGTGACGGAGATCCTCGGGGACGACGCGGTGCAAGGCGTGCGCATCGCCCGCGCGGACGGCGGCGGCGCCGAGGAGCTGCCGGCGGACGGCGTCTTCCCGTTCCCGGGCCTCGTGCCCGACACGGGCCTGGTTCGCGGCCTGGTCGAGCTCGACGCCGCCGGCCGCATCGCCGTGGACGCGGCGTTGCGCACGACCGCGCGCGGGCTCTGCGCGGCCGGCAACGTCCGCCAGGGGTCGCCGCACCGGGCCGCGGCCGCGATGGGCGACGGCGCGGCGGCGGCCGTCGCGCTCGACCGCTACCTCGCCACCGGCGACTGGCCCGCGCGGGCCGCGGGCGGCTGAAGCCGTCCGACGGAACGCCATGAGCACGCCGAGCCGCGGCCTGCCGTCCGTGGACGCCGTGCTGCGCACGCCGCTCGCGGCCACGCTCGTGGAGCGCTTCGGCCGCCCCGCCACCGTCGCCGCCGTCCGCGACGCCCTCGCGGCCGCGCGGGCCGAGTCGCGCGCGCTGCCGACGGACGACGCGGCCGCGGCGGCCCTCGCGCGGCTCGAGGCGCAGAGCCGGTCGAGCCTCGTGCCCGTGTTCAATCTGACGGGCACGGTGTTGCACACGAACGTGGGGCGCGCGCTGCTCGCGGAGGAAGCGATCGCGGCCGCGACCGCCGCCATGCGCGAGGCCGTGACGCTCGAGCTCGACCTCGCGACCGGACGCCGTGGCGAGCGCGACGACCACGTACGCGGGCTGCTCCGCGAGCTCACGGGCGCCGAGGCCGCCACGGTGGTCAACAACAACGCGGCCGCCGTGCTGCTCGCGCTCAACACGCTCGCGAAGGGCCGCGGCGCCGTCGTGTCGCGCGGCGAGCTCATCGAGATCGGCGGCGCCTTCCGCATGCCGGAGATCATGCGCCGCGCCGGCGTGCGGCTCGTGGAAGTCGGCACGACGAACCGCACCCACGTGCACGACTACGAGCGCGCGCTCGACGCGAAGACGGGCGTCGTGCTCAAGGTGCACACGTCGAACTACCGCATCGAGGGCTTCACGGCGGCCGTGCCGACGCGCGAGCTCGCGCGACTCGCGCAGGCGCACGGCGTGCCGCTGCTCGAGGACCTGGGCTCCGGCAGCCTGCTCGACCTCGCGCGCTTCGGCCTGCCGCACGAGCCCACGGTGGCGGCGGCGCTCGCCGCGGGCGCGGACCTCGTCACGTTCTCCGGCGACAAGGTGCTCGGCGGGCCGCAGGCGGGCTTCATCGTGGGCCGGGCGGCGTTGATCGAGCGCATCAACCGCAATCCGCTGAAGCGCACGCTGCGCGTCGACAAGATCCGGCTCGCGGCCATCGAGGCGACGCTCAGGCTGTACCGCGATCCGGATCGCCTCGCGTCCCGGCTGCCGACGCTGCGCGCGCTCCTGCGATCGGCCGCGGACATCGAGGCGCAGGCCTGCCGCCTCGAGCCCGCCGTGGCGGCGCGGCTCGGCGAGCGCTACGACGTCGCCGTCGTGCCC
>DATCLY010000031.1:0-29648 GCA_036563665.1 Gammaproteobacteria bacterium
CTCATCATCGGCGTCGGCAACACCGCCATGGACTGCTGCCGCAGCGCCCTGCGCCTCGGCGCGAAGGACGTGAAGGTGATGGCGCGCAAGCCGCGGCGCTTCTTCAAGGCGTCGGACTGGGAGCTCGAGGACGCGGAGGAAGAGCGCGTCGAGATCGTCGTGAACCACTCGCCCAAGGCGTTCGTCGTGGAGGACGGCAAGCTCGTGGGGATGCGCTTCGACGAGCTCGAGTACGACCTCGACGAGCGGGGCGAGATCGTCGCCACGCGCGTGCTGCGCGAGGTGTTCATCCCGTGCGACGACGTGGTGCTCGCCATCGGCCAGGACAACGCGTTCCCGTGGATCGAGCGCGACCTCGGGCTCGAGTTCGACCGCCGCGGCATGCCCGTGGTAGACCCGGTGACGTTCCAGTCCACGCTGCCCGGCGTGTTCTTCGGCGGCGACGCGGCGTTCGGGCCGAAGAACATCATCTGGGCCGTGGAGCACGGCCATCAGGCCGCGATCTCGATTCACAAGCACTGCTTCGGCGAGCCGCTGACCGAGCGCCTGCCCCGCGGCGTGAACCTCACGAGCGCCAAGATGGGCATCCACGAGTGGAGCTACAGCAACGACTACGAGCCCGCGCCGCGGCGCATCATGCCCCACGTGGATCTCGCGAAGCGCTTCAAGAAGCTCGACATCGAGGTGGAGCTCGGCTTCACGCCGGAGCAGGTGGCCACCGAGGTGGAACGGTGCTTGAACTGCGACGTGCAGACGGTGTTCACCGCGCCCGCGTGCATCGAGTGCGACGCCTGCATCGACATCTGCCCCGTGGACTGCCTCACGATCGTGGAGAACGGCGAGCAGGCCGAGGTGGAGTCGCGCCTCAAGGCGCCGCGCCTCGAGCCGAGCCAGCCGTTGTTCGTGTCGGCGCCCTTGAAGCAGACGGGGCGCGTGATGGTCAAGGACGAGAACCTGTGCGTGCACTGCGGGCTCTGCGCCGAGCGGTGCCCCACGGGCGCCTGGGACATGCAGAAATCCACCGTCGCGATTCCCTACGCCCTCGACGAGGCGATGCGGAGCCGAAAGCCATGGCAGAAAGCGCGCCAAGTCGGGTAAACGATTTCGTCATCAAGCTCGCGAACGTCAACGGGACGGGGTCCGCGAGCGCGAACTCCCTGCTCATGAAGGTGATCTTCCGGATGGGGATCCCCGTCACGGGCAAGAATTTCTTCCCGTCGAACATCCAGGGCTTGCCCACGTGGTACGAGATCCGCGTGAGCAAGGACGGCTACCGCGCCCGCTCGGGCGTGGTGGACATCATGGTGGCCATGAACGCGGCCACCTACGAGCAGGACCTGGCCGAGGTGCGCCCCGGCGGCACGTTGATCTACGACTCCACGTGGCCGCGGAGCCGGCTGCTCTCTCGCAGCGACATCACCATCCTGGGCGTGCCGCTCGCGCGCATGTGCAACGAGCACTTCAGGGATGCGCGCACGCGAATCCTGATGAAGAACATCGCCTACGTCGGCGCGCTGGCCGCGCTGCTCGACCTCGACCGCGGGCTCATCGAGGCGGCCCTCGAGCAGACGTTCGCGAAGAAGCCCGCGCTCCTCGACGCCAACCGGGAAGCGATCGCGCTCGGCTACGACTACGCCAAGGAGCATTTCGACTGCCCGCTGCCCACGCGGGTCGAGCCGATGAACAAGACCGCCGGCCGCATCATGATCGACGGCAACACGGCGGCCGCGCTCGGCTGCGTGTACGCGGGCGCGACGGTGGGCGCGTGGTATCCGATCACGCCGTCGACCTCGCTCATGGACGCCTTCAAGGCGTTCTGCGAGCGCTATCGCAAGGATCCGCAGACGGGAGAGAAGCTCTACTGCATCCTGCAGGCCGAGGACGAGCTCGCCGCCATCGGCATGGTGCTCGGCGCCACCTGGAACGGCGCGCGGGCGTTCACGCCGACCAGCGGTCCGGGCCTCTCGCTCATGACCGAGTTCCTCGGCTTCGCGTATTTCACGGAGCTGCCCGCCGTCGTGTTCGACGTGCAGCGCGTCGGCCCGTCCACCGGCATGCCCACGCGCACGCAGCAGTCGGACATCCTCGCGGCGGCTTACGCCTCCCACGGCGACACGCGGCACGTGCTGCTGTTCCCGGCCGACCCGCGCGAGTGCTTCGAGCTCGCGGTGAAGGCGTTCGATCTCGCCGAGCGGCTGCAGACGCCGGTGATCGTGCTGTCGGACCTCGACCTCGGCATGAACGACTGGATGTGCGAGGAGCTCCGGTGGGACCCGAGCTACCGGCCGGATCGGGGCAAGGTGCTGCCGAAGGAAACGCTCGAGCAGCTGCCGAGCTTCCATCGTTACCTCGACGTGGATGGCGACGGCATCCCGCCGCGCACGCTGCCCGGCGTGCACCCGAAGGGCGCCTACTTCGTGCGCGGCTCGGGTCACAACCAGTTCGGCGCCTACACCGAGGACGCCGGCGAGTATCAGGCCGTGGTGGACCGGCTCAAGCGCAAATGGGCCACCGCCGCGACGCTCGTGCCCGAGCCCGTGATCCGGCCCGCGCGCGCCGCCGCCCGGTGGGGCATCGTCTCGGTGGGCAGCTGCGACCCCGCGGTGGAGGAGGCGCTCGATCGCCTCGCGGAGCGCGGCATTCACGTCGATTATTGCCGCGTGCGGGCGTTCCCGTTCGGTGAAGCGCTCGAGCGCTTCCTGGAGCAGCACGAACGCATATTCGTCGTGGAGCAGAATCGCGACGCGCAGCTCAAGAGCCTGATCCTGCTCGAGACGGATTGTCCGCGGCACAAGCTCACGTCGATACTCTCTTACGGCGGGCTGCCGATGGATTGCCGCTGCGTGGTGGAGGCGATCACGGCGGCCTACGGCCAAGCGCGAGGGCAAGCCGCATGACGTCGATTCGCAAGCCCAAGATCGTCCACGAGGGGCTGCGCAGGAACGGCCTCGGGCTCACGATCCGCGATTACGAGGGCGGCATGTCCACCCTCTGCGCGGGCTGCGGCCACGACTCGATCACCGCCGCGATCGTGCAGGCGTTCTTCGAGCTCGACATTCCGCCGCACCGCGCGGCCAAGATGAGCGGCATCGGCTGCTCCTCGAAGACGCCCGCCTACTTCATGGGCGCGTCGCACGGCTTCAACGCGGTGCACGGCCGCATGCCGTCCATCGCCACCGGCGCGAGCGCCGCCAACCGCGAGCTCTATCTCATCGGCGTGTCGGGCGACGGCGACTCGCTGTCGATCGGCCTCGGGCAGTTCGCGCACGCCGTGCGGCGCAATCTCGACATGGTGTACATCATCGAGAACAACGGCGTGTACGGGCTCACCAAGGGACAGTTCTCGGCCTCGGCGGACGTGGGCGCCAAGGCCAAGCGGGGCGAGGTGAACCAGCAGCCCCCCATCGATCCCGTGCAGCTCGCCATGGCGCTCGGCGGTACGTTCGTGGCGCGGAGCTTCTCCGGCGACAAGGCGCAGCTCGTGCCGCTGATCAAGGCCGCGATCCGGCACCGGGGGTTCGCGCTGATCGACGTGATCTCGCCCTGCGTGACGTTCAACGACCACGAGGACTCCACCAAGAGCTACGCCTACACGCGGCGCCACCGGCGCACGGTCATGGAAGCGGACTTCATCCCGCCCGCCGCGCCCATCGAGGTGACGTACGACAGCGGCGAGGTGGTGCCCGTCGAGCTGCACGACGGCAGCCGCATCCTGCTGCGCAAGGTGAGCCCCGACTACGACGTCCACAACCGCGGCGCGGCCATCGACTTCATCCGCAGTCGCCAGCGGGCCGGCGAGATCGTGACCGGGCTGCTGTACATCGACGAGAGCGTGCCGGACATGCACGGGGTGAACGGCACCACCCGCACGCCGCTGAACGAAGTGCCGTACGAGTCCCTCTGCCCCGGCGCCGAGGCGCTGGCGGCCCTCCAGCAGCGCTTCCGCTGACCCCGTAGCCCTCCAAAGGCGCCCGGGGGGCGACCCCCACGCCGGCGTGTGACGCCGGTCACCGCTTTTCACAGGCGAACGCGGCAGTTTAGTCGGTCATATTTCGCTACCGGCCTGGGCATGGGCGACCGAAGAATCCCCGTACAACAGCTGCGCGAGCGCTTGACGGGCCTCCTCGCCGATTGGGGCGCCGAGATGTCGGCGGTGCTGAAGGAGCTCGAGGAGCAGCGCGCCACGCTCGACGGCCTGGCGCAAAGCTCCGCCGAGCGCGACGAGCGCGTGCGCGAGCTCGAGCGGCGCGTCGCCGAGCAGGACAAGCTCATCGACACGCTCAAGGCCGACGCGGAGGAGGCCGGCAGGCTCCGCAGCGAGCTGCACGAGAAGAGCCTCGAGCTCGAGCGCGTGAGCTCCGAGCTCGAGAGCAAACGGGAGCTCGTGCGGGCGCTGCGGCGCGATGCCGAGGCGGCGGATCGCCTGAAGGCGGAGCTCAGGCTCAAGGACCAGGAGATCGAGACCGTCAAGGCCGCCGTGGCCAAGGCGGAGCTCAAGGCCGAGCAGCTCGCGCAGGAGCTTGCTGCTGCTCACGAGGCCGCGGCGGCACGCGCGCGCGACGAGTCCGCCGAGGTGGAGGCGCTGCGCGCGGAGCTCGAGGCGCGCAAGACGCTGATCAGGAGCCTGCGCACCGATCAGGACCGCGTGCTCGCGCTGCAGGCGAGCCTCGACGAGAAGCAGGAGGTCATCGCGCAGCTCGAGGCCACCATCACGCGCCACTCCGAGACGATCGCCGAGCTCAAGCGCGCCGTGGAGGTCTGGAAGCGCAAGTACCAGACGCTCAAGGGCGGCGACAGCGCGGCCACGTCCGCCCAGCTTCCCGCGTTCAGCGAGACCGACGTGCGCGCCATCGAGCAGCTCGAGCGCGCCGTCGGCACGCAAACCGACGCCACCATCGCCATCGACATGCGCCGCTCGCTGCTCGAGGCGCGGCGCGCCGCGCGCTCGGGCCGCACCGAGAAGTAGCGTCCCCCGCCCGAGCGGCCCGCGCACGGCGCGCGCCGCATTTGCGCGGCCTCGGGACGCGCCGCACGCGCTTCACCTAAGTGTCTGTTCCTGCTGCCGTTACACCGCGGGAGCCCACCCCGTTGGCACGGCTGTTGCTTCCCGAAGAATTATGTTCAACATTCTGCATAATTGTGACTGCGCTCACGGACTCCACGGGCGGAAAACCGGAGCCTGAGTTCGAGGAGCGTAAGGGGGAACGTTGGTTTCCGAGTTACGTCTAATTTTTGCAGGAGTTGGGATGCAGTAGCAGGGCGTCAAGCGCCAAAGCAAAGAACAAAAAGCGGGTACGTCCTTGTCAGCTGAAACCAAAGGTGACGAGGTAATGATGACACTATCCGAGTCCGCGCCAACATCACGGGATCAGGGGCCCACATGGGGCTCCGCGACCAAGAGCTTTCTCGACGACCTATCCGCTTTCGCACATCAGCACCACGCGCAGCACTGGCGCGGAACCTTCGCAGAATTCCTCGAGCAGATCTTTCCGCAGGACCCGGCCAAGTACTCACGTACGTCGCACCAGTACATCTACGACATGCTGTGCTGGTACGGACGGCAGCACAAAGGCGCGACGAACGGTAACGGCAACGCCAACGCCAACGGTAACGGCAACGGCAACGGGCAGAAGGCGCTGTTCGCGGGCGAGCTGTTCGGCATAGACCCGGCGCTCGATCGTGTCATCGACTACTTCAAGGCGGCCGCGGCGGGCTCCGACGTGGGGCGGCGCCTGCTGCTCTTGCTCGGCCCGCCGTCGGGCGGCAAGTCCACGATGGTCATCCTGCTGAAGCGCGGCCTCGAGGAGTACAGCCACACGGACGACGGCGCGCTCTACGCGCTCGCGGGTTCGCCCATGCACGAGTCGCCGCTGCTGCTCATCCCGACGAGCATGCGGCCGCGGTTCCGCGAGACCTACGGCGTGGACATCGTCGGCGAGCTCTCGCCGCACTCGCGCGCGCGGCTCGACGACGAGTTCAACGGCGACTTCATGCAGTTCCCCGTGGAGCGGATCTTCCTCTCGGAGGCCGCACGCGTGGGCGTGGGCACCTACGCGCCGCACGACCCCACCACGGCGGACATCGCGGACCTCGTGGGCTCCGTGGACCTCTCCAAGGTGGCCGACATCGGCGACGAAGGCGATCCGCGCGCGTGGTCGTGGTCCGGTGCGGTGTACGCGGCGAGCCGCGGCATCCTCGAGATGATCGAGATCCTCAAGGTCAAGCGCGAGTTCCTCTATCTGCTGCTCACGCTGACCCAGGAAAAGAACGTCAAGGTGTCGCGCTTCCCGCTGATCCACCTCGACGAGACGATCATCGCGCACACCAACCTGGCCGAGTTCAACAAGTTCCTCCAGGAGAAGGAGAACGAGGCCCTGCTCGACCGCATGGTGATCGTGCGCGTGCCGTACACGCTGTCCTATCGGGACGAGGCGCGCATCTACCGCAAGCTCGTGTCGAGCTCGCCCGCGTTCCGCAAGGTGCATCTCGACCCGCACGTGCTGGATCTCGCCGCCGTGTTCGCGATCTTGACGCGGCTCGCGAAGCCGCAGCGCGAGGGCCTGGACCTCACCAAGAAGCTCAAGCTCTACGCGGGCGAGGACGTCGAAGGGTTCAGCGAGTCGGACGTGGTCCGCATCAAGGCCGAGGCGCCGGAGGAAGGCCTCACCGGCGTGAGCCCGCGGTTCGTGATCAACGCGATCTCGAGCGCGATCACGCGCAGCGACGCGCAGAGCCTCACGAGCATGGACATGCTGCTCGCGCTCAAGGACGCGATCGAGACCGACGCGCGCATGGACGCGAATCGGAAGAAGCAGTGGATCGAGTTCCTGGTGCTGGCCCGCAAGGACTTCTACAACCGCTGGGTCAAGGAGGACGTGCACCGGGCGCTGTTCGCGTCGTTCCAGGAGGAAGCGCAGCAGCTCCTCGAGAAGTATCTCGACGAGGTGGAGGCTTCGCTGGACAAGCGCGAGGTGGAGGATCCGATCACGGGCGAGACGCGTCCGCCCGACGAGCGCTTCTTGAGGTCGGTGGAGGAGAAGATCAAGATCTCCGAGTCCGGCAAGCTCTCGTTCCGTCAGGAAGTGGTGCGCAAGGCCATGGTCGCGTACAAGTCCGGCGAGAAGTTCACGCTGGACAGCCATTCGCGGCTGCACGAGGCCATCGAGCAGTATCTGTTCGAGGAGCGCCGCGACGTGCTGCGGCTGGTGACGTCGCACGCGCGGCCCGACGAGGACGCGGAGCAGAAGATCTCGGCCGTGCAGGAGCGGCTCATCCGCGAGTACGGCTACGATGCCCACAGCGCCAAGGAGGCATTGAATTACGTGACCACGCTGTTGTCGCAGGAGTGAGCGTCTAGGCCGCAACAGGGACGGGAAGGGGACAACCAATGGAAAGCGGCGGGTCGACTGGGTTCATCGAGCGCCCCGGGGCGGACCGCAACTGGTACGACCTGTTCTCCCGCGGCGCCCGCGACTGGCTCCGACACAACGACAAGGTGCGGGCGGCGGTCCGCGAGAAGCTGCCGGACCTGATCTCGCAGATCGACGTCTTCCCGAGCGGCAGCAGCACCGTCCAGGTGCCGGTGCGCTTCCTCGAGCACGCCCGGTTCAGGCTGCGGGACGAGCGCCAGACCACCGGCGTCGGTCAGGGCGACGGCAAGCCCGGCGACGAGCTCGCGTCCCCGCGCGAGGCGCGCGGCCACGACAAGGGCGAAGGCGGCAACGAGAGCGGCGGCTACCAGTTCGTGCTCGAGCTCAAGATCGACGACATCGTCGATTGGCTGTGGGAGGAGCTGAAGCTGCCGAATCTCAAGCTCAAGAGCGGCGCCGTGCGCGAGGAGGACTACACGCGCGAAGGCTGGAACCGGCGGGGCGTGCGCTCGCGGCTCGACCGCAGGCGCTCCGTGAAGGAGGCGATCAAGCGCCGCGCCGTGCAGGGCGAGGACGGGCCCGCGTTCACGGACGACGATCTGCGCTACCGGCAGCTCGTGGTGCGCCAGCGGCCGTCCACCGAGGCCGTGGTGTTCTTCGCCATGGACGTGTCCTCGAGCATGACGGAGCGCGATCGCCGGCTCGCGAAGACGTTCTTCTTCTGGGCCGTGCAGGGCCTGCGCAGACAGTACACGCACCTCGAGGCGGTGTTCGTGGCGCACACGGTGGAGGCCTGGGAGTTCGCCGAGGAGGAGTTCTTCAGGGTCACGGGCTCCGGCGGCACGGTGGCCTCGGCCGCGTTCCGTAAGGTGCGCGAGCTCATCGACCAGCGCTACGACCCGGGCCGGTTCAACATCTACGTGTTCTACGCGTCGGACGGCGCCAACTTCCGCCACGATCGGGAGACGGCGCAGGCCGAGCTCGACAAGCTCGCTTCGCTCGCGAACTACATCGGCTACGTCGAGACGGCGCCGCCCGGGCAGGTGGCGCTCACGTCCGAGACGTCGGCGCTGTTCAAGAACTTGGCCGCGGGCGGCAACCGGCTCACCGGGCACTTCGCGCTGTCGAGCCCCGAGGCGGTGTGGGACGCGATCCGGGCCTTCTTCAGCGCGCAAGCCGAAGCCGAGGCAGTCACGTGACCGACTCTCTCCAGGACTACGCCACCCGGCTCGAGGCCCTGGCCCGCAACAACGGGCTCGACTACTACCCCGTGCAGTTCGAGGAAGTGCCCTCGAGCTTCATGATGGAGGTGGCCGTCTACGGCCTGCCCGTGCGCATGCCGCACTGGTCGTTCGGCGTCCGCTATATCTACCAGCTCATCCAGCACCGCATGGGGCACTCGCGGCTGTTCGAGGTGGTGTTCCCCGGCAATCCCGGGCGCGCCTATCTCGCGCGCAACAACTCGCGCCAGGAGAACACGCTCGTCATCGCGCACGTGCTGGGCCACGCGGACTTCTCCAAGAACAACGTGCTGTTCAAGCGCAGCCAGGAGCAGGTGGGCTACCGCATCGTGGAGCAGGCGGCCGCCCATGCCCGGCAGATCGGCGAAGCCGTGGAGCTGCACGGCCAGACGCGGGTGGAGCAGGTGCTCGACGCGGCGCTCGCGCTCGAGGCGCACATCGACACCTTCCAGCCGCTGCGGCGCGAGCGCTTTCCCGAATACGTCGAAACGTCTCGCTCCAAGACGCGCGAGGATCCGTTCTTCCAGCGCTACGGCCAGCTGCCCGGGAGCCCGGAGCCCCAGGGCGGGGAGACGGTCGAGCGGCAGCGCGCGCCCATACCGCCCACGCCCGAGCGCGACCTGCTGTGGTTCATCGCGGAGTACGCGCCGGAGCTCGAGGACTGGGAGCGCGACATCTTCCTGGCGGTGCGCGAGGAGTCGTTCTACTTCTACCCCGTGTTCGCCTGCCAGATCATGAACGAGGGCTGGGCGTCGTACTGGCACGCGCGGCTGCTGCGCGAGGCGGACTTTCTGCCGCAGAGCGAGTACCTCGACGCCATCAAGACGCATTCCGACGTCGTGCGGCCGCACGCCGCGGAGCAGCAGGCGTCGCTCGTGGTGAACCCGTACCACTTGGGCTTCTCGATCTGGGAAGCGATCGTGGAGGAGCACGGCATCGAGCGGGCGTTCCGGGTGCGCGCCGAGGACGACGACTTCAGCTTCGTGCGCAACTACCTCACCGAGGAGCTCGCGGACGAGCTCAAGCTCTTCCGCTACGAGGCGCACGCGGACGGCCGGGTGCGCGTGCTCGAGCGCGACATCCACGCGCTGCGCGACACGATCCTCGCGCCGAAGTACAACTTCGGCGCGCCGGCGGTGCTCGCGCGGCACATCGCGCCGGACGGCAGCCTCGAGCTCGTGCACGAGCACGACACGGACGGGCGCGGGCTCGACATCGAGCGCGCCGAGCGCGTGCTCGACTACATGCACCGCGTCTGGCGGCGGCCCATCAAGCTCGAGACGGTGGACGCCGACCGCAAGCCCATCGTGCTGCGCCGCGGCTGACGCGGGGCGCGTCCGTCATTTCTTGAAGAGCGCGTCCAGGGCGGCCCGGGCCGCGTCGGCGGCTTCGCGCTCGGCGGGATCGTAGGCGTTCGGGCTCGGCTTGAAGTAGTCGCAGAAGTTCGCCTTTTCCTTGTCCTTCACTTCCTCCGCGTCGTCCTCGCGGCACGCGCGCCGCCAGCGCTTGTCGTAGTTCACGCACATGCGGCACACGTGCAGCTCCGCGCGGCATTGCGGGCATTCGTCGCGCCGGGACAGCGGCAGCGAGAGCTTGGCGAGCGAGGCGCCGCAGCGATAGCAGTGGAGCTCGACGGGCATGCGGGTGCGCGAAGGTTGTAATCTCCGGGGCGCGCGGCGCGCGCCGAGAAGGACCGAATCCTAGCATGCGGAACGACGGGCCGGGCTTCGAGCCCTGGGTAGTGGTGGCGGTGGCCGACGAGCGCCGCTCGGCGGAGCTCGCCCTCGTGCTCGCGGCGAAGAGCATCGAGTACGAGCGCGTGTTCACCGGGCGCGGCTGGACGCTGTCCGTGCCGGCCGCGCGGGCGGCGGAGGCGGCCGCCGAGATCGCCGCGTACGGCGAGGAGAACCGGCCCGAGCGTCCGCCGCCGCCGATCGCCGAGATCGGCAGCGGCCGGGCCGGCGTGATCGCGTACTGGGCCGTGCTGCTCGCCGTGTTCGCGTTCAACCGCCGCGACCTCTTCGGCTTCGACTGGCTCGGCGCGGGCCGGCTCGAGGCCGACGCGGTGCGGGCCGGGGAGTGGTGGCGCGCGGTGACCGCGCTCACGCTGCACGTCGATCTCGACCACCTCGCGTCGAATCTCGCGTTCGGCGCGTTCTTCGGGCTCTTCGTGTGCCGCTATCTCGGCAACGGGCTCGGGCTCGCGGCGATCCTGCTCGCGGGGACGCTCGGGAACCTGGTGAACGGCTTCGTGCAGCCGGGCGTGCATCGCGCCATCGGCGCCTCCACGGCCGTGTTCGGCGCGCTGGGGCTCTTGTCCGGGTACGTGTGGCGCCGGGGGCTCTTTCGGCGGCTGTCTTGGCGGGCGCGGGCCGCGCCCATCGTGGCCGGCATCGCGCTCCTCGCCTATACCGGCACGGGCGGCGAGAACACCGACATCTTCGCGCACCTGTTCGGCTTCGTGGCCGGCACGCTTCTCGGCGCGGGTCTGGCGGCGTGGTCACCGCCCACGGGCGAGGCCGCGCAGCGGGCGTATGCCGCGGCCGCAGCCGCGGCGCTCGCCGTGGCGTGGGGCGTCGCGCTCGCCTGGGACGGCTGAAACGAAGCCTGTGGGAGCGCCTTTCCAGGCGCGACTCCTGTCGCGGCTGGAAAGCCGCTCCCACACGCTTCGGGAGGCGTGCCCTCAGTCGAGCGCGTCCGCGACCAGCTTCAAGAAGTCGTCTTCGTTCTGCACCCGCTCGGCCGCCCGCGCGTCCACCGTGTAGCCGTAGCGGTCCGCGAGCGCCTGGTACTTCGGGCGGCGATGCGCTACGAGCGCGGGGAAGATCCAGCGCACGAAGTCGTCCGGCACGATCTCGTCGGGCCCCGACAGGCCCTTCTCCTTGAGGTACTCGGCGAGCTTCGCGTCGAGAAACGCCTCCTGGTAGTACAGCGGCTTCGGATTCTCGATGGCGCGCCGCACGAGCTCCTGCTCGAGCGCTGCGTCGGGCTTGAGATACAGGATCAGCGTGTGCTCGGCGAGCGTGCGCTCCGTCTCGGGGTCGTCGAGCTCCACCACGCTGCCGCCCGCGTCGTTGATGAAGTGGTCGTAGCCGTAGATCTCCTGCGCCTTCACGATGAACTCGGCCACGTCGCGCATGGCGCCGATCTCGGCCTCCCGATGCAGCCGCTGCCGCTTCTTGAACTCCTCCACCGGCAGGCCGCCCAGGTCCGGGCGGCCGATCTTGCCGAGGAACGTGGCCACCGGCTCCAGGTTGTGGAACGTGATGTTGCTCGCGATGTAGATCGAGTCGCTGCGCAGCAGGTCGCGCAGGAAGTCCACCTTCATCGCCTGACGCTTGATGTTGTCGAGGATCGGCTCCGCCAGGTACTTGGTGCCGATGCGGTAGTCGCCGGAGTAGTGGAACCACTTGGTCTTCGGCAGCTTGTACGCGAGCGTGGTCTTGCCGACGCCCGACATCCCGAGGAGCGTGATGGCTTTGTGCGGCCACTCGAGAAACTCTTTACGGGTCATCCGCATGGGTGCGCGCCATCTGCTGGGGAGCCCGCCGATTATACGCGGCGCGCCGAGCGGTCCGCCGCGCGGCGGACAGGGTGCGCGCATTCCCGTATGCTTAGCGGCACGATGTTCCCCGCCGCTTTTCATCCCGCCGTCAGGGGCTGGTTCGAGCGTGCGTTCGAGGCGCCCACGCCCGTGCAGCTCGCCGCCTGGGAGGCCATCGCGGCCGGCACCGATACCGTGATCAGCGCGCCCACGGGCTCCGGCAAGACGCTGGCCGGGTTTCTGGCCGTCATCGACGATCTCGTCAAGCTCGCCACGGAGCGCGGCCTGCCGGACGAGACGCGGGTGCTCTACGTGTCGCCGCTCAAGGCGCTCTCCAACGACATCCAGCTCAACCTGCAGGCGCCGCTCGAGGGCATCCGGCGCGAGCTCGCGGAGCGCATGCTCGGCGACGCGCCGATCCGCGCCTGGGTGCGCACCGGCGACACGCCCCAGACCGAGCGCGCCCGCATGCGCCGCAGCCCGCCGCACATCCTCGTCACGACGCCCGAGTCGCTCTACATCCTGCTCACGTCCGAGTCCGGCCGGCGGATGCTCGCCACCGTGGGCACGGTCATCGTGGACGAGATCCACGCGCTCGCCGGCAACAAGCGGGGCGCGCACCTGTCGTTGTCGCTGGAGCGCCTCGCCGCGCTCTGCGAACGGCCGCCCGTGCGGGTGGGCATCTCGGCCACCACGAAGCCCATCGCCGCCATCGCCGAGTACCTCACGGGCTCGCCCGACAAGCCCTGCCGCATCATCGACGAGGGCCACGTGCGCGAGCGCGACCTCGCGCTCGAGCTGCCGTCATCGCCGCTCGAGGCGATCATGCCCAACGAGGTGTGGACGGAGGAGTACGACCGGCTGGCGGAGCTCATCCGCTCGCACCGCACCACGCTCGTGTTCGTGAACACCCGCAGGCTCGCGGAGCGCGCGGCGCGGCACCTCGCGGAGCGGCTCGGCGAGGACGCCGTCACCTCGCATCACGGCAGTCTCGCCAAGGAGCATCGCTTGAACGCCGAGCAGCGGCTCAAGGCGGGCGAGCTCAAGGCCATCGTGGCCACCTCGTCGCTCGAGCTCGGCATCGACATCGGCGACGTGGATCTCGTGTGCCAGCTCGGCTCGCCTCGCGGCATCGCGTCGTTCCTGCAGCGGGTGGGCCGCTCGGGCCACGGCATCGGCCGCGTGCCGAAGGGGCGGCTGTTTCCGCTGTCACGCGACGAGCTCATCGAGTCGGCGGCGCTGCTCGACAGCGTGCGCCGCGGCGAGCTCGACGCCATCCGCCTCTGCCGCGGCGCCCTCGACGTGCTCGCGCAGCAGATCGTGGCCGAGGTGAGCCAGCGGGAGTGGCGTTTCGACGAGCTGCTCGCGCTCTTCCGCCGCGCCGCCGGCTACCGCGACCTCGCGCGCGAGGACTTCGAGGCCGTGGTGACCATGCTGGCCGAAGGCTTCAGCACGCACCGCGGCCGGCGCAGCGCCCACATCCATTACGACCGCGTGAACGGCGTGCTCCGCGGCCGGCGCGGGGCGGCCATCACGGCCGTCACCAACGGCGGCGTGATCCCGGATCAGTTCGACTACGACGTGATCCTGGTGCCGACCGAGCAGCAGATCGGCACCGTCAACGAGGACTTCGCGATCGAGAGCCTGCCCGGGGACATCTTTCAGCTCGGCAACGCGTCGTATCGCATCGCGAAGGTGCAGACCGGCAAGGTGTACGTGGAGGACGCCGGCGGCCAGCCGCCCAACATCCCCTTCTGGTTCGGCGAGGCGCCGGGCCGGAGCGACGAGCTGTCGGCGTCGGTGTCGCGAATCCTGGAGCGCGCCGACGAGCTGCTCGAGGACGGCCCCGACGCCGTGCGGGACTGGCTCGAGCGGGAGATCCCGCTGCCGCGGGTGGCGGCGGAGCAGATCGCGGAGTACCTCGCCGCCGCGAAGGCGGCGCTCGGCGCGCTGCCCACGGCCAAGCGCGTGATCTTCGAGCGTTTCTTCGACGAGACCGGCGACGCGCACCTCGTGATTCACTCGCCGTTCGGGTCCCGCATCAACCGCGCCTGGGGACTCGCGCTGCGCAAGCGCTTCTGCCGGCGGTTCAACTTCGAGCTGCAGGCCGCCGCGCTCGAGGACTCGATCGTGCTGTCGCTCGGCGCCGTGCACAGCTTCGCGCTCGAGGACGTGAGCCGCTATCTCTCGAGCGCCACCGCCCGAGACGTGCTGATCCAGGCCGTGCTCGGCGCGCCGATCTTCCCCACGTACTTCCGCTGGAACGCCACGGCGGCGCTCGCGGTGCGCCGGTTCCGCAACGGCAAGAAGGCGCCGCCGCAGTTCCAGCGCAACGACGCCGAGGACCTGCTCGCCACGGTGTTCCCCGAGTCGCTGGCGTGCGCCGAGAACCTGCCGGGCGGCGACCTGCCCGTGCCGGATCACCCGCTGGTCACGCAGACGCTCGCCGACTGCATCACGCGCGCCATGGACGTCGACGGCCTGGTGGCCTTGCTGCGGCGCATCGAGGCCGGCGAGCTCGAAGTGCTCTGCCGCGACCTCGCGGCGCCGTCGCCGCTCGCGCAGGAGATCCTGGGCGCGAAGCCGTACGCGTTCCTCGACGACGCGCCGGCCGAGGAGCGCCGCACGCTGGCCGTGCAGGCGCGCCGCTACATGACGCCCGAGCAGGCCGCGGAGATCGGCCGGCTCGACGCCGCGGCGATCGAGCGGGTGCGCGAGGAGGCGTGGCCCGAGGCGCGCGATGCCGACGAGCTGCACGACGCGCTCGTGCTGCTCGGCTGCTGCACGGCGGCGGAGGCGGAGTCGCGCGCGCCTGCTGCGCGCGCCTGGTTCGCCGAGCTCGAGCGCGACGGGCGGGCCACGACGTACGAGGCGCCGCGTGCGCCCGCGCCGCTATGGGTGGCCGCCGAGCGGCTCGCGGAAGTGGAGCTCGCGCTGCCCGGCGGGCGCTCCGGAGGCGGCGCACGCGCGCTGCCCACGAAGATCGTCGACCGCGAGACCGCCGTGCGCGAGCTCGTGCGGAGCCGCCTCGAGGCGCTCGGGCCCGTCACCGCGGCGGAGCTCGCCGCGCCGCTGGGCCTCGACACCGCCGACGTCGACCTCGCCCTGCTCGCGCTCGAGCAGCAGGGCGTGGCGATGCGCGGCCGGTTCACCGGGGCGGATCGCGAGGAGTGGTGCGAGCGGCGGCTCCTGAGCCGCATCCACCGCTACACCCTGAAGCGCCTGCGCAGCGAGATCGAGCCCGTGTCGCTCGCCGACTACCAGCGGTTCCTGTTCGAGTGGCAGGGCCTGGGCGAGGCGCGTCGCGAAGGCCGCATCGCGCTCGGCGCCGTGCTCGGCGAGCTGCAAGGCCTCGCGCTGCCCGCGGCCGTGTGGGAGCGCGAGGTGCTGCCGGCGCGCATCGCGGACTACGGCCCCGACCTCATCGATCAGCTCACGGTGGCCGGCGAGCTCGTGTGGTGGCGTCCGCGGCCGAGCGCGAGCACCACGGGACGGCCGACGACGGTGGCCACCTCGCCGATCGCCATCGTGCCGCGCTCGGCGCTGCTCCACTGGCGGACGCTCGCGGCCGGCGACGACGAGCCGCCGCACCTCTCGGGCGCCGCGGAGCGCGTGGTGGCGGCGCTCGAGCAGCACGGCGCGTCGTTCTTCGTGGAGCTGGTGCAGGCGACGCGCCTGCTCCGCGTGCAGGTGGAGGAAGCGCTCGGCGAGCTCGTGGCGCGCGGGCTCGTGACGGCCGACTCGTTCAACGGCCTGCGCGCGCTCCTGACGCCGCAGAGCCGGCGGCGCGGCTTCCGCGGCCGCGGACGGCTGCGCGGCGAGAGCCGCTTCGACGCGGCCGGCCGCTGGGCGCTGCTCAGGCCGCTCGACGCGTCGCAGCGGGCCGCGGGCCGCGCGGAAGCCGTGGAGCACGCGGCGAAGGCGCTGCTGCGCCGCTACGGCGTGGTGTGCCGGGCGGTGCTCGACCGCGAGACGCTGGCGCCGCCCTGGCGCGAGCTGCTCGCGTGCTATCGGCGCGCCGAGGCGCGCGGCGAGATTCGCGGCGGGCGGTTCGTGGCGCCGCTCGGCGGCGAGCAGTTCGCGCTGATCGAGGCCGTGGAGGAGCTGCGGCGCGTGCGGCGCGAGGCGCGCGACGGCACGCGCGATCAGTGGCTCGCGATCTCCGCCGTGGATCCCCTGAACCTCGCGGGCCTCGCGGGCGCCGACGCGCGCGTGCCGGCCATCGCGTCGCACCGCGTGGCGTTCAAGAACGGCGTGCCCGTCGCCGCGCTCGTGAGCGGCCGCATCGAGTGGCTCGGGCGCGTCGAGGGGGCCGACCGCGACCGCGCGGCGGAAGCCCTGCTCGTGCGCGGCGAGCCGCGTCTACCCGCGCCCCGCCCCCGCCTGCTGCGCCCCCTGTAACGCCGACCGAAGCCTGTGGGAGCGGCTTTCCAGCCGCGATTCTTGCGTCACCGCAGGCGGCGCGGACTTTCGCGTTCCGAAGATCGCGGCTGGAAAGCCGCTCCCACCTTGCTGCTTCTGTCTCTCCGTTAGAACTGGAATGTCGCGCGCGCGTAGAGCACGCGGCCGCGCGGATCGTGCACCTTCGAATCGTAGCCGCCGTTCGTGCTCACGTGCGGCGGGTCCTGATCGAACAGGTTGATCGCGCCGAACGACAAGAGCGGCGCGCGCTCGTTGCGGAAGCGGATGGAGTACTGCGCGTCGACCGTGGTGTGGCTGTCGATCTTGCGGAAGAACTCGGGTCCTTGCCCGAGGGCTACCTGGTCGTCCACGTACGAGTCGATGAACCGCACGAACACGTCCAGCGAATGGTTGCCGCGCTCCCAGCCGAAGAAGCCGTTCACGCGCCACTCCGGCGCCGACGTGGCGAAGTTCGCGAAATTGCGGCGTCCCGCGCCGTCGATGCGTCCCGCCTGGGGATCCTCCACGTCGTAGCTCGCGATGTACGTGGCCTCGGCGCCCACGCGGAACGAGCCTTCCGCCGTGTCCGTGTCGTACACCACGGAGAGGTCGAAGCCGTCCGTCTCGAGGGCCGAGGCATTGTCGTAGTAGGAGTCCACGCGAACCAACAGCCCGCTCAACGGATCGCGGATCACCTGCGACTGCGCCTGCGGGTCGCCGAGCGCCGCGGCGTTCAGGATCGCCTGCGCGTTCTGCTCGATGATCACGTTGCGGTAGTCGAACGACCAGTAATCCAAACCGACCTGCACGTGATCACCGATGGAGTAGCTGAAGCCCACGTCGAGCACGTCCGCCTCCTCGGGCCGGAGCGGCTCGCCCGACGGGTTGGGCTGGGCGCGCACGGGGAAGAACTGCGGCGTGCCCACGCCCGGGTCCACGAGCTCGGCCAGCGTGGTCTGGGTGCCGAAGGCCTGGAACAGCGACGGCGCGCGGAACGAGGTGCCCGCCGACGCTCGCACCGACAGCGACGGCGTGGGCCGCCAGAGCATCGTGACTTTCGGGTCGGTGGAATCCACGTCCCCGTAATCCTCGTAGCGCGCGGCCACCTGGAAGTTCAGCGTCTCGAGCACGGGCAGCGCGAGCTCGACGAACACGGCGCGCACGTTGCGGTCGTCGTCGAAGTCCGGGTTGCCCACGAGGAACAGGAAGTTGTCGCGGTTCGCCTCGGGGTCGTAGTCGTAGGCGAGCTCCTCGGCGCGGTACTGGGCGCCCACCGCGATGCCGGCCGTGCCGCCGCCGAGCTCGCCGAGAGGCTTCGACACGAAGCCTTCCACCGTGGCGAGCCGGCTGTCCGCGTCGAAGCTCTCGAAGCCGAGCAAATGGTTGATGAGCTCCGGCGGGTTCGGCGTGCCCGTGCCCGTGAGCGCGCTGCCGAACGGGTTGAAGTAGCGGCAGTTGCCCACGCCCGGCGTGCCGGTGGCCGGGTCGCAGCCCGGCCCGCCGAGGCCGCGCATGGCGAGCTCGAAGCGGTCGGCGAGCACGTCCGGTGCGGTGACGAAGAAGTCGTTCTCGCTGACGGTGAAGGACGCTTCCCAGATGAGATCGTCGCGGATCTCGCCCGTGAGCGCGCCCGCGAGGCGCCACGTGTCCGACTTGTGCACGCTCTCGATGGGCGTGCCGCCGGCGCCGATGAGCCGGCCGATGAAGCGCACGTCCGTTCCGTAGGGATTGTCGGGGTGCGAGGCCGTGACGACGGGGAAGGCGGCGAACGGGAACGACGGCGAGTTGTTGCGGAACGCATCGTTGTCCGCGGCGTGGAGCTCGAGGCGCCCTTCGATCGTGTCGCTCATCTGCCGGGTGAGCTCGACGTAAGCCGAGAGGCGCTGCTCCTCCGGGACCACGGAGTAGAAGTCGCCGAAGTCGAACTGGCAGAGGCCGATCGGGATGTCGCCCGCCGGGCTCGGCACTGACTGCACGATGCCCGGGACCACTTTCGGGTCCTGCGCGGCGATGGCGGCGCAGTCCTGATCGGCGAACACGGGCGGCTGTGCGCCCGGCACCGGCGGCAGCCCGAGCTGCGGCTCGACGAAATCCGCCACGCCGTTGCGGTTGCTGTCGAATGCCGCGGTCCACACCGCCTGGTAGGCCGGGTTCCCGGGCAGGCTCGGGATCAGGAACGAGCCGGGGTTGCCGGCCTGGCTCAGATCGTCCGTGCGCGTGGAGAGCCGCCGGTCGCGCGTGGTGAGCATGTCGCGATCGAGGAAGCTGAAGGCCGCGAGCACGTGCGTGCGGTCGTTGCCGGCGCCGTACAGCACGCCGAGCTGCCAGTCCTCCTGCGGGTAGCCGTCCACCGTCTGCGCGCCGAGCTCGAGGTCGAGCCCCACGAAGTCGCTGCGGGTGATGAAGTTCACCACGCCCGCCACCGCCTCGGAGCCGTAGAGCGCCGTCGCGCCGTCTTTGAGCAGCTCCACGCGCTCGAACGCGATCATCGGCGGCAGCGAGGAGGTGTCCACGAAGTTCTCGCCGCGGTCCGTGGCCACCGCGCTCTGCGTCTGCCGGCGGCCGTTGAGCAGCACGAGCGTGGAGGAGACGCCCAAGCCGCGCAGGTTCACGTTGCTCGTGCCGGTGGTGAAGTTCTGCGTGAAGGCGTCGGGGTTGTTCTGCGAGCCCGTGTTGATCGTCAGGTCCTCGATGACGTCGCCGATCTCGTTCGCGCCGCTGGCGCGCAGATCCTCGTTCGTGACCGTGACGAGCGGCGACGGCGAGTCGAACTGCGATTGCCGGCGGATGTAGGTGCCGGTGACGACGATCTCCTCGACGGTCTCTTGCTGGGCGGCGGCCGGTGCGGCGGCCGCCGCGCCGGCGGCGGTCAGGAGCAGGGCGGTGCGCGTGCGCATGGTGGCGATCCTCACGCTGCTTACTGGACGACGCTCGGGTCGTTGATCTCAATGACGCTGCCGTTGGTGGCCGCGTAGGTCACGGCCTGCCGCTGCAGCTCCATGGTCACCGCCGGGTTCGGCGCGGCGTTGAACAGCGACGAGTGCACGCCGGCGGTCAAGCGGACGATGCCGCTCACGGTGGCGGGCGGCGGCACGGCCGTCGTGGCGCTCACGCTTGGCAGCCCCCAGAGCGAGGCCAGGTAGTCCCCCGGCCCGTTCGGCACGGTGGTGTCGCCGAGGAACTGGAATACGTGCAGCGCGTGGCTGGCCGTCGCCTCGGCCGCGTAGTTCACGGGATCGACGGAGTCGATCACGGTCTGCAGGTCGCGCACGAACTGGTCGAACCCGGCCGTGCCGGGCGGGAGACCCTGCGCCGCCAAGGCGTTCCGGATCGGCTGGCCGAACTGCACCGCCTGCGGGTCCGTGAGAATGGCCGTCCACGGCCCAGCCGGGCTCCCCAGCGTGGCGGTGCGCACCTCGTTGTCGAGGCCCAGGAACACGCCGCTGATGATGCTGCCGAGCGAGTCCGCCACGAAGTGGATGCGGTTGCCGTCGAGGTCGGGATCGGCGTCGCCGTCCGGGAAGTTCAGCGTGGGGATCGTGCGCGTGAGGTGGATCAGGTCGGACACGGCCTGCCGCACGTGGTCGCGCGCGTTCAGCGGGTTCGCCACGTTGAAGAGCTGCCAGCCGTTGTCGATCTGGCCGTCGGGCGCGAGCACCCCCACGTCCCCCACGTTGTCCTGCTCGAAATGCCGCTCGTTCGCTCCGAACGGGCTGCCCTGGCCCTGATAGAACGGGCTCGCGGGATCGAGCACGCCATGCAGCGGCAGGTCGATGGCCACGACGGCGAACCCGGCCTGCGCGAACGCGTCCGCGACGGCGAGCGCGACGGTGCGGTTCGACGTCACGCCGTGCTGGACGATCGCCACCGGCCAGCCGCCCGCCGGCTGCTGGGCGTGACCGCTCGTCGCGTTCGGCAGCGTGGCGAGCAGCGGGATGCGCATGTTCGGCACGCGCGGCACGGCCACGGGATCGGCGCCCGTCGGCGGCGCGCCCTGCGCCGTGACCCAGAAGCTCTCGAGCGGCGTGGCGGGATCGCCGAAATACGGGATGTCCAGGAAGCCCACGTAGATATCGGCGTAGCCCGGCAGCCCGACGCCTAGCGCGGCGGTCGTCATGCCCGTGGGCGCGAGCACCGCCGGGCGAGGGGTGGCCGACTGCTGGATGGCTTCGAGCACCGCGCCGATCGACTGCGTCTGCATCGTCCAGGCCGCGATCACGGCATCTCCCGGCAAGCCGAGGACGCCTCGGGCGAGGTCGATCAGCGGCGCGATGGCGGGAAACAGCGGGTCGAGCGCCGGCGTGCCCGGCACGCTCGTGAGGCCCGCGAGGTGCGCGTCGCGCACCGCGCGGAACACGGTGTCCGCGCCGGCCGCCACGCCGAACGTGTTGCGGATGCCGTTCGTGAGGATGAACGCGTAGCGCGTGCGCTCGACGAGCGGCCGCAGCGGCACGATCTCGAGCACCCTGCCCTCCGTGCCCGCGGCCGTCGACAGGCGCAAGGCGTAGTCCGTGCCCGGCACCAGGGGTATGCCGGCGGAGGCATTCAGCACGAACACGGTGGCCGCGGGGTTCGGCGCGAGCGGGTCGAACGGCACCAGGGTCGCGGGGTCGATGGGCGCGTTGAACGGCGCGGAGATCGGCGCCGTGGTCGAGAAGCCGTCCAGCGTGTTCAGCGCCTCGGCGAGCGGGCTCGTGATGCGCTCGGGGACGGAGACCTTCGCGCCCGTGGGGTTGTAGAGATCGGATGGGTACGGCCCTACGTCCACGGGCGGCGCGAACAAGGCGACGAATCCCTGGCCGGACGGTGCGGGCCCAGGCTCGAAGGTGATGGGCTCGGGTCCGGTGGACGAGCCGCTTTCGCAGCCCGCCGCAAGGCCGATGACGGCAAGAAAGGCGAGACTGGTGGTGCGCATCCCCTGTTTCCCCTGGCGCGACGCCATTCGTTAGCCAGTATATAGATTTCGCGCGCGGGACCCGCGCACGAAATCCGGCCGCAGGGAGGGAGTAAAATCCCGCAACCCTACACCGCCGCAGCCGGAGCACGCCGTGAAGATCGCCGTCTTGTTCGGAGGCAACAGCATGGAGCGCGACGTCTCCGTGGCGAGCGCGGCCCAGGTGGTCGCGGCGTTGCGCGAGCGCGGGCACGAAGTCATCGCCGTGGACTCCCACCGCGGGCGGCTCACCCATGCGCAGGAGCGCGAGCTCCTCGCGGGCCGCATCGACCGGCTGCCGCCCGCGTTGGCAGAGACCCCCGGCGTACCCGCCCTCGCCGCGACGGCGGACCTCCGCGACGTCGACCTGGTGTTCCTCGCGATGCACGGCGGCACGGGCGAGAACGGCACTATCCAGGCGGTGCTCGACCTCGCCGGCGTCCCGTACACCGGCAGCGGCGTGCTCGGCAGCGCCATCGGCATGGACAAGGAGGTGTCGAAGCGGCTGTTCGTGTCGGCCGGCGTGCCGACGCCGCCGTGGCTCGTCGCGCCCGTGACCGCGAAGCAGGTGGAGGCAGAGCTCGGCTTCCCCGTGATCGTGAAGCCGAACGCGCAAGGCTCGACCGTGGGCCTCACGCTGGTGCAGGACCCGAGCGGGCTCGACGCGGCCATCGAGCTCGCCGCCCGCTTCGACGACCGCGTGCTGCTCGAGCGCTACGTGCCGGGCCGCGAGCTGACCGTGGGCGTGCTGGACGACGAGCCGCTCGCGGTGGGCGAGATCATTCCCGCCGAGGGCCCTATCTTCGACTACACGGCGAAGTACCAGGCGGGCGGCGCGCAGGAAATCTTCCCCGCCGACGTGCCGCCCGCGATCGCGGAGCGGGCGCGCGAGCTCGCGCTGCGGGTGCACCGGGCCCTCAAGCTCGACTGCTACAGCCGCGCGGATTTCCGGCTCGACGAGAACGGCGAGCTCTGGTGCCTCGAGGTGAACACGCTGCCCGGGCTCACGAGCGGGAGCCTCTTGCCGCGCTCCGCGCGCGCGATGGGCATCGAGTTCCCGGAGCTCTGCGAGCGCATCTGCCGCGCGGCCCTCGCGCGGGCGGCGAAACGGCGCACGGGCTAGCGGCCGCGCGTCACCCCTACCGCGAGGGCGATCCAGCCCAGGATGAAGGCGCTGCCGCCGATCGGCGCGAGCGAGCCGAGGACGGGCGGCGCGCCCAGGGCGCGCGCGTAGAGCGTGCCGCAGAAGAGCAGCGTGCCCGCGACGAAGGCCCACGCGGCCAGCGTGATGCCGAGCGGGCGCCCGAAGCGCTCGCGCAGGAGCGGCACGACGAGCAGCGCGAGCCCGTGATAGAACTGGAAGCGCACGGCCGTCTCGAACATCGAGAGCGAGCGCGCGTCGAGCGAGCCGAGCGCGTGGCTCGCGGCGGCGCCGGCGATGGTGGCGACGGCGAGCGACAGCGCGCCGAACGCGACGAAGCCTTTCGTGCCGTCGGTCATGGTTGTCGAGCGCGCGCTCAGGGCGGCGACGGATTATTGCGCGTCAAGTACGCGGCGAGCGCGTCGAGCTCCTCGTCGCTGATCTCGGTCTTGCGGAACTGCGGCATGAACGAGATGCCTTCGCGCACGACCGCCTTGATGTATGCGGGGGCGAGATCGGTGCGCTCGTCGAGCACCGCTGGAATGCTCGTGTTGCGGTACTTGAGCGCGAGCTGATGCGTGCCCGGCAGCGCGTCGAAGCCCGGCAGGCCGACGCCCGGACCGTGGCACGGCTCGCACCAGTACGCGTAGATCTCCCTGCCGCGCTCGATCGCCGTGGCGCGCTCAGAGCCCTCCTGCGCGAAGGAGCCCGCCGCGCAGCACGCGGCTGCGGCGGCGGCGAGGTACGCCTTTGTCATGCGTTCGCCTCCCGAATGTGCCGCGGCCAGATCCCGCCCCGACCCGCCGCGATGATCCCGTTCGGGTCGACGGCGTCCTTGATCGTCTCGCAGAAGCGTCGGAGCGCGTGGTTGTTGAACGAGTACGCGCTCATGACGAGGTCGACGCCGAACGGCGGCGAGCGGTATTCCCCCCAGCCGTTCTCCGCCGCGATCTGCGCGAGGCGGCGGAAGGCTTCGCGGGAGCGCCGATTGATCTCCGGATTCAGGCGGCTCACGGGCAGGCTCGTGATCATGATGAACGCGCGCGGATGCCAGCACGCGGGCGTCGGGAAGAGATCGTTGTACGGCAGCCCAGCCTCCCGATACGCCTGCCCGAGCTTCCTGCCCGCATCGAGCAGCGCCTCGCCGGTGCGCGGGATCATCGGCGAGAAGTAGAACTGGCCGCCGTCGGCGTTGTCCGGGTTCTGCTCCGTGCGGCCGCCGGCGATCGAGAAGATCGCCATGTTCGGCACGCCGATGTCGACCAGGCGGTGCACCCGATGCACCTGCGCTTCCTGCTCCGGCGTGAGCGGGAAGCGATACAGCACGCCGTCCTGGAAGCGCGCGCCCGGGATGGCCGCGCCGATCCGCGCCTGCGCGTACTCCCAGCTCCCGGCGATCGTCTTCTCGGGACCGTAGAACCTGAGCTCCACCGCCCACGACGGGATGCTCTTCGAGGCCGCGAACCGGTCGAGCGCCTCGTCGCTCGGTCCGCCCGGCGTCTCGAGCAGCGCTCGGAGCTCGGGCTCCCGCGCGCGGGCCTGGCCGAGCGGGCTGCGGAAGGCCGGCATGCCGATCAAGCCCTGGTTCTCGAGGTGGTTGACGTGATGAACGAGCGGGATGATGTCCCCGCGTCTCGGCACGGAGACGATGCCGGTGCGATAGGCCTCGGGCTCCGGCATGAGCCAGAACCCCATCTTGGTCACGATGCCGAAGTTCCCCTGGCCGAAGAGCCCGGCGACGTACGGCCCGAACCCGTATTTGTAGTCGGCCCAGAGCGCGTCGTTCGCGAGCGCCGCCATGCCGGTGCGCATGAGCTCCCCGTTCGGCAGCACCACCTCCATGCCGCAGTGGCTCCCGAAGTGGTCGCGGTAGAACCCGTACGTGTAGCCGACGCCGTGATCGAGCGCATTGCCGATCAGGCTGCCCCAGCCCGGGTCCGGGCAGTCGATCCAGAGCTTGAGCCCGCGCTCCTTGATGTAGCGATAGAGGTCGAAATACGAGACGCCGGGCTCCACGATGCACGAGCAACGCGTCTCGTCGACGGCGATGATCCGGTTCATTCGCTTCAAGTCGACGACCACGCTGCCGGAAAGAATCGGGGCCGAGCCGCCGTAGCCCAGGTTCTTACCGGTGGAGATGGGGTAGAGCGGAATCTTGTGCTCGTTCGCGATGCGCACGATCTGCTGCACCTGCTCGACCGTGCTCGGCGCCACCGCCGCCGACGCGAGCCTCTCCGTGGGCTCGTCGCGCTCCGGCGAGTAAGCGTCGCGGTAGAGCGCGACGTCCTCGTCGGAGTGGAACACCCACTGCTCGCCAACCACCGCTCTGAACTTGCCGAGCGCCGTCTCGAACTCGGCGGCCGATACTCCGGGTGGCAACGTCGCCATCGTCAGCTCTCACACGTTCGCGAATGCCGGTGAACGGTCCGCATCGGCGGCTAACCCTGCGCCTTGGGCGCGATCACCCACGAGAACAGCGGGCCGTCCCACGGGATGCCGAAACCGTGCCGGAGCGCGATCGGCCGGTAGTAATGGATCACGGACTCGGGAACGCCGAACGCATCGAGCGGGTCTTCGCCGCGCGAGAGCTCGGGCTTCGCGCCGGGCGTGCGGACCGTGCGCTCGACGCGAGGGCCGAGGCCGCCGCCGCTCGCGGTGCGTGCGAGGGCCGCGAACAGCACCGGCCACTCGACGCCTTGGCGCTGCAACGTCTCGGCGAGCGCGACGACGTGCGGAGCGCCCGCGATCGCGTGCTCGAGCTCGCCGTCGCCGCGGACGCGATGCTCGACACGCAGCACGACGCGCAGCCCCCGCTCGAAGCCCAGCCGCTCGAGCACGAACATCGGGCCGAACTGCGTGAGCCCGGCGATCGCCGCCGGGCGCTCGCGCCAGAGCGAGCGCAGCGCGAGGTACGCATCCGTGACGTCGCCGTCGCGAAGCGCGGCCGCACGCACGCCGAGCTCGCCGAGCGCGTCGCCGAACCGGCGCGCTTCCGCGTAGCGGTCGTCGACGATCGTGGCGTGCAGGGCTACGCCACCTGCGCCGGCCTCGCGCGCGGCCGTTTCGGCCGAGAGCAGACCGTTGATTGCGAGCGGCATCGCCGAAACGGTCACGCCGGTGCGGAGGAATTCGCGTCGGTTGGTCATCGCGGCTGCCCGTGTCGATCCTGCGATGCGGCTAGCATAACCAACCGGCGGCTCGTCGGAGTGGGTGTTCTCCGCTATTGCGCGGCGGGCGGCTCGTCCGCCTCGAACGGAGTCAGCAGCAGGCTCAGCACGGTCTCGGTCCCCGTCACGAGGTGGCCCATCCGCAGGTTCTCGTCGGGCGCGTGCTGGTTGTTGTCCGCGTTGACGGTGGGCACGAGCACGAACGGCAAGCCGAGCGCGTCGACCAGCACGTCGGTCGGCACGGTACCGCCCATCATCCGGATCCGCACCGGTTCCTCGCCCGGTGACGGCGCCGTGGGCGCGCGCAGCGCTGCGGTCGCCCACCGGCCGATCGCGGACTCCATCGGCATGCGTGCGGCCGCCTGCACCGAGCGAAGCTCGAAGGTCGCGAGCTTGTCGTGCCGCGCGCGTTCCTCGTCCGTCGGTGCGCCGTCGGTCAGGTGATAGCCCTGCCGCTCGATGTGCCGCCTCACCAGCGCGTAGAGCCGCTCGCCCTCGCCGGGCGACGTGGTGCGGATGTCGATCTCGGCCACCGCCTCGCTGGGAATCACGTTCGCCGCGCTCGCGCCCACGCCCCCGGCCGCCATGCCGCGCACGTTGAGAGACGGGTACTGGAGCGCCTCCTGATAGCTCGCGCCGACCCGCTCGGGCCGCGCGATGCCCGCCCGCGCGAGCAACGCGGCCTCGTCGTCCGGGACGCGTGCGAGCACCTCGCGGTCGGCGGCCGTGATCTCGACCGAGTCGTAGAAGCTCGGGATCGTCACGCGGCCGTCGTCGTCCTTCATGCTCGCGAGCAGCGCCGCGAGGCGCTGCGCGGGGTTCGGCACGTAGTTGCCGAAGTGGCCGCTGTGCAGCGGATCGCGCGGACCGTGCACGGTCAGCCTCGTCTGCGTGAGCCCGCGGTTGCCGAATACGAGCGTGGGCCTGGCCGAGGCGTGCTGCGGTCCGTCGAGGATCACGAGCGCGTCGGCGCGAAACGCGCCGGGGTCCGCGGCGATCATCGACGCGAGGCTCGGCGAGCCGATTTCCTCCTCGCCGTCGAGCAGCACCTTCACGTCGAATGCCGGCGTCTCTCCTCGAGACGCGAGCAGGTCGATCGCCGTGAGCAGCATCATGATGGGCCCCTTCGCGTCCGCAGCCGAGCGTGCGAACACGCGCAGCTCCGGATCGAGCGACTCGGCCTCCAGGGCCGCCGCGTCGACGGCACGCCAGCGGCCGTCCGCCCCCCGCCGCTTCACGACGGGCTCGAACGGATCGGCCTGCGACCATTCGGCGGGCTCGACCGGCTGGCCGTCGAAATGCAGATAGAAGAGCACCGTCGTGCCGGTGTCGCGGCCGGCGCCGAGCTCCGCCAGCACCGCCGGCCGGCCCGCGGGATTGTCGATGCGGCGGGCGCGGAAGCCGCGGCGCTCGAATGCGCGGACCAGCACGTCGGCGTTCCGCGCGATGTCGGCCGGCACGTCCGCGACGTTCCGGTAACGGAGAAGCTCCAGGTACTCGGCGAAGTTGCGCCGCACGGCGCGCTCGACGTCCGCGGCGAGCGTGCCGGCCGCGGCGGTGCCGGCAGCCGCGAGCGCGAGCATCGCGACCGCGATCGCCCGTCGGGCGCGGGGCGCGCTCGGCGCGCGGCCGGCTGCGCGCGGGCGCGCGGCATCGCGGCGGCGCCCGTCGAGGCGAGCGATAGGATCCGTCATGCTTCGGTCACGGGCTCGCGGTGGCTCTGAACGCGCGGCTTAGTCCCCCGACGGATCAGCGGGGCGCCGTGAGGTACTGCACAAGCGCTTCGAGCTGCACGTCGGTGAGATCGCTCGGGACGAAAGCGGGCATGGCCTTCAGACCGTTGCGCACGACGGCCTCTATGTACTCCGGCACGAGATCGCTACGCTCGGTGAGGAGGGCTCTCTCCTGGCCCCGAGTCCGCGCGAGCTGCAGCGTGCCGGGTTCGCTGCCCGGACCGTGGCAGTGGATGCAGTGGCGATCGAAGACTTCCTTGCCGTCCGGTTCCGCGCCTGCTGCCGGCAGCGCGGCGGCGAGCAGCGAGACCGCTGCGATCGTCGTGCGCACGGCCGGCTTCATGCCGCGCCTCCGTCGCGCAGATGCTTCGGCCAGATGCCCGATTTGCCCGGCGAGAGGATGCCGTTCGGATCGAGCGCGTCCTTGATCCTCTCGTGCATCTTCATCAGCGCGTTGTCGTTCCAATTGTACGTACCCGCGATCATGTCCATGTAATGGATGTGCGTCCGGTACTCGCCGTAGCCTTCGGCGGCCGCCTCGCGCACCAGAAGCGTGAAGAGCTCGTCGATCTTGCGACGCTCTTCCGGATCGCTCTGGTTGTACACGATGACCGTCACGTGGTGCAGCTCCCGGAAGCCCACCGCCATCAGCCCCATGTAGTCGAAGCCGTACTCCCGCACGCGGCGGCTGACCATGCGGTACTGCTTGATGGCGTCCTCACCGGTGGTCGGCGAGACGGGGGAGAAGCCCACGTGGCCACCGCCTCCGTTCCAGTTGAGGAAACCGAACTCGGTGAGCTTGGGTATGCCCCGCATCGTCTCGGCGCGGTGCGCGAGGATATCCGGACGGCGATTGCGGTCTTCGAGGAAGTAGAACTTCGCACCGGGAATCGTCGAGAACGAGTCGCGTATCACCGTCCACAGCGCATCCGTGATCGGCGGCGGCCCGTAGAGCGCGCCGCAGAAGTTCCACATGCCGATCTCCTGATCGGCCATGATCCTCCTCGCGACGCTGTCCGGGATGGGGCCGTCGCCGTCGTAGTACTGGCGCTTCGTCGTGAACACGGCCGCGTCCAGCACGAGGCTGCGGATCGTGGCCGCGTTCTGGATGACGTTGTTGAGCCTGAGCGGCCGCACGATCTCGACGACCTGCTCGATGTCCTCCTCGCGCTCGAAAGTGATCAGGTACGGCCGGTATCCGCCGGGGTCGGGCATGAGCCAGATGCCCATCTTCGTGACGATGCCGAAGTTCGACTGCGAGAAGATGCCGTCGACGTAGGGGCCGAAGCCGTACTTGAAGAGCTGCCACGTGTTGTTGCCGGGCAGCGCTCCCATGCCGGTTCGCACCACCTCGCCGGTCGGCAGCACCACCTCCATGCCGCACTGCATCATGAAGTGGTCGCCGTACGGCGTGTAGCCGACGCCGTGGTCGAGCGCATTGCCCACGACGCTGCCCCATCCCGGGTCGGGCACGTCCAGCCAGAGCTTCAGCCCGCGCTCCTCGATGTAGCGGTAGAGATCGAAGTAACTGACGCCGGGCTCGACGAGTGCGTAGCCGAACTTCTCGTTGACCTCGAGGATGCGATTCATGCGACTGAGGTCGAGAACGACCGAGCCCGAGAGAACCGGTGCCGCCCCACCGTACGCGAAGTTCTTGCCGCGCGAGACCACCCAGAGCGGCACCCGGAGCTCGTTCGCGACCTTCACGATCGCCTGGACCTGCTCGGTCGAATCCGGGGCTACGGCCGCGTGCGCACGGTAACGGTTCTCGTCGTTGGTGATCGTGTAGGGATCGCGATAGCTCGACACCCCCTCGTCGGTGAAGACCCATTCACGGCCGACGATCCTCCGGAATTGCTCCAGGGCTTCGGCCATCTGTTCGGCGGTGACGCCCGGCGGCAGGGGGTCGGCCATGGCTTCGTTCCTCGTTCAGTTCATCGGGCTAGTGCGCATCGTCCAAAGCAGCAGGTTGCGGTCGATTCGCGACACGCGCGCATCGACGACCGCATGGTCGCTCAGCAGGACGCTCGGACAGAAGCGGAAGGATTCCGTGGTGACGCCACGCAGTGTCAGCGCTTGCTCCCGGATCGCACGTTCCAGCTCAACTGTTAGCAAAGT
>DATCLY010000075.1:0-140872 GCA_036563665.1 Gammaproteobacteria bacterium
AGCTGCCATTGACCGAGCTCGGCATCGATACCGGCCGTGAAGGCGCGCGTGGTGTTCTGGGTGAATTCGATGTCCGTCCAGTCGGCGAAGCTGGACATTCGGTGAAAAGTGAAGGAGGTGATGCCGGCCGCGTCCATCGCAGCGCCGATCGACGGCGGCAAGAAGGCGTTGTCGCGATATATCGTGGCCTGGGTGCCGAAAGGCGTATACAGGCGCAGCTCCGAGACCTCGTACTCCGCCATCGCCCGGCCGTATAGGCCTTGTAAGTAGGCCGTCACGTTGTCGGAGAGCTCGTAGTCGAAGAGCACGAATGCGCCGCTTCGCGACTGCTCGGGATAGAGCTCGTTCTCGACGATCGGGTTCACACCGTCCCCTCCCGACTGGGCGAACGGCGGATCGACCAGCGTGCCGGGCTCGAACGGCGCCGGCGTGCCGTCCTCTCGAAACTTCGTGCCGGCCAGCGGCCCCGATGGGATCAGGCCGCCGTAAGTGAACAACGTCGTGCGCACGTTCGGAACGGTGATTTCCGCGGGCGGGCCACCGGATGGGTTCTCGATCTCGGCCCAGCTCTGGAACCAGTCACGCTTGTCCCAGCCGAATACGCCGTCCGCTTGGAAGTGGTCGCCCGACAGCAGAAAGTGTCCGCGCTCGCCCACGTCGAATCCGCCGAGGAGCGACACCTCGTAATTTTCGCCGTCGCCGCGGGACGTCTGGCCTCCGCGAACGTCCGCCTCGAATCCCGTGTAGTCCCGGTTCAGAATGAAGTTCGCCACGCCGGCAACGGCGTCCGATCCGTAGGCCGCGGACGCGCCTCCGGTAACGACTTCCACGCGTTCGATGGCCGCCTCGGGGAACACGTTGATGTTCACGCCGCCCTGCTGGCCGGCGGACACCATTCGGCGTCCGTTCAGCAGCACCAGCATGCGGCTCGACCCGAGCCCGCGCAGGTTCAGGAAACTCTGGCCGGCATCGGTGTTGAACGCCCCGCCGTTCGCGGGCAGATGATTCGCGAGAAACTGGGGCATCGTTGCGACGGCCTCGACGAGCTGACCGGGAGCCAGCATCTCGAGCTCATCGGCTCCAACGGCCGTGACCGGCGTGGGCGTCGACATTCCATCGCGCCGAATGCGCGTGCCGGTCACCATCACCTCCTCGATGGGAGAGCCCTCTTGCCGCGCCTGCTGCGCCTCGGCGCGCTGCGAGATAGCGAGCGACGACGCCAGCGCGGTGGCGACCGCTGTCGCGACCAGGTGCAACGATGAGACGAGCGACGCGTTCCTGTTCACTTGAATCCCCCCTTTCTTGCTTTTCGAACGCTTTGCTGTCCTGCCGAGCTCACGGCACGCCGGTCGCGGCGGCCCCTCCCCCTCGCGACCGCGTCCGACGCCCCTCGCGAGTTGCGCGACGTCAGCGCTCGAAGTGCTCTTCGAGGCGTCCGCTCTCCCAGAGATCGAGGTAGTAGCTGTCGGGATCGCAGGAGGGTTGCTCCAAGATCTCGATGGCGTCGTTTCTGGCGGAGCCGCGCACTCGCACCAGCGGCGCCGTGTAATACGGGTCGTAAATCGTCATCGTCCGGTCGATCGTCAGCCGGTCGTCGCTCGGCTCCCACCGCTCCACGATGCGCGTGCCTTCTCCGGACATCGGAAGGCCAGAGCCATCGAGCCAACCCGGCAGGAGATGCGTGGTCTCGATCACGAGCACGTCCCCCTCCCAGCGACCGACGGAGAACCCAAGCGAGCTGGCAGGCCAATCCTCGGGTGGCTCGCGTCCATCCATGTAGATGCGACGCGGCAAGTTGTGCTCCTCGTGAATGATGACGTAGTGGCTGCCGGCATCGAGGATCTCCATGTCGTACGGCGAGCCGAAGAGTCGGGGCAGCCCCGGCGAAAGGCACCGCAAAGACGGATCGTCGAAATGCGTGGCGGCTTCGAAGAGCCGGCGGCCTTCTTCCGTGAATGGCGTCGGCTTCGGCTCCAGATCGTCGACCGTTACCCGGAACTCGTAGCTGTTGTCCCACGCACCGGTGATGTCGACGGGATGGCTGCCGTTCGACCCGCCATAGCCGTAGTTCTTGCTGGGGTCGGCGTTGACGCGATTTCGGTCGGAGGAGCGAGCAGTGCGCGCTTCGCCATAGAGAACGACGCCGGACGCGTCTTCGATCCGCCTGACGTAGAGTTTCCTCGCCTGGTTGCGCCCGAGTGACCCGCTGGCCCTGATCCGGTCACCCACCTGGAGTGTGTGTTCGTCGAATCCGCGGCTGCGCAGCGCCGTCACGCTGGCCATCTGCAGCTCCCACTCCACGGTCGAGCCATCCTCGGCGACGACGTCCACGCGGTAGCGCACGTGCGGATTGGAGAACCACACTCGCGTTACCACTCCATCGACCTCGCCGACGGCGTCCGCATCGAACTCGGCGGAAAAGGAATGGTGCGCCGCCGCGAATGGAGCGTCGATCAGCGTCAGCATGAGCGCGGCCGCTGCGGTCGCCATGCCTGGCGGCAAGCGACGCGCAGACGGAGGCGTGCCCTGCATCACTCCGCCTCGTTCCGCTCGTTTCGCTTCAGGTACCGGTCGTAGCTCGCGGCTTCGGGCTCGCACCCCCATTCGAGGATCTCCGAGTCGAGACGATGGAAACCGTACGTAACGACGAGATCGCGCGCGTAGTAGACGGGGTCGTGATGCGCGACGACGACCTCGAGCTCGTCGCCGGTCGCCGTGAATCGTTCCTCGGTGCGCATCTGAGCCGATTGGGGCAGACCGGGCACGCCGAGCGTGTCGAGCACCCCGGCCTGCACGCCGGCAGTCTCGACGACCAACGTCTCGCCCTCATAGCGGCCGACGGATCGTCCCAGATGCGGGTGGTCGGGCACCGTCGGGGGAGCCGTCTCGACCGTGAGCGAAGGATCGAGCGGCACCCGCCGCCTCACGTCCATGAACTCGTAGTTGATCTCCACGTAGTCATCGTGCTGCCTGATCTCGAAAGGTGGAGACGGCGTGTGCATGATGTTCGTGAAGCTCACGGGGATGCAGTAGTTGTCGCCGTCGTCGATCAGCGGCTCGTAGGCGTCGAGGGCCGCTTGGCCGGCGGGCGTGAGATGCAGGTCATCGGGCACCTCCGACCCCGTGAACAACCAGACACCGTCGAGGTCGGATCGGCTCTGCCCGAACGCCAGCGCCGCCGCGTGAAGTGTCAGCACGAGCCCGATGCCGACCGCCGCTCCATTGCTTGCGCCCGACATTCGCAGCCTCATTCGCCGCTGGCCTCCGGGCACCTGAACTCGGAAGAGTTGACGACCGCTTCGCGGAACTCGCGAAAGCCGCAGTCCCGGAAGATGGATCCGTCGGCAAGCACCGCCTGAACGAAGAAGCCGACTCGGTCGAGGTGCCGGCTAGGCCATACCGTAATGGTCACCTCGTCGCCTACCTTGATCCGATCGAGGTCGACCTTCCTGCGCACCAACGCGTTGCGGTCCGACCACTCGATCAGCCACTCTTCGGTCGTGCCATCCTCGGCCGGAACGGCTAGCACGTACTGCGAGTGCGGATTGCGGAGATGGACCGCGGTGATCGTCCCCTTGACCTCCACGGTCCTGCGGTTGTCGAAGTTCGCGGCCACGGAGTGGTGCGCGAACGTGGTATGCGCGGCGAGCGCCAAGACCGCCGCAAAGAGGAAGCCGATGGCAGCGGACGTCCTCCGCAACGGTGTTCTCGTCAGCAACGTGACATTCATGCGATCTCCTTCAAGGCCGGCACCGCCGTCGCGTGGCCGCCGTCGATCGGTCACACGATCCCTTCATCACGCTACGGCCGGCGACTCGGCGAGTGCAATTCAAAACGGTCGCCGGGCAATGCAAAGCAGGGGCCGTCAGGCACGTGGCATACCGAGCCCGGGACGCGGTCGTGCAGCTATACTTCTCCGAGGCCGGTTGCCCAGGTCGCATCGCGACATGCAGCTTCACGGCGTATCGTGTCCATCGCTGAGCCGGGCAGGCCGGCGACACCGCCGGCCGACCGTCGGGTTTCTCGTGCTTGCGTGGCTCGTCGTCAGCGCAGCCGCGGCTCAACAGCCTGCGGACGAGGACTGGATCCCCCTCCTCAACGGTCGCGACTTGAGCGGCTGGACGGTCAAGATCCGGGGACGCGAGGTCGGCGACGACCCCGCACGTACGTTTCGAATGGTCGACGGGCTACTCACCGTCGCCTATGACGGCTACGACGAATTCGGGCTGCGCTTCGGGCACATCTTCTACGCAGAGCCGTTCTCGCACTATCGGCTGCGCGTGGAGTACCGCTTCGTGGGCGAGCACGCACCAGGCGCGCCCGACTGGGCCGTCCGCAACAGCGGCGTAATGCTCCACTCACAGGCGCCCGAGACAATGGGGCTCGACCAGGACTTCCCCATTTCCGTCGAGTTTCAGTTCCTCGGTGGCCTGAGCGACGGCCGGCCGCGGCCGACCGGGAACGTGTGCTCGCCGGGCACCCGGATCGTCTACCGCGGGACGCCCGACGAGAGCCACTGCATCACGTCGAGCGGCCCGACGCTCCACGGCGACCAGTGGGTGGTGGCCGAAGCGCTCGTGCTGGGCGACGAGAGGATCGCGCACTACGTGAACGGCGAGCCGGTGATCGAGTACGGCGGCACCACGTTCGGCGGCGGCGTCGTCTCGGGCCACCGCCCGGAGATGAAGCCCGACGGTGAGCCGCTCGCGTCGGGCTACATCGCCCTTCAGAGCGAGGGTCATCCGATACAGTTTCGTCGCGTGGAGCTGTTGAACCTGAAGGGCTGCACCGACCCGCGCGCGCGCAACTTCAAGCCCTACTACGTGCAGGCGGACAACGCGACCTGCCGGTATTGAGAAGCGCGCCACGGGACGTGTCGCGACTTGCGGTCGCTCTAACAGTTCTACATACGCAACATTAGCGCGACGGGCACGACTATCTCCACATTGTGGGGGGACGTCCGACACGAGGATCGCGAGCCGCCTTCGCAGCTCGATGCGGGCGAGTCGTCGCCTCGATGGACCGGCGTAAATGGTGGCCAGGGGCGGAATCGAACCACCGACACGCGGATTTTCAGTCCGCTGCTCTACCAACTGAGCTACCTGGCCGTCTTCGGCAGGGCTTCGCGGGGGCCGCGAAGGGCGACTATTAGAGCCAGCGGGTCGCAGACGAGTCAAGCAGCCCACGGCGCCCGCCGCCGCTTTTGACACCGGCGGGACGCGCCGCTAGCCTCGGAGTCCGGCCACGGATCGACCCGAGCGGGGTGACGCGATGGCGTCCGTACTGCGCGACAACGCGCCGGCGGCGGGCAAGGAAGAGCTCGCGGCACGGTACCGGCGAGTCCGCGAGGCGACGCTGCGGCTCACGGAGCCGCTTGCGCCCGAGGACCAGGTCGTGCAGGTGATGCCCGAGACCAGTCCCACCAAGTGGCACCTCGCGCACACCACGTGGTTCTTCGAGCGCTTCTGCCTGGGCCCGCACCTGCCGGGCTACTGGCCCGTGGACCCGCGCTACGACCGGCTGTTCAACTCCTATTACTACACCGTCGGCGAGATGCACCCGCGCCCGCGGCGCGGCCTGCTCAGTCGGCCGACGGTGGCCGAGATTCGGGAGTATCGCGCCCGCGTGGACGACGCCATGGAGCGCCTCATGGCGGAGCGCGGCGACGACGAGGCGATCGCGGCGCTCGTCACGCTCGGCTTGAACCACGAGCAGCAGCATCAGGAACTGCTGCTCACCGACATCAAGCAGGTGTTCCTCGTGAACCCGCTCGGGCCCGCGTACTCGTTCCTGCCCCACCCGCCGAGCCGCCCGGCGCCGCCGCTCGAGTTCGTGGCGCGGCCCGGGGGCGTCTTCGAGATCGGGGCCGACGGCCGCGAGTTCTGCTTCGACAACGAGACGCCGCGCCACCAGGTGCTGGTCCGCGAGCACGCGCTCGCCAACCGGCTCGTCACCAACGGCGAGTACCGCGCGTTCATCGAGGACGGCGGCTACCGGAAACCCGAGCTCTGGCTCGCCGACGGCTGGAGCAAGATCCGGGAAGCGGGTTGGAACCGGCCGCTCTGCTGGTCCGAGGATCTCGACCGCGAGTTCACGCTAGCCGGCTGGCGCCCGATCGACGAGCACGCGCCCGTCTGCCACGTGAGCTACTACGAGGCGGATGCGTTCGCGCGCTGGGCCGGGGCGCGGCTGCCCACGGAGGCCGAGTGGGAGCTCGCGGCGGCGCCGACGCGCGTCGACGGCAACCTGCTCGATAGCGGGCTCATGCATCCGGCCGCGGCAGGCGATGCGGGCGCACCCATCCGGCAGCTCTGGGGCGAAGTGTGGGAGTGGTGCGCGTCGAGCTATGCGCCGTATCCGGGCTTCAAGCCGCTCGCGGGGTCGCTCGGCGAATACAACGGCAAGTTCATGTGCAACCAAATGGTCGTGCGCGGCGGGTCGTGCGTGACGTGGGCGGACCATCTGCGGGCGACGTATCGGAGCTTCTTTTATCCCTGGGATCGGTGGCAATTCTTGGGATTTCGGTTGGCCAGGGATGGGTAAACGGACGAACGAGAAGATCGCGGCTGGAAAGCCGCTCCCACCGGGCCATTACCGGTAGCAGCGGAACTTCGGGCCATCTCTTCGTTTGGCGGCGCGCTGCCCTCGAGTCGTGGCGCGGGTCTTGCAGAAGAGCGGCCTCGCAACGGGAGGGAGCCGATGGCAAGACGACATGCCGCGCTGGCGGTGGCGAACGAGCGCGCGCCGAGCCTTCGTGATGACCTGGCGGAGATCCTGGCGGGTCTCACGGCGCCGCAGAAGCACATCTCGTCGAAGTACTTCTACGACCGGCACGGCTCGGAGCTCTTCGATCTGATCTGCACCCTCCCGGAGTACTACCCCACCCGCACGGAGCTCGCGATCATGCGGCGGCACGCCGACGAGATCCGCGCGCTCGTGGGGCCGCGAGCGTCCATCATCGAGCTCGGCGCGGGCTCGAACACGAAGGTGCGGCGCCTGCTCGACTGCCTCGAGCAGCCCGCGGCGTACGTGCCCGTGGACATCTCCCCCGATTACCTCGTCGCGCAGGCCGCCGAGCTTGCGCACGACTACCCGGGGCTGCACGTGCAGCCGGTGTTCGCGGACTTCACGCGGCCGTTCGAGCTGCCCAGGCATCCGGTGGAGCCGGCGCGCAACCTCGTGTTCTTCCCGGGGTCCACCATCGGCAACTTCTCCCGCGAGCGGGCGCTCGAGCTGCTGCGCGTGATGGTTGCGCAGGCGAAGCAGGGCGGCGCGCTCCTGATCGGCGTGGACCTCCGGAAGGATCCGGCCATCCTGCATGCGGCTTACAACGACTCCGCCGGCGTGACGGCCGCCTTCAACCTGAACGTGCTGCGCCGCTTCAACCGCGAGCTCGACGCCACCTTCGATCTCGATGCGTTCCGCCACTCCGCCGTGTACGACGAGGCCGAGGGCCGCATCGAGATGCGCCTCGTGAGCAAGCGCGGGCAGAGCGCGCGGCTCGCCGGCGTGCCCCTGCACTTCGCGTGGGGCGAGCACATCGTCACGGAGCACTCGCACAAGTACTCGGTGGACGAGTTTCGCGCCCTCGCCGCGCGGGCGGGCTTCGAGCCCGTGCGCACGTGGACGGACGAGGACGGGCTCTTCAGCGTGCACTTCCTCACCGCTACGGCCTAGCGCCCGGGGCGACGCTTATGTCCCGAGAAGGCTGAAAAACGGCCGCGGCTCGGCTTATCATCCCGAGCCATGAGCGAGAAGATCTATCCCGTCCCGGCCGCCTTCGCCGAGCGCGCCTGGATCAACCGCGAGCGGTACGAGGCCATGTACCGCGCATCCGTCGAGGACCCGGACGCGTTCTGGCGCGAGCAGGCCGCACGGCTCACCTGGATCGAGCCGTTCCGGCAGGTGCGGGACGTATCGTTCGACGCAAAGGATCTGCACATCCGCTGGTTCGCCGACGGCAAGCTCAACGCGTCGGCCAACTGCCTGGACCGGCACCTGACGGCGCGCGCCGAGCAGACCGCCATCGTGTGGGAGGGCGACGACCCGGCCGAGCAGCGCAAGATCACCTATCGCGAGCTCCACGGCCAGGTCTGCAAGCTCGCCAACGCGTTGAAGCGCCTCGGCGTCGCGAAGGGGGACCGCGTCACCATCTACATGCCGATGATCCCGGAGACGGTGGTGGCGATGCTCGCCTGCGCCCGCATCGGCGCCGTCCACTCCGTGGTCTTCGGCGGGTTCTCGCCGGAGGCGCTGCGCGGACGCATCGAGGACTGCGGCTCGCGGGTCCTGATCACGGCCGACGAAGGCCTGCGGGGCGGCAGGCGCATCCCGCTCAAGGCCAACGTGGACGAGGCGCTCGCGCGCGTCGAGGGCGTCGAGGTGGAGTCCGTGGTCGTGGTGCGGCGCACGGGCGGCAACGTCCCCTGGACCGCGGGGCGCGACCTCTGGTACGAGGACCTCGTCGCCCAGGCGTCGGAAGTCTGTCCGCCGGAGGTCATGTCCGCGGAGGACCCGCTGTTCATTCTCTACACGTCGGGTTCCACGGGTAAGCCGAAGGGGGTGCTGCACACGACGGGCGGCTACCTGCTGCATTGCGCCCTCACGCACCAGTACGTGTTCGACTATCACGACGGCGACATGTACTGGTGCGCCGCCGACGTGGGCTGGGTCACGGGGCACAGCTACATCGTCTACGGGCCGCTCGCGAACGGCGCCACCACGCTGATCTACGAAGGCTTGCCGAACTACCCCACGGCCAGCCGCATCTGGGAAGTGGTGGACCGGCACGAGGTGAACATTCTCTACACCGCGCCCACGGCGATCCGCGCGCTCATGCGCGAGGGCGACGCGCCCGTGAAGCGCTGCTCGCGCAAGAGCCTGCGCCTGCTCGGCACCGTGGGCGAGCCCATCAACCCCGAGGCGTGGGAGTGGTACTACCGCGTGGTGGGCGAGGAGCGCTGCCCGGTGGTGGATACCTGGTGGCAGACCGAGACCGGCGGCATCCTCATCACGCCGCTGCCCGGCGCCATCGATCTCAAGCCCGGCTCCGCCACGCTGCCCTTCTTCGGCGTGAAGCCCGCCATCGTGGACGGCAACGGCAAGGTGCTCGAAGGCGAAGCCACGGGCAACCTCGTGCTCACGGACAGCTGGCCGGGGCAGATGCGCACGGTGTTCGGCGACCACCAGCGCTTCATCGACACGTATTTCCGGCAGTTCCCCGGCTACTACTTCACCGGCGACGGCGCGCGGCGCGACAAGGACGGCTACTACTGGATCACGGGCCGCGTGGACGACGTGATCAACGTGTCGGGACACCGGCTCGGCACCGCGGAGATCGAGAGCGCGCTCGTGGCGCACCCCCAGGTGGCCGAAGCGGCCGTGGTGGGCTTCCCGCACGACCTCAAGGGTCAGGGCATCTACGCGTACGTGACGCTCGTGGCGGGCTGCGAGCCGAGCGAGCCGCTGCGCGAGGAGCTCACGCAATGGGTGCGCAAGGAGATCGGGCCCATCGCGACGCCGGACTTCATCCAGTGGGCGCCCAGCCTGCCGAAGACGCGCTCCGGCAAGATCATGCGCCGGATCCTGCGCAAGGTGGCGGCGGACGACTGCGCGGACCTCGGCGATACCTCGACGCTCGCGGATCCGTCGGTGGTCGAGGATCTGATCAAGAACAGGAAGCGCAAGGCGTAGGAAATCGCGGCTGGAAAGCCGCTCCCACTGGCTTCGTTCGGGCCCGCGGGAGCGCCTCTCCAGCGCGGCCTTCGCTAGTTGCCGAACGTGAACGGCATCCGGAACGTGATGTCCGTGTCCGACGCGTCGCCCGTGGTGCCCACGCCGAAGGCGAGGTTCAGCGGCGCGCCGTTCTGCAGCCGCAGCGAGTAGCCGACCAGCAGCTTCCCCACGGTCACGTCCGAGCCCACGATGTCCTGCACGGCCGCCGTTTCGATGAAGGTCTTCGAGAAGCGGTCGAGCTGCCGCCCCGCATCTCCTCCAGGCTGCGCGCGCGGGCGATCAGCAGATCGAGCTCGCGCCGCTGGCGGTCGATCTCCTCGAGCTGCCAGGATCTGCCGGTAGCGTTCGTTGATCGCCTCGAGCTCGGCGTCGATCGCGGCCGGCGAGCGCAGCGCCTCGGCGTGCGCCCCGGCCGGCCGGAGGGCGAGCGGCAGCGCAGGCCAGCCACCCGAAGCCAATGACCGATCGATTCGTTCGATTCATGTCTCCCTCCCTGAGGCCGCCGTCAGCGCTGCAGCGACAAGCTGTCGGTCAGCGCCTGGCTCGCCGTTGATCTCCGCCGTGCGCGTGAGACCGATCGCGACGTTCATGCCGTTGCCGAGCAGGATGCCGCCGCGCATGCCGTCGAGCGTGTCGCCGGCCAGAGCCGACGCCGTCAGCGACGCGCTCAACGGCTGGGCGTGGAAAGCGCCCCCTGCGCCCTCTACGGTCGGCTCCGCTTCGTGCCGGCCGCCGCTCTGCGCCTCGTCGAGCAGCGACTCGAGCGCCCGGCGCTCGCGCTCCATGTCGGCCCGCTCGGCCTCGAGCGAGCGGCGCTGGCGCTCGAGCGCTTCGAGCTCCATCGAGAGATTGCGGCCCTGGTCGGCGAAGCGCTGCCAGCGCTCCTCGAGCGCGCGACGCTCCTGCCGGTGTTCTGCACGGCGTTGATGAAGCCCGATGCGCCGACGAACGCGCCGTCGCCGATGACGTTGCCGCCGGTCACGTTGTCGATGGCGGCGTTGCCCGCGACCGCGCCGTCCTGGTCCTGCGCGTTGATCGTCACCTTCTCGATCTCGAGCTTCGCCGTGGCGCGCTGCTCGCCGAGCTCCGCCGCGGTGGGCGGCTTGCTCCCCCGCTCACGTTCGCGACCACGTTGCCCAGCGTGACGCTGCTGTCCACCGTGGCCGTGCCGCCGTTGTTGGCCGCAGCGCCGGCCTCGTCCGCCTTCGCCCCGCTGTTGTCCGAGCTGTCGCTCTCGTCCACCGACGTGCCGCCGTTGTTCGCCACCGCGGCGCCCGCGATGCCCGCGAGCGCATTGGTCTCCGAGTTGTCGCTGTTGTCGGTATAGGTGTTGCCGTTGTTGTTCAACGAGCCGTTCGCGCTCACCGCCAGCGACGAGTCGTTGGCGGCCGCCGCCTTGTCGTCGGCGCTCACCCGCGTGTTCACGCTGTTGTCGGAGTTGTCGCTGTTGTTGCTCGTGTCGGTGTAGACGCTGTTGTCGCTCGCATCCGTGATCGCCACGGCCTTGCTCTCGTCGTTGGCCATGGCGGAGCCGGCGAGCGACGAGCCGAACAAGGCCGCGTTGCCGCTGTTGTCGAGCGAGCCACCGCTTTCGGCGAGCGCCGACATCGACAGCGCGGCGCCGACGGCGGCGGCGAGGTATTTCAGGCGTTGCATGGATTCCTCTCCTGTGACCCGAATGGGTGAAGCGCGCGTCCCCCTGCGCCTTGGTGTGGTGCGCCTCCCCGCTGCTCGCGGAAGCTTCGGCGACCGATGGCCAACACTAGCGGTGCCGCCCGTGCGAACAATTCCCAAGATCGGACAACCCTTTCCGATTCACCAGAGCTGGTACCCCAGAATTGGGGTATGCCGAGGTGCGGAACATGCGTCCAAATGTGAACTGTTTCACGGCATGGGAACGATCACTCGTGATTTCGTCCACGTGCCGCGGTAGAACTACGACAACGACTCCGCGGCGCGCGGGGAGCGTCGATCGGGCGGCGTCTCAGGGTTCGTAAGCCCTTAGATAACAAGGAAAAGAATGGACCTCAGCCCTAGTGACATCCGACTCGAATCGCTTGGCGACATCGACCTCTTCAAGACGGACGCAAGGTACGACTTCAAGCTGACCGACATCGTCCGCAAGCGTCAGCCGCCCTTGCTCATGCTCATCAACGGCGATGCCGAGCTTCTTTACACTTCCGCTCCCGCCGGAGCCGGAGCGACGCACCCGCACTCGGCCTTCACGCAGCGGCTGGTGGAGGAGGCCCTGGTGGAGGTGCAACGCCTCTTCAAGCAGCGGCAACCGGTCGACTCGGTGGTCAAGCAGCTCATCGTCGACAAGCCGGGCGAGCGCTGCGCCCTCATCGTGCTGGGCAACCACTTCTTCTGCCTGCGCCTGTTCTCCCTGCAGGACGCGCGCGGCGAGCACGGCGAGCTCTATGCCGCGCTGATCGAGCCGATCAGCGAGCCGCAGACGCAAAAGGTGGATCCGATAGAGCTCAAGAACCTGTACCTGCTCTCGAACCGCGAGATCGACGTGCTGCAGGCGTTGATGTCGGGCAGCACGGACAAGCAGATCGCGGCCAAGCTAGACGTGAGCGTCGACACGGTACGCGCGTACCTCAAGCCCATCCGCGCCAAGCTCAACGCACGCACGCGCACCGCCATCGTGTCCATCGTGCACAGACTCCAGGCAGAAGGAGCGACCGCGGACAAGCGCAAGTAGCGAACCCGAGGGGGAACCTCATGACCACGAACAACAACGACAACGACGACGGGGTCACCATCGAAGACGCCGGCGACGAGACCGGCGAGTATCGCGCCCTCGAGCCGGCCGCCGAAACGTGCCTCAACGGCCACGACCACGACGCGGCCGCAACCAATCCCGCCGACGCGCAGGCCTCCTTCTGGCTCGCTCACCTCGAAACGGAGGTGAAGCGGCTGCACGCCAAGTGGGCCCAGATCGACGTCCAGCTCAAGGCGCGGGAAGCGCGCATCGAGGAGCTGCGCCAGGAGATCCGGGCACGCGACGACGCGGTGGCCCGCCTCAACGAGGAGCTGGACGAGCGCGCGGAAACCGTGCGCGCGCTCGAGGAGCGGCTCGCGGACAAGGACGTTCGCATCACGGAGCTCCTCGCCGAGCGGCAAGCCGACGCCGCGCAGGCGGTCGCGCTCGCCGCCGCAACGGCGGCCGCCGAGGAGGAGCGGCGCAAGCTCGCGCAGGAGCTCGACGCCGCGCGGGCGGAGCTCGAGCGCGTGCAGGAGGCCGCGCGGCGCGAGAAGGAAACCGAGCAGGCGCTCGACAAGGCCGTGAACGACCAGAAGTTCATCGATTCGCTGCAGCGCGGAATCGAGCGGCGCGACGAGAGCATCGCGGCGCTCGAAGCCGACCTCAGGCGGCACGAGGCGGAGGCGCGCGAGCTCGCGGCGGGCAAGGAGAAGCTGGCAATGCGCATCAAGGAGCTGGAGCACGGCGTGCAACACGGGATACAGCAGGCGCAGGAGCTGCGCGAGGAGCTCAAGGGGTGTCGCGAGGAGATCAGGACGCTCCGCGACGAGCTCGCGGAGCGGGACTCGAAGCTGCGCGCGGCCCAGAGGGATGCGGCCGAGAGCGCGCGCGCCGTGGCGAGCCTGACCGAGGAGCTGGCCGGCGCGCGAGCCCGGGGCGCGGAGCTCGAGGCCCGCCTGGCGCAGACCGAGGCGCGCGTCGCGGAGCTCCAGAGCCTTCGCGAGGCCGCCGAAACCGAGGCGGACCGGCTGCGCGCGGAGCTCGCCGCTCAGCAGGAGCTCGTCGCGAGCCTCGAGCGCGACCTCAAGGCCAAGCAGGCGACGGTGGACCTGCTCGAGCGCAACGTGCAGCGCATCACGGACCTCGGCGCGAGCCTGGCCGAGCTCGACCGGCGGTTCGAGGCGGGCCCGGCGGACGACGACGTGCTGCACATGGATTTCGCGGCCACGCTCGCGAGCGAGGACCGCGCCGAGACGCCCGGCGAGGTGGTGGAGCTGCTGCCGCCCGAGGCGCTCATGGACGGCGAGGACGAGGCGGAGGAAGAGGCCGAGCCCGTGGTGCACGCGCGCGCCGATCGCAAGCTCGTGGCCATGATCGAGGGCGAGACCATCGACTATCCGCTCGACAAGCCCGAGATGACGATCGGCCGCAGCCGCGCGAGCGACATCCGCATCGCGAGCCACTACGTGAGCCGCATCCACGCGCGCGTCATCACGCACGGCATCGCCACGGTCATCGAGGACGCGGGCAGCAAGAACGGCATCCTCGTGAACTCCGAGCGCGTGACGCGCTGCGTGCTGAAGCACGGGGACGTGGTGAGCCTCGGCGGCGAGCTCGATCTCAAGTTCGTCGACGTGCGGCCGTAGCCGCGATCGCGGCCGGAAAGCCGCCCCACGAGCACGCAGATCGCGGCTGGAAAGCCGCTCCCACAGGCGGCGTTCGGCGGCCGGATGGGAGCGCCTTTCGAGGCGCGACGCTTCCCCTATTCCGGCTTGTAATCCGGCGGCGGCTGCGAGCCCTCGCCGAAGAAGAACTTCTCCATCTCCTTCTCGAGGAACTCGCGCGCCTTCGGCTCGATGGGCGTGAGGCGGTATTCGTTGATCAGCATCGTCTGGTGCTGCAGCCAGCGCCGCCACGCGAGCTTCGAGACGTTCTCGTAGATGCGCCGGCCGAGCTCGCCGGGATACGGCGGGCGCTCGAGGCCTTCGGCCTCGGTGCCGAGCACCACGCAGTGCACCATCCTAGTCATGTCCTCTCCGTGAACGGCGGCGCCGAAGCGGCGCTGCGGCTCGGGTGATCGGCGCGCTGCGCGCCGCCTGACGGTTGGTCGGCGGCGAAGGCCGTGCGCAGCAGCGCCGCGATCGGCGCCGGCATGCCGACGCGCGGCGGCTCGCCCGCAGCGCCCTGGCGCGCCTCGCTCGTCGCGTTATACCAAAGCCATTCCGGGCGCTCCATCACGGCGCGGGGCGAGCCCGGGAGCGCCAGCAGCCGCGGCTCCATCTCGAGATCGAAGTGGGTGAAGGCGTGCGCCACGTCGGCGAGCCTGCGCTCCGAGCGTGGCGCCACGCCGAGGCGCGCGACGCACCACTCGGCGGCGGAGTCAGCGGGGTCGATCTCCGGCAGGCTGTAGAGCCCTCCCCAGATGCCGCCCGGGGGGCGGCGCTCGAGCAGCACTCGCCCGTCGGCGTCCGCCACGAGCAGCACGGCCACGCGGCGCGTGGGGCGCTGCCGCTTCGGCCGCGGCGCCGGCAGCTCCGCCTGCCGCCCGAGCGCGGCCGCGCGGCAGTCGGATACCACCGGGCACACCGTGCAGGCCGGGCGCGTCCGCGTGCAGAGCGTGGCGCCGAGATCCATGATCGCCTGCGTGTAATCCGCCGTGCGCTCGGCCGGCGTGTGCGCGTCGGCGAGCTGCCAGAGGATGCGCGCCGTGGCGGGCTCGCCGGGCCAACCGTCCACGGCGTGGAAGCGCGCGAGCACTCGCTTCACGTTGCCGTCGAGGATCGGCTCGCGTTGGCCGCGCGCGAGCGCGAGGATCGCGCCCGCCGTCGAGCGGCCGATGCCCGGCAGCGCGTTGAGCTCGCTCACGGTCGCAGGCAGCTCGCCGCCGTGGCGCTCCACGACCAGCGCCGCCGCGCGGTGCAGGTTGCGCGCACGCGCGTAGTAGCCGAGGCCCGCCCAGTGGGCGAGCACGTCGTCGAGCGGCGCCCCGGCCAGCGCACGGACCGTGGGGAAGCGCTCCATGAAGCGGCGGTAGTACGGGATCACCGTCGCCACCTGGGTCTGCTGCAGCATGATCTCGGACACCCACACCGCGTAGGGCGTGCGATCGATCTGCCACGGCAAGTCGTGGCGGCCGTGCAGGTCGTACCAGGCGAGGAGACGGCGGGCGAAGGCGTCCGCGGCGACGGGTGCCGTCAGCGCTGGCCTCCCGCGGATGCGTCGGGGGCGGCCGCGGTCTCGGTGATCGATTGCTGCAGCGCGTCGATCTCGCGCGCGAGGCGCTCGATGCGGTTCACCGCGCGGATGCCCCCGGTCGACAGCGTGCGCTTCAGATACCAGGGCCCGATCACGGGCGGTACCCAGAAGTCGGGCTCCATCTCGAGCCGATACGTCATGCGCGTGCCGCCGTCCACAGGCTCGAGGATCCATTCGGACACGCTGTGGGTGAAGTCGCTTTGCTCCGGCAGCGTGACCGTGCGGATGAAGTACGGCTCGCGGGACTCGAGCCGCTCCACGCGCCGCATGCTCACGCAATACCACATGAGGCAGCCTTCCATGCGCGTGTAGACGATGGGCGTGCCGTCCTGCGCGGGCTCGAGGTAATCGCTCTCCTTGTACACGCTCGAGATGCGCCGGAACGCGTTGTCCTCGTAGTCGGTGAGCACCGCGTAGATCGACCGCGGAGACGCGTCGAGAAAGGCGTTGGCCACGAGCTCGTAACGGCCGCGGTGCTTGTCCACCTCGAGGTCGCGGATGGTGGCCGAGCTCGCTCGCGGAGCCCAGGCGGCCGCCGCAGCGAGCACGGCCGCGGCGGCCGCGCCGCCGAGGCCCGTCATGGCGAGCTGAATGGGCTTCATCGCTCCAGGATTCCGCGCAACCGGTCGCGCACCCGCTCCCGAATCTCTTCGCGCTCCTGCTCGACCTCCTCCTGCACGGCGCTGCGCTGCTCCTCCACCCGGTCGCGCACCTCGCTCTGCACGCGGCTGCGCACGAGCGCCGCGAAGTCCGGCAGGACCGAGGGCTCGGCGATCGTGCCGCCCACCTTGAGCGGCAGCTCCTGCCCTGCGAGATCCACCATCGCGGGATCCGACTGCAGCGCGGGGCCGTCCACGAAACGGGCCACGAGGTCGAAGCTCAAGGTGTCGTCGAGCAGATTGGCCGTTCCCGCGCCCGTGATCGTCATGAAAGGCAGGGTCCCTGTCAAATCCCGGTTGGTCAGGATGGCGTCCTGCACGACGCCCGTGGCGGACACGACGGAGAACGGCGTGCGCCGCGGGCCCTCCGGCCGCTCGGGCTGCGGCGCCCGGTCGAACAGCGCCTTGGCGCGCCGCAGCTCGTACCAGAGGTCGAAACCTTCCCAGGCGCCGTCCCGCAGCGTGAACGACACGTCGCCGTCGAGGTCGCGGCGCATCTGGCCGAGGTTCGAGCCCGTCGAGGCGAGATCGAGCGTGAGGCTGCCCGTGCCGGACACCATCTCGGAGTCGAGCAGGTCGCGGCCGAGCGGCAGCATGTCCACGTTCTCGAGCTGCTGCACGAGCGTGGCGCGCGCGGCGTCCGCCTGCACCTCGAGCGTGATCTCGCCCGAGTACTGGCCGCCGTAGAGCATGGCCTGCGGCACCAGGCTCACGCGACCGTCGCGCGCGTTCAGCGCGAACGACGCGCCGGTGAGCGTCAAGCCGATGAACTGCGCCCGCTCGAACGCGAGCCGGCCTTGCGCGTTCAGCGTGCGCAGGGCGTCGAGCGGCAGGTCCACCTCGTCCAGCGAGCCTTCGCCTTCGTCCTCCGCGGGCGCCTGCTCGCCTTCGGCCGGCGGCGGCAGATAGCGGTCGACGTTGATATCGTTGACCGCGAGATCGAACCGGAGCTGCTCGCCGCGCATGCCCACCTCGCCCGAGAGCTCGGAGTCGTCGAGCATGAGGCGCATGTTGCGCAGCCCCATCTGGTTCGCGTCGTACACGAACTCGGCGCTCGCGCTCGCGCGCGAGAGCACCTCCGGGTCGGCGGTCTCGAGCACGATCTCGAACGCCTGCAACAGATCGCGGGGGTTGAACGGCGCGATGGTCACGTCGCCGGACAACGCGAGATTCGACAGGAGCTGCCGGCCCTCGAGATTGCCGCTCACGCCCAACCCCAGCGCATCGAGCTCGAGCCCTTCGAGCGACAGCGTCTCGTCGTTCAGGTTCGCGGCGAGGGCGGCCAGCCGCAGCTCGGCCTGACCGGCGCCGCCGGGCCAGCCGGGCCCCGTGCCCGCGATCTGCACGTCGAGGTCGGTCAGCCGATAGGCGTTGTCGGCGAGCGAGATCTGCGCCCGCATGGCGGAGGTAACGCGCACGTTCACGTCCTCGCCGGCCAGCGCAAAGCTCATCTCGAGCGGGAAAGCGCGGTCGGGGCCGAAGCCCTCCGCTTCGAGGTCGAAATCCGTGAGCTCCCAGCGCGTGCCGGCCATCGCGTCCGTCCAGGTGACGCGCGCGTTCTCGATCTCGATGGCGCCGGCATCGAGCGAAATGTTCGCCCCGCCACCGTCGGGCTCGGGCGCCGGAGCCTGGTCTGCGGGCGCCTGCGCGCCGCCCAGGTCCTGCCAGTTGTTGCGCCCTTGGGCGTCGCGCGCGAGGTTGAGCTCGAGGCCCGAGAGGCGCGCCTCGTCCACCTCGATGCGCCGGGAGAGCAGCGGCAGGATGGCCACCGCGAGCTCCGCGCTCGCGATGCGCGCGAAAGGCTGCGCGCCGAAGCCGGGAGCATTCGACAACGACGCCTCGCCCACGGCGATGCGAACCGTGGGGAACAGGGCGAGGTCGAGGTCGCCCGTGAGCGTGAGCTCGCGACCCGTGGCGCGGGCGACCGCGACGGTGATCTCGTCCTTGTAATCGTTGGGGTCTACGAGCAGGCCGATGGCGAGGAGCACCGCGACGAACAGAACGACCACGGCGCCCACGACGATGCCCAGGAGCTTGAGGATGCGGCCCATTTCCCACGTCCTTTGCGAATGCGCCGAACGCCCATCGTACCAAACGGCCGGGTGGGAGCGCCCTCCGGCCGCGATTCCGCTTTTCAGGGCCGCGAAACGGCGGGATCGTGCCTGGAAAGGCGCTCCCACCCGAGAATGGCCAGGCAAGCCCAGGCTGCCGGATGGGAGCGGCTTTCCAGCCGCGATCGGGTCTTCGCTGGGCTCGTCAGCCCGCGGCGCGCTCGGCGCGGTCCGCGTTCCAGACGGCGATCGTGCGCTCCACGTCACGGGCGCGCGCCGCCGGGCCGATGAAATGACCCTGCACGCGATCGCAGCCGAGCGCCTCGAGCATCTGCAGCGTGGCCTCGTCCTCGACGCCTTCGGCGCACGTGCTGATCTTGAGCTTGTGCGCGAGGTACACGAGGCCTTCCATGAAGGCGCGCGCGTCTTCGCGAGTCCCCATGTCCTTGGTGAACGTGTTGTCGAGCTTCACCTCGCTGAACGGCATGCGATAGAGGTGCGTGAGCGACGAGGAGCCCGTGCCGAAGTCGTCGAGGCACAGGTTCACGTTCTTCACGCGCAGCCGCGCGAGCACGTCGAGCGTGAGCTCCGGGTCCTCCACGGCCGTGGTCTCCTTGAGCTCGAGCGTGATGCTCGAAGGATCGAGGTCGTGCTCCGCGATGAGGGCGAGCATGCGCTCGGGGAAGCCGAGGTCGGCCACGAAGTGGGCCGACAGGTTCAGCCCGAGGTCCATGCGCAGCCCCTTCGACTTCCAGATGCGCGCCTGCTCGAGCGCCGTGCGGAACACGAAGTCGGTGAGCTCCACGATGAGACCGTTGTCCTCGGCGACGTGCAGGAAGTCGCCGGGATAGAGCAGCCCGTACTCCGGGTGCTCCCAGCGCACGAGCGCCTCCGCGCCGTCCACCACCCAGCGCCCGGGCCCCCTGCGGGTGGCCTTCGGCAGGTAGTGCACCACGAGCTGCCCCTCGATGATGCCTTCGCGCAGGCGATCGGCCGTGATGATCTTGCGCTGCACGAGCAGCCGCGCGAGCTGCAGCTCGAGCTCGTCGAGCGCGATGGGCTTGCAGAACGCGCCGGCGATGTCCACGCCCATCGACAGCCCGAGCTCCGTGGCCGTGGTCACCATGCGGTTGTCGAGGCCGCTCGCGATCAGCACCTTCGGCCGCACGCGGGAGTGCGCGAGGTCGCGGAGCAGCGCGATGCCGTCCTTGCCCGGAATCTGCAGGTCCAGCAGGATCACCGTGGGCTGCACGCTCTCCACCGTCTGGATGAAGCGCTCCGGCTCGTCGAGCCGGGTGACGGCGTAGCCGAGATCCTCGCCGACCTGCGCGAAGAACTTCGCGACCTCCGGATCGTCGTCCATCACGAGCAAGCGGTTGTCGTTCATCGATCGCTCCATCAAAGCACGGCGCGCGTCGCCTGCGACGGCGCCTGGTTCGAGCTCCAGCGGCTGGTAAAGGAAGGAATCTGGCCCGCCGGCAGCGCGCGGCTCACGAAGTACCCCTGGCAGCGGTCGCAGCCGAGCTCGGCCAGCAGGTCGAGCGCGCCGGCGCTCTCGACCCCCTCGGCGCACACCTCGAGGCCCAGGTTGTGCCCGAGCTCGATGAGCGAGCCGATCATCGTGCGCGCCTGCGCGCTTCTCGGCAGATGCGTGACCAGGCTCTTGTCGATCTTCATCTCGTCGAACGGCATGCGATGGAGCCGCGTCACAGACGAGTAGCCGGTGCCGAAGTCGTCGAGCGCCACCGTCACGCCGACGGAGCGCAGCCGCGTCAGCACGTCGACCACGACCGTGGGCGCCTGCAGGGTGGCGGCCTCCGTGACCTCGACGGTGAGCCACAGCGGATCGATGCGCTCCTCGGCGAGCCGAGCCTCGAGGCGCGCCGGGAACTCCGCGTCCGCGGCGAGGCCCGGCGGCAGGTTGATCGCGCACTTGAGCCCGAGCCCCTCGCGCTGCCAGCCCGCGAGCGCGCGCAGCGAGCCCGCGATGACGAGCTCCGAGAGCTCCCGCATGAGGCCGCCGCGCTCGGCCACCGACACGAACTCCTCGGGCATGACGAGCCCGTAGCGCGGATGCAGCCAGCGGACTAGCGCCTCGACGCCGTCCACGTCCCAGCCGTCCGGGGCGACACGGCGCACCTGCGGCTGGAAGTACGGCACGAGCTCGCCGGCCGCGAGGGCGCGGGCGAGCTCCGCGGTGTCGATCTCGCGGTCCGCCTTGCGCGCGGCACGCAGCAGCGCGTCGATCTCGGGCGCTTCGGGCGACGCTGGCAGCGTGCCCAGCATGGAAAGGCCGCGGGCGATGCCGAGCTCCCACGCGCTCTCGAGCACGCGGTCGCCCTCGTCGCCGAGCAGCGCCACGTTCGCCCGCGAGTCGCGGGCGGCCAGCAGGCGCAGCAGCTCGGCGGCGTCGGTGTCCGGGAGTCGCAGCGCCGTGACGATGACCGTGGGGTTGAAGGCGTCGAGGAGCTTCGCGAGCTCCCCTCCTGGTGCGGTCTCCGCCACGTCGAAGCCGAGCCGCTCGGCCACGTCCACGATCGTCGCGACGCGCGCTCGATCGTGGTCGACCACCAGGAGCCGGTTGATGTTCGCCGCCATCTTCGCCGATTTGCGCCGCCCGGGCGCGCTCGCCCAGGGGGCTGTTGGTTAGCCGGCGAAACTTAACACCCGTGCGCGGCGGGGCGCGCGTGCACAGGTCTTATTCGGTGCAAGAAAAGGGATCGCGGCTGGAAAGCCGCTCCCACCCTCTTGGCCGGGTGGGAGCGGCTTTCCAGCCGCGATCCTTAGGGGACTTCCCGAACCGGCGTCGCCGCCGCTCGGGCTTATGTCAAGCCGCCGGGACCGTCACTGATTGCCGGCGTACCAGTTCACCGCGAACTGCACGAGCTGCGGCGAAGTGTGCAGGTTCAGCTTCTTCTTGATGCGCTGGCGGTGCGACTCGATGGTCTTGACGCTCAGGTTGAGATTGTCGGCGATCTCGCGCGTGGTGCGCCCGCGGCCGATGAGGTTCAGCACCTGCAGCTCGCGGTTGCTGAGCCGGTCGATCGGGTCGCTGCTCTGCGCCCGGCCGGCCACGGCGAAGCGCTCGATCATGCTGGCGCCCACCTTCTCGCTCACGTAGATGCCGCCGGACAGCACCCGGCGAACCGCAACCAGCAGCTGGTCCGCCGCCGCCTGCTTCATGATGTAGCCGTTCGCGCCGGCCGCGAGCAGCCGCTCCGCGTAGATCATCTCGTCGTGCATGGAGAGCACGAGCACCGGGAGCTGCTCGTACTTGCTGCGGATGTCCTTCACGAGCTCCATGCCGTCGCTGTCCCGCAGCGACAGGTCGAGGATCACGATGTCGGGCTTGAGCTTCGCGAGCGCGAGCCGCGCTTCCTTGACGTCTGCCGCCTCGCCGCAGACTTCGAGATCCGGCTCCTGCTCGATGAGCTGCACCAGGCCTTGCCGGACGATGGGGTGATCGTCGACGACGAACACGCTACGGCGGCGGTTCGGCGCCTCGGCCGGATGGTGACCCTCGGAATGCTCCTGTGCTCCACGCGCGATCGTCATATCCATGACTCGTTTGCGGCGACCTTCGCCGGTTGCGTTGAGGATCCGGTTGGAGCGGGTGATGGGAATCGAACCCACGTCATCAGCTTGGGAAGCTGAGGTTCTACCATTGAACTACACCCGCACGGGCCCCGATTCTACGTCGACGCTCGCCGTGCGTCACGACCCCGCGGCCGCGAATCGCCCGGGCCACTAGAATGGGCGCATGAGCGGCGAGGTCCATCTGCGCAGGGTGCGCAGCTTCGTGCGGCGCCCGGGGCGCATCACCGCGGCGCAGCGCCGCGCGCTCGCCACGCTCGCCCCCCGCTACTGCCTGCCCCGGGGCGAGCGGCTCGACCTCGACGCCGTGTTCGGGCGCCGCGCCCCGCGGGTGCTGGACGTGGGCTTCGGCGACGGCGAGGCGCTGCTGACGGCGGCGGTGAACTTCCCGCAGCTCGACTATCTCGGCATCGAGGTGCACGAGCCCGGCATCGGCCACCTGCTGCTGCTCCTCGAGCAGGCGGGCGTTTCGAACGTGCGGGTGATCGAGGGCGACGCCACCGAGGTCATGCCCGAGACGCTCGCGGACGCGAGCATCGCCGCCGTCAATCTGTTCTTCCCCGACCCGTGGCCCAAGAAGCGCCATCACAAGCGCCGCCTCGTGCAGCCGCCGTTCGTCGCCGAGATGGCGCGCGTGCTCGAGGACGGCGGCCTGCTGCACGTGGCGACCGATTGGGCGAGCTACGCGGATCACACCCGGGCCGTGCTCGCGGAAAGCGACCAATTCGTTACGGAGACGGCCGCCGATCTGTGCCACAATCCGCTCGCGTTCAGAGCGCCCACGAAATTCGAGCGCCGAGGCCGTCGGCTCGGCCACGAGATCGTCGACCTGTACTACCGCAGAGTGCCCCGCCGGCCAGCCGACACGCCCTGACGATGTCCGCCCACGCAGCTTTCGAGTGGAACGTGCTCCTCAAGGGGCGACTGTGGCTCGCCGCCCTGATGGGCTTCGCCGGCGGGCTGCCGCTGCTGCTCACGTTGACCGTGCTGCAGGCCTGGCTCACCCAGGAGAACACGAGCCTCGGCACGATCGGCGTGCTCGCGAGCGTGATGGGCCTGCCCTACACGCTGAAGTTCCTGTGGGCGCCGATCGTGGACCGCTACAAGCCGCTCGCGCTCGGCCGCCGGCGCGGCTGGCTCCTGATCGCGCAGCTCGCGCTCGCCGCGAGCATCGCGCTCATGGGGTTCCAGAGCCCGGGCGAGCACCTGCTCGGCGTGGTGCTCGCGGGGTTCCTCGTGACGTTCTTCTCGGCCACGCAGGACGTGATCATCGATGCGTACCGGCGGGAATCGCTCCTCGACCGGGAGCAGGGCCTAGGGGCGTCGTTCTACACCTACGGCTATCGTCTCGGCATGCTGCTCGCGTCCGCGGGAGGGTTGATCCTGGCGGACATCATCGGCTTCCAGGGCGTGTACCTGGTCATGGCGGGCGTCATGCTCGCCTGCGTGCCGGTGACGCTGCTCGCGCCCGAGCCCGAGCAGACCGGCAGGCCGCGCAGCATCGCGGAGTCGTTCGTCGGACCGTTCGTGGAGTTCTTCACGCGCAGCGACGTGGCGAAGGCGCTGCTGGTCCTCACCTTCATCGTCGCTTACAAGCTCGGCGACAACATCGCCAACCACATGTCGATCCCGTTCTACCTCTCGCTCGGCTTCTCGAACACGGAGATCGGCGCCGTGGCGAAGGTGGTGGGGGCAGGCGCCGTGCTGCTCGGCGTGGCCGTCGGCGGCGCCTGCACGCTGAGGCTCGGGCTCTACCGGGCGATGCTCGCGATCGGCGTGCTGCAGGCGCTCTCGACGGCGTGCTACGTGCTGCTCGCGCTCGCGGGGCATCACCGCGGCTGGCTCACCGGAGTCATCGCGTTCGAGAACCTCACCGTCGGCATGGGCACCGCGGCGCTGCTCGCTTTCATGGCCGCGATCACGAACAAGCAGTTCACGGCCACGCAGTTCGCGCTGCTCTCCACGCTCGCCACGCTCCCCCGCGCCGTGCTGGCCGCGCCAAGCGGGTACCTCGCGGAGTTCCTGGGCTGGCCGCAGTTCTTCGTGGCCTGCACGCTCATCGCGCTGCCCGGGCTGCTCCTGCTGCCGGTGGTGCGCCACTGGTTCGGCGACGCCGCGGTGCGACGCGTGCCGGCGGAGGGCGGCCGCTCCGCGGTCGTGGACGCGAGCTGATGCGAGCGACGCGCCCAAGCGCGCGGCGAACGTCTGTATCATGCACAGGGAGCGGGGGGATTCGAGCCAATGAAGGCATACAAGACGGCATTTCTCGAGCTCGCGCTGGAGCTCAACGTGCTGCAGTTCGGCGAGTTCACGCTCAAGTCGGGACGTGTGAGCCCGTACTTCTTCAACGCCGGCCTCTTCAACAGCGGCTACGCGGCCGCCAAGCTCGGCCGCTGCTACGCCTCGGCCATCGCCGACCTCGACGTCGAGTTCGACATGCTGTTCGGCCCGGCGTACAAGGGCATTCCGCTCGTGGTCCTGGCCGCCGCGGCGCTGGCCGAGCACCACGACGAGGACTATCCGTTCGCCTACAACCGCAAGGAAGCCAAGGATCACGGCGAGGGCGGCGCGGTGATCGGCGCCCCGCTCCAGGGGCGGGTGCTGATCCTCGACGACGTGATCACGGCCGGCACGGCCATCCGCGAGGTGCTCGACCTCATCCGCGACGCGGGGGCCACCCCCGCCGGCGTGCTCGTGGCGCTCGACCGCGAGGAGGTGGGCAGCAAGAGCCGCATGTCGGCCGTCGAGCAGCTCCAGAACGAGCTCGGCGTGCCGATCAGGAGCATCGTCACGCTGACGGACCTCATCGATCACATCGAGAAGGACGAGGAATACGCCGCGCACCTGCCGGCCGTCCGCGCCTACCGCAACCGCTACGGCGTCGCGTTCGACCGTTAGCGCGGGGGGTGACGGTCGAAAACGGGCCCGAGTTCAGGTTTTTTCGTAGATTTTTCTGGTATATGTAGGGGCTCTACCAAGCCGCGAGTTTACATAAGGTGAATTCGCCTTCTCGTCGATGGCTCGTGGCCGGCGCCCTCGCCGGAGTGGCGCTGTGCGCGGCCGGCGCGCAGGCGCAGCAGCGCGTCTACCGCTGGGTGGACGAGAACGGGGTCGTGCACTACGGCGACCGCGTGCCGCCCCAGTACGCGCACGCGGACCGCGAGATCCTCAACGACAAGGGCATCATCGTCGGGCACGAGGAAGGCGCCCTCACGGACGAGGAGCGCGCCGCCCTCGAGCGCGAGAAGGCGCTCGAAGAGGAGCGTCGCCGGCAGCAGCAGGAGATCGCGCGGCGCGACCGCATGCTGCTCGAGGCCTATCTGTCGGTGGAGGAGATCGAGGATCTGCGCGACCGGCGGCTCGAGGTGCTCGATTCCCGCATCAAGGTCACCGAGCAGTACCTCGCGAACCTGCGCCAGCGCCTCGCGGCGCTCGAGCGCGAAGCGGCGCGATACAAGCCCCGCAACGAGAACCCCGACGCGCCGGAGATGCCCGAGAACCTGCGGCGCGAGATCGACATGATCACCGCGTCGATCGCCTCCTACGAGAACGATCTTGCGCGCACGCGCACGGACAAGGAGTTGCTGCGCGAGTCGTTCGAGCGCGACATCGAACGCTTCAAGGAGCTCAAAGGCGGCTGAGGCTCAGGTTCGGCCGGTGTGGCCGAAGCCGCCGGTGCCTCGCTCGCTCGCCTCGAAGCTGTCCACGATCTCGAACTCCGCCTGCACCACCGGCACGATCACGAGCTGCGCGATGCGCTCGCCGGGCTCGATGCGAAAGCGCTCGCGGCCGCGGTTCCAGACGGAGATCAGGATCTCGCCCTGGTAGTCCGAGTCGATCAGGCCCACGAGGTTGCCGAGCACGATGCCGTGCCGGTGGCCCAAGCCGGAGCGCGGCAGCACGAGGGCGGCGAGCGACGGATCGGCGATGTGCACGGCCACGCCCGACGGGATGAGCTCGCAGTCGCCGGGCGCGAGCTCGAGCGGCGCCTCGAGGCACGCACGCAGGTCCACGCCCGCCGAGCCCGGCGTGGCGCGCTGCGGCAGCGGAAACTCCTCGCCGAGGCGGGGATCGAGGATCTTGAGCTCGATGCGCCGCGGTCCCGCGGCCGGCCCGCCCCCCATCACTCGCCGGCCTGCGCCCGCGCGGCGCCCGCGCGCTTCAGGGCGTAGCGCTCCGCGATCAGCGCGATCAGCTTGCGCGCCAGCACCGCCTTCGGGGCTTCGCCGAGATCCACGCCGCCGCCCGGCCAATACACGGCGAGCGAGTTGGTCTCGCGGTCGAAGCCCGAGCTCGGGCCCACGAGGTTCGCGGCGATCATGTCGAGCCCCTTCTTCTCGAGCTTCTCGCGGGCGTGCTGCGCCACGTCCTGCGTCTCGGCGGCGAAGCCCACCGTGAACGGCGGGTTCGGCAGGGCCGCCACGCTCGCGAGCGTGTCGGGCGAGCGCACGAGCGCGAGCTGCATCTCCTCGGCGCTGCGCTTGATCTTCTCCCGCGACACGGTCTGCGGCCGGTAATCCGACACCGCCGCGCAGGCGATGAAGAGATCCGCGTCGCCGATCTCCTCGTGCACCCGGTGGTACATCTCCTCGGCGGTCTCGACGTCGATGCGGTGCACGCCGCGCGGCGTCTCGAGCGCGACGGGGCCCGTGATCAGCACCACGTTGCCGCCCGCGTCCCGCGCGGCCGCCGCCAGGGCGAACCCCATCTTCCCGGAGCTGCGGTTGGTGATGTAGCGCACGGGGTCGATGGGCTCCCGGGTGGGACCGGCCGTGATGACGATCTTGAGGCCGCGGAACGGCTTCGAGAGGAATTCCTTCTGCGGCTCGAGCACCGCCTCCACGATGTCGGCCGGCTCCACCATCCGGCCGGGGCCGGTCTCGCCGCAGGCCTGGTCGCCCACCGCGGGGCCGATGAAGCGGATCCCGCGCCCCTCGAGCACCTCGCGGTTCGCCTGCACGGCCGCGTTCTTCCACATCGCCTGGTTCATGGCCGGCGCCACGAAGATGGGCGCCTCCGTGGCGAGGCAGAGCGTGGCGAGCAGGTCGCCGGCGAGGCCGGCGGCGAGGGTGCCCAGGAAGTGCGCCGTGGCGGGCGCGACCACGACGATGTCGGCCCAGCGCGCGAGCTCGATGTGGCCCATGGCCGCCTCGGCGTCGGCGTCCCAGAGGTCGTTGCGCACGCGGCGGCCCGATACCGCCTGGAACGTGATCGGCGAGACGAAGCGCTCGGCGCCCGCGCTCATGACCACCTGCACCTCGCAGCCGCGGTCCATGAGGCGCCGCACGAGGTCGGGGCTTTTGTAGGCGGCGATGCCGCCCGTCACGCCGAGCAGGACGCGCGTGGCTCTGGTGGTTTCGGCTGACATGGGTGGGCTCCGGCCGTGAGCTTACTCTCGGTATCGCCGCGTTTTCCAGGCAAGCCGGCGTTTCTGCCGCCTGCGGGGCGAAAGAGACGCTGCGCGGCGCCGGCCGGCGGGCCACGATGCGGGGACGACGACCGAACGAGGAGACCGTCCGTGACGCTGCCTCACCGGCCGAGCTGCGAACGTCCGCGCGAGCGGCTGCTCGCCGCCGGCCCCGCGAGCCTGTCCGACGCCGAGCTCATCGCCGTGCTGCTCGGCTCGGGCGTCGCCGGTCAGGATGCCGTGGCCGTAGCCCGCGGGCTGCTGCAGCGCTGGGGGAGCCTCGCGGCGCTGCTCGTGGCGGCGCCGCGCGAGCTCGCCCGCGCGCGGGGCCTCGGGGCCGCCCGCGTGGCGCGGCTGCTCGCCGCGCTCGAGCTCGGCCGGCGCTACCTGGAAGGCCCGCTCGAGCCGCGCAGCCCCTTCCAGGCGCCGGTCGACGCGGCCCGCTTCCTGCGTGCGCGCCTCGCGGACCTGCCCCACGAGGTGTTCTCATGCCTGTTCCTCGACACCCGTCACCGGCTGATCCGCTACGAGGAGCTGTTCCGGGGCACGGTGGACGGGGCCACCGTCTACCCGCGCGAGGTCGTCAAGCGGGCGCTGCACCACAACGCCGCGGCGGTCATCGCCGGGCACAACCATCCGTCCGGCGTGGCCGAGCCCAGCGAGGCGGACCGGCACATCACGCTCAAGCTCGCGCAGGCCCTGGCGCTCGTGGAGATCCGGCTGCTCGACCACGTGGTGGTCTGCCGGGGCGGCCACGTGTCGCTGGCCCAGCGCGGCTGGCTATAGACGCCGCCCGGCGTACGGCCGCGGGCCTCGCGGCGGGGCCGATTCTCGAGGCGACTCCGGCGGTTGCCGGCCGCGGCGGGCGGCGGTATAGTGCCGCGCTCGCCGCGGACCCAGACCCTACGGGATCAGCCATGTCTAAAGTGTGCCAAGTGACCGGGAAACGCCCCATGGTGGGCAACAACGTTTCCCACGCGAACAACAAGACCCGTCGGCGCTTCCTGCCGAACCTGCATACGCAGCGGTTCTGGCTCGAAAGCGAGCGGCGGTGGGTCACGCTGAAGGTCTCGCGGCAGGGTCTGCGGGTGATCGACAAGCTCGGCATCGAGCAGGTGGTCAAGGACCTGCGCGCCCGCGGCGAACGCGTCTAGCGGAGGTGGTCAGCCATGCGTGAGAAGATCAAGCTCGTCTCCTCGGCCGGCACCGGGCATTACTACACCACCACCAAGAACCGGCGCCTGCACCCCGAGAAGATGGAGGTCATGAAGTACGACCCCAAGGTGCGCAAGCACGTCATCTACAAGGAAGCGAAGATCAAGTAGGTCGCGGCGGTCGAGCCGCGACTTTCTCCCTCCCTGAAACGCGAGAGGCGGTCCGAGCGACCGCCTCTCTTTTTGCTTGGCCGGAACCGGGGCGCCGGCGCCCCGCGGCGCGGATCAGGCCGCGGCGGGCTCCCGCACGGCGCTGAACGAGCGCAGGTAGGCCACGAACTCCTGCAGCCCCTGGATGCCGCTCGCCTCGGCGCGGGCGCACCAGGCGCGGAAGTCCTGCAGCAGCCGCTCGTTGCTCGTGTGCGCGCCTTCCCAGAGCGACTTGAGCTCGTTGCGGAACTCGAGCACGGTCTTGAACCGCGGGTGGTTGTCGATGAGCTCGGCGAGGCGCTTGCGGGAATTCTCGTCGAGCATGTGCGGCTGCCATGTCAGCATGCGCCTCGCGGCGCGCAGCATCGAGCTCGCGTTGTCGCCGAGCTCGCGCCGCAGCTCCGGCAACGTCACGTTGTACGTGTAGTGACGCAGCACGTGCATGCGATTCACGATGATCGCCCGCAGCTTGTCGAGCTCCGAGCCCGCGGTCTCGTCCGCGGTGAGCGCGGGCGGCGTGGCCACGCGGCGGATCTTGGCGAGGCCGAGCCTGGCGAGCACCTTGAGATGCAGCCAGCCCATGTCCACCTCGTGCGGGCGCATCGAGAAGCGCGCCGAAGTGGGGAACGCGTGATGGTTGTTGTGCAGCTCCTCGCCGGCCACGAACAGCCCGATGGGCCAAAGATTGGTCGACGAGTCGTCGGTCTCGAAGTTGCGGTAGCCCTTGGCGTGGCACAGGCCGTTGATCACGCCGGCCGCGAACAGCGGCATGTTCACGAGCTGCCACGCGACCATGATGATGCCCGGCACGCCGAACAGCACGAGGTCGATCACCACCAGGATGGCCGGGCCGAGGTAGCTCCACTTCGGATGGGCGTAGAGGTTGTTCTCGAGCCAGTCGTTGGGCGTGCCCTTCGCGTACTTCTCGATGGTCTCGGGCTTGCGCGCCTCGGCGCGGTAGAGCTCCGCGCCCTCGAGCAGCACCTTCTTGAGCCCGAAGAGCCGCGGGCTGTGCGGGTCGCCCTCCCGCTCGGTGAACGCGTGGTGCTTGCGGTGCACGGCCACCCACTCGCGGGTGGACGAGCCCGTGTTGAGCCAGAGCCAGAAGCGGCAGAAGTGCCGCACCGCGGGGTGCAGGTCCACGGCCCGATGGGCCTGGTCGCGGTGGTAGTACAGCGTCACGCACATCATCGTGATGTGCACCCAGAGGAGCGCGACGCCCACGTACCCCCAGAAGCTCAGGTTCGTGATGCCGTAGAAGTGGGTGAAGATGAAGTCCACGTGCGAGTGCCTTGCAAGGAGAAGCGACTGGCCACTATAGCCCAAGGGACCAGCTCACTCCATCGAAGGATACCGAAGCGTGCGGGGGGTCACGCCGGGGCATTGGCGCAGAAGGAGAAACGCCGTTGGAACGCCGCTCCCGCAGGCTTCGTTCGCCCCCCTCGGCGCGCCGTGTTGCGCTCGGGAGCGCTTCCCAGGCGTCATCCGTGCCCCTAAGCTCGCCGCCATGCCCGAGCTGCCCGAGGTCGAGACCACGCGCCGCGGCCTCGCGCCGCACGTGATCGGCAAGCGCATCGCGCGAGTCGACGTGCGAGAGCGCCGCCTGCGCTGGCCCGTGTCGCCGGATCTGCCGCGGCGGCTGGCCGGCCGCCGCGTGGAGCGGCTCGACCGCCGCGCGAAGTACCTGCTCTTCGGCACCGACGACGGCACGCTGCTCGTGCACCTCGGCATGTCCGGCAGCCTCTGCTATCTCCGCGCCGACGCGCCCCTCAAGCCTCACGACCACGTCGACATCCGCTTCGACGACGGCAGCCTGCTGCGCTTCAACGACCCGCGCCGCTTCGGCACGCTGCAGCTCACGAGCGCCCCGGAGCGGCACCGCCTGCTGCGCGGGCTCGGCCCCGAGCCCCTGGGCGAGGACTTCACGGCGGACTACCTGCAGCGCGCGGCGCGCGGCCGCCGCGTGACCATCAAGCAGCTGCTCATGAACGGCCGCGTGGTGGTGGGCGTCGGCAACATCTACGCGAACGAGGCGCTCTATCGGGCGGGAATCCACCCGGCGCGCCCGGCCGGGCGCGTGTCGCGGATGAAGCTCGAGCGGCTGGTCACCGCGGTCCGCGACGTGCTCAGCGACGCCATCGGCAACGGCGGCACCACGCTGCGGAACTTCGTGGGCGGCGACGGCCGGCCCGGCTACTTCCGGCAGGCGCTGCGCGTCTACGAGCGCGACGGCGAGCCGTGCCGCCGCTGCGGCGCGCGCATCCGGCGCATGGTGCTCGGGCAGCGCGCGACCTACTACTGCCCGCGCTGCCAGCGCTGAAGCCCTGTCGTAAACGGTGCCTTTGGTATCGAGGCGAAGCTGCGCGCGTTCGAACCGTCGGGGTGCGCATACGCGCTCCGGAGAGATCGTCAGGCTGAGAAACGATTTTCCGCGAAATCGTCGGTACGCCTGACGATCTCCAAGCTGCGACCCAGGGCTTTCCAACGGCCGCCTGCGTCGCCCCGGCCCACATCGGCTCGCCCTGTCCGGTGTCGCTCTCGCGTCGCCGGCTCAGTCGCCGAGCGCGACGCCTTCGCGGCGCGGGTCGGCGCCGCCGAAGAGCACGCGGCCCTCGTCGGTGTACTCGATCGCGATGCCGTGCAGGCCGCTGTTGAGCGTGCGGCTCACCACGCGATGGCCCATCGCCTCGAGCTCGTCGGAAAGCTCCCCGATGTCCGTGCGGCTCTCGAGCTCGAGCAGCCCCTCCTGCGCCACGAAATGCGGCGCGGCCACGGCCGCCTGCACGTCGCTGCCGAAGTCGAGCACCTCGACGAGCGCCTGCAGCACGTAGTTGATGATGCGCGTGCCGCCGGGCGAGCCGATCGCGAGCCTGAGCCGCCCGGCCTCGTCGAGCACGAGCGTCGGCGCCATGCTCGACAGGGGCCGCTTGCCGCCCTCGGCCCGGTTGGCCACGGGGCGCCCGTCCACCTCGGGCTGGAACTCGAAGTCCGTGAGCTGGTTGTTCAGCAGGAAGCCGCCCACCATGAGCTGGCTGCCGAACGTGCTCTGCACGGTGGTGGTCATCGACACGGCGTCGCCGAATGCGTCCACGATCGAGAAGTGGCTCGTGGACGGCCGGTCGTGCGGCGACGCGGGGGCGTACTCCCACGCGATCTGGGGCTGCGGCCGGCCGGGCGCCACGCTCGGGGCGGCGCGCTCCGGATCGATGAGCGCGGCCCGCTCGCGCAGGTACGCGGGGGACAGGAGCGCCTCCACCGGCCCCTCCACGAACGCGGGGTCCGCGAGGTAGAGGTTGCGGTCGGCGAACGCGAGGCGGCTCGCCTCGGCGACGAGATGGATGGCGCGCGCCTCGTTGCGCGCCTCCGCCGCCGCCAGATCGAACGACTGGAGGATCCCCAGGATCTGCTGCACCGTCACGCCGCCCGAGGACGGCAGCTGCGGCCCGCACACGCGCCAGGCGCGATAGGGCGTGCAGAGCGGCGCCGTCTCGTGCGCGCGGTACGCCGCCAGGTCCTCGAGCGTGAGCCGCCCGGGCGTGATGGGGTTGTTGCGCACCTCGTCCACGATGGCGCGCGCAAGCTCGCCCGTGTACATGGGCTCCACGCCGTTGGCGGCGAGCAGCCGCAGCGTCGCGGCGTACTCCTCGTTCACGATGCGGTAGCCCGTCGGCCGCGCCTCGCCGTTCTCGTCGTAGAACCGCCGGCGGAACTCCTCGCCGCGCGCGAAAGGCTTGAAGTTGTCGAGCAGGAAGTAGAGCCGCGGCGAGATCTCGAAGCCCTGCTCCGCGAGCTCGATGGCGGGCGCGAAGAGATCGGCCCACGGCAGCCGCCCGTGCTTGCGGTGGGCCATCTCGAGCATGCGCATGACGCCCGGCACGCCCACCGGCAGCCCGCCGGCGGCCGCCTGGCCGAACGACATCGGCGTGCCGTTCTCGTTCAGGAACATGTCGGGCGTGGCCGCGGCGGGCGCGGCCTCGCGGCCTTCGTAGGCGGTGATCACGGCCGACTCGGCGCTCTCGTCCGGCGCGTCGAACACGAGCATGAACGCGCCGCCGCCGATCCCCGACGACTGCGGCTCCACGAGCGACAGCACGAGCTGCACGGCGATGGCCGCGTCCACGGCGCTGCCGCCCGCACGCAGGATCTCGAGGCCGGCTTCGGTGGCGTGGCGGTTGGCCGTCACCACCATCTGCCGCTCGGCCCGCACGGGCGGGTCGGCGGCGAGCGCGGACAACGCGACCGCGAGGGTCGCGAGCAGCGCGACCGGACGGAGCAGCGCGCGGAGAGCGTTGCGGGGAGCGAGCGCCGCCGCCGTCATGCCTTTGCGCCGGCGAACTTCGCCTTGAGCCGCTCCGCCACGTAAGGATGCACGAAGGGAGTGACGTCGCCCCCGAACTCGGCGATCTCCCGCACGAGGCTCGAGGAAATGAACGTGTGCTGCTCGCTGGGCGTCAAGAACACCGTCTCCACTTGGTCCGTCAGGTGGCGGTTCATGGTGGCGAGCTGGAACTCGTACTCGAAGTCCGACACGGCGCGCAGCCCGCGAACGATGGCGGTGAGCCCCTGGGCGCGGGCGAAGTCCACGGTGAGCCCCTCGTAGCCCGTGACGGTCACGCCCTTGCAGTCCTTCAGCACCTCGCGGGCGAGCTCGACGCGCTCCTCGAGCGTGAACAGCGGCGCCTTGCGGGGGCTCGCCGCGACGGCCACCACCACGCGGTCGAACAGGCGCCGGCAGCGACGCACGAGATCCTCGTGACCGCGGGTCAGCGGATCGAAGGTGCCGGGATACATCACGCCGTTCTTCACTGCCGCCGCCCCGTGCGCAAACGGGGGCATTGTAGCCGCCGCCCTAGCGGAGCGTCATGACGCCTGCCGCGGCGCTGCGAGCCCGAACACCACGGCGCCCGCGCGGCTCTGCTTGCGCCACTCGAAATCGGCGAACGTGGGCAGGCCCTCGTCGAGCGGGCGCTCCGCGTAGATCAGCGGGTGGTCGGCGAGCCACGGCCGCAGACGGTGGAAGATCGGCTCGAGCGACTGCTCGTACGGCGGGTCCACGAACACGAGGTCGAAGCGCCGCTGCGGCCGCTCGTCGAGGAACGCGAGGGAGTTGCGGTGCACGATCGTGGGCCGGGCGCCCAAGAGCCGCGCGTGCTCCTCGAGCGCGTCCACGAGCAGCACGTCGCTCTCGACGAACCACACCTCCGCGGCGCCGCGCGACAGCGCCTCGAAGCCGAGCGCGCCCGTGCCCGCGTAGAGGTCGAGGCAGACGGCGCCTTCGATGTCGTTGCGCAGCCAGTTGAAGAGCGTCTCGCGCACGCGATCGGGCGTGGGCCGCACGGACGTGCCCGAGGGAATGGCGAGCCGCCGCGAGCGCCACGCGCCCCCGATGATCCGCACCTTGCCCGGCGGCTCGCGTGGGGTGGTGGTGCCGCGCTTGCGCATGATCGCTACACTAGCAGACTCCGACGGCGCCGCATCGCCGGCCGGCATTCCCGGCGCCAACCGACGAGGATCTCACCCATCGCCGAATCGACGACGCAAGAGGGCGGCGGCTTCTTCGCGAAGCTGAAGTCGCGGCTCAGCAAGAGCGCCGACTGGCTGCGCGGCGACTGGCTCCCCTTCGGCAACCGCGAGGTGGACGAGGAGGTGCTCGAGGAGCTCGAGACGCGCCTCCTCCTGGCCGACGTGGGCGTGCCGGCCACGCAGTGGCTGATCGGCGAGATGCGCCGGCGGCGCGGGCGCGGCACCGCCTCGGAGCTCTTGGCCCAGACGGCCGTGGAGCTGCTCGAGAAGGTGGAGGCGCCGCTCGCCGTCGAGGCGCGCGCCAAGCCGTTCGTCATCCTCGTCGTGGGCGTGAACGGCACGGGCAAGACCACCACCATCGGCAAGCTCGCGCATCGCCTGAAGCGCGGCGGCAGGAGCGTGCTGCTCGCGGCCGGCGACACGTTCCGCGCGGCGGCGGTGGAGCAGCTCCAGGAATGGGGCCGGCGGGCGGGCGTGCCCGTGGTCGCGCAGGCGCCGGGCGCCGATCCGGCCGCCGTGATCCACGACGCGCTCACGGCCGCCAGGGCCCGCGACGTGGACGTCGTCATCGCCGACACGGCGGGGAGGCTCCACACCTCCGCGGGCCTCATGGACGAGCTCGAGAAGATCAAGCGCGTGGTGAAGCGCTTCGACCCCGACGCGCCCCATGAGACGCTGCTCGTGCTCGACGCGAGCCAGGGTCAGAACGCGCTAGCGCAGGCGAAGCAGTTCCACGAGCGGCTGACGCTCACCGGGCTCGCCATCACCAAGCTCGACGGCACGGCCAAGGGCGGCGTGCTGCTCGGCATCGCGCGGCAGCTCGGCCTGCCCATCCGCTACGTGGCGGTCGGCGAAGGAATCGACGACCTCGAGCAATTCAACGCCAGGGATTTCGTACGGGCGCTCCTCGGCGGAACCCCGTCGTGATCCGTTTCGAGAACGTCTACAAGCGCTACCCCAACGGGCGCGAGGCGCTGTCGGGCGTGAGCTTCTCGCTCGAGCGCGGCGAGTTCGCGTTCGTGACCGGGCCGTCGGGCGCGGGCAAGAGCACGCTGCTCCGGCTCATCGCGCTCATCGAGCGGCCCACGCGGGGCGCCGTCGTCGTGAACCAGCAGAACACCGCCCGCGTGCCGCGCCGGAAGATCCCGGCGTTCCGGCAGCGGCTCGGCGTGGTGTTCCAGGACCACAAGCTGCTCTACGACCGCACGGTGTTCGACAACGTGGCGCTGCCGCTCGTGATCGCGGGATTCCCGCACCGCGACATCGGCCGGCGCGTGCGCGCCGCGCTCGACCTCGTGGGGCTGCTCGGCCGCGAGCGCCACGCGCCCATCACGCTCTCCACCGGCGAGCAGCAGCGCGTCGGCATCGCGCGGGCCATCGTCAACCGGCCGGACGTGCTGATCGCCGACGAGCCCACGGGCAACCTGGACCCCGAGCTCTCGCGCGAGATCATGCGGCTCTTCGCGCGCTTCAACGAGGTGGGCGTCACGCTGCTGATCGCGACGCACGATCTCGAGCTCACGGCCGAGTTCCCGCACCGCCGGCTGCGGCTCGTGGCGGGGAAGCTGCTGCCGGAGACGGCAGGGGCGGAGGCGCAGGCGTGCTGAAGCGTTATCTCGGGCTGCACGCTCAGGCCCTGGTGTCCGCCGCCGGGCGCCTGGCCCGTCAGCCGGGCGGCGCCCTGCTGACCGTGCTCGTCATCGGCGTGGCGCTCGCGCTCCCCGGGGGCTTGCGGGTGCTCGTGAGCAACGCGGACGCCCTGTCGGGCTCGTGGGACCGCGCGGCCGACTTCAGCGCGTATCTCGCCCTCGGCGTGGGCGACGAGCGGGCGCGGGCGCTCGCAAAGCAGATCGGCGAGCGGGACGACGTGGCGGGCGTCGACCTCATCCCGCCCGACGAGGCGCTCACGGAGTTCCGCGAGCACTCGGGCCTCGGCGCGGCCATCGACGCGCTCGAGGAGAACCCGTTGCCCTATACGCTGGTCATACGGCCGGCGAGCGGCGCGGCGGGCGACGTGGAGGCGCTCGCCGCGGCGGTCGCGGCCCTCGACGGGGTCGATCTCGTGCAGCTCGACACCGCCTGGGTGGAGCGGCTCCGGGCGATCCTGGCGCTCGCCGGGCGCGTGGTGGACATCGCCACGGGGCTCCTCGGGGCCGCCGTGGTGGTGGTCATGGGCAACACGATCCGGCTCGAGATCCAGAACCGGCGGGCCGAGATCGAGGTCACCAAGCTCGTGGGCGGCACGGACGGCTTCATCCGCCGGCCGTTCCTCTACCTCGGGCTCTGGTACGGTGTGCTCGGAGGGCTCGCGGCGCTGCTCGTGATCGTGCTGACGCTGGCCCTGCTCGGCGACCCCGTCAGGGAGCTGGCCGGCCTGTACGGCAGCGACTACCGCCTCACGGGGCTCTCCGCCGCAGAGGCCGCCGCCCTGATCGGCGGCGGTGCCGTGCTGGGCTGGGCGGGCGCCTGGGTCGCCACGGCCCGGCACCTCCGGGCGATCGAACCAAAATAGGTCGCGGCCATCGAAGGAAGAAGGGATTCTGGAACTGGGACCTGGGCTTAGCACTCGAAGGTCGAGAGTGCTAGCATTCCGGCGGGAGGTAGCGGTAGAGATGACAAGCACTGCTCTGGCACTGCGCAACACGGACCTGATCCTGTCCGGTCCGGTCGGCAGTCTCGACCGGTACATTCAAGCGGTTAACTCCATCCCGATGCTCTCGGCCGAGGAGGAGCGCGAGCTCGCCACGCGGTTCCGGGAGACGGGAGACCTGGAGGCCGCCCGCAAGCTGGTGCTGGCCCATCTGCGCTTCGTCGTGCACATCGCCCGCGGCTACGTGGGCTACGGGCTGCAGCTTGCCGACCTCATCCAGGAAGGTAACGTGGGCCTCATGAAGGCCGTGAAGCGCTTCGACCCGAGCGTCGGGGTGCGGCTCGTCTCGTTCGCCGTCCACTGGATCCGGGCCGAGATCCACGAGTTCGTGCTGCGCAACTGGCGGATGGTCAAGATCGCGACCACGAAGGCGCAGCGGAAGCTCTTCTTCAACCTCCGCAAGGCCAAGAAGCACCTGGGCTGGCTCTCCAACGACGAGGCGCAGGCCGTGGCCCGGGATCTCGGCGTGTCCGCGCGCGAGGTCACCGAGATGGAGAAGCGCCTGGCCGGCCACGACATCTCCTTCGACCCCGACCCGGTCGACGAGGAGGAAGAGTTCGCGCCCGTCGCCTACCTGCCGAGCCCGGGCAGCGACCCCGCGCAGCTCATCGAGAACGACGACTGGGAGAGCGACGCGCACGAGCGGCTCGGCGAGGCGCTCGCGAAGCTCGATCAGCGCAGCCGCGACATCATCGTGCGCCGCTGGCTCACGGAGCAGAAGGCCACGCTGCACGAGCTCGCGGCCGAATATGGCGTCTCTGCCGAGCGCATTCGGCAGATCGAGGCCAACGCGATCAACAAGCTCAAGGCCCAGATGGCGGCCGCGGCCTGAAGGCCGCGACGCGTGCTCTCGCCCGGTTCGACCGGTGGTGTCCGTACGCTCGCGTCGCAGTGAGCCCCTCTCGGCGCCGGCCCGCCGCGCGGCGGCGGCCTTGCTGCTCGTGGCCGCGCTCGTCTGGGCGCGCACGGCCGCCGCGTTCGACTTCGAGGACGTGGCCGCCATGGCCAAGGAGCGCGCGGAGGAGCCGTATCGTCCGCCGGTCTTCGCGCTGCCCCCCGACCTGAGCGGCCTCACCTACGACCAGTATCGCGACATCCGCTTCCGCCCCGACCGGGCGCTGTGGCGCGCCGAGGGCCTGCCGTTCGAGGTGATGTTCTTCCACGTGGGCCGCACCTTCGAGCCCGTGCACGTGAACGAGATCGGCTCGCGCCGCCCCCGGCACCTCGCCTACCAGCCGGCCGACTTCGACTACGGCAAGAACGACCATCTGTCGCCGGAGCGCTGGGGCGACCTCGACTTCGCCGGCTTCCGCGTGCACTACCCGCTGAACCGCCCGGAGTACAAGGACGAGCTCATCGTGTTCATGGGCGCGAGCTACTTCCGCGCGCTCGCGGCCGGCACGCGCTACGGGCTCTCGGCGCGCGGGCTCGCGATCGACACGGTGGGCGGCGAAGGCGAGGAGTTCCCGCGCTTCACGGACTTCTGGCTCGTGAAGCCCGCCCCCGACGCCACCACGCTGCGCATCTACGCGCTGCTCGACTCGCCGCGTGCGACCGGCGCCTACCAGTTCGACGTCGTGCCCGGCGCCGAGACGGTGGTCGAGGTGCAGGCCCGGCTATACCTGCGCGCGCCCGTGGCGACGCTGGGGCTCGCCCCGCTCACGAGCATGTACTACTTCGCCGAGAACCAGCCGCACCGCCTCGACTTCCGCCCCGAGGTGCACGACTCCGACGGCCTCATGGTGGCCACCGGCGAGGGCGAGTGGATCTGGCGGCCGCTGCTGAACCCGCCGCAGGTGCTCGCCACGTCGTTCGCGATGCAGGAGCTTGCGGGCTTCGGCCTCATGCAGCGCGACCGCCGGTTCTCCGCCTACGAGGACGCGGAGGCCCGCTACGAGCTTCGGCCGAGCGCGTGGGTCGAGCCGATCGGCTCGTGGGGCCCGGGACGCGTGGAGCTCGTGCAGATCCCCACGATCGACGAGACGAACGACAACATCGTCGCCTACTGGGTGCCGGACCAGCTGCCGCCCCCGGGCGAGCCGCTCGACTTCGCGTACCGGCTGCACTGGCAGGGCAGCGAGGTCATCCAGCGGCCGCCCGGCGCCTGGGTCACGCAGACCCGCATCGGCCGGGGCTACGCCGACCTCGGGCCGAACGAGCAGCAGTTCATCGTCGACTTCGTGGGACCGTCGCTCGCGAGCTTGCCGCCCGATGCCGAGGTGGAGGCGGTGGTGACGTCGCCCGCGAACGGCGAGATCGTGGAGTCGAACGCCTACTACGTGGAGCCCAACGACGTGTGGCGGATGGCCGTGGTGGTGCGGCAGCTCGACCCCACCAAGCCCACGGAGCTGCGCGGGTTCCTGCAGCACGGCTCCGACGTGCTCACGGAGACCTGGAGCAACCTGCTGCTGCCGCGCTGAGCCGCGCGGCACGCGCCCCGCGCGCGGCGGCGCGGGGCGCGGCCATGGCGTGGCGATCAGCTCTCGAGCGTGAGAGGAACCAGCGTGAGCTCCACGCGGCGGTTCTGCTGGCGGCCTTCCGGCGTGTCGTTGCTCGCGATGGGCCGCGACTCGCCCATGCCGACGATGATCATGCGGTCGGGGCGCACGTTGCGCGTCTGCAGGTACGCGGCCACGGAGTTGGCCCGACGCTCGGACAGCTGCTGGTTGTAGGCGTCGGTGCCCGTGCTGTCCGTGTGGCCCGCCACCTCGATCACGGTCTGCTCGAACTCGTTCAGCACGATGGCCACGGAGTTCAGCACGTCGTAGAACCCCGCGTTCAGGTCCGCGCTGTTGGTCGCGAACGTGATGTTGCCCGGCATGTTGAGCGTGATGTTGTTGCCGACGCGCGTGACGCTCACGCCGGTGCGCTCGAGCTCGGCCCGCAGCCGCGCCTCCTGCCGGTCCATGTAGGCGCCGACGCTCGCGCCCGCGAGCGCGCCGAGCCCCGCTCCCACCAGGGCTCGCTTCTTGCGCTCCATGGAGCTGTCGCCGGTGACGAGGCCCGCCACGGCGCCGGCCGCGGCCCCGATGATGGCCTGCCGCTGGGCCCGCGCGGTGCGTTCCTCGCGCGTGTAGGGATCGATCGTGGTGCAGGCGCTCGTGACCAGCGCCACGCCTGTCAAAGCGACTGCGAGTTTGCGCAAACTTCCGTGGTTCATAACGGCCTGAATCCTCCTGTGTGTGCGCGCCCCGTTGTTGGCGGCGGTATCATGCCCTCGCCAACCTGAACGAAGTGTGACCGCCGCCCCAAATCCCCCGCCCCGATGAGCCAGAGCTTGAACCCCTGGAAGACGCTGTCCCTGCGGACCGTCTACGACAACCCCTGGATACGCGTCGAGGAGCACCAGGTGGTGAACCCCGCCGGGGGCCTCGGGCAATACGGCAAGGTGTGCTTCAAGAACCGGGCGGTGGCCGTGGCGGCACTGGATGCCGACTCGAACATCGTGCTCGTGGGCCAGCACCGCTACACGCTCGACGAGTTCTCGTGGGAGCTCCCCATGGGCGGTGCCCCGCTCCGCGAGGACCCCCAGGCGGCCGCCGAGCGGGAGCTGCGCGAGGAGACCGGCCTCACGGCGCGGCGCTGGCGGCTGCTCATGAAGCTGCACACGTCGAACTCGATCACCGACGAGGTGGGCTACGCCTACCTGGCCGAGGACCTCGAGCACGGCGAGCGCGCGCTCGAGGACACCGAGAGCGACCTCAGGATGCGCATCCTGCCGTTCGCCGAGGCCGTCCAGTGGGTGCTCGACGGCCGCATCACGGACGCGATCTCGGTCGCCACGATCCTGCGGCTCGCCGTGGAGCGGCGGGGCGCCTGACCGCAGCGGGGGGTCGCGCCGTGTCCGCCGGCAAGCTCGTGGCAGTGGTCGAGGACGAAGTCGCCATCCGCGACAACTACCTCGCGGGGCTGCGGCGCCAGGGCTACCGCGTGGCGGGCTACTCCACGCGCAAGGAGGCGCTCGCGGCGTTCGAGCAGCGGCTGCCCGATCTCGTCATCATCGACATCAACCTCGGGGCCGAGGTGGAAGGCGGGTTCGAGCTCTGCCGCGAGCTCCGGGCGCGCTCGCCGCAGCTGCCGATCATCTTCCTCACGGCCCGCGAGAGCGAGCTCGACATCGTGTCCGGCCTGCGGCTCGGCGCGGACGACTACCTCACGAAGCGCGCGAGCCTCGAGCACCTGCTGGCGCGCGTGGCGGCGCTCTTTCGGCGCACGGAGGCGCTGCAGGCGAATGCGGCGGAAGGCGAGCGGCTCGTGCGCGGGGACCTGACGCTCGACCGCGACCGCATGGCGGTGCTCTGGAAGGGGCGGCCCGTGCCGCTCACGGTGACCGAGTTCTGGGTGGTGCACGCGCTCGCGGCGCGCCCCGGTCACGTGCGCTCGCGCGAGCAGCTCATGAACGCGGCCAACGTGGTGCTCGACGACAGCACCGTCACGTCGCAGATCAAGCGAATCCGCGCCAAGTTCGCCGCCGTCGACCCCGAGTTCAAGGCCATCGAAACCGTCTACGGAATGGGCTATCGCTGGACGGCGGGCTGAAGCGCCGTGAAGCGGCTGTCGCTGCGACTGCAACTCCTGGCCGTGAGCGTGCTCACGTTCGCGCTGCCCTGGGCCGGCTGGCGCTACGTGACGGAGATGGAGACGGCGCTGCGCAACGGCCTCGAGCAGTCGCTCGCCGCGAGCGCGGTCACGATCGCGAACGCCCTGGCCCGCGCGGAGTTCCCGTTCGCGAGCCTCGAACGTCACGGCCTGGACGGCACCGTGTACGCGCATCCGCTGCGCAGCGCGCCCACGCTCGACGGCAATCGCGACGACTGGGGCCTGACGGACGCGCACGCCCGCCCGCTCGGTCCCGGGCAGCGCTACTGGGCCGGCGAGCACGAGCGCTACGCGTATCTCTTCATCGACGTGGCCGACGAGCACGTCGTGCACCAGCGCGTGCCGGGCCAGCCGCCCTACGGCGACCGGGTGGCGCTGAACCTCGGCCGCTTCGGCGAGCTCTGGCTGCTGCTGCAGACCGCGGCCCCGGGGGCGCTGCGCGCGCAGCACACGGCGCCGAACGCGTTCATCCCCTCGGCCGCCTTCGAGGAGCGGGTGAACGGCTGGTGGTCCGAGAACGCCCGCGGCTACGCCGTGGAGATCCGCCTGCCGATCGAGCTGCTCGGCGGGCGGCTCGGCGTGGCCGTGCTCGACGTGGACCCCGGCGCCGCGGGGCACGAGGTGGCCGTGGCGGCGTCGTGGCCGCTCGGCGAGGCGCTGCCCGGCGCGTTCCTGCATCGGGCCGCCGGCGTGGCCGAGGCTGCGCGCCCCTACGAGCAGCCGGGCCGGCGGCTCAGGATCGTGGACCCCGGCGGGTTCGTGCTCTACGACGCGGGCGAGCTCGAGTCGCCGGAAGCCCTGGCGCTCGGCGCGAGCGGCGACGCTTCGGCCGTCGAGCGCCTGCTGCGGGCGCTGCTGCGGCGGGACGATCCGCCGTATCGCGAGCTCGAGCAGCCGCCGGGCTACCTCGCGGATCCGGAGCTGCGCGCGGCGCTCGAGGGCGACACCGTGTCGCGCTGGTACCGCCGCACGGATGCGAGCGCCGTGGTCGCCGCCGCCGTGCCGATCCCCCTGCCGCACTCGGCGGCGGGCGCCCCGGTGGTGCTGCTCGAGCAGGCGAGCGACGCGATCCTCACGGTGACGGACGCGGCCCTGCTGCGCCTCATGGTCGTCACGCTCGCGGCGAGCCTCGCGGCCGCGGCCGCGCTGCTCGGCTTCGCCACGGTGCTGTCGCTGCGCGTGCGGCGGCTCGCGCGCGCGGCCGAGCACGCGCTCGGGCCGCGCGGGGAGATCTCGACGGCGCTGCCGGGCCAGCGCGCCACCGACGAGATCGGCGACCTGTCGCGGAGCTTCGCGCAGCTCCTCGGGCGGCTGCGCGAGTACACGGAGTACTTGCGCACGCTCAAGGGCAAGCTCGCGCACGAGCTGCGCACGCCGCTCGCCGTGATCTCCTCCTCGCTCGACAACATCGAGCGGGAGCCGGACGGCGCGAGCCTCGAGCCGTACCTCGAGCGCATCCGCGAAGGCGCGAAGCGGCTCGACGGGCTCATCGCGGCCATGAGCGAGGCCACCGCCATCGAGCAGGCCGTGGCGGAGGCGAAGCCGGAGCGGTTCCCGCTGGGGAAGGTGGTGGCAGGGTGCGTGGAGGGCTACCGCAGCGCGTTCCGCGATCGCGCGTTCGCGTTCCATGCGGACGAGCCCGAGCGCGAGATCGACGGCTCGCCGGAGCTCGTCGCGCAGCTCCTCGACAAGCTCGTGGACAACGCCGTGAGCTTCAGCCCCTCGGGCAGCACGATCGACGTGCGCGTGGAGAGCCGGCCCGCCGAGATGGTGCTCTCGGTGCGCAACGTGGGGCCGCCGCTGCCGGAGCGCATGCGCAACCAGCTCTTCGACTCGCTCGTGTCGGTGCGCGAGGCCGGCGGCTCGCGCCGGCATCTCGGGCTCGGGCTCTACATCGCGGCGCTGATCGCCCGCTTCCACGGCGGCAGCATCCGGGCGGACAATACGCCCGACGGCAGCGGGGTGGTCGTCACCGTCACGCTGCCGGCATAACGGCGAAATCGCTCGGTGGGAGCGGCCTTCCAGCCGCGATCTTTGTCGCCGTCGAAGAGATTGCGGCTGGAAAGCTGCTCCCACCCGGTGGTTGGACGCCTCCGCTGTCAACTGAGGCTTTCCGCAGCGCGCCGGCTCTTGCGGCCTCACGCGCGCGGATCGAAAACGTGCGAACGGGACGTTCCACACTGGAGGCTTCGATGGCACACACCCACAGCGTGCGCCGCGCGCTCGTCGCGGCGAGCGGGCTCGCGGTGCTCGCGCTCGCACAGGCTCAGGCCCCCGCGGACGATCCGGCGTGGACCGGCGTCGCGCGCGCGGCCGACGTCATCGCCGCGCGCCAGGCGCTCATGGCGGAGCTCGAGCGCCTGATGGAACCGATCGACATCGCCACCACCGGCGCCGAATCCGATCCCGCGGCGCTCAGGGAGGCCGCCGGCACGGTCGCGACGATGCTGCTCGCGGTTCCGCACCTGTTTCCGCCGACCACCAACCTGTACGACCCGGAGGCCGAGCAGCCGCAGACGCTCGCGCTACCGGCGATCTGGGAGAACTTCGACGCGTTCTACGCGATGGCGACGGCCGCGTCGGCGGCCGCCACGGAGATGGCCGCCACTACGGATCCGGCGGCGCTGCCCGATGCCGCCCGCAAGCTGCGCGCGTCGTGCGACGCGTGCCACGCGCCCTACCTGCGGCCGTACGTCCCGCGGCAGGTCAGCGAGGAGGACCTGAACTTCGACTTCGACTCGATCTTCCAGAAGGACTGAGGCGGGGCCGGCGGTCAGCCGCAGCGCACGCCCGTCCCGCGCAGCCCGCAGTAACCGCCGGGGTTCTTGGCGAGATACTGCTGGTGGTAGTCCTCTGCGTAGTAGAACGGCCCGGCGCTCTTCACTTCGGTGGTGATGCGGCCGCGGCCGTTCTCCGTGAGACGCTGCTGATAGGCGGCGAGGCTCTTCAGGGCCGCTTCGTGCTGGGCGTTGTCGTAGGTGTAGATGGCGGAGCGGTACTGCGTGCCCACGTCCGCGCCCTGGCGCATGCCCTGCGTGGGGTCGTGCGATTCCCAGAAGTGTTTGAGCAGCTCCTCGTACGAGACCCGCTCCGGATCGTAGACGACGAGCACGACCTCCGCGTGGCCCGTGCGCCCGCTACACACCTCCTCGTACAACGGGTTCCGCGTGTGGCCGCCCGAGTAGCCGACCGCCGTGGAGTAGACGCCCGGGATCTGCCAGAACAGCCGCTCGGCGCCCCAGAAGCAGCCCATGCCGAAGAGCGCCTTGCGCATGCCCGCGGGGAACGGCGGCACGATCCTTCGGCCGGTCACGTAGTGGGTCTCCGTTACCTCCAGCGGCTGGTCGCGGCCCGGCAGCGCCTCCTCGGGCTCGACCATCTGCAGCTTGTTGAATCGCAGCATCAAACCCCCTCCGTGTCGGATACTGGCTTCGTCGGGAGAATGGTGTGAAGGGCCGCGGCCGGAAGGCCGCTCCCGAGCCGCGTCTTCGACATCCTAGACTCCCAGATACTTCACGATTCCTTTAGCCGCCTCGCGGCCTTCGAACACCGCCGTGACGACCAGGTCCGATCCGCGGACCATGTCGCCGCCGGCGAATACCTTCGGGTGGGTCGTCTGATATCGCGGGTGCTTCGCCATGTTGACCCGCACGCGTCCGTTCGGATACACGGCCAGCCCGAACTCCTCGAACCAGTCGGCGGGGCTCGGCCGGAAGCCGAACGCGATGATCACGGCGTCGGCCGGCAGCACCTTCTCGGTGCCGGGCACCACCTCCGGGCGGCGCCGCCCGCCCGGGCCGGGCGGCCCGAGCCGCGTCTCCACCACCTTCACGCCTTCCACGGCGTCCTGGCCCACGATCTCGATGGGCTGGCGGTTGAACAGGAAGCGCACGCCCTCTTCCTTGGAGTTCATGACTTCGCGGCGAGATCCCGGCATGTTTTCCTCGTCGCGCCGGTACACGCAAGTCACGCGCTTCGCGCCCTGGCGGATGGCGGTGCGGTTGCAGTCCATGCCGGTGTCGCCGCCGCCGAGCACGATCACGCGCTTGCCGCGCAGATCGACGTACTCGTGGCGGCCGTCGTCGATGCCGAGGTGACGGTTCACGTTGCCGATGAGGTACGGCAGCGCCTCGTACACGCCGGGCAGGTCCTCACCGGGGAAGCCGCCCTTCACGTAGGTGTACGTGCCCATGCCGAGGAACACGGCGTCGTAGCCGTCGAGCAGCTCCTTGAACGGCACGTCCTTGCCCACCTCGGTGGAGAGCACGAACTCGACGCCCATCTCCCGCATGAGCGCCGCGCGCGTCTCGACGACCTCCTTCTCGAGCTTGAAGGGCGGGATGCCGAACGTCAGCAGGCCGCCGATGCGCGGATAGCGATCGAAGACGACGGGCTTCACGCCGTGACGCACCAGCACGTCCGCGCAGGCGAGGCCGGCGGGCCCCGCGCCCACCACCGCCACGCGCTTCCCGGTGGGCTTCACGTGCGAGAGGTCCGGCCGCCAGCCGCGCTTCAGCGCCTCGTCGGTGATGTACTTCTCGATGCTGCCGATGGTGACGGCGCCGTGGCCGTCGTTCAGCGTGCACGCGCCCTCGCAGAGGCGGTCCTGCGGGCAGATCCGGCCGCAGATCTCGGGCAGCGAGTTGGTGCGGTGCGAGAGCTCGGCCGCCTGGAACAGGTTGCCTTCGGCGATGAGCTTGAGCCAGTTCGGGATGTAGTTGTGGACCGGGCACTTCCACTCGCAGTAGGGGTTGCCGCAGCCGAGACAACGGGCGGCCTGCTCGGCGGCCTCCTCGGGCGAGTAATGGCCGTAGATCTCCTTGAAATGCCGCACGCGCGTCTCGACCGGCGTCTTGGCCGGGTCCTGACGCGGCACTTCCAGGTAATGGAGCGGGCTCTTCGGCATGACGGGGCGAAGCTCACGCCGCGCGGCGCAGCGAATCGATCAGCTCGTGCAGTTGCGCGGCCTTCGGCTTCACCAGCCAGAACTTGCCGATGAACGTGCGGAAGTCGTCCAGGATCTCCTGGCCCCAGACGCTGCCGGTCGCCTTCACGTGCTCCGTGATCAGGTCCCGCAGGTGGTGGAGATGCGCCTCCATCGCCTCCGGGTTGATGCGATGGATGTCGATGAGCTCGTGGTTGTAGCGGTCCACGAAATCGCGCTCGAGGTCCAGCACGTAAGCGAAGCCGCCCGTCATGCCCGCGCCGAAATTCAGGCCCGTGCGCCCCAGCACGGCCACGACGCCGCCGGTCATGTACTCGCAGCAGTGGTCGCCCGTGCCCTCGACCACGGCCACGGCGCCGGAGTTGCGCACCGCGAAGCGCTCGCCCGCGCAGCCCGCGGCGAGCAGCCGCCCGCCGGTGGCGCCGTACAGGCACGTGTTGCCGATGATCGGGGTCTTGCGGGCCTCGAACTTGCTGCCCGCGGGGGGCTTCAGGATCAGCTCGCCCGCGGCCATGCCCTTGCCGACGTAATCGTTCGCGTCGCCCTCGAGAATCAGCTTGAGGCCGCCCGCGTTCCACACGCCGAAGCTCTGGCCCGCCGTGCCCTTCAGGTGGATCTCGATGGGCGCGTCGCTCATGCCGTAGTTGCCCCAGCGGCGGGCGATCTCGCCCGACAGGCGCGCGCCGATCGAGCGGTGGTAGTTCTTCACCTCGTAGTAGAACTTGCCGCCCGTCTTCCCCTCGATGGCCGGCAGGCAGTCGCGCACCATGCGCTCCGCGAGCTCGCCCCGGTCGGCCGGGACGTTGCGGTCGTCGATGCAGAACTGCGGCGCGTCAGGGGCGAGCCCGCTGTTCGAGAGCAGCGGCTGCAGGTCGAGCTTGCGCTGCTTGTCCGTCTCGCCGGGGATCCGCTCCAAGAGCTCCGTGCGGCCGATCACGTCCTCGAGGCGCCGCTCGCCGAGCGACGCGAGGATCTCCCGCACCTCCTGCGCCACGAACTTGAAGTAGTTCATGACCATGACGGGCAGGCCCAGGAAGTGGCGCGAGCGCAGCACGTCGTGCTGCGTGGCGACGCCGGTGGCGCAGTTGTTCAGGTGGCAGATGCGCAGGTACTTGCAGCCGAGCGCGACCAGCGGCGCCGTGCCGAAGCCGAAGCTCTCGGCGCCGAGGATCGCGGCCTTGACCACGTCGAGGCCGGTCTTGAGCCCCCCGTCCGTCTGCAGCCGCACGCGATGGCGCAGGTTGTTGGCGCGCAGCACCTGGCGCGCCTCGGCCACGCCGAGCTCCCAGGGGGAGCCGGCGTACTTCACCGAGGTGAGCGGGCTCGCGCCCGTGCCTCCGTCGTAGCCCGAGATGGTGATCAGGTCCGCGTAGGCCTTGGCGACGCCCGCGGCGACGGTGCCGACGCCGGGCTCCGCCACGAGCTTCACCGACACGAGCGCGGCCGGGTTGATCTGCTTCAGATCGAAGATGAGCTGCGCCAGGTCCTCGATCGAGTAGATGTCGTGATGCGGCGGCGGCGAGATCAGGCCCACGCCCTTGTTGGAGTAGCGGAGCCTGGCGATCATCTCGTTGACCTTGTGGCCGGGCAGCTGCCCGCCCTCGCCGGGCTTCGCGCCCTGCGCAATCTTGATCTGGATGACCTCGGCGTTGATCAGGTACTCGGGCGTCACGCCGAAGCGGCCCGACGCCACCTGCTTGATCTTCGAGCTCTTCTCCGTGCCGTAGCGCGCGGGGTCCTCGCCGCCTTCCCCGCAGTTCGAGCGGGCGCCCAGGCGGTTCATGGCGATGGCGAGCGCCTCGTGCGCCTCGGGGGAGAGCGCGCCGAGCGACATGCCGGCCGAGTCGAAGCGCGGCAGGATCGCCTCGATGGGCTCCACTTCGTCCACGGGGATCGGCGGCTTCGCGGGCTTGAGCGCGAGCAGGTCGCGCAGCATCGCCACGGGGCGCTCGTTCACGAGCTTCGCGAACTCCTTGTAGCGCTCGTAGTCGCCCGTGCGCACGGCGGCCTGGAGCGTGGCCACGACGTCCGGGTTGAACGCGTGGTACTCCCCGCCGTGCACGTACTTCAAGAGCCCGCCCTGCTCCACGTCCACGTGCTCGTCGTAGGCGGCCGCCATGAGCTCGCGCGCGTCGCGCTCGAGGTCCGCGAAGTCGGCGCCCTGGATGCGGCTCGTGGTGCCCTTGAAGCAGCGCTCCACCACCTCGTCCGCGAGCCCCACGATCTCGAAGAGCTGCGCGCCGCGGTAGCTCGCGATCGTCGAGATGCCCATCTTCGACATGATCTTGAAGAGCCCCTTGCGGATGCCGCGCCGGTAGGAGCGGCCGAGCTGGCGCTTCTGCTCGTCGTCCACCTTGATCTCGCCCGTGCGCACCATGTCGTGCAGCGTCTGGTAGACGAGATAGGGGTAGACGGCCGTGGCGCCGTAGGCGATGAGGCACGCGACCTGATGCGGGTCGCGCGCGGTGCCCGTCTCGATGACGAGGTTGCAGTCGCCGCGCAGGCGCTTGGCGACGAGGTGATGGTGCACGGCGCCGGTTGCGAGCAGCGCGTGCACCGGAATCTTGTCGGGGTGCAGGTACCGGTCGCTCAGCAGGAGCATGAGCTTGCCGGCCCGCACGGCGCGCTCGGCCTTGTCGCAGATGTCGTCGAGCGCCCGCACGAGCGACCAGTCGCTCGGGTAGTTCAGGTCGATGAACTCGTGGCTCACGCCCTGCGGGCCCGTGAGCTGGCGGATCTTCCGCTGCGACAGCACGGGCGAGTTCATGACGATCTGCGCCGCGTACTCGGGCTTGGGCTCGTGCACGTTGCACTCGGGCCCGATCTCCGTCTGCAGCGACATCACGATGCGCTCGCGCAGCGGATCGATGGGCGGGTTCGTCACCTGCGCGAACTGCTGGCGGAAGTAGTCGTACAGCAGCCGCACCTTGCGCGACAGCACGGGCATGGGCGTGTCGTCGCCCATGGAACCCACGGCCTCCTGCTCCGTGTCGGCGAGCACGCGGATGACCTCGATGCGCTCCTCGGCCGTGAGCCCGAACGCCTTGTGGTAGATCTTGAGCGTGGCCGGGTCCATGGGCTCGGCCGCCATGTGCACGTCGACGAGCTCGGACTCGAGGTAGCGCACGCCCTGCTTGAGCCAGCGCTTGTACGGCTGGCGCTGCTTCAGGATCCGGTCGATGGCGGCGCTGTCGAGGAACTCGCCCGTGGCGAGGTCCACGGCCACCATCTCGCCCGGACCGAGCCGGCCCTTCGCGACCACGCTCGCGGGGTCGTAGTCGTACACGCCGATCTCCGAGGCCAGCGTGATGTGGCGGTCCTCGGTGATGACGTAGCGCGCGGGCCGCAGGCCGTTGCGGTCGAGCGTGCAGGCGGCGTAGCGGCCGTCGGTGAACACGACGCCCGCGGGCCCGTCCCAGGGCTCCAGGTGGAAGCTGTGGTACTCGTAGAACGCCCGCACGTCCGGGTCCATGGCGTCCACGGCCTGCCACGCGGGCGGGATCAGGATGCGCATGGCCTGCAGCGCGTCCATGCCGCCCACGATCAGGAGCTCGAGCGCGTTGTCGAGGCTCTCGGAGTCCGAGCCCGTCATCGAGACGAGCGGCTGGAACTGATCGAGGTCGGGCAGGAGCTTCGACGCGAACTTGCGCGTGCCCGCGAGCACCGAGTTGCGGTTGCCCTGGATGGTGTTGATCTCGCCGTTGTGGGCGAGATAGCGGAACGGATGCGCAAGCCGCCATTGCGGCAGCGTGTTCGTCGAGAAGCGCTGGTGGAACACGACGGCCGAGCTCTGCATCCGCTCGTCCGCGAAGTCGGAGTAGAACGTGGTGAAGAACTCGGGCATGACCATCCCCTTGTAGGAGATGGTGGTGGCCGAGAGGCTCGCCACGTAGAACGACGAGCCGTTGCCCTCGAGCTTCTTCTCGGCGAAGCGGCGCGCGATCCAGAGCTTGCGGTTGAGCTCCGCCACCTGCATGCCTGCCGGCGCGTTCACGAAGAGCTGCTCGATGCACGGCAAGGTGCGCAGCGCCTCCTCGCCGCAGGCGCTGGGGTTCGTGGGCACCACGCGCCAGCCGGCCACCTCGAGACCCTGCGCCGCCACCTGCTCCTCGAGCACGAAGCGCTCGTGGGCGCGCGCCTGCTCGTCGCGGCTCAGGAACACGGTGCCCGCCGCGTAGAGCGGCGCGAGCTCGATGCCCTGCTCGGCGGCCACGCCCCGCAGGAAGGCGTCCGGCTTCTTGAGCAGCAGCCCGCAGCCGTCGCCCGTCTTGCCGTCCGCCGCCACGGCGCCGCGATGCGTCAAGCGGGTGAGCGCCTTGATCGCCGTCTGCACGAGCCAATGGCTCGCCGCATCGTCCATGTTGGCGATGAGGCCGAAACCGCAGCTATCGCGCTCGAAGCTCGGTCGGTAGAGAGTGTCCGGTCCTAGGATCATGCTGTTCTTCGCGCGCGCCATCCGGGGGCCGCCGCCACTCGTTCTCGAGGCTCGTTACGGGCCTGACTGGGCTGACCGGGGAGTCACACCGCCGTCGGTGGGCAGGCTGCCGAACGGCAATCCGATGCCGGGCAGTCCTCGGGGTCGCAGTCGTCGGCTGTTGCCGAGCGGGTAACTATATGGACAGCCGGAATCCGACGTCAAATGGCGACAACGCTCGCGGGCCCGTGCCGGCCGCGAACGTGGGCCGTCAGTCGCCGCGGGGCCGGTCCCATTCCGCGCGGATCACCTGCCACTCGCCGCCGTCGAGCACGAGGTCGATCTCGAAACGGTGCAGGTCGCCGTCGAGACCCGTGAGCAGCGGCTCGCCGTCGCGCCGGCCCACGAGCGCGGCCCGCACCGTCACCGTCGCCGCGTCGTCGCCGTGCAGGACCACCTCGGAGACGCGGCTCACCACCTCGATGCGCGGATGGGTGAGAAAGTAGCCGCGGATGAGGTTGATCAGCGCGTCCCGGTCGTTACCCCGCGCATCGCGGTAGCCGGCCGCCACGTGGTCGCGGAAGAACGAGGTGTCGCGCGCCTCCGCCGCCCGCTCGGCGGCCGCCACGAGCTCGTGGATGGCCGCGGCGGGGTCCTCGGGCGCGCCGCAGCCCGCGAGCGGGGCCGCGAGCAGCCAGGTCGCGATCCGCCGACCGATCATCCGCCCGCCTCCATGGTCCAATCGCCCTCCCCCACGGCCGGCGTATTGTAGTGCCGGGTCGTTGCGGTCAGGATTGACGGAGTTCCCAGGAGCTTGCGATGCGAAACCAGGTGGCCCGCCGCGTCGCGGTGGTGGGCGGATTGCGAATCCCCTTCTGTCGCGCGAACACCGCGTACCGGCACTGCAGCAACCAGGACATGATGTCGGCCGTGCTGCGCGCGCTCGTGCAGAGGCACGGCCTCGAGGGCGAGCGGCTCGGCGAGGTGGCGCTCGGCGCGGTGATCAAGCACTCGCGGGACTGGAACCTGGCCCGCGAATCGACGCTCTCCTCGGGCCTCGCGCCGGAGACGCCCGCGTTCGACCTGCAGCGCGCCTGCGGCACGAGCCTGTCCGCGTCGATCATCATCGCGAGCAAGATCGCCACCGGCCTGATCGACGCCGGCATCGCGGGCGGCACGGACAGCATCAGCGACATGCCCGTCGTCTATTCCGACGCCTACCGGAACCTGCTGCTCGAGAGCGCCCGCGGCAAGACGCTCGGCGAGCGCCTGCGGCCGTGGCTCAGGCTCCGCCCCCGGCACTTCAAGCCGCAGCTCCCGCAGGTGGTCGAGCCCCGCACGGGCCTCTCGATGGGCCAGAGCATGGAGGTGACGGCGAAGCAGTGGCACATCACCCGCGAGGAGCAGGACGCGCTCGCCCTCGCGAGCCACCGCAATGCCAACCGCGCCTACGAGGAGGGGTTCTACGACGACCTCGTGGTGCCGCACGAGGGCGTCAGGAAGGACAACAACATCCGCCCGGACACGAGCATGGAGGCCCTCGCGAAGCTCAAGCCCGTGTTCGACCGGAGCCCGTCGGGCACCCTCACCGCCGGCAACAGCACGCCGCTCACCGACGGCGCCTCGGCCGTGCTGCTCGCCTCCGAGGAGTGGGCGGCCGAGCGCGGCCTGCCCGTGCAGGCGTACATCACCTACGCCCGCGAGCGGGCCGTGGATTTCGTGAAGTCCGAGGGCCTGCTCATGGCGCCCGCCTACGCCGTGTCCGAGATGCTGCTCGAGGCGGGCCTGGAGCTGCAGGACTTCGATTACTACGAGATCCACGAGGCGTTCGCCGCGCAGACGCTCGCGACCCTCAAGGCGTGGGAGTCGGAGGAGTTCTGCCGCGAGCGGCTGAAGCGCGACCGCGCGATGGGGCCCATCGACCGCTCCAAGCTCAACGTGAAGGGCGGCAGCGTCGCGATCGGCCATCCGTTCGCGGCCACGGGCACGCGGCTGCTCGCGACCATGGCGAAGCTGCTGCAGCAGAAGGGCAGCGGGCGCGGGCTCGTGTCGGTGTGCACGGCCGGCGGCATGGGCGTCACCGCCATCCTCGAGGCGGCCTGACGCGCGCCGCGCCGGGCCGGGGCCGGCGCGTCACAGGCGCAGCACGTAGGCCACGATCAGCGGCAGCAGCAGGGCCGTGAGCAGCGTCGAGACGAGCACGATGCTCGCGACGTCCTCGGGATCCCGCTCGTAGCGGGCGGCGAACAGGTAGTTGAACACCGCGGCCGGCATGAGCCCCTGCAGCACGAGCACGCCGCGGGCCGTGCCGCCGAGGTCGAAGAGCTCGCTCACCGCGAACGTCACCGCGAAGCCCAGCACGAGCCGCAGGACGCTCATCCCGAGCGCGAACTTGAGCCGGGTCGCCTTGAGCGCGCCCAGCGTGTTGCCGAGCGCGAGCAGCATGAGCGGGATCATGAGATCGCCGAGCAGCCCGATGGTCGTGGCGCCCCATTCGGGCAGGCGCACGTCCAACGCGAGCACGAGCGCGCCGGCCACGGCGCCGTAGACGACCGGCGTGGTCAGCAGCGTCCTCAGGGCGGGCGCCCGCGATTGCACCATCGGCGTCAACGTGAACTGCCCGACGGAATTGGTCACGTACACGGCGATCGCGAGCCCCAGGCCTTCCTCGCCGAAGGCGAAGAGACACAGCGGCAGCCCCATGTTGCCCGTGTTGCCGATCGCGAGCGGCGGGAGGTACGAGCGGACGGAGAGCTTCAAGAGGCGCAGGATCGCGAACGCGGCCACCGCGCAGCCGAGCAGCAGCGCCACCGAGGCGAGCACCATGTCGAGGAACTCGGCGAGCGGCAGCTCGAGCCGCGACAGGCTGTCCACGACGAGGCACGGCCCGGACACGTTCATGATGAGCCGCGTGACGAACTCGCGCTCGAACGGGAACCCGAGACGCCGCCACGCATAGCCCACGGCGCCGAGGCAGAACACGGGCAGGAGGATGTTGGCGAGCTCGGCGATCATGGATCTCGGGGGAGGCTCCGGGGGCGGCGCGTGAGTTTACGGGCGCGGCCCCGCCGAGGACAGCGGCCGGCCGTCCACCCAGGGGGGCGCGGCTGGCCAACCGTCGCCGGGCGCGGGCACAATTCGCGCGGTTTCCAGCGACTCAGGGAGAGAACCATCTTGCTCGAGCCCACGATTTCCCGGCGCGCGGCGATCATCGCCGGCGCCCTGGCCGGCTTAGGCGTAGCCGCGCCGCGAGCCTCCGCACAGCCCGCGCAGAGCGGCCGCGCGCCGCTCGGCGAGGCCGATTGGGCGCGCCGCGGCATATCCCTGCGGGGCCGCACGGCGCTCGTGACCGGCTCCACCGACGGGCTCGGCCGGGAGGTCGCACGGCAGCTCGGCGCGCTCGGCGCCCGGGTGATCGTGCACGGCCGCAACGTGGAGCGCGGCGAGCAGGTGGTGCGCATGATTCGCGATGCGGGCGGCGACGCGGTCTTCTACCCCGCCGACTTCGCCTCGCTCGCGGCGGTGCGCGCGTTCGCCGAGCGCGTGCTCGAGCAGCACGACCGCCTCCATCTGCTGATCAACAACGCCGCGGCGGCGGGATTCGGCGAACGCCGCACGAGCGCGGACGGCTACGAGCTCGCGTTCGCGGTGAACTACCTGTCGCATTTCCTGCTCACGCAGCTGCTGCTGCCGCGGCTCGAGGCGAGCGCGCCGGCGCGCATCGTCAACGTCTCGTCGATGGGCCAGGCGCCAATCGATTTCGACGACGTGATGATGGAGCGCGGCGCCTACGACGCCTTCGACGCGTACCGGCGCAGCAAGCTCGCGCAGATCATGTTCACGATCGATCTGGCGGCACGCCTCGATCCGTCGCGCGTGACCGTCACGGCCGTGCATCCCGCACGCTCCATGAACACCGCGCGCGTGATCGGCGGCGGCTTCACGCCGTTGTCCACGGTGGAGGAAGGGGCCGAGGCCGTCATGCAGCTCGCCGTGTCGCCGGACGTGGCGGGTAAGACCGGGGTCTACTTCAATCGCCTCGAGGAGGCGCGGGCCCACGAGCAGGCCTACGACGTCGAGGCGCGGGCCAGGCTTTGGGCGCTCAGCATGGAGCTCACGGGGCTCGCGTCGGGCTGATCGAGTCGTGCGCGGCGGCCCCGTGCGCGGGCGTCGGCGCGGGACCCGAGTCTCTGCCACAATACGCGGCCGACCGTTGTGGGGGGGGGGACGGCACGCCCATGCTGGGCCGCTTTCTCGGGTTCTCGATCGAAGCCCGACGCCGGGCGGCGTCGTTCGACTTCTATCGCTCGCTCGGCTTCGAGCCCGTGCCGGTGGACGACGGCGACGCGGTGCCCTATGCCGCGTTCTCCGACGGCGCCGTCGCCATCGGCCTGCACGACGCGGGCGTCTTCGGCGACACGGCCATCGAGCCGCCGGGCCCGGTGCCCACGTTCGTCCGCCCGAACCTGCAGAGCTACGTGCGCGGGCTGCGGCGGCTCGGCATCGAGCTCGAGTTCGAGCGGCTCGCGGCGGACGAATTCAACCAGGTGGGCTTTTGCGATCCGGACGGCCATCCGATCCGGCTCGTGGAGGCGCGCACGTTCGCGGCGGGGTCGTGGGACAGCCGTAACGTGGCCGCGTGCGGCGAATTCCTGGAGCTCAGCGTGGCCACGCGCACCCGGGCGGGCTCGCAGACCTTCTGGGAGGCGCTGGGCTTCGAGACCGTGGCGGAAGGCGACGATCCGCACCCGTGGATCCGGCTCGCCGGCCACGGCTTCGTCATCGGCCTGCACGAGCGCGCGCCGTTCGCGCCGGGCCTGACGTTCCGCGCCCGGCAGCTCGCGGCGCGTTTCGAGTACCTCAAGGCCAAGGGCGTCGACGGCCGCCGCGGCGGCCCGCTCACGGCCGACCCCGAGCGCTGCGTGACGCTGCTCGCCCCCGAAGGCACGCCGCTCTACCTGCTCGCCGGCGGCGACGACGATTGAGCCGCGCCCGCGCTCAGCAGCGCGCGAGCACGCGCTCGAAGGCGGCGGCCAGCGCGCGCACGTAGCCCGCGCCGAAGATGTTGAAGTGATTCAGCAGGTGATAGCAGTTGTAGAGCTCCATGCGCGCCTCCGCGCCGGGCTCGAGCGGCCACGCCGCCTCGTACGCGCGGCGGAACGCGGGGCCGAAGCCGCCGAAGAGCCGCGTCATGCCGATGTCCGCCTCGCGGTCGCCGAAGTAGACGGCGGGATCGAAGACGTACGGCTCCTCGTCCCGCGTCGCGCCCCAGTTGCCGCCCCAGAGATCGCCGTGCAGCAGCGACGGCGCGGGCGCATGCCCTTCGAGGAGTTGGTCGAGCCGTTCGAGCACGCGCTCGCCGAGCGCCCGGCAGCGGTCCGGCAAGCCGTTGGCCACAGCGAGGCGGAGCTGGAAGGCGAGCCGCTCCTCGCGGAAGAACTCGGTCCAGCTCGCGTGGCGCGCGTTGCGCTGCAGCGTGGGTCCGAGCGTGTTGTCGCGCCACCAGCCGAACCACGGGCCCGTGCGGCGGTGCTGTGCGGCGAGCCGCTCGCCGAGGCGCTCCTCGGCCCGCGGCGTGGGCGACACGAGATCCAACCACTCGATCGCGAGATACGCCTCGGCGTCCGTGGCGCCGCAGGCGACCACGGCGGGGACGCCGAGCGCGGCGGCCTCGCGCAGCGCCTCGAGGCCCGCCGCCTCCGCCTCGAGCTCGGGGAGGGCGGACGCGGAGCCGAGCTTCACGAACAGGCTACGGGCGGGCGTCTCGACCTTGAACAGCCGCCGGTGGGTGCCGCTGCCGAGCGGCACGACCCGCGGGCGCGCCGAGGCGTCGAGGTGCGGCAGGAGGCTCGCGACGACGGCCGCAGGGAGCAACGCCCTCAGAGCGCCGCGTAGACGCGCTCCACGTCCACCCGGGCCCGCGTGCGCTCGAGGTCTCCGCGCACCCGCGCGTGCAGCGGGCTCGAGCGCGGGAAGTGCGCGAGCAGATACTCCATCTGGTCGGCCAGCACCCGCCGGCCTTTCAGATAGATGTACTCGGCGTAGGAAGGCGTGAACGGCACGGCGATGAGCTCGAGGCCCGCCTGCTCGGGCGTGCGCCCGCCCTTGTGGTTGTTGCAGCGGCGGCACGCCGTGACCACGTTGGTCCAGGCGTCGCGCCCGCCGCGGGAGAGCGGCGTGACGTGGTCGCGCGTGAGCTCGGACGTACGGAACTGGCCGCCACAGTACATGCAGAGATTCGCGTCCCGCTTGAACAGCGTGCGGTTGTTCAGCGGCGGCGTATAGGCGTCCCGATTGCGCTCCAGCGCACGGGTGTCGCCCTCGGTGGCGATGATCGAGTTGATGACGATGACGCTGCGGGCGCCGGTCTTGGCGTTGAAGCCGCCGCGGACCTCGTAGATGGGCGAGCCGCAGGAATAGGCGACCTGGCCGCTGTGGTAGAGCGTGGCAGCCACGCGATAGTCGACCCACTCGAGTGGCATGCCAGCCACATCGGTGCGCAACACCTCCTGGGTCAACGCTTGAGGCTGTATCTCCATGAGCCACCAGCGGGCTGGCCGAGCGCCCCAAGTTTCACCGAGGCGACGGCCGGATGCAATGGCCGGCGGCCCTTCCCGGCAGCGGGAACGGCCCTCGTCCGGCACGGTCGGCCGCACGAGCGCCGCTGCCGCGGCGGACGTGCAACCGCCTCAACGCTGCAGGCGGCGCTCTCGCTGCCGGCGCAGCTCCTCGCGCTGCTCGACGCTCATCTCGAGGAACCGCCGCCGCAGCTCCTGCCGCCGCTCCGGCGGCAGGTTCATGAAGCGCTGGTAGGTCCGCCGCAGGCGCATGCGTTCCGCCGGCGGCAGGGAGCGGAACTGCCGATAGCGCTCGCGCAGCGCCGCCCGCTCGGCGTCGCTCAGGCCTTGCCACATGCGGAAGCGACCCCGCGCCTGCTCGCGCTCGGCGGGCGTCATCTCGAGCCAGCGCTGCGCGCCGCGCGCGAGCGCTTCCTGACGAGCCGGCTCGAGCTCGTCCCAGCGCTCCTCCTGGCCGCGCAGCAACGCGCGCTGCGCCTCGCTCAGGTCTTCCCACGCGACCCCGTCGGCGGCCGCCCCGGCGGCGCCGAGCAGCGCGGCCAGGAGCAACGCGCAACGGTTACTCGCCTTGCTCATCCTCGTTCCTCCGGCGACCCCTCTCGGGCGGCCGCGCAGGCTCCCGCCTCCGCCACTCCTCCACCACGAGCCATTCATCGTCGCCTTCCTGCCAGCTGCCGAGATACTCGAGCAGCTCGAGATCCGGGGGCGGGGCGTCGTCGCGATCCGCCCCCGCCACGGCCGCGAGCCCGAGCAGCGCGGCCGCGAGCCAGCCGAGCCTGCGCATCAGCCGGAACCGCCCGCGTCGCGCAGCTCCGGCTGCTGCTCGAGCCAGTCGTAGAAGTCGAGATCCTCCACCACCTCGTACTCGAGCAGCAGCTCGAGGTCGTCCATCGCCGAGGCCATCTGCACGACGGCATCGGCGTCCGCGGGGGGGCGCTGCAGCCAGGCCACGGCCACCAGTGCGGCGGCGACGCTCGCCGCCGCGGCCAGCCCGGGCGCGTTGAGCCACCGCGGGCGCGGCGCGGAGAGCTCCGCCAAGGCCGCGCGGCGCGCCGCCGCGAGCCGCGCCCGGGTGGCCTCGTCGAGCTCGGCCACGCTCGCATGGAGCAGCTCTCTGCTCCGCCGCTCGAGCTCAGAACCCTCGTTGCTCATCCCCAGTGCTCTCCCAACAGTTCCCGCAGCCGTTGCACGGCGCGGAAGTAGTGCGTCTTGACGCTGCCTTCCGAGCATTGCATGGCCGCCGCCGTGTCCGCCACGTCGAGGCCTTCGAGGTTGCGCAGCACGAACGCCTCGCGCTGCCGCTCCGGGAGCCGCGCGAGGGCGTCCTCGAGCGCCGCGAGCGCCTGGTGGCGCGCGGCGTGCTCGGCCGGATCGTCGTCCGCGGGGCCCGGCGCGCTCTGCAGGGGGTCCTGCTCCTCGCCCTCGTCGTTCGTCCCGAAGAACGCGAGCACGCGGCGGCGCACCGTCCGCCGCCGCTGCCAGTCCCGGATCCGGTTGATGAGGATCCGATAGAAGAGCGGCGGCCACTCTGCGCTCGGCACGTGGGCGTAACCGCGCACGAGGCGGATCATGGCGTCCTGCACCACGTCCAGCGCCTCGTCGCGATCGCGGATGCCGAGCACGGCGATGCGGAACGCGCGCGCTTCCACCTCGCGCAGGAATTGGTCCAGCGCCGCGGCGGTGGTACCGGCCCCGTCGACATCGCCCAGGCTCTCGCCGAGTTCGTCCAGGCTCGCGCCCAATGCAAGCTCCATCGTCGCCCCGCGGACGAGCCGGTCTCGCCGCGCAGCAATCCCGCGGCGGTTCGGCTACGCTCGCATTCCTTAAACGCCGCGCGGGTGCGGCGGTTGACACGCCCGCCCCCCGAGGCGACACCGGCGTTCGCGGCCCGGTGCCTCGACAGATATATAAGAGTACTCCGTGGAAATCTTGCGACTAGTTCGCGTGGCGGTGCCGGTGCCGCTCGCGGACACGTTCGACTACCTCTGGATGGACGGCACGCCGCCGCCCGCGCCGGGCGTGCGCGTGCGCGTGCCGTTCGGGCGGCGCGAGCGCATCGGCATCGTCGTGGGGCATCCGGACCGGACCGACCTCCCGCCCGCGAAGCTCAAGCCGGTCCGGGCGGTGCTCGACGCCGAGCCGCTGCTCTCGGGCGAGCTGCTCGACACGCTCGCCTGGGCAGCGGGCTACTACCACCATCCGATCGGCGAGGTGCTGAGCCACGCGCTGCCCGGGCTGCTGCGCAAGCGCGAAGCCGCACGCGAGGAGGCCGCCTTTCGGCTCACCCCGGAGGGCCGGCGGCAGGCGCCGGAAGCGCTCGGGGCGCGTGCGCCGCAGCAGGCCATCGCGCTCGCGGCGCTCGGCGCCGCCGAGGCGCTCACGACCGAGGCGCTCAAGGGCGCCGGCATCGGCGCGGACGCGCTGCGCCGGCTCGCGGCGAAGGGCTGGATCGAGCGCGTGCGCCCGACGGCGTGCGCGCCCGCGCCCGCCGAGCCGCCCGTACCCCCGCCCGAGCTCACGGCCGAGCAGCGCGCCGTGGTCGAGTCGATCGCCGCCGCGCCCCGCGGCTTCGGCTGCTGGCTGCTGCACGGCGTCACGGGCAGCGGCAAGACCGAGGTGTACATGCGCCTCATCGCCCGCGAGCTCGAGGCCGGGCGGCAGACGCTCCTGCTCGTGCCGGAGATCGGGCTCACGCCGCAGCTCGTCGCGCGCTTGCGGCAGCGCTTCGGCGCGGAGCTCGCCGTCACCCATTCCGGCCTCACGGAGCGGCAGCGCTTCGAGGCGTGGCAGGCCGCGCGCAGCGGCGCCGCCAAGCTCGTGGTCGGCACGCGCTCGGCCGTGTTCGTGCCGCTGCCGAACGCCGGCCTCGTGATCGTGGACGAGGAGCACGATCCGTCGTTCAAGCAGCAGACCGGCTTCCGCTACTCCGCGCGCGATCTCGCCGTGCTGCGGGCGCGGCGCCTCGGCATCCCCGTGCTGCTCGCGTCCGCGACGCCGTCGCTCGAGAGCATGCACAACGCGCGCGTCGGCCGGTATCGGCTGCTCAAGATGCCCACGCGCATCGGCTCCGCCGGGCCGCCGCGCATCGAGGTGATCGATCTCGGCAAGCACGCGAGCCGCCGCGCGTTGTCGACGCCGCTCGTGGCGCGTATCGAGCGGCACCTGCGCGCCGGCAACCAGGTCATGCTGTTCCTGAACCGCCGCGGCTTCGCCCCGGCCCTGTTCTGTACGGAATGCCACACGACCGAGGACTGCCCGCGCTGCGACGCGCGGCTCACGGTGCACGCGCGTGCGGGCCGTCTGCGCTGTCATCATTGCGGCGACGAGCGGCCGCTCGAGTGGCGCTGCGCGCGCTGCGGGAGCGAGCGCATCGCCGTGGGCGCCGGCACGCAGCGCGTGGACGAGGAGCTGCGCGCGCTCTTCCCGGACGCGCGGGTAGCGCGCCTCGATCGGGACGCGGTGGCCGGCAAGGGCACGCTCGCGGCCGTGCTCGACGACGTGGCGAGCGGCACCACGCAGATCCTCGTGGGCACGCAGATGCTCACCAAGGGGCACGACCTCCCGCGCGTGACCCTCGTGGGCGTGCTCAACGCCGATCAGGGGCTCTTCGGCACGGACTTCCGCAGCCACGAGCGGCTCGCGCAGACGCTGCTGCAGGTGGCGGGGCGCGCGGGGCGCGCCGACCTCCCGGGCGAGGTGATCGTGCAGACGCACTACCCGCGGCACCCGCTGCTGCAGTGCCTCGTGCGGCAGGACTACGAAGCGTTCGCGGAGCTCGCGCTCGCCGAGCGGCGGCAGGCCGCCTGGCCGCCGTTCGCGCACGTGGCCGCCTGGCGCGCGGAAGCGCCCGTGCGCGGCGCGGCGTTCGCGTTCCTCGAGCGCGTGCGCGCGGCCGCCGGCGACTCGCCGCCCGGCGTGCGCGTGCTCGGGCCCGCGCCGGCGGCGATGGAACGCAAGGACGGACGCTTCCGCGCGCAGCTCCTGTTCGTGGCGGCGGAGCGTCGTCCGCTGCACGAGCTGCTCGACCGCACGCTCGCGGTCGCGCGCGGGCTCGCGGAGGGACGCAAAGCGCGCTGGAGCGTGGACGTCGATCCCGTCGAGATCTGAGCGCGCGCAAGGCTTCGGCTACAATCGGACGCCGCAAGCTGAACGCGAGCGCGCCGTCCCTCGGCGTTGCTCCTTCGACTCGAGGTCATGGCGCGCAGACACGGCAGGAACCGCAGGAACGACGAGGCACCCGGCTGGGTGTGGATGCTCTTCGGGCTGTCGCTCGGCTTGATCGTGGCGTTCGGCGTGTATCTCGCCGGCCGCGCGGATCGCGTCGCCGCGCCGTCCGCCTCGAGCGCCGCGGCGACGACGCCCGCGCGCGCCCGCGACGCGCGGTCGAGCGAGGCTGTCGCGACGGCCGCCGCCGCGCCCCGGGCTGAGGAGCGGCGCTTCGACTTCTACGAGATCCTGCCGGAGTTCGAGGTGGTGGTGCCGGAGGCGGAGACGCGCTCTTCGCGCGCGGCGCCGCGGCCAGGCGAGCCTTCGCCGCCGCCGAAGACCATCGAGGAGCCGGGCAGCTACGTGCTGCAGGCGGGATCGTTCACATCGCTCGCGGACGCCGACCGGATGCAGGCGAGCCTCGCGCTGCTCGGGATCGAATCGCGCATCCAGCGCGTCACGATCGACGACGCGGTGTACCACCGCGTGCGCATCGGCCCGATCTCGGATCTCGGCGAGCTGAATCGCATCCGCAGCCAGCTCCGCGACGCGCGCATCGAGCCGCTGGTCATGAAGGCCCGCTGAGCGGGACGCCGCCGCTCGGCCACGGGCGCGAGGTGCCCGCGCTCAGTCCTCGGTCAAGGACTGGCGGAAATCGACGCCGAGGGAGCGCAGCTTCCGGTACAGGTGGGTGCGCTCCATGCCGACGCGCTTCGCGAGCTGGCCCACCTTGCCGCCGCAGAGCAGGAGCTGCTGCTGGAGGTACGCGCGCTCGAAACGCTCGCGCGCCTCGCGCAGCGGCATCGCGAGCAGGTCCTGCTTCACGAGCAGCTCGTCCGCGGGAGCGGCCGACTCGAGCTGCGCCTCCACTTCCTCGAGGCTGATCTCCTCGCCGCCGCCGAGGATCAGGAGCCGCTTCACCATGTTCTTGAGCTCGCGCACGTTGCCGGGCCACGGATAGTTCCGCAGCCGGTTCTGCGCGGCCACGCCGAAGCGGCGGAAGGGCAGGTTCTCGGCGTCCACGAGCATGTCCACGTAGTAGCGCAGGAGCTCCGGCACGTCCTCCGCGTAGTCGCGCAGCGGCGGCACGCGGATGGACACCACGCCGAGGTGCGCGAGCAGCTCGCCGCGCGCGCCGTCGCCGTGCTCGTAGCCGGGCGGCGCGCTCGCCACGATGCGCACGTTGAGCGGGCGCTCCTCGTTGCGCCCGCGCGGCCGGTAGCTGCCCTGCTCGAGGATGCCGAGCAGCAGCCGCTGCGCGGCCTGCGACACCTCGCTCAGGTCCTTGATGAAGAGCACCCCCCCTTCGGCGCGCTCGAGCGCGCCCGTCTGCTCGCCGTCGCCGAGCAGCACGCGCTCCGCGCCTTCGTCGGTGAGGTCGCCGCCGATGACGACGACGAACGGGCCCTGCGCGCGCTCGCTGCGGCCCGCGAGGAAACGCGCGAACATCTCGCGGCCGCTGCCCGGCTCGCCCGTGAACAGCACGTGCGTGTCGTGGTGCGCCACCCGTATGACCCGGTCGCGCAGCGACCGCATCGTCTGGCTCTTGCCGGCGGGGACCGAGTTGGGCGGCACGAGGCGCCGCTCGCTGCGGGTGCGGCGGCTCGCGAGCGCCTTCTCGACCGTGCGCAGCAGCTTCGCGAGCGAGACCGGCTTCTCGATGAAATCCACGGCGCCGAGGCGGGTGGCCTCCACGGCCGTGTCCACGGTGCCGTGCCCCGACATCATCACCACCGCGCCCGACATGTCGCCGTCGGACCATTCCTTGAGGAGCGAGATGCCGTCCGTGTCCGGCATCCAGATGTCGAGCAGCACCAGGTCGAAGTCCTGGTTGCGCCGCGCGGCGCGTGCCTGCTCGGCGTCGGCCGCGGTCGTGACTTCGTAGCCCTCCTCGCTCAGGATCTCGTCGATCAGCTGGCGGATGTTCGACTCGTCGTCGACGACCAAGATTCGCGCACTCATGCGCGCTCCCTCCTATGATCGCGTCGGCGGGGCGTCGCGGCGTCCCCCGCCTCCGTCGACACTGGCATGAGTATACTGATCTCGGCTCCCCCCTGCTCGCGGTTGCGGGCCGTGATGTGGCCGCCGTGCTCCTCCACGAGCTTCTTCACGATGGCGAGGCCGAGCCCCGTGCCCTTCGGCTTGCTGGTCACGTAGGGGTCGAACGCCTGGTGGGCGATGTCGCTCGAGAAACCAGGGCCGTTGTCCGCCACCTTGATCTCCACGAGCTGGGCGTCCTCGCGCCCGACGGTGCGGGTCGAGATCTCGACCCGGGCGTCCGTCTGGTGCTCCATGGCCTCGAGCGCGTTGCGCAGCAGGTTGTGCAGCACCTGCCGCATGCGGCCCGCGTCCGCCCTGAGCGGCGGCAGGTCCGGAGCGAGCGACAGCGTGATGGCGAGCGGCCGGTCCTGATGCTCGTAGAGGTGGCTCACCTCGGAGATGAGCTCGTTCAGGTCGAACACCGTCACGTCCATGGCCGGCGTGCGCGCGTACTCGGAGAAGGCGTTCACCATCTCCTTCATGGCCTCGACCTGCTGGATGATCGTGTGCGTGGCGCGGTCGAGCAGGTCGTTGTCGGGGCTGTCGATCTTGAGATAGCGCCGACGCAGGCGCTCCGCGGAGAGCTGGATGGGCGTGAGCGGATTCTTGATCTCGTGCGCCAGCCGCCGCGCCACCTCGCCCCACGCGGCCTCGCGCTGCGCCTGGATGAGCGCGGTGATGTCGTCGAACACGACGACGTAGCCGCCCTCGCTGTCGGCGTCGCCCGGCAGCGCCGTGCACGCGCACATCAGCACCCGCCGGCCCACCTCGCCGCGCAGCACGATCTGCTCGCGCCACTCGGTGTCGCCGCGCTGCAGGTGCTTCGAGCTCACGGCGAGGAACTGCGAGAGCAGCGGCTGGGTGTCGGCGAGCTCCACGAGCGAGGTGCCCACGTGCTGCTCGAGATCGACACCGAGGATCGTGCTCGCAGCGGCGTTGGCCGTGCGGATCCGCAGGTCCGGCTCGAGCGACACGACGCCGGTCGAGAGCCGCGCGAGGATCACCTCGAGCTTCTTGCGCTCGCTCTCCACCTGCTGCTGCGACAGCCGCGCCTCCTGGCTCGCCTTGGCGAGGCGTTGGGTCATGTCGTTGAAGGAGTTGATCAGGAACCCGATCTCGTCGCGGGCCGCGATCGGCAGCCGCGTGGCGAAGTCGCCGCGGGCCACGGCGCGGGTGCCGTGCATGAGCTGCTGGATGGGACCCACGAGCCGCCGCGCCGACGAGAAAGCGCCGTACACGGAAGCGAGCAGCGACACGAGCAGCACCAGCGACAGCGTGAGCGTGAAGCTGTACTTGAGCGCCGTGCGCAGGTAGGAGAGCTCCGCGTACTGGTTGTAGCTCGCCTGCACCTGGCTCGCGAGCGCCGAGAGGCGCTGCTCCACGGGGAACACGGCTTGCAGGATCTCGGGCTCGGCGGTGACCACGGGCGTCGGCAAGGCCACCACGGCCACGATGTCGAACTCGCCGCCGGAGCGCGGCTCGAGGCTCACGTACGGCTGACCCTGGCGGATCTGGAACAGCACCTCCTCGGAGAGGTAGCTCGCGGCGGAGGTGCCGGGCTCGGCCGAGCTCGTGGCGAGGATGCGGTTGTTGGGGCCGAAGATGGTGAGATCTCGCGCCTCCGACTCGCGGCGCAACCGCCCGAGCTCGGCGACGATGTCCTCGGGGTTGACGGCCGCGAGGCGCGCGCCGATGCGCTCCGCCTCGGTGAGGTTCTCCCGCTTCTGCAGGTCCAGGGCGCGCTGGCTGAGCTCGAGCGCGTTGCCGAGCCCCTGCTCCACGTCCACGCTGAACCAGTTGTCGATGCCGCGGGTGATGAACTCGACCGAGAAGATGTACACGCCGAGGAGCGGCGTGACGGCGAGCATGATGAGCATCGTCACCATGCGCGCCTTGAGGCGCGTGCCGGGCACGTGCCGGCGATAGTCGCGGATCAGCCGCGCCAGATTCACGACTATCAGCAGCACCAGCACGGTGATGCCGATCGAGTTGATCGCGAGGATCCAGTCCTGGAGCCGGGCGAAGTCGTCGGAGTTCTCCGCCACCTGGCTGAAGAGCACCAGCGCGGCGAGCCACAGCAGGACGCCGAGCGCCGCCGCGAGGGCCAAAAGGCCCCGTCTCAGCTTCCGGGCAAAGGCCATCGATACCACTCGCTCGCGATGGACCAGTCGCGCCGCCAGAAGGCGATGAGCCGCAGCGGCCCCGGGAATTGCTCGACGTCGAGAACGGCGCGGATACGCACGTCGTAGTCGCGGTCGGAGTCGAGCAGCGCCGCGTCGATCAGGGGCAGGTTGTCGATGCGGCCGAGGTAGTTCAGCGCCGAGAACAGCGTGGGGAAGGAAGTCTGCTCGCGGCTGTTGAGGTTCAGCACGAGATAGCGCTCCGACAACGCATGGTACTCGAGCTGATAGCGCTGGCGCAGCGTGGCCTCCTCGTTGTCGAACCAGAAGCGCCGGCCGTGCACCAGCTCGACGTCGATCCGGATGGTGAGCGGCACGCCGGACTCGAGCGCCTGCCGGGACTCCGCGGACAGCCGGTACTCGATCCGGGCATTGAGGAAGTAGACGCCGTTCCTGAGCTCGACGCTCGCGGAGCGCACCTCGAAATGCCCCGGATCCTCCTCCTGGGCCGCGGCGCCGCCCGCCCAGAGCGCGAGCAGGAGCGCGAGGGCCCGCCATGGCGGCCGAAAAGGGAAGCGAAAAGCGCAGGGGCCTCCGCTACGGGAGTTTGCGGTCGAGGGCACGAGGGACCACGTCCTGCTTGTCGAGGCAAGCATAATAGAAGCCATCCTTGTTCGCCTGCCCGGGCCGCAACTTACGGGTGGCCCCGAGCGCCGCGTCGGGGGTGCGCGCGAGGAACGCCGCCACCCGTTCCTCGTTCTCGCAGCTGAGCGCCGAGCAGGTGACGTAGAGGAGCCTCCCGCCCGGCGCGAGCAGCGGCCACAGCGCGTCGAGCAGGCGGTCCTGCAGCGCCGCCGCCCGCTCCACGTCGCGCGGCGTGCGCAGCACTTTGATGTCCGGATGCCGGCGGACGACGCCGGTTCCGCTGCACGGCGCGTCGAGCAGGATGCGCTCGAACGGCCGGCCGTCCCACCACTCGGCAGGCGTCGTCGCGTCGCCGTGCACGACCCGGGCCTCGAGCCCGAGCCGCCCGAGGTTGTCGCGCACCCGCTCGAGCCGCGCCGCGTCCACGTCGAGCGCCCAGAGCTCGCCGAGCTCCGGGCAGGTCTCGAGCACGTGGCACGCCTTGCCGCCCGGCGCCGCGCACGCGTCCAGCACCCGCTGCCCCGGTCGCGCGTCGAGCAGCGGCGCGGCGAGCTGCGCGGCCGCGTCCTGTACCGAGACGAGGCCGGCGGCGAAGCCCGGGATGCGCTCCACGGGCAGCGGTTCCACGAGCCGCACGGCCTGGGGCGCCTCGGGAGACACTTCGACCTCGAGGCCGCCCGCGTGCTCCGCCACGTAGCGGTCGCGGTCGACCCGGCGCGCGTTCACGCGCAGCCACAGGGGCGGCTCCGCGTTGTTCGCGTGGAGCACCGCGCGCCACTCGTCGGGCCAGTCTCGCTCGAGCGCCGCGATCAGCCAGTCGGGGTGGCTGTAGAGCGCCGACGGCACGCCGCGCATGCGCTCCTCGAGGGCGGCGCGCTCGCGCTGGAACCGCCGCAGCACGGCGTTTACGAGCCCCTTCGCGCGCTCGAGCCCGAGCAGGCCGGCCGCGTCCACGGTGGCCGACACCGCCGCGTGATCGGGGACGCGCGAGGCCTGGAGCTGATGCAGGCCGCAGCGCACGAGCGCCGCGAGCTCCTCGTGGCCGCGCTTGAGCGGGCGGTCGAGGAGCTGCCCGAGCTGCCAGTCGAGCCGGTGGTGCCAGCGCAGCGCCCCGAGCACGAGGGCCTTGAGCAGCGCGGTGTCCCGCTCGCCGAAGCGGGCCTCGGCCGCGAACGCCGCCTCCGGCGTCGTCGCGCCGCGCAGCACACGGGCCAGCACGGTCGCCGCGGCGGCCCGGACGGCGGCGCCCGCTCGCGCGTCAGCAGACAAACGACGCTCCGGGCGCAAGGGGATGGGCGGCCAGGTAGGCGGCGGCCGGGATCGCGCGGCCCCCGGGCGCCTGCACGCGCTCGAGGCGGAGCGCGCCCGCGCCCGTGGCCACGTCGATGCCGGCCGGCCCGGCCGCGAGCACCGTGCCCGGCGCCGCGCCGCCGCCGGCGTCCGGCAGCGCCGCGGCCTGCCAGATCCGCAGCCTGCGGCCGTCGGTCAGCACGCCTTCCGCCACCGGCCAGGGGTTGAACGCGCGGACGCGGCGCTCGAGCTCGACCGCCGGGGCGCGCCACGGCAGCGGCGCATCCGCCTTGCCGAGCTTCGGCGCGTAGGTGGCGAGACGCTCGTCCTGAGGCTCGGGGGCCAGGCGGCCGTCGAGGATCCCGGGCAGCGTGTCGGCGAGCACCTCGGCCGCGAGCGCGGCCAGCCGGTCGTGGAGCTCGCCCGCCGTCTCCCGCGGCCCGATGGCGACCTCGGCTCGCGCGTACACCGGCCCGGTGTCGAGGCCCGCCTCCATGCGCATGACGCTGATGCCCGTGACCGCGTCGCCGGCCAGGATCGCGTGCTGGATCGGCGCGGCGCCGCGCCAGCGCGGCAGCAGCGACGCGTGCAGGTTCACGCAGCCCCGCTTCGGCCAGGCCAGGAGCCACGGCGGCAGCAGCAGGCCGTACGCGGCCACGATCATCAGCTCGGGCGGCGGTCCCAGCTCGGCCGCGAGCGCCGGATCCTTGAGGCTCGCGGGCTGCACGACCCGGAGCCCCGCCGCGAGCGCGGCCCGTTTCACGGGCGAGGGCGTCAGCACCCGGCCGCGCCCGGCCGGCCGGTCCGGCTGGGTCACGACCAAGGGGACGGCATGGCCCAGGGAGACGAGGCGCTCGAGCGCCGGGACGGCGAACTCGGGCGTTCCGGCGAACGCGATGCGGTGGGCTTCCGCCACGCGGCGAGCCGCGCGGCCTAGATGACCGGCGCGGACCTGCGGATGGGCGCCTCGGTCGCCTCGGCCGCGGCGCGCTTGGCCTTCTTCGTGAGCTTCTTCCGGAGCCGCTCGCGCTTGAGCTCCGACAAGTGGTCCACGAACAGCTTGCCGTCCAGGTGATCGATCTCGTGCTGGATGCAGATCGCGAGCAGGCCCTCGGCCTCGAGCTCGAAGGGCTGGCCGTCGCGGTCGAGCGCCCGCACCGTCACGCGCTCCGCCCGCTCCACCACGTCGTAGTAGCCGGGCACCGAGAGGCACCCCTCCTCGGAGCTCGTCCGGCCGCTCGAAGCCACGATTTCGGGGTTGATGAAGCAGTGCGGCTGATTGCCTTCCGCGGACACGTCGATGACGATGACCCGCTTGGGCACGTTCACCTGCACGGCGGCGAGCCCGATGCCGGGGGCCGCGTACATGGTCTCGAACATGTCGTCCACGAGGCGCCGGATCTCGTCATCCACTTTTGTGACGCGGTCGGCGCGCGTGCGCAGCCGCGGATCCGGATACTCAAGGATTGCGAGACGTGCCATTGTGGTCGGGCCTCGGTTTCGTGTATAACGCGTCGGTTTCGACTTAAGTCTCTGACTTTTCAGGGGTAGTCGAGGTTCCCGACGCGTGAGACGCGGCTCACTGAGGTTGCCACCGCGCCGGCGGATTATATAGCAGGGCTGCCGCTTGAGACCGGGCGGCCGGTCCTTAGTTCATAGGGAGCTTGAGCCATGTTGCATGCGCGCGTGCCGTTCGTCCGCTCGGCCCAGCTCGTCGCCGCCTTCGCCGTCGGCCTTGCCGTGGCGCACGTGGCGAGCGGGCAGAGCCGCGACGCCACCCGCCTCGCGGCCGCGCCGGCCGTCGGGCAGACGCAGTCGTCCCCGGTGCTGAACCCGCGTCACCCCGAGCGCTACGTCGTGCAGCCGGGTGACACGCTCTGGGACATCGCGGCGATGTTCCTGCGCGATCCGTGGTACTGGCCGGAGATCTGGCAGATCAACCAGCAGATCGAGAACCCCCACTTGATCTTCCCCGGCGACATCCTGTCGCTCGCCTATCTCGACGACGGCCGCCCGGTCATCCAGCTCGAGCGCGGCCCGACGGCCGCAGGCCTCGTCGAGCGGCTGTCGCCGCGGGTGCGCTCGGAGCCCCTCGAGGAGGCGATCCCCACGATCCCGTACGAGACGCTGCGGGCGTTCCTGTCGCGGCCCGTGGTCCTCCCGGAGGACGATCTCGACGGGCTGCCCTACATCGTGGCGCAGCGGGAAGGCCTCATGGGCAGCGACGGACGCGACGTCTACACCCGCGCGTACCGCGAGGAGCTGGCCGAAGGGGCGATGTACCACGTGGTGCGGGCCGGCGAGAAGCTCGTGGATCCGGACACCAAAGACGTCCTCGGCTACCAGGGCATCTACATCGGGCAGGGCCGCGTGCGCCGCAGCGGCGACCCCTCCACGCTCACGCTGATCGACACCGAGCGCGAAGCGCTGGTGGGCGACTACCTCGTCGAGGAGGACTCGGTCGAGCCCGTGAACTTCCTGCCGCGGGCGCCCGAGACCGACGTGGATGGCAGCATCATCTCGGTCATCGACGGCGTGTCGCTGATCGGCCAGTACCAGGTCGTGATCCTGAACCGCGGGTCGGCTCATGGCCTCGAGCCGGGCCACGTGCTGCGCGCCTACAAGAGGGGTCGGGTGGTCCGCGACGACGTCGGACGCGGCGTTTTCCGCGAGAAAGTGCGCTTGCCCGACGAGCCGGCCGGCACGATGATGGTGTTCCGCACGTTCGACCGGCTGAGCTATGCGCTCGTCATGGAAGCGAACAGCGCCCTGGCGGTGCTCGACTCGGTACGCAATCCCTGACGCAGCGCGCCCGGCGCGGCGCCGGGCATGATCTCGGACGCCTGGCTCGCAATCGCGTACGCGGTTCAGAGCCCGAGCCAACGCTGGCCCGCCCTGCTCGCGCGAGCGGGTTCCCCCGAAGCGCTCGCAGGAGAGTCGCCGTCGGCGCTCGCCGCGGCCGGCCTCGGCGAGGAGCAGATCCGGCGGCTGCACGCGCCTGACCGGGCGCTGCTCGACCGCTGGCGGCGCTGGCTCGAGGGCGAGTCCCGGGCCCTCGTCACGCTCGGGAGCGACGCCTACCCGCCGCTGCTCGCCACCGTGCCCGACCCGCCGCTCGTGCTCTGGATCGAGGGGCGGCGGCCCGAGCTGCTCGCAGCCCCGCAGCTCGCGATCGTCGGCAGCCGCAATCCCACGGGCGCCGGCCGGCAGACGGCCGAGGACTTCGCGCGGTACCTCGCCCGCAACGGGCTCACCGTCACGAGCGGCCTCGCCTCCGGCATCGACGCCGCGAGCCACGTGGGGGCGCTCGAGGAACCGGGCGGCACGATCGCCGTGCTGGGGTCCGGGCTCGACCGCATCTACCCCCGCAACCACGTGGCGCTCGCGCGGCGAATCGCCGAGCGCGGCCTGCTGGTCTCCGAGTACGGGCCGGGCGCGGCGCCCGAGCGCCACCATTTCCCGCACCGCAACCGCATCATCGCGGGGCTCTCGGTCGGCACGCTGGTGGTGGAGGCCACGCGGCGCAGCGGCTCGCTGATCACGGCCACGCTCGCGCGCGATTACGGGCGGGAAGTGTTCGCGATCCCGGGCTCCATCCACAACCCGCTCGCCCGCGGCTGCCACGCGCTGATCCGCCAGGGCGCTAAGCTCGTCGAGGAAGCGGGTGACATCTTCGGGGAGCTCGCGGCGTTGCTCGCGCTCGACATGCGCGAGCTGCAGGCCGCTGCGCCGCCCCCGTCCGCGCCCGCGCGGCTCGATGATCCTGCGTACGCAAAATTGCTCGAATGTGTAGATTTTGCACCCACTTCCATCACGGACCTCGTGGAACGGTCCCGATTGACGGCGGCGGAGGTTTCCTCCATGCTGCTGGTGCTGGAGCTCGAAGGGTTCGTCGAGGCGTTGCCCGGCGGTCGCTATTCTCGTCTGGCAAAGGGAAGCGCATGAAGGAAAGCGTGCTCGACGTGCTCATGTATTTGTTCGAGTCCTTCGCAGACGCCGACGACGACCCCGAGCCGAATCGGTCCGATCTGCGCCAGGAGCTCGAGCACGCGGGCTTCGACGAGCGCGAGATCGACCGCGCGCTCGATTGGCTCGACGGCTTGAGCACGGCAGAGCTCCCGCGAGTGTCCGCGCCGCGCAACGCCGCCATGCGCGTCTTCGACTCGTTCGAGCAGGAACGGCTCGACGCGCGGGCGCGCGGTTACCTCCTGTATCTCGAGCAGCTCGGCATCCTGCCGCCGGCGCACCGCGAGCTCGTGATCGATCGCCTCCTCGCGCTCGACACCGACGAGGTGGACATCGATCAGATCAAGTGGGTCGTCATGATGGTGCTGTTCAGCCAGCCGGACCAGAAAGAAGCGTTCGCGCGCATGGAGGACCTCGTCTTCGCGGACGAGTCGGGCTGGCTCCACTAGGAGGCGCCCGTCAGCGCGCGGCGCGCGGCCGCACGGGTATGCGGCGGGCCGCCACCCCGGAACGGGGTCTCGGCATTGGAAATCCGTATTTAACGCCCGGCGAGGAATGGGCTATCCTGCCCCGCCTCGCTGTGAGCGGGTAACCTGTTCGGAAGCCTCCGAGCGCATGATCACGGTGAGTCACGATTCGCACCGCCGCCCTGCGGCCGCCACGAGGTCGCCCGCGCGCGACGGATTCGAAGCGCACATACGGAGATGAGCAAGAATCTGGTCATCGTCGAATCTCCCGCCAAGGCGCGGACGATCGAGAAGTACCTCGGCAAGGATTTCGAGGTGCTCGCGTCGTATGGCCACGTTCGCGACCTGGTGCCGAAGGAAGGGGCGGTGGATCCCGAGCACGGCTTCGCGATGAAGTACCAGCTCATCGAGAAGAACGCGAAGCACGTCGAGCGCATCGCCAAGGCCGTCAAGAAGGCCGATGCCCTGTATCTCGCCACCGACCCCGACCGCGAAGGCGAGGCGATCTCCTGGCACGTGTACGAGGTGCTTCGCGAGCGCAATCTGCTCGACGGCAAGCCCGTGCGGCGCGTGGTGTTCCACGAGGTGACCAGGCGCGCGATCCAGGAGGCCATCGAGCACCCGCGCGAGCTCTCCGCGGAGCTCGTCAACGCGCAGCAGGCCCGGCGCGCGCTCGACTATCTCGTGGGCTTCAATCTGTCGCCGCTGCTCTGGAAGAAGGTGCGGCGCGGGCTCTCCGCGGGCCGCGTGCAGAGCCCGGCGCTGCGCCTGATCGTGGAGCGCGAGGAGGAGATCGCGGCGTTCAAGCCCCGCGAGTACTGGACCATCGAGGCGCTCGCGGAGCACGAGGCGCAGGAGTTCACCGGCCGGCTCGCCGTGTTCGGCGGCGAGAAGGTGGAGCAGTTCACGTTCGGCGACGCGGCCTCGGTGCGCGCCGCGGAAGAGCGGATTCGCGCGGCCGCCGGCGGCAAGCTCACGGTCACCAAGGTCGAGAAGAAGCAGCGCCGGCGCAATCCCGCCGCGCCGTTCACCACGTCCACGCTGCAGCAGGAGGCCGCGCGCAAGCTCGGCTTCAGCGCCCAGCGCACGATGACGGTGGCGCAGCGCCTGTACGAAGGCGTGGAGATCGGCGAGGGCTCGGTGGGTCTCATCACCTACATGCGCACCGACTCGGTCACGCTCGCGAACGAGGCGCTCGACGAGATCCGCGCGGTGATCGCGCAGCGCTACGGGCGGGAGAATCTGCCGGACGAGCCGCGCCGCTACACCACCAAGGCGAAGAACGCGCAGGAAGCGCACGAGGCCATCCGGCCGACGTCGGCGGCAAGGACGCCCGAGGACGTGAAGCCGTATCTCGACTCTCAGCAGTACCGGCTCTACGAGCTCATCTGGAAGCGCACCATCGCGAGCCAGATGGCGCCGGCCGTGTACGACACCGTGGCGCTGGATCTCGCCGCGGGCTCCGACATCGTGTTCCGCGCCACGGGCTCCGTGCTCGTGAGCCCGGGCTACATCGCCGTCTACCAGGAAGGGCAGGACGACGCGCAGGTGTCGCCGGAGGAGCAGGAACGCATCCTGCCGCCGGTGGCGGAAGGCGACGTGGTGCGCCTCAAGGATATCCTGAGCACGCAACATTTCACGGAGCCGCCGCCCCGCTACTCGGAAGCCACGCTCGTGAAAGCACTCGAGGAGCTCGGCATCGGCCGGCCGTCCACCTATGCGTCCATCATCTCCACGCTCCGCAACCGCGAGTACGTGGAGATGGAGAACCGGCGCTTCGTGCCCACGGACGTGGGACGCGTGGTGAACCGGTTCCTCACCGAGCACTTCTCGCAGTACGTGGACTACGACTTCACGGCGAAGATGGAGGACTCGCTCGACGCCATCTCGCGCGGCGAGCGCGAGTGGGTACCGCTGCTCGAGGAGTTCTGGGTGCCGTTCAACGAGCTCGTCACGCGCACCGAGAGCTCGGTCACGCGCGAGCAGGCGAGCCAGGCGCGCGTGCTCGGCATCGACCCGGCGAGCGGCCGGCCGGTGAGCGTGCGCATGGGGCGCTACGGCGCGTTCGTGCAGATCGGCACCAAGGACGATCCCGAGAAGCCCAAGTTCGCGGGCCTGCGTCCCGGGCAGAAGATGGACGAGATCACGCTCGAGGCGGCGCTCGATCTCTTCAAGCTGCCGCGCGAGCTCGGCAAGACGCCGGACGGCGAGACGGTCACCGCCAACATCGGCCGCTTCGGGCCCTACGTGCGCTACGGCGACACGTTCGTCTCGATCCGGGGCGAGGACCCGTACACCATCACGCTCGAGCGCGCGCTCGAGCTCATCGAGGCGAAGAAGCAGGCGGATGCAAACCGCACGATCCGGGAGTTTCCCGAGGCCGGCATCCAGATCCTGAACGGCCGCTACGGCCCCTACGTCACCAACAAGCGCAAGAACGCGAAGATCCCGAAGGGCACGGATCCCGCGTCGCTCACGCTCGAGGAGTGCGAGGCGCTGCTCGCGGCCGCGCCCGAGCGGTCGGGTCGCAGGTTCAAGAAGAAGACGGCCACGGAAGAGCCCGCCGAGCCCGCTTTGAAGCAGGCCGCCCGGCGCAAGAAGCAGCCCGCCAAGAAGGCCGCGGCACCGAAGAAGCGGGCCAAGCGGACGGGCGGTCGCCGAGCGCCGTCGGTCCCGGACGACGGCTCCTAGGAGCCGCGCGTGGGCCGGCTGCACGAGGACGCGGCCGCGCGCATCCTCCGCTCGGGCGGCGTGGTGGCCTACCCCACGGAGGCGGTGTTCGGCATCGGCTGCCTGCCGAACCGGCGAGAGGCCGTGGAGCGCGTGCTCGCCATCAAGGGCCGCTCGGAGCGCAAGGGCCTCGTGCTGATCGCGGCGAACGTCGCCCAGCTCGCGCCTTACGCCGCGCTGCCCGAAGGCCCCCGCGCCGCCGAGGTCCTCGCCACGTGGCCGGGGCCGGTGACGTGGGTGCTGCCCGCCGCGCCCCGCGCTCCCCGCTGGATCACGGGCGGGCGGCGCACGGTGGCGGTGCGCGTGACGGCCCACCCGGTGGCGCGGCGGCTCTGCGAGCGCGCGGGCTCGGCTCTCGTCTCCACGAGCGCGAACCGCACCGGCCGCAGGCCGCTCCGCAGCGCGCTCGAGGTTCGGCGGCTGCTCGGCTGCGAGGTGGACTACGTGCTGCCGGGACCGCTCGGCGGCCTCGAGCGGCCCACCACGATCCGCGACGCGGCGACCGGGCGCATCCTGCGGGCCTGAGGCGCGTCGCGCCGCCGCCGAGCGTTGTGGTACCGTCTCGGCAAACATTCGAAAAAGTGAAGCCGAGCTAACCGCTTCCGAGACGTGGGGTCAACGAAGGCACAGTCGCTTCCCGTGGCGCGACGCGGGCGCGGGCTCGGCGCCCTTGCGCTGCTGCTCGTAGCGTGGCCCGCCGCCGCGCAGCTGCTGCAATCGCCGAGCGGCGTGCCGCTCGGGCTCGCGACGCCCGTGGCGCCGGCCAAGGACGAGCGCGCCGTCTACATCGTGCAGCTGCGCGACGACGGCGCCGCGAGCCGGCAAGGAAGGGTCAGGACCCTCGCGGCGGCAAAGCCCGCGGCGGCGACGAGCCTCTCGCGCACGGCGGCCGTAAGGCGAGCCCAGGCGCAGCGGCTCGAGCAGACCCACGACCGGCTGCTCGCCGAGGTCGGCGCGGCGGGCAGCAAGGTCTACAGCTTCCGCTACGCGTTGAACGGCTTCGCGGCGCGGCTCAGCGCGGACCAGGTGTCGCGCCTCGCGCGCCGCGGCGAGGTGGAGCGTATCTGGCCCGACACGCTGCATCGCCTCGCCACCAACAACAGCTCGGCGTTCCTCGGGCTCCAGGACGTGAACGGCGGCCTGCGCGCGGCGCTGGGCTACACGGGCGAGGACGTCGTCATCGGCGTGATCGACAGCGGCATCGCGCCGGGCCATCCGTCGCTGCGCGACGTGGTCGAGCACATCCCCCGTGCCTGCGAGAGCCGGTGGGCGCGCGCCTCCTGGCTCGGGCGCTGGCTCTGTCATTCGATTCGCCGCAATCCGCCCACGGAGCTCGTCTACGACCCGCCCGAGGGCTGGAACGGCACGTGCGAGGAGGGCGAGGGCTTCACGCGCGCCGACTGCAACAACAAGGTGATCGGTGCGCGCTTCTACCTCGACGGCTTCCTGGCGCAGCACGAGCTCGACCCGAACGAGTTCGCCTCGCCGCGCGACGCTGACGGTCACGGCACCCACGTCGCGACCATCGCTGCCGGGAACTCCTCCGTCTCCGCGTGGCTCTTCGGCACGCGGCTCGGCCGCGTCGGCGGCATCGCGCCGCGCGCGCGCATCGCCGTGTACAAGGCCTGCTGGCGCGCGGCTGGCGAGCAGGGCGCGCTGTGCGCGACGTCGGACCTCACCCGCGCCATCGACGACGCGGTGGCCGACGGCGTCGACGTCATCAGCTATTCGGTCGGCACCACGCTCGGCGAGACGGACCTGACCGCGCCCGACGACCTCGCGCTGCTGAACGCGCTCGACGCGGGCGTGCTGGCCGTCGTGGCAGCGGGCAACGATGGGCCGGACCTCGCGACGATCAGCTCGCCCGCGAGCGCCCCCTGGGTGATGACCGTGGCCGCGTCCACGCAGACCGGCAACGTGTACGACGACGCGATCGCGATCACCGAGCCGGACGACCTCGCGCGCGAGCTGCCGATGCGCGAAGCGAGCTTCACGCCGTCGCTGCGCGACGGCGCGAGCGCCGAGGCGCGGCTGGTGCTGGCCGACGACGGCGTGGCGCAGCTCGCGAACGGCGCCGCGGGCAGCCGCCGCGACGCCTGCGAGCCGCTCGTGAACGCCGCCGAGGTGCGCGGCCACATCGCGCTGATCGAGCGCGGCGGCTGCGAGTTCTGGGTCAAGGTGCAACGGGCTGAGCAGGCGGGCGCCGTGGCCGCCGTGGTGTACAACACCTCCGGCGCGCCGTTCCCCATGAACGGCGACTCGGGCAGCGTGGGCATCCCGGCCGTCATGATCGGCGCGAACGACGGCCAGCTCCTCGTGAACAGGCTCACGGACGGCGAGGAGATCACGGTGGCGCTGCGGCGCGGGATCTTCGTGGAGGTGCGCCAGACCGGGAACATGATGGCGGAGTTCTCCTCCCGCGGCCCCGCGACGTCCGATGCGAATTTCCTGAAGCCCGACGTCACGGCGCCGGGCGTGGACATCCTTGCCGGCCACACGCCGCAGCCCGCGAGCGGGCTGCAAGGCGAGACGTTCCAGTATCTCTCCGGCACCTCGCAGGCCGCGCCGCAGGTGGCGGGGCTCGCCGCGCTGTTGCTCGAGGCGCATCCCGACTGGCCGCCGAGCGCCATCAAGTCGGCGCTCATGACCACGGCGCGGCAGAACGTGCTGCGGGAGCCTGAGATCGACGCGGATCCGCTCGACATGGGCGCGGGCCACGTCGATCCGAACCGTGCCGTGGACCCCGGCCTCACCTACGACAACGGCCTGCTCGATCATGCGGCCTATCTCTGCGGCCTCGAACGCTCGCCGTTCCTCGTGGAGGACTGCGACGCGGTGCTCGCCGAGGGCTACCCCGCGGATCCCACGCAGCTCAACCTGCCGTCCATCGCCGTGGCGGAGCTCGTCACCGGCGACATCGTCACGCGCGTGGTCACGAACCGCGGCGGACCCGCCACGTTCACGGCCAGCGTGACGGCGCCGCCGGGCATCGAGGTGATCGTGGAGCCGCCGACGCTCGCGCTCGGCGCCGGCGAGACGGCCGAGTTCGGGCTCACGTTCATCGATCACGGCGACTCGCCGCTCGACGAGTGGACGTTCGGCCAGCTCGTCTGGAGCGACGGCGCGCGCCGGGTCGCGAGCCCCATCGCGCTGCGCCCGGTGGCGCTGCGCGTGCCCACGCGCATCAACCTGTTCGGCGAGGAAGGCACGCTCGACGTGCCCATCGCGTTCAACTACAACGGCGAGTACATCGCATCGGTGCACGGCCTCGCCGCACCTGCCACGGTGCAGGACGGCTTCGTCGAGGACGACCCGACGAACCAGTTCACCTTCCGCATCGGCAACGGCGTGCGCATGCACGAGCTGCCGGAGGTGCCGCCGGACACGCTCTATCTGCGGGTGGCGCTCTTCGACGAGCTCACCGACGGGCTCGACGACCTCGACCTCTATCTCTTCTACTGCCCCGACAATCTCTGCACGCAGATCGGCCAGAGCGGCCGGTTCGACTCCGAAGAGGAGATCGACGTTTTCGAGCCGCAGCCGGGGCGCTACGTGGCGCTGGTGCACGGCTTCGAGACGGACGAGACGGCGGGCGGGCCCGGCGCCCGCTACACGCTGTTCGGCTGGACGCTCGGGCGAGACGACGAAGCCGGCAACCTGGAGTACGCGGCGCCGCCCACGGTCGCCGCCGGCGACCGGCTCGACGTGGAGCTCACCTGGAGCGTCGACGACCCGACCACGCGCTACCTCGGCGCGATCCTCCACTCGACGGCGGAAGGCCCGTACGCTCTCAGCGTGATCCGCGTGCTTCCGTTCTGACTGCGTGCGGCTTTTGTGCGGGGACGTTCGAGCGCGCGGTCTTCGGCGTCATCGCAGGCGGCGCGGCTCGCATGTGCCCCTCCCCCTCCCTGGGGGCTGGCGCGCGCACATCCCTGTGCGCGAGCCTGCTGGAAGGGGCACATGCGATCCACGCCGCGAAGCCAGCCGCGCCATTCGGTGCGGCGGTCGTGCGTCTCGACGATCAGAGCGGGAACAACGACAGCGCGTACGACAACCGCACGGGCGCGCCCGTCTGGTTCGTCACGATGAGCGGCCGCCATTGCGGGCAGCCGCTCAGCGCGGCGCTCACGAAGACGGCGGCAGGCGCCAGGAACGCTCGGCTCGCCCCATTCGTCGCTCCGGGCGACGAAGCTCCTACGCCGCGCCGGCGCGCGCCCGGCGCCTTGGCCGCTTCGTAGAGCCCTGGCGTTCCGGGTGTCGGAAGCAGGTGATCAGGTGGTCGTTCACGAGGCCCGTGGCCTGCATGTGCGCGTAGACGATGGTGGAGCCGACGAACTTGAACCCGCGCGCCTTGAGGTCCTTGCTGAGCGCGTCGGACTCGGGGCTCGTGGCCGGCACCTCGCGCTGCTCGCGCCAGCGGTTGACGATCGGCTTGCCGTCCACGAAGCGCCACACGTAGTGGTCGAAGCTGCCGAACTCCTCCTGCACGGCCAGGAACGAGCGCGCGTTCACGATCGTGGCCTCGATCTTCTGGCGGTTGCGCACGATGCCGGGATCCGCCATGAGCCGCTCCACCGAGCGGGCGTCGAAGCGGGCCACCCGCTCGGGATCGAAGCCCGCGAACGCGCGGCGGTAGCCCTCGCGCTTGCGCAGGATGGTCCACCAGCTCAAGCCGGCCTGCGCGCCCTCGAGCACGAGGAACTCGAAATGCCGCCGGTCGTCGCGCACCGGCACGCCCCACTCCTCGTCGTGATAGCGCTGGTACTCGGGATCGATCCCGAGGCACCACGGGCATCGTTCGGCATCGGTGACGTTCATCGCGACCTCGGACGGCTCGACGGCGGCTGCGCGAGACACACGGGGGAGGGTACAGTACCACGCCGCCCGATGAAGCAACGGACCTCGGCAGAATGAGCGGAAAAGAGCCGGACCGCTACGCCGTGATCGGCCACCCCGTGGCGCACAGCCGCTCGCCCGCCATCCACGCCGCATTCGCCCGCCAGACGGGGCAGGCCCTCGTCTACGAGCGCATCGACGCGCCGCCCGAGGCGTTCGCGGAGGCCGTGCGGCGGTTCGCGGCCGCCGGGGGCAAGGGGCTCAACGTCACGGTGCCGCACAAGGAGGCGGCGTTCGAGCTCGCGGACGAGCTCGGCCGCGAGGCGGCCGAGGCCCGCGCGGTCAACACGCTCACGCTCGACGGCGGGCGCGTGCGCGGCGACAACACGGACGGCTTGGGCTTCGTGCGCGACCTGTGCGTCAACGAGGGTGTGCCCCTCGCCGGCCGCCGCGTGCTGATCTTCGGCGCGGGCGGCGCCGCCCGCGGCGTCGTGGGGCCCGTGCTCACGGAGGGGCCGCGCGAGCTCGTCATCGCGAACCGCACGCCCGCCAAGGCGGAGGCGCTCGCGCGCGCGTTCGCCGCCGCGGGCCCTGTGACGGCGGCGTCCTTCGCCGCGCTCGAAGGCCGCGAGCCCTTCGACGTCGTGGTCAACGCCACCTCGGTCGGCCTCGCGGGCGACACCCCCGCGTTCCCCGCGAACGTGATCGGCCCGGGAACCTTCTGCTACGACATGGTCTACGGTCCGGGAGGCACGCCCTTCGTGCGCTGGGCCCTGAGCGCGGGCGCCCGCCGCGCCGTGCAGGGCCTCGGCATGCTGGTGGAGCAGGCCGCGGAATCGTTCCGGATCTGGAGAGGCGTGCGCCCCGCCACGGAACCCGTGCTGGCCGAGCTCAGGCGCGAGCTCGAAGCGGCGCGCTGAAAGCCGCTTCGCCCGCTCAGCGCATCGTCACGAGCTCCTCGGCGCTAGTGGGATGGATGGCGATGGTGTCGTCGAAATCGCGCTTGCGCGCGCCCATCGTGATGGCGACGGCGAAGCCCTGCAGCATCTCGTCCGCCCCGGGGCCGATGATGTGACAGCCGACGATGCGCTCGTCCGCGCCCACCGTCACGAGCTTCATGGCCGTGCGCGGCTTGTCCTCGGTGAGCGCGTGGAACATCGGCACGAACTCCGACCGGTAGACCTTGAGCGGCTCGCCGGGATAACGCGCCTCGGCGTCCCGCTCCGACAGGCCCACCGTGCCGATGGGCGGATGGGAGAAGAGCACCGTCGGGATCACGTCGTACGACAGCCGTCGCTCGGGCTGCCCGCCGAACACGCGGTCCGCGAGGCGCCGCCCGGCGGCGATCGCCACCGGCGTGAGCTCGGCCTGCCCCGTGACGTCGCCGACCGCATACACGCCCGGCACGCTCGTGTTCTGGTACGCGTCCACCACGACGTAACCGTCCGCGTTGGTCTCGATGCCGGCCTCGGCGAGCCGCAGCTGCGCCGTGTTGGGACTGCGGCCGATGGCCCAGAGCAGCACGTCGAAGCCGTCGAAGCTGCGGCCGTCGGCGGTGGTGAGCGTGAGCCCGCCGTCGCGGTGCACCGCCTGCGGCACGGCGTGCGTGACGATCTCGATACCGTCCGCGCGCATCGCCTGCTCGAGCCGCTCGGAAAGCATCGCGTCGAACGTGCGCAGCAACCCGCCGTAGCGAGCGAACACCGTCACCCGGCTGCCGAGCGAATGCAGCACGCCCGCGAGCTCCACGGCCACGTAGCCGGCGCCCACGATGGCGACGCTCGCCGGCAGCTCCTCGAGCTCGAAGAAGCCGTCCGACGTGATCCCGAGCTCCGCGCCCTCGATGGGCGGCACGTCTGGAAAGCCGCCCGTGGCGATGACCACGTGCGGCGCGCGATAACGGGCGCCCGCTTCGTCCACGATCTCGTGGGCGTCGGCGAACACGCCCCGGGAGCGGATCGTGGTGATGCCCTTGCGCTCGAGGTTGCCGGCGTAGATGCGGTTCAGACGCGCCACGTACGCGTCGCGTCCCGCCTTGAGCTTGCGCCAGTCGTGGCGCCCGCGCTGCACGGCGAAGCCGTACGCCGGCGCGTGATCGATCGCGCGCGCGAGCTCCGCCGCGTTCCACATGACCTTCTTCGGCACGCAGCCGACGTTCACGCACGTGCCGCCGAGCCGCCCGGGCTCGAACAGCGCCACGCGCGCACCGTACTCGGCCGCGCGCTGAGCCGTGGCGAGCCCTCCGCTGCCGCCGCCGAGGACGATGAGGTCGAAGGATTGCAAGGCACCGCCCCTGTCTTCGAAGGAACCCGGAGCTTATACAAGACCCGAGTTTCTCTGCTAGATTGCCCGTTCGACCACCGACCGCATCCAGCATGACCACCGAAGACGACGCAGGGAATCCGCTGCTGGCGGCGACCGACCTGCCGGCGTTCGACGCGATCCGGCCCGAGCATGTCGAGCCCGCCGTGCGCCGCACGCTCGACGAGCAGCGGGCCGCCCTCGCACGGGCCGAGCGCGTGGCCGAGCCGTCGCTCGACTGGCTCGCTGCGCTCGAGCGCATCCATGATGCCGTGCATCGCGTGTGGAGCCCGGTCGCGCATCTGAACGCGGTGGTATCGAGCCCGGAGCTGCGCGCCGCGTTCAACGCCGCGCTGCCGCTCGTGACGGAGTTCGGCACCGAGCTCGCGCAGAACGAGCGGCTGTATCGGTGCTTCCTGCGCCTCGAGGAGACGTTGCCCGAAGACAGGCCCGTCGAGCGCGAGCTCGTGCGCCAGGCGATTCGCGACTTTCGCCTCGGCGGCGTGGCGCTCGAGGGCGAGGCGCGCGCACGCTTCCGCGCGGTGATGCAGGAGCTCGCCGCCCGCCAGGCGAGCTTCGAGCAGAACCTCATGGACGCCACCGACGCGTTCCGTCATCACGAGACGGACCGCGGCGCGCTCGCGGGGCTGCCGGAGGTCGTGCTGGAGCGCGCCGCGGCGGCGGCCCGCGAGCAGAACCTCGAGGGCTTCCTGCTCACGCTCGACCCGCCCACGTACCAGGCGGTGATGGCGCACGCGGAGTCGGAAGCGCTGCGCGCCAAGTACTACGAGGCGTGGGTCACGCGCGCGTCGGACCGCGGACCGCACGCGGGGCGCTGGGACAACGGGCCGCTGATCGAGGACATCCTGCGCTTGCGGCACGAGGCGGCCACGCTGCTCGGCTTCGCGAGCTACGCGGAGCTCTCGCTCGCGACCAAGATGGCGACCTCGCCGGCCGAGGTGATCGGGTTCCTCCGCGACCTCGCACGGCGCAGCCGGCCGCAGGCCGAGCGCGAGCTCGCCGACCTCGAGGCGTACGCGGGCCGCCGCTTGGAGCCCTGGGACGTCGCGTTCTACTCCGAGCGCCTGCGCCGGGAGCGCTTCGCGATCTCGGAGGAGGAGCTTCGGCCCTACTTCCCGCTCGAGCGCGTGCTCGCGGGCCTGTTCGAGCTCGCGGAGCGGCTGTTCGGGCTGCGCCTGACCGAAGCGCCCGCGCCCAATCCGTGGCACCCGTCCGTGCGCTACTACGTGCTCCGCGACGCGCGCGGGACGGAGGTCGGCAGCTTCTACGCGGACCTCTTCGCGCGCGCCAACAAGCGCGGCGGCGCCTGGATGGACGGGGCCACGAGCCGCGCGCGGCTGCCCGGCCTCGAGCGCCGGCCCGTGGCGCACCTCGTCTGCAACTTCTCGCCGCCCGTCGGCGACACGCCGTCGCTGCTCACGCATTCCGACGTGGTGACGCTGTTCCACGAGTTCGGGCACGCGCTCCATCACCTGCTGACCGAGGTGGACTATCCCTCGCTCGCCGGCATCAACGGCGTCGCCTGGGACGCCGTGGAGCTGCCGAGCCAGTTCCTCGAGAACTACACCTGGCTGCCCGAGGTGCTGCGGCGCATCGCACGGCATCACCGCACGGACGAGCCGCTGCCGGACGCGAAGATCGAAACGCTGAACCGCTCGCGCACCTTCCTGTCCGGGCTCGCCATGGTGCGCCAGCTCGAGTTCGCGCTGTTCGACTTCAGGCTGCATCACGAATACGACCCCGCGCGGGGCGGGCGGGTGCTCCCGCTGCTCGACGAGGTGCGGCGCGAGGTGGCCGTGGTGCCGGCCGCGGAATACAACCGCTTCCCGAACACCTTCGCGCACGTGTTCGGGGGTGGCTACGCCGCGGGCTACTACAGCTACAAGTGGGCCGAGGTGCTCGCCGCGGACGCCTTCGCGGCGTTCGAGGAAGCGGGCGCCTTCGACCGCGCTACGGCCGAGCGCTTCCGCAAGTCGGTGCTCGCCGTGGGCGGCAGCCGCAAGGCCCTCGATGCGTTCGTCGCCTTCCGCGGCCGCGAGCCGCGCCTCGAGCCGCTGCTCAAGCGGTCGGGCATCGAGGCGGCGGCCGGCGCGTAGCGGCGCCCTTCCGGTCGAGGGCGGGCGGTGCGCATCGCCACCTGGAACATCAACAGCCTGCGCATGCGGCTCGGGCACGTGACGCAGTGGCTCGAGCGCGAGCAGCCCGACGTGCTCGCGCTCCAGGAGACCAAGCTCCGCGACGAGGACTTCCCCGTCGAGGCGTTCGCCGCGCTCGGCTACCAGGTGGTGTTCAGCGGCCAGCCGGCCTACAACGGCGTGGCCATCGCCTCCCGGCGTCCGGCCGCCAACGTGCTCGTCGGCCTCGAGGGCTTCGAGGACCCCGCCCGCCGGGTGCTCGCCGCCTCGTTCGGCGAGCTGCGGGTGTTCAACGTGTACGTGCCGAACGGGCAGCGGGTGGGCTCGGAGAAGTACGCCTACAAGCTCGAATGGATGGCCGCGCTTCGCGACCAGCTCGCGCGCGAGCTCGAGCGGCACGGCCAGCTCGTGCTGCTCGGCGACTTCAACGTGGCGCCGGAGGACCGCGACGTGCACGACCCGCTCGCGTGGGAAGGCAAGATCATGTGCAGCGAGCCCGAGCGCAGCGCGCTCGCGGCCATTCGGGCGCTCGGCCTGCACGACGCGTTCCGGCTGTTCGAGCAGCCGCCCCGGAGCTTCACCTGGTGGGACTATCGTGCGGGCGCCTTCCGGCGCAATCTGGGGCTCAGGATCGACCTGATCCTGCTCTCGGAGCAGCTCCGCGAGCGGTGCGCCGGCTGTCGGATCGACGCCGCGCCGCGCCGCTGGGAAAAGCCTTCCGACCACGTGCCGGTCGTCGCAGATTTGCGACTCCCGTGACGATTTATGTCGCATGTAGGATTTCGCGGATTCGCGCAATCTCTTACACTGCGGCAACTTTCGGTCGGGAGCATCCTTGACCCACGATCAAGCCCAGGAGCGCCGTAACGACTACGACGTGACCAACACGGTGCAGGTCAGCTCCCCGCACCAGGTTCGCGCCGCGGTCGCCTCCCTCTTCCGCTCCCTTTACCCGCGCCATTCGTTCGACGCCGTGTGGCTCGCGTTCCACGACTTCGAGCGCGTGTTCTGCGGCCACGACGAATACCATCCGGTGGACACGCCGTATCACGACATCCAGCACACGCTGGACATGACGCTGGCGCTCGCGCGGCTCATCGCCGGCTACGAGTCCACCGCCGGGCCGGGCGACGCCCTCGGGCCCGAGCGGGCGGCGCTCGCCATCGTCTGCGGCCTGTTCCACGATTCGGGATATCTGCGGCATCGCGAGCGCGACCGCGCCGTCGCGCACGGCGCGGAGTTCACGCGCTCGCACGTGTCGCGGAGCGGGCAATTCCTCGAGGGCTACCTGCCCCGCATCGGCCTCGGGGAATTCGTGCCGGTGGCGGCGCGCATCGTGCATTTCACCGGCTACGAGATCGACATCGAGCGCATCGAGCTCGACGAGCCCAAGGACAGCCTCGTGGGTCACCTGCTCGGCACGGCCGACCTCATGGCGCAGCTCGCCGACCGCTGCTACCTCGAGAAGTGCCGCGACCGGCTGTTTCCGGAGTTCGTGGTGGGCGGCGTCGCGCTGGGTGAGAGCCCGAGCAACGCGCGTTACCGCTCGGGACGCGACCTGCTCGCCAAGACGCTCGCGTTCTACCAGAGCTCGGTGCGGCGCCGGCTCGAGCACAACTTCAACGGCGCCTACCGGTACATGGAGGCGTACTTCGAGCACGGCGAGAACCCGTACGTCTACTTCCTGCGCAAGAACCTCGCGTTCTTGAGCACGATCATCGCGAACGGCAGCTGGGACAGGCTGCGCCGCAAGCCGCCGTGCGTGATCCCGGATGCGAGTGGCGAGGCGCGCCTGCTGCGCCTCGCGTTCGAGCGCGTGCGCGACTGGTCCGAGCAAAAGTCGGGCGGAGTCCCTTCGTTCGCCGGCCTCACCGCCGCCGCGCGATGAGAGCGGCTCGGCGGGGCTCTCGCGCCGCTGTCGAACGAAGCCTGTGGGAGCGGCTTTCCCGCCGCGATCTTCAGCCGATCAGCCGAACAGCACGAAGCAGAGCGCCGCGCCGACCAGCGTCATCGCGAGCCCCCACGCGAGCAGCGCATTGAACAGCCGGCGCGTATCCGTGCCTGGCGGCGCCGCCGCGATGTAGAGCGCGCCCACCGTGGACAGCGACGACAGGTCCACGAGGCTCGCGCTCACGTTCATCGACCAGGCGATGTCCAGCGGATCGAGGCCGCCGAGCCGCGCGGCGAGCTCGGGCGCGAGCGGCAGGAACGCCGGCAGCACCACGCCAGACGTGCTGCTGTAGACCGACACGAGGCCGGTGCCGAACGCGACGATGGCCTCGATCGTGGCGGGCGACGAGACGTGGGCGATGGCCCCCGTGATGAGATCGAGGCCCTCGGTCTCGCGAAGCAGCGCCACGAGCACGGTCACGCCTGTGACCATGAGGATCACGCCCCACGGCATGCGCTGGATCGCCTTGCCCTCCTCGACCGCGCCGAGCAGCACGAGCACGGTGGCGATCACGAGCGCCATCATGCCGACGTCGAGGCCGAAGCCGACCACGGTGGCGATCAGCGCGGCGATCCCTGCGGCCGTGAGCCAGTGCCGCCACTCCATGGGCGACGCCGTCTCCTCCACGGCGTCGCTGCCCCCGCCCGCCCGGAACAGCCGCCAGCCGCCGAGCAGCAGGAAGCCCGCCACGCCGACCAACGCGTGCGCGAGCGCGTTGTAGGCGAACGTCATCCACTCCACCCCGCCGAGCCCGATGCGGTTCATGACGCCGTGCGCCACGATTCCCGTCGGCGCGAACGGCGAGAGCGTGCCGGCGAGCGCACCGTTGCCCGTCATGATGGCCATGAGCAGCGGCGGCACGCCGGCGCGCGCGGCCGCGGCCATGGCGGGCGGCGCGAGCAGCGCGCTCGCGGGCGTGGCGCCGGCGCCGATGGTGGCGAGCGCGAACCCCAGCAGGAAGAACAGCACGGGCAGCAGGGCCGCGCGGCCGCGGCAGAGCCGCACCGCGCGGGCGGTGAGGCGCCCGAGCGTGCCGTTGCACTCGGCGATGGCGAAGAGCAGCGTCACACCCACGAGCGTGACGAGCAGCTCCACGGGGAAGCCTTCGAGCACGGCGCCGGGGCTCATGCCGGCGAGGAACACGCCGACGAGGAACGCGAGCGCGAGCGACACGACGCCCACGTTCACGGCCGTCGTGCAGCTCAGCGTGACTGCGAGCACGAGCGCGCCGACCGAGATCCAGGCGAGGCTCATCGCCGCTCAGCGCGCCGGCCGCGCGGGCTCGAGCAGCCGCACGAGCGCCGCCACGTCGCCGAGCGTCTCGAGCGCCTCCACGGTCTCGAAGACCTCGCGCACCCGCTCCTCGGCGAGCAGCAGCGACGCGCAGTCCGCGAACTTCTCGAGCAGCTCCTCGCGCGTGAACGGCAGCTCCGGCCCGCCGCGGTAGCGCTCGTCCGCGTGCTCGACGAGCGTGCGCCCGTCCGCGAGGTCCACCTCGACGGTGCTGCGGATCTTGTCGAACCCGCGCGCCTCGATCTCCGGATCGAGCACGCGCTGCACCTTGCGCATGAGCCGCTGCACCGGCTCGCTCTGCACGAACTCGTCGTTGAACTCGCGAATGCCCGCCTTTCTGCGCAGCGCGATGGCGCTGACCATGAACGCGGGGCAGAACTTCGCCTCGAGCTCGTTGCGGGCCACCTCGTAACGCAGCGGATTGAGTATGTTCGACCCCGCGCGCACGCGGATCGCGCGGATCTGCTCGGGCTGCACGTCGTGCTTCAGCACGAGCCGGCGCATCGCGTCCATGGTCGGGTGGCCGAGCACGCCGCAGGGGTACGGCTTGATGGAGACCCCCGGCCACACGATGGTGTGGGGGTTGCCGAGCTTGCCCGAGATGCGCGCGCCGTCGAAGCCGCCGCCGTGGCTGAACACCTGCAGGAAGCCCCACGGCGGGTCGAGCGCATCGGCCCCGCCCGTGAAGCCTTCGGCCGCGAGCTCCGCGGCGGACACGCCGTTCGCGGCCGCCCGCCCCACGTGCAACGGCTTGGTCATGGTGCCGAAATTCACGCGGATGCCGGCGGCCGAGCTCGCCGCGATGGCGAGCGCATGCGCGAGCCGCTCGCGCGGCAAGCCCATGAGCTTCGCGGCGGCCACGGCCGCGCCGAACGTGCCCACGGTGCCCGAGGAATGGAAGCCGCGCTTGTAGTGGTCCGGATGGATCGCCTCCGCGATCTTGCACTCGACCTCGAAGCCCGTCAGGAACGCCTCGAGCACGGCCGCGCCGGACACCCGCCGCGCCTCGCCCACCGCGAGCGCCGCGGCGAGCGGCGGGATCGTCGGGTGCGTGAGCAGGCCGAAGATGCGGTCCGGCGTGGTGGTGAGCTGCGTGTCGTCCCAGTCGAGCGCGTGGCCGCTCGTTCCGTTGACGAGGGCGGCGGACGCCGTCGTCGTCGCGTACGGCTCGGGGCCGAGCACGGTGGCCTGCGCGCGGCTGCTCGCCGCGCGCACCCAGCGGCTCACGACGAGGCTCGCGGGCTGCGTGGCGCCCGCGAGCATGACGCCCAGGCCGTCGGCGATGCAGCGCTTGGCGGTCGCCACCGCCTCAGCCGGGAAATCCGTGAGCCGCGCGCGCTCGACGAAGTCGAGCACCTCGGCGGTGACCGTCCGCTCCGAAGTCAATGCCGTTCCTTACCGAGAGCCGCTGACGAAGACGGCGAAAGTCTAGCAGACCGCTGCGGAGGGACCGGGCCGGAGGACCGACACGGCGCCGCTCGCGCTTAACGGTTAACGAGCCGTTAACGGCCCGTTAACCCGGCGACTTGTGAACGGTTTTTAGCTTGTCGGTCCGACCGGCCGCCCCCTAGGGTCCCGTCGACCGCGGCAACGGCCGCAAACGGGGCACCTCTGCCGTGACGACCTTTCGCCAAAGCACGCTCGCCCTGGCGATCTCCCTGGTCTGTCACGCCGGCATCGCGGCCGGCCAGACCGACACGAGCGTCGTGGACGAGATCATCGTGAGCTCCTCACCGCTCGAGAAGCCCGCCGCCACTTCGAGCCGGGTGGGCCTCACGCCGCTGGACACGCCGGCCAGCATCCACGTCCTCACCGGCGACGAGATCCTCGCGCGCGGCGATTTCTCCATCCAGGACGCGGTCGCCCGCATGCCCGGCGTCGTGGACCAGGGCAGCTCGGGCAACGGCGGCACCGCCGTGAGCGCGCGCGGGTTCAATGGCCTCAACTCCGTGATGCGCCTCTACGACGGCGTCCAGATGTTCGTCGCTGCCGGCACCATGACCTTCCCGGCGGACACCTGGACCGTGGACCGCATCGAGGTGCTGGGCGGGCCGAGCTCGTCTCTGTACGGCACGGGGGCGATCGGCGGCGTCGTCAACGTCATCCCGCGGAAGCCCGATCCCGAGCAATCGCTCCACCGCTATCGCGTGACAGCCGGATCCTACGGGACGTATCGCGCGGCCATCGACAGCACGGGGCCGATCGGTGACCGCCTGTCCTATCGTGCGAGCCTGAGCCGCCAGCAGTCGGACGGCTGGGCCGAGCGCGCAGACTCGGAGAGCTGGACGTTGTCGGCCTCGCTGCGCCTCGCGCTCGCGCCGAACCTCACGCTCACGTTCTCGGAAGACTATGCCGATCAGCGGCCGGCCACCAACAGCGCCATACCGCTGATCGACGGGCGGTTCGACGAGTCGTTGCGGCGCAAGAACTACAACGTGCTCGATGCCGAGCGACGCTACGAGGACAGCTGGACGCAGGCGCGCCTCGATTGGGCGCCGTCGGACGCGGTGACCGTTCGCAGCACCACGTACTATCTCACCGCCGAGCGCCGCTGGTTCGGAGCGGGCGGGGTGAGCTGGCAGCCGAGCACGGGGCTGATCGCGCGCCAGGGCGGCTCCGACCTGACGCACGACCTGCGCCAGTACGGCAACAGCACGGTCGCCACGCTCTCGAGCCGGATCCTGGGCCGCGACAACACGCTCGCCGTCGGGCTCGACTTCAACCGGCTCACGTTCGACCACGTCTACTGGGTCTCCCAGGCGACGACGCTGCTCGACCCATGGAACCCGGACGTGGGCACGTTCCAATACCTGCCCGGCGGCTACAACTACATCAACCTCTTTCACGCCGATCAGTACGCGCTGTTCGCGGAGGATCACATCGCCGTCACCGAGCGCACGTCGCTTCTGGCCGGCGTGAGGAAGGACCGTTACGACGTCGACCGGTTCGAGCACCTCACGGGAGTGGGGTCGGCAGCCTCTTTCAATCCCGGAAGCTGGCGAGTCGGCGTGCGCCACGCGCTGAAGCCGAGTCTGACGGTCTACGGCAATTTCTCCACCGCGACCGATCCCGCCGGGAGCGTGGGCAACATGAGCGCGGCCGCGCAGCGCATGGAGATGATGGACGGCAAGCAGCTCGAGATCGGCGTCAAGCAGATCCTCGGGGGCGGCCGCGGCGAGTGGACCGCGGCCGCTTATCGCATCGTGAAGAACAACCTGCAGGTGTCCGTGCCCGACCAGCCCGGCGTGACCCAGCAGGTGGGACAGCAATCGTCCACGGGTATCGAGGTCGCGGCTTCCTTCGAGATCGGAGACGCCGTGCGGCTGGCGATGAACGCGGCCTCCCTGGACGCGCGCTTCGACGATTTCGCGGAAACGGTGGGCGGCACGTACGTATCCCGCAACGGCAGCACGCCGCCCAACGTGGCGGAGCAAACGGCGAATCTCTGGGTCGACTGGCGGATACGCCCGGGCTGGTATCTGCGCACCGGCGTGCGCTACGTGGGCGAGCGCTACGCCGACAACGCCAATACCAGCCGCATGCAGTCCTACACCGTGATAGACGCCGGTGTGACACGAGACATCGCCGCGCAGTCGAGGGTCGACTTGCGGATCTGGAACGCCGCCGATCGTTTCTACACGCCGCGCGGAAGCAGCGCTTCGTCGTGGAGCCCGGCGCCGCCGCGCACCGTGGAGCTGAGCTTCACGTCGAGCTTCTGAGATGTCGCGGTCGGGTGCTGCGAAAACGCGCGCATGGGGGCGCCGGGACATAGCGGCGCGCGCCGCCGCGGCCGTCATCGGCGGCTACGTCGTGGCGGCCATGGCGACCACGTGCCTCGCGAAGGTGCTGCCGCTCGCGCGTAGCGAGGCTACCGCCGCGGCCACGCTCCTGTCGTTCCTGTTCTACACGGCGGCAATCCTCTGGTCGTTCGCGGCGCCCTCCGCGGTCGCCGCATGGGTCGCACTGGTCGCCGTGGCGGGCCTGGCCGGCATCGCGGGAGCGCTCGCGTCGTGAAACGGTCCTTCCGGCAAGCCATGGCATGGCTGCACGGCTGGGCAGGTCTCCTGGGCGGTTGGGCGCTCTTCATGATGTTTCTCGCGGGCACCGCGTCGGTGTTCAAGGACGAGATCACGGCGTGGATGATGCCCGAGCTGCCGAGGGCCGCCGATCCGCTCGTCGCGCTCGAGGCGGCGGCCGCACGCCTGGGCGACGTCGCGCCGGATGCCGAGCGCTGGACCATCACGCTGCCGAGCGAGCGTTTCCCCGGCACGCGAATCGCGTGGCAGCCGCGCGCCGACGTCACCGATCTCGGTCCACGAACGCGACGCGAAGTCCTCGACGCCGAGAGCGGCCGCGTCGTAACCCCTCGCGAGACGCGCGGCGGCGATCTCTTCTACCGGCTGCATTATCGATTCGAGATATCGGAACCCGTTCGCCGGGGCTGGTGGCTGTCGGGCGCCGCGACGATGTTCATGCTGACCGCCTTGGCCACGGGCCTCGTCGTGCACCGTCGCTTCTTCCGCGACCTGTTCACGTTCCGACCGGGCATGGGCCGGCAACGATCGTGGCTCGACGCACATCTGCTGCTCGCCGTCTCACTGCTGCCGTTTCATCTCGCCATCGCGTACACGGGCCTCGTCCCGATCATGTCGACGGTCATGCCGTGGGCCGTGATCGCGAATTACGGCGACGAGCGCCCGGCGCTCGTGCAGGCGGCCGACATGGATGCCGCCCGGAGCGCTTACTCGCGCGACCGGGAGGACTCGACGATCCGCCGCCACCGCGCCGGTCGACCGGCGCCGCTGTTCGACCTGCGCGTGCTGGCGGAACGGGCGGGCGAGCGGCTCGGCGGACCGATCGGCTCCATCACGATTCGCAATCCCAACGATGCCAATGCCGTCGTCGAGATCGTGCGCAAGCCCGGCGGCGAGCTTTCCAACCGACCGCGCCGCCTTTACTACGACGGGGTGTCGGGCGAACCGCTGGCCGTCTCCGCAGACATCGGTCCGGTCGCGAAGGTGCAGGCGGCGATGTACGGCATGCATATGGCGCGCTTCGCCGAGCCGCTGCTGCGCTGGGCGTACTTCCTGGCGGGGCTCGCGTCCACGGTGATGATCGGCGCAGGTCTCGTCGTCTGGACGCTCAAGCGGCGATCGCAGACCGAGCGGGGCAGGCTGAGCCTCGTGGAGCGTCTCAACGTGGCGACGCTCGCGGGCTTGCCGTTCGCGATGGCCGCCTACTTTTGGGCCAACCGGCTATTGCCCCTCGACATGCCGGAGCGCGCCGCCGGCGAGGTGCGGGTGTTCTTCGCCGCCTGGGGCGCGGTCCTCCTCTATGCGGCGCTCCGGCCGAGCCGGCGCGCGTGGATCGAGACGCTTTGGCTCGCCGCTGCCGCCTTCGGAGCACTGCCGGTGCTGAACGCTCTGACCACCGACCGGCATCTCGCCGCATCGATCGCCAGCGGGGATTGGCTCATGGCGGGCTTCGACCTCACGGCGGCGGCCACGGGCGCGGCGTTCGCGTTCGCCGGGTGGCGCGTGGCTCGCGCGGTCCGCGGTGCCCCCGGCCCTGCTGCCGTGCACGCCGCGCCGTCGCGGGAGCGCGTCGAATGGCCGACGCCGCCGTCCTGACCCTCGCCTTTTTGGCGGCGGCCTGCGCCGCCTTCCGCATGGAGCGGCATCAGCGCTCGGTTTTCGAACGCCCGGCGGCCGCGGGGTGGCGCCGAGCGTTCGGGGCCGGCGCCATCGGCGCGGCGGGGGCCGCCTGCGTGGTTGCGGTGGCCACGCACGGCCCCGCTATCGGTGTCGTCCAGTGGATGTGGGTGCTCGGGCTCGCCGCAGTGGCCGTGGGGCTCGTGCTGTCATATCGCCCACGCTGCCTGCCCTGGCTCGCAGCGCTCGCGGCGTTCGCCGCGGCGTTGACCGGGGCGGCTGCGTAAGCCATCGCCGCATGCCCCGTTCCGTCGGGCGGTGCTCGGGGGCGCAGGCGCCGGGCCTGAGCGCCGCTGCCGACCGTGCTGCATCGGATGGGAGGTTTCCGGCTTGCGATCGACCGATGCAGAATCCGCTCACGACGGTCCGGTCGGGGGATGCACCATGGGCAACGATGTCACGCGGCGAACATTCCTGGGTGGCGTGGGCGCCGCGACGGCTGCGGCGCTGCCCGCGGTACGGGCGCTCGCGCAGTCTCGCCGCCGCCGTGCCGCGCGACCGAACGTAATCTTCATCCTGGCCGACGACCTGGGCTATGGCGACCTGAGCTGCTACGGCCGGCCGGACTACGAGACGCCGGTGCTCGACGGCCTCGCGCGTGAAGGCCTCAGGTTCACGAGCGCTTACGCGGCGGCGCCGGTGTGCACGCCGACGCGCTGCGCGTTCATCACCGGGCGCTATCCGCAACGTTTCGCGGTAGGCCTGCAGGAGCCGCTGACGTTGTTCTCGCCGCCGGTGGGTCTGCCCCAAGGCCAGCCGACCGTCGCGTCGCTGCTGCGCGCCGCGGGCTACGAGACGGCGCTCGTCGGCAAGTGGCATCTCGGCTGGCGGCCGGAGTTCCAGCCGCGGCGCTTCGGCTTCGACGAGTTCTTCGGCTCGCTGAGTGGCGCGCTCGATTACTTCACGCACGTCGCGCCCGACGCTGGCCGCGAGCTCGGCGCCGAGCCCGATCTCTGGGAGAACGAGACGCGCGTCCGCCGCGAAGGCTATCTCACGGAACTCTTCACCGAGCGCGCCGTCGAGCTCATCGAGCGGCCGCACGACAAGCCGTTCTACCTGAGCCTGCACTACACGGCTCCGCACTCGCCGTGGGAAGGCCCGGCGGACGCGGGCGTCGATCACGACGATCACGGTCCGGGCCCCATGATCGAGGGCGGCTCGCTGTCCGCCTACGCCGCCATGATGCGCAGCATGGACGAAGGCATCGGGCGCGTGCTCGAAACCTTGCGGCGCAGCCGGCTCGAGCGAGACACGCTCGTCATCTTCACGAGCGACAACGGCGGCGAGCGGTACTCGTACCACTGGCCGTTCTCTTTCCAGAAGCTCTACCTGCACGAGGGCGGCACGCGCGTGCCCGCCATCGTGCGCTGGCCGGGCGTCGTGCCGGCCGGACGGGTGACGGATCAGGCCGCGATCACGATGGACTGGACGGCCACGATCCTCGCGGTGGCCGGTGCGGCGCCCGATCCGCTCCATCCCCTCGATGGCGAGGACCTCACGCCCGTGTTGACCGGCGAGCGCGGCGAGCACGACCGCGAGCTCTTCTGGCGCACGCGCACGCGGGCGGCCGCGCGCATCGGCCGGTGGAAGTACCTTCACGACGGCGAGGAAGGCCTGTTCGACCTCGCGGTGGACCCGGGCGAGAAGGTGAACTTGAAGGCGAAGCACCCGGACGTCTTCGAGCGCGTGCGGGCCCGCTACGAGGCCTGGAACGCGCAGATGCTGCCGCGGCCGTCGTGAGCGCCGGCCTATGGGCTTGGAGCGGCGGCCGGCGTGCCGTCGCTGCACGGCCGCTCTCGACGGCGAGCGCGCCGCTGACGGCCCGTTGACTTGCCGGATCGCCCGCCCATTCGAGTCGCCGAGCGGTCGCGCGAGGCGCGCCCGCGGACGGCCGCGCTCAGGACCCGACGGCGGCGGCCGCGCGCGTGGCCCGCTCGGCGAGCATCGGGACGAGCCGATCGAAGCTGCCGTCCCGCTCGGCCCAGCGCAAGGGGCCGACCCGCTCCACGAGGATTTCCTTCGGCGTGGGCTGCTGGTGGAACAAGGCCATCGCCTCGTCGATGTACTCGTCGATCCTCGCAGCGCATGATGCCCGCGTTGTTGATCAGGACGTTGAGCGCCGGGTACGCGGCGATCACGCGCTCGGCGAACGCCTCGATGGCGTCGGGGTCGCTGAGATCGACCGCCATCGCGTGCATCCCGTCCCGGCCGGCGATCGTCTCCGCGAGCGCCTCCTCGCGCCGGCCGGCCACGATGACCGTGTTGCCGAGCGCATTGAAACGCAGCGCCAGGTCGCGGCCGATTCCCGATCCGCCGCCGGTGATGAGCATCGTGCTTCCCGTCAGCTGCATGGCGTGTGCTCCGTCGTTCGTGACCCGTGGGCACACTGTAGGCCCGCGTGCGGACCGAAGCTTGCCGCTGCGTGCGCAAGACTTGCCCGATCCTGCAGCCCGAGTGCCGTCGGGACGCGACCGTGCTATGGTCGGGAGCGACTCGACCGGGAGGCCGCATGGAGGCACTCAAAGCGGCCGTTCGCGCCTACGCGGCCCGTCACGCCAATGCCGACGGGGTCGTGACGACGCCGGTGCCTGGGCTCGGCATGATGTGCCTGGAGGCGCCGCAGGGGGATCTGCATTCCGTGTATCGGCCCCTCGTTTGCCTGGCCCTGCAGGGCGCCAAGCGCATGATCGTGGGGCGCGAGCAGCGAGTGTTCCGCGCAGGAGAGGCCGCCATCGTGAGCGCCGACATGCCGGTGGTCGGGCGCATCGTCGAGGCGAGCCGTGCCGAGCCCTATCTCGCGGTGGCGATCGAGCTCAAGCTCGGGCTCCTGCGCGATCTCGCCGCGCACCTGGACGGCGTCCGGCCGCCGCGGCCCTCGCAGACGCGCACGCTCTTCGCCGAGGACACGGACGCCGCGCTGCTCGATTGCGCGCTGCGGCTCAGTGCGGCTGCTGGACCGGCCCGAGGCGATACCGCTGCTGCACGAGGGGATCCTGCGGCAGCTGCACTACTGCCTGCTCTCGGGCCCCCATGGCGACGCGCTTCGGGCCCTCGCGGACCCGACCAGCCATGCGAGCCGGCTCGGCGCGGCCATCGCCATCCTGCGGTCCGAGTACCGCTCCCGCCTGCCGGTCGAGCGGCTGGCCGCGGCCGCGGGCATGAGCCTCACGGCCTTCCACAAGCACTTCAAGCTCATGACGTCGCTCACGCCGGGCCAGTATCAGAAGCGGCTGCGCCTGATCGAGGCCCGGCAGCTCATGCTGGAGGAAGGGTGGTCGGCGAGCAGCGCCGCGTTCGAGGTGGGCTACGAGAGCGTCTCGCAGTTCACTCGCGATTACAGGCGCCTGTATCTCGTGCCCCCCAAGCGGGACGTCCTTCGCTTGCGCGGCTCGTCGCGCCGACACGACGCGCCCTCCGCAACGGAGGTCGTCGCGGCGCGGCGGGAGTGATCGCCGGCGCGTGCGCCGTCATCGGCGGGGGCGACGCGATCGGGCAGGACTCGAAGGGGGAAACATGCGAGTGCGTTCCGTCGATGCGGTGGTGATCGGGGCAGGCAGCGCCGGCCTGAACGCCGTTGCGGAGCTCGACAAGGCCGGCGCGGACTGGGTGCTCGTCGAGGCGGGGCCGCACGGGACGACCTGCGCGCGCGTCGGCTGCATGCCGTCGAAGCTCCTGATCGCGGCGGCCGATGCGGCCGAGGCGGTGGAGCGCGCCGAGGTGTTCGGCATCCGCGTGCGCGGCGTGGAGGTCGACGGCGAGGCCGTCTTCGCCCGCGTGAGAGCCGAGCGCGATCGCTTCGTCCGGGGCACGATCGAGGGCGTGGAGCGGTTGCCGGAGACGCGGCGGCTCGAGGGCCGCGCGCGGTTCATCGGGCCGAACACGCTGCGCGTGGGCGACGATCTCGAGCTACGGGCCCGTGCAATCGTGATCGCCACCGGCAGCTCGCCGGTCGTCCCGCCGGTATTCGAGCCCGTGCGCGATCGAATCCTGACCAGCGACGACGTGTTCGAGCTGCGCCGCGTGCCCGCGTCGCTCGCGGTGGTCGGCACCGGGATCGTCGGTCTCGAGCTCGGTCAGGCGCTGCGCCGCCTGGGCGCCGAGGTCACGTTCCTCGACAAGGCTCCCACGATCGGCCCGCTGACCGATCCCGAGCTGCAACGTTACGCGCGCACCGAGCTCGGCCGAAGGCTCGCCTTCGAGCTCGAGGCGACGATCGAAGCGGCCGAGCCCGCGAGGAACGGGATTCGCCTGCGCTGGAAGGACCGCCAGGGCGTGAGCCGCGCGGGCGAGTTCGAGCACGTGCTGGTCGCGGCCGGGCGCCGTCCGAACGTCGCCTCGCTCGGCCTCGAGCGCGCCGGGCTCGAGCTCGACGCGCGCGGCGTGCCGAAGTGGGATCCGCAGACGATGCAGTGCGGGGACGCGCCGGTGTTCCTCGCCGGGGACGTGGACGGCCACTTGCCGCTGCTGCACGAGGCCATCGACGAAGGCCGCATCGCAGGCGAGAACGCCGCGCGCTACCCGGACGTGGCGCGCCACGTGCGCCGGACGCCGCTGATCATCGTGTTCACCGATCCGCAGATCGCGATCGCGGGTCAGTCCTATGCGTCGCTCGACGCCGCTCGCACCGAGATCGCCGACTTCTCCTTCGAGCGGCAGGGCCGAGCGCGCGTGCTGGCACGCAAGGTGGGGCTCGCCCGTCTGTATGCCACGCGCAACGACTGCGTCCTGCGCGGCGCCGAGCTCTTCGGGCCCGACGTCGAGCACCTCGCTCACCTCGTCGCCTGGTCCGTGCAGCAGAAGCTCACGGTGCCGGCGCTGCTGCGGATGCCGTACTACCATCCGACGCTCGAGGAGGGCTTGCGCGCGGGCCTGCGCCGGCTCGCGCGGCGGCTGCAGGTCGACCGCGCGGAGCCGTGCGAGGATTCCGCGATCGCTGCGGGGATGTGACGAGCCGCCGACGCGGCGTTCCGCTTTCTTCCGAAAAAGTTCAAAAAATCGAAAGAACGCACCGTGCGTTTCGCACGGATTCAAGAATGCTCCGGTTGGTGTAATATCGCGTAGGTCCACGGTTGCACATCGCCCACAGCCCGAACGCGGGGCGCATTCGCAGCAGTCGACTTCTTGATCTCGTTGTTGGCTCTTGGCACCTGCGCCGATGGTCGCCATCGGCGCCTGGTTGGGGGACGCAGCATGAAGATGGCGAAGTGGACTGACTTTCACGCTCGTGGCTCTCGCACACCGCTCCTGATCGGCCTCAGCCTCGTCTCCGGCATCGCCGCCGGCCAGAGCGCGAACCTCGAGGAGATCATCGTCACCGCCGAGTTTCGCGAGGCGAGCCTGCAGGAAACGCCGCTCGCGGTGAGCGCGATCAACGCGGAGATGCTCGAGGCACGCAGCCAGACGAACCTCGCGCAGATCACGGCGCAAACGCCGAACGTGTCGCTGCGGCCCGCCGGATCCTCGTTCGGCAACTCGCTCATCGCTTTCATTCGCGGCATCGGGCAAACGGATTTCAATCCGTCGGTGGAGCCCGGCGTCGGCATCTACGTGGACGACGTCTACTACTCCACCATCACCGGCAACGTGCTCGATCTGCTGGATCTCGAGCGCGTGGAGGTGCTGCGCGGCCCGCAAGGGACGCTCGCGGGCCGCAACGCCATCGGCGGCGCCATCAAGCTCTACACGCGCAGGCCCGACGGCACGGACGACGCGAACGTGGGGCTCACGATCGGCAGGTTCGACCGCACGGAGATCAAGGGCGCCGCCGGCATCACGCTCGTGCCCGACAAGGTCTTCGCGCGCGCGGCGGGCGTCGCCCGCACGAGCGACGGCTACGTCACGCGGCTCGACTACGCCTGCGCGAACAACCTGCCGCCGCCCGGCACGCCCGGAGGGTTGCCCACCTACGCGCAGTCGTTCGGCTGCGAGCTCGGCAAGGAAGGCGGCCAGTCCTACGCGGCCGGCCGGCTGGGCCTCCGCTGGGTGGTCAACGACGACGTGGAGCTCAACTTCGTGGCGAGCTTCGTGAACGACGACTCCGAATCGCAGCCCGGGGTGCTGGTCGCGGCGAGGAACAACGCGGGCTCGATCTTCCCGTGGCTCGCGCCGAACGGGCCCACCGTGCCGCCGTTCGCCTCGAGCGTGCCGAACAACCCCACGTTCAATCCGGAGTCCGGCGCGACGGTGCCGATCTTCTTCGATAACAACAGCAACGGCACGCTCGATCCAGGCATCGACGTGCCGTACGACAGCCGCTTCGTCACGGGCGGCGAGTTCATCAACTATTCCACGTACATCAACGACGGCTTGAGCACGCCGAGCCCTCTCTTCCAGGGCGGCGTGCCGGGCGCGAACACTCGCCTCTTCAAGCCGTACGTGATCGAGCCGGTCAACAATTTCGACTCGACGGACTTCTCCATCAATCTCGATTGGCAAATCAGCGACAGGCTGTCGTTGCTTTCGGTGTCCGCGTATCGCGAGTACAACAACGCGTTCGCCGAGGACACCGACGGCTCGCCGCTGGCGGTGCAGCAGCTGCTGCAGGTGCTGGACCACGAGCAGTGGAGCCAGGAGCTGCGCTTGAACGCGGCGCTCGGCGACGACTTCGCGGACCTTACGGTGGGCCTGTTCTACCTCGATCAGGAGACGAACGAGGACGCTCGCGTGGATCTTCCCTACGTGGGCTTCGACTTCATCCATGGGCCCGATCTCGTGCCCGCGACCAACAAGGCTCTGTACGCCCACCTCACGATGTACCTCACCGAGCGCATGGACCTGTCGCTCGGGCTGCGCTACTCCGAGGACGAGAAGAGCTACACCTTCCGCCGCCGCAACCCCGACTTGACGCCCGTGCAACCCTGCGCGGTGCATCCCGACCTGGGCTTCCCGAACCCGTGGTTCTGGGAGGCGAGCAATCCGGCCAATTGCGGCGTGTTCGGCCTGGACATGCTCTCCGTCGCCTATTCGAGCGATCGGCTGGACTACCGCGCGGCGATCTCGTTCGACGTGAACGAAGATGTCATGGTCTACGGGCAGCTCGCGTCGGGCTACAAAGCCGGCGGCAACAACGCGCGGCCGTTCTTCCCGAGCCAGCTCAACGCGTTCGACCCCGAGGAGCTCACCACGCTCGAGGTCGGCATGAAGAGCACGCTGGCCGAGCAGCTCCGCTTCAACGTGTCGGCCTTCCTGAACGACTACTCCGACATTCAGCTACCCACGAACGTCTGCGCCTGGGCGGACCCGGGTCAGCAGGTGCCGTGCGCCAGCCAGAACAACGTGGGCGACGCGGACGTGTGGGGCGTCGAGGTCGAAACCGAGTGGCGCCCGACCGACGCCCTCACGCTGGACGCCTCGTACAGCCACCTGAACTTCGAGTATCAGGAGATCGATCCCGACGCGACGGCCGTCCAGCTCGGCATGATCACGCCCTACACGCCGGAGAACAAATTCAGCCTCGGCGTGCAGTACGAGTTCGGCGTGGGCACGGGCACGCTCACGCCGCGCCTCGACGTGAGCTTCCAGGACGACGTCTTCGCCGACGCCGTGAACGCGCCCACCAACCTCATCGAGAGCTACACGCTCGTGAACGCGCGGCTCACGTGGCGGTCCGGCGACAACTCTTGGCTGCTCGCGCTCGAGGGCACGAACCTCACGGACGAGTACTACTACGTGACGCTGTTCGACCTGTTCGACCAGGTGGGTTACGTGCACGGCCAGCCCGGCCGCCCGCGCGAGTGGGCCGTGACGGTGCGGCGCAACTTCGAGTAGACGAGCGCTACGGCGGGCGTCCCGATTCGCCGGGCGGCGCCGAGGGGCGCTACTCGTGCCGGCGCGCCGCCGCCGAAGCCGCGAGGTACGCGGAGATGGCCTCGATGTCCTCGTCCGTGACCTCGGTCTTGCGGAACGGCGGCATCGAGGCCACGCCGTAGCGCACGAACGTTTTCAGCACCGGCGCGGGCAGATCGTCGCGCTCCTCGAGCAGCGCCGGCTTCTCGCCGCGATACTTCAAGTGGAGCGCGTGCGTGCCGGGCAGCATCGGCGCCCCGTCGTCGCCGCGCCCGGGGCCGTGGCAGGGCGCGCAGTAGTGGGCGAACACCGTCCGGCCCCGCTCGACGAGCGCGGCGTCCTGCGCGAGCGCCGGCCCGGCCAGCGCGGCGGCCACCGCGAGCGCCGCGACGGCTTTGCTCGCGCGCGTCATGCCCGTCCCTCCCGGAAACGCCGCGGCCAGATGCCGCCGCGGCCCGGCGCCAGGATGCCGTTCGGATCCACCGCGTCCTTCAGCGTCTCGTTGAACCGCCGCAGCGCGTGATCGTTGAACGAGTACTCGTTCGCCACGTCGTCCTGGAAGTACGGCGCCGCGCGGTACTCGCCCCAGCCGCGCTCGCCCGCCTTCAAGAGCAGCGTCTTCAGGGCGTCGCGCACGCGCGCCTTGCCTTCCGGCGTGGCGCCGAAATCGCCGCCGCCCGTGGAGAAGCCCGCGGAGAACAGGAAGCAGAACTGGTACCAGTTCACCGGCGTGCTCACCGCCGTGATGCTGGTCCTCATGCCCATCTCCCGCAGCGTGTCGCCGAACACCTGCTGCGCCTCGAAGACCGCTTCGGCGCTGCGCGGGATCACCGCGAACAGCCCGATGTGCCCCTGCGCCCACGTGTCCGGGAACGCCTCCGTGCGGCCGAGGTTCTTCCAGATCCCGAGGCTCGGCACGCCCTGGGTGACGTTGCGCCGCATGTTGGTAGGGTACGGGCCCGTGGTCTGCTCGATCTGCTCGCGCGTGAGCGGCACCGGCAGCGACTCGCCGTCCACGATGCGCGCGCCGGGGATGTTGCGGGACACGAGCTCCTTCGCGTACTCCCAGTTGGCGAGCGTGGTGCGCTCCGAGCCGTAGAACTGCAGCTCCACCTGCCAGGAGTGGAGCCCCGCCTGCGCGGCGAGCCGGTCGAGCTCGTCCTCGTTCACGCCGCCGCGGCGCGTGGCGGCCTCGTAGAACTCGGTGTTGCCGAGCAGCGCGCGCAACGGGCTGCCGTACCACGGCTCGCCGATCATGAAGAGATCGGTGAGATAGTTGACGGTGTTGATGAGCGGCCCGAGATCGCGCCGCTTCGGCACGGTGACGAGCCCGGTGCGCCAGTGCTCCGGCTGCGGCATCAGCCGCAGGCCCATCTTCGTGACGATGCCGAAATTGCCCTGCGCGAACAGGCCCGACGGATCGGGCCCGAAGCCGTACTTGTACTCCTGCCAGGCGCGCCCGTTCGGCACGGCGCCCATCCCCGTGCGCATGAGCTCGCCGTTCGGCAGCACCACTTCCATGCCGTATTGCGCGGCCACGTGGTCGCGATAAAAACCGAGCGTATAGCCGATGCCGCGATCGAGCGTGTTGCCCACGGGGCTGCCCCAGCCGGGATCGGGGCAGTCGATCCACACCTTGAGGCCGCGCTCCTGGATGTAGCGGTAGAGATCGAAGTACGAGACGCCGGGCTCCACGAGCGCGAAGTTCCGCTCCGCGTTCACCTCGAGGATGCGGTTCATCCGCTTGAGATCCACGACCACGCTGCCCCGCAGGTTGGGCGCGGGCCCGCCGTAGGCGAAGTTCTTGCCGGTCGAGATCGGATAGAGCGGAATGCGGAAGCGATTCGCGATGCGCACCACCTCCTGCACCTGCTCCACCTCGGCCGGCGCCACCGCCGCGGACGGGAGCAGCTCCTCCTCGGCGAGCGGCACGGGCGAGTAGTGATCGCGGTAGGCGGCGAGGTCCTCGTCGCTCGTGAGCACCCACTCCTCGCCCACGGCGCCCGCGAACTGGCGCAGGGCCGCGGCGAAATCGTCCGGGCTCACGTCCGGCGGCAGGATGGCCATCGATTCCCCCTTCTTCGAGCTCCTCGGTTCCGAGGTGCCGTTAGTATGACAGCCTAGGAATAGCGAGGAGCGCCAGGGAAAGCAACGCGGGGCGAGCTCGCCGGAATCAATGCTGCACGGAGCAGGCGCGCGGCGCACAACGCCAAGAGCCAACCGGCATCTTCATGCCAGGAGCTCCGCGAGCCCCTGCTCCCACGGCGGCGGCGTGAGCGCCTCCCGCAGGAAATCGACGAACGCGCGCAGCTTCGGCGCTGCGCCCTTGCGCTCGGGATACACCGCGTAGATGCCGAGCTCGATGGCGGGAAGTGCGTGAGCACGGCGCGCAGCGCGCCGCTTCGCAGCTCCTCTGCGACGTAGAACGTGGGCAGCAGCGCGAGCCCGAGCCCGCCGAGCGCCTCGGCTTTCTCGACGATGCCGTTGTTGGTGTGCACGGGCCCGTTCACGGGAACGAGGACGTCGCGCTCCGCACCCGGCGCGCGGAACCGCCATTTGCCGCCGTCGTGCCCGTAGGTGTAGACGATGCAGTCGTGCCGTAGCAGATCGTCCGGATGCTCCGGCACGCCGCGGCGCGCGAAGCACTCGGGCGATCCGCACACCACCTGCCGCGCGGTCGCGAGGCGGCGCGCGACGAGCTGCGAGTCCTCCAGCGTGGCGATCCGCACGGCGAGGTCGAAGCCTCCCTCGAGCAGGTCGACCTGCTGATCGTTGAGCTGCAGGTCCAGCCGCACGGCCGGATACCGGAGCGCCCACGTGCCGGGCGCCATCAACCTGCCGAAAGGCAAGTGGCACACGCGGCCTCGCCTTCTCTTGCCGCCGAAGCGTCAGCCATTCGTCAGGGAATGGTCAGCGCCCCGTCAGGACCCGGCGGGCCGAGAGCGGCGACACTGCTCCCGAGCCGCAAGCGGCGGCGAACGTTCAACGACGACGGAGGAAACGACGATGTTCACGAAGCTCATGACCCGCGCGCTCTGGACCGTCCTGATCGGCGCCATCATGGTCGGCTATACGTCCACGATGCTGCAGCTCGCCGGGATGCCGGCGTGAGGCCGGGCGGCTCGCCTCCCGGCGCGCTGCGCTGCGGCGCTAGAAACGCAGCCGCACGCCGGCGTAAGCCGAGCGCCCTGCGGTGTTGTAGCCGATGACTTCCTGGTATCGCTCGTCCGTCGCGTTCTCGAGGCGGCCGTAGAGCTCCAGGGTTCGGCTCACGTCGTACGCGACCGACACGTCGAGCACGCCGTAGTCGTCGAGCGCGACGCCGCCTACGTCGATCGAGTTCCTGGAAACGCGGTAGGTCGCGATCAAACGCAGCTTGTCGCTCGGGGAGCGGTAGCGAAGCGTCAGGTTGCCGAAGTTCCGGGGACGGCGCAGCCGCTGCTCGTTGCTCGTGTCCTCCGAGTCGTTGTAGGTCCAGTTGCCGCCGAGCTGCCACCGCTCCCCGAGCGGCACCTCCGCCGCGATTTCCACGCCCGTGGAGTCGCTCTCGCCGGGCGACTGCAGGTATCCCGAGAAGCCTACGGGGTCGAAGAAGATCTCGTCCTCGATCTGCTGATCGAAATACGTGACCTCGAAATGCAGACCGGCCGCCGTGTCCAGCTCGAGCCCCAAGTCGTAACCCCGGCTCGATTCCTCCGTAAGCTCGAAGCCCGCCGCCGGAGGGAACGCGAACGGCCCGCGGTTGTAGGCGATCTCGAACAGGCTCGGCGGCCGGAAGCCGGTGCCGAAGCTCGCCCGATACTTGAGCGAGTGGCCGCCGTCGAGCGCTTGCACGTAGGCGCCGCTGAGGCGCGCGCTCGTGTGCGAGCCGAAGTCCTCGTTGTCGTCGTAGCGCGCACCGAGCGTGAGGAAGAAGCGATCGGCGAACGCGCCCTGATACTCCAGGTAGTAGCCGTCCTGATCGCGCTCGCGGGTCTCGTCGACGCTCTCCACTTCTTCGCGCTGCAGATCGAGGCCGTAGACGAGCGTGACTCCGTCGGTGGGCCGGAAGCTGCCCGTGTACTCGAATCGGCCGATTCGGCCCTCGCTGGCGAACGAGCTCGCATCCTGCGTGAAGTCGGCTCGGGCGATGTCCACGTTGCTGTAGCCGAACGCGTGGGTGACTCTATCGCCACGGTGGTCGGCCGACACCTTGTAAGTGGTCTGCTCGGTGGTGCTCAGGCAGTCGTGCACCTCCTCGAAGCTCGCGGTGAAGCAGCTGTCGTACAGGCTCGAGGCGTCGATGTCGCGGGCCACGAGCTGCAAGCGCAGGTTGTCCGTGGCGTTCCAGCCGAGCTTGGTGTGCAACGTCGTGTTGTCGGCGCCATCGTCGTCCGCGAGCACCGTGTCCGCGGTCCACGCGTTGAAGCCGTCCGTCTCGAGATCGGTGACCGAGAAGAAATAGTCGCCCGCGTCGGAGCCGCCCGACACGCTCGCCTCGAGCCGGCGCGTGTCGAACTCGCCGTACTCGAGCCCCACCTGGCCCGTGGCGGGCCCCTTGCCCGTGCGGGTGAGCACGTTCACCACGCCGCCGGCGTCCGCGCCGTAGATAAAGCCCTGCGGGCCGCGCAGGATCTCCACGCGCTCGAGGTCGTTGGTCATGAGCAGGCTGTCGAAGCGCGGCTCCACCCGCACGGCGGCCGGGTCGAGCGCCTTGACGCCGTCGATGACGAGCAGCGTGCGAAACGCCTCCTCGCCGCGGATCCGCAGCGTCGTGGACTTGCCCGGCCCGCCGCTGTTGCTCACGCCGATGCCGGGCTGCGTGCGCAGCGCGTCGGCGAGGGTGTGGTAGCCGCGCAGCTCCATCTCCGGACCGTCGAGCACGGAGACGGCCGTGCCGACCTGGCGGAGCGGCTGCTCGATGAGGCTCGCGGTGACGACGATCACCTCGGGACGCGGCCCGGCGTCGTCCTGGGCGAGCGCCGCCTTCGAGGCGGTGAGGGCCGACAACAGCAGCAGGCTCCGGATGGCAGGAGCCGGACGCCGGACAGGATCACGCATGGGGTTTCTCGTTCTGCAACGTACTCGAAAGCCAGGCTCACTGGGTCCCCTCGGCTCCACCGACTGGTTCCACCGGCGGTGACCGCGGAGCGCGCAATACTAGTCGATGTGGAGCGGCGGCAGGCCGCCTCGGACCCGTTACTAACGGCTAAGTAACGTCGTCGCGGGCCCTCAACCGGCGGGGACCGAGCGGGCGGGCGGGCGGCCGGCCAGCCTTCCGAGCACCTCGATCGCCTTCCCGACCACGGGCGACCACTGCACGCCGGCGCTCAGACGGATCCAATTTCGATACTCCGCCTTCGCCGAGAAGATGATGCCAGGCGCGATGCCGATTCCCCGCTCGAGCGCCGCGTGAAAGAGCGCAACGCCGTCGACGTCGGCTGGAAGCTCCACCCAGAGCACGACGCCGCCCGCCGGCACCGACACGCGCGTGCCCCGCGGAAACGAGCGTGCGACCGCGTCCGCGACGCGGGCGCAGTTCGCGCGCAGGCTCTCGCGCACGCGCCGCAGGTGCCGATCGTGGTTCCGCGACGCGAAGTACCGAGCCGCCACGTGCTGCTGCAGCGTGGGGCCGCCGACCGTCGTGCAGAATTTCGCGCTCACGAGGGCGGCCGTGTGCCGCGGGCCGATCGCCCAGCCGACGCGGAATCCGAGCGCGACGGTCTTCGAGATCGACCCGCACGTGATGACGTCGGCCGAGCCGCCGAAGGCCGCAAACGGTTTGGGCCGCTCCCTGCCGAAGCACAGGTCGCCGTAGATGTCGTCCTCGATCAACGGTATACGATGCTTCGCGAGCACTGCCAGGATGCGCTCTTTCGCCGCGTCCGGCGTCAGCGCGCCCGTCGGGTTGTTGAAGCTCGATTGCAGCAACGCCGCAGCGATCCGCGTGCCCGAGACTACGCGCTCGAGCGCTGCTACGTCGATGCCCGTATCGGGATGATTCGGCACCTCCACGACCTTGAGACGCAGATGCCGAAGCAGCTGGAGGATGCCGAAATACGTCGGCGTCTCGACGAGCACCGTGTCGCCGGAAGCGCAGAGCACGCCGAGCGAGAGCGCGAGCGCCTCCATCGTGCCCGCCGTGATCACGACGTCGTCGGGGTCGACGCGCATCCCGCTGAGCGTCGCCCGCTTGGCGATCTCGCGCCTGAGCTCCGCAAGGCCCGGGGGTATCGAGAGCGCGTTGGGCAGGCCCGGCGACTCCCGCAAGACTCGTCGCGTGAGGCCGTTGAGCCGCCCGTTGATCCGCGCGGCCGACGCGGCAACCGCGCTGTTCAACGCGACGAGATCCGTGCGCCCGAACGACTCGATCACCGTGTCGACCACTTCGCGGGCGATCGGTCTCGGCCGCCGCGACCCCGCCCTGCGGCGCGCCGGCGGGGCGGGCGCGGACGCGCGGGATCGCTCGGCGACGAAGTAGCCGGAGCGCGGCCGCGCCTCGAGCAACCCGAGCCGCTCGAGGTGCATGTACGCCTGCACGACGGTGCCAACGCTGACACCCGCGTGCCGGCTCATCGCCCGCACCGACGGCACGCGCTCCGCTGGCCGCAGAGCACCCGTCTCGATCTGCTGCTCGATGATGCCCGCGACGCGCTCGTACTCGTACCTGTCGTCGCCCATCTGTACCACACGAATTTCAACGAACGTGACTCTGTACTATACGCGCGGCGCCGCTTAGCTTGCGAGCCCGAAATCGAGGGTGAATGCGATGGAGCTGCTGCTGCCGCTCGTGACGTTCGCGTTCGTTGCGTCCATCACGCCGGGACCGAACAACGTGATGTTGTCGGCGTCCGGCGTCGCGTTCGGGCTGCAGCGAACGCTACCGCACCTTGCCGGGGTCTCCGTGGGCTTCCTGCTGCTGCTGGTGGTCTGCGGCAGCGGCGTCGGTGCCGTGCTCGTCGAATTTCCGTCCGCTGCGCTCGCGCTGAAGGCCTTCGGCACCGTGTATCTGCTCTACCTCGGCTGGCGCTTGCGCAATGCGCTGGCTTCTCGCTCGGGCGACGTGGCTGCGCGGCCGCTCACGTTCACCGAAGCCGTGGCATTTCAGTTCGTGAACCCGAAGGGCTGGCTCATGGCGGTCACCGCGATGTCCGTGTTCGTGCCGGACTGGGAGCCGCGCTGGCTCGCGATCGGCACCGTCTGCAGCGTGTTCTGGATCGTCAATCTGCCGTGCGTGTGCACGTGGGCCGCGCTCGGGGCGCGGCTCAAGCATTGGCTCACGGACGAACGCCGGCAACGGCTGCTCGGCGGGGTGCTCGCGGTGCTCACCGTGTACTCGGTCGTCGCGATGTGGCAGTAGGTAGCAGACCAGTCGCGGGCGCCGCAGTCCTGATTGGAGACGTCGCAAAAATGAGGGCGTTGACGGTTGCCCGTCAACGCCCGTTCTCAGCTCGAAAGCCTTGGCTTCGTTTCCCGATCAGAAGCTGAGATCGACGAACATCGCCCGGATCGTGTAGGCGAACTCGAGCAACCGCTCCTTCACGGTGCGCTTGATCTTCGCGTCGGCGGCGCCGAACAGCACCAGGCCCTCGACGATCAATCGGGGGGCATCCGGGTCCTCCGTGGCGGGCACCTTGTTCTCGACGGCGCCGAACGCGCAGAAAGTCTTCACGGTGGTGCTGACGTTCCCCGGAACGAAGATGTCGACGGCACCGAAAAGGCAGAAGAGCTCGACGCGCGTGACCTTGGCGGTGAACCTCGCGTTGCTGAAATCGAGGTCCGTCGCGCCGAACAGCGTGATGACGCGAATCTCCTCGGGCACCTCCCAGACGCCGGCGCGCCCGCCGGCGCTGAAGACGCTGACCACGTGCTCGATGTTCTTGGCCTCAGCGCCAGGATACGGCCGTGGCCGTAATTCATGATGAGCCGATCGATGGTGTCGCTACGCAGGCTTTCGAGCGGCCTGTCCTTCGCATTGACTGCCATTTCGCTACTCCCCACGTCCGTCGCGTCCGCCGTGGCCGTGCTCGACGGAGCGCCGCTCCCCTAGAGCAACGGCCGTGCCAAGGCCCGCGAGCGGCGCACGCCGGCAGGTAACCGCCGGAAAATGAACGAGTTTGTGACGGGTCGTCGTACCAGCTCGCGGTCGACGCGAAGTCTCGCGCTCGGGCCTGCGCTTCGCGAAATCGGCCAATCCGTGAGCGGATCCGCCAAACGCTCGGCGGAGCGCGGGGCGACACCCGCGCGCCGGTGGACACCACCAAATGGAGGGGGCAGCGCGCGACGGGGCGCGCCCAAGCAGCGCCGCCGTCGACGAAGTATCGCGTCGACTGCACGTGTTCGCTCGGCGTTACTCGGTCGGCTGGTCGCCGGCTCGTCCGGTCATCGCCACGTCACTTCCATCGCGAAGAAGTGATCGAACACCTGTCGGTCCGGATGATTGGCGGCGTTGCGCTCCGGGCTCCTGATGTAGAAGTCGAGCTGCTGCGCGGCGGGATTCACGGCCCCCGCCTCCCCGGTGCTGGGCTCCAGCATGACCTCGAGCGTCTCGCGATCCCGCATGCCTTGCGTGACCATGAAGTGGATCTCGTAGTCCTCGTAGAGCCGCTCGCCGTTCAGCGTCGCATGGCCGTACCCCCAGCCTGCGACGAACAGCACGCTCTTCGGCCAGTTCATGTCGCCGCAGCCCGAGTCGCCATGCTCGAACAGCCACGCGGCGACGCCCCCGTCCTGGCAGGGCGAGAACTCGTGGAACCGGTCGAGCTCCACGACGTACTGCCCCTCCGGCAAGGCGAGCTCGGCTCGGAACGTGCCGGTGTTCTCGATCTCGTTGACGTCGATGAGGATCTCGCCATCCACGGGATGCACGTTGCTCGCGTCGTTCCCCATGTGGTCCCAGGGAGGCGAGTCGTTCAGCCGGCCGACCTGGTAGACGCGCGAGCCGCGGATGATGAAGCGCCCGTCGTAGAGCTCGTGCTGCTCGGGCGCATACACGCTCATCGTCGCGCCGGGCTGATGACGAGGGCCACGGTCCGTCGACTGCTGCGCGGCCGACGGCAAAGCGGTCAGCACGATAGCGCCGATGATGGCTGGACGGATCATGATGGCCTCCCCCTGCTCCTCTTCGCGCGTTGAACGCAAGAGCGGGGTTTCGCGCGGGCCGAACACGGTCTGCGTTACGGCTCGAGGTCGACGGGCTCTCGGTCGTGCACCTTGCGGCCCGTGAACATCGCCGAGATCACCGTTCCGCCTTCGCGAAACTCCGCCACGACCGCGGCAGCGATGTGGATCGCGATCAGCGCAATCAGCAGGAAGAAATTGTACTCGTGTATGCGCACGATCGGCGACCGGAACGCGCGCATCTCGGCGTAGGCGTTGGGATCGACCGTCTCCGGAGCGTAGGGCCGCACCAGCTCCGGATCGTGCGTCTCGCCGGCCACCCATTCCCGCATCGCTCCGCCGAGCGGCGGCATGTACACGTCGGTGCCGGCGAGGACGAGGCCCGTCGCGGCCTGCACGACGAGGAGCAACACCACCAGGGAGAGAAGAATCCGCGCGAGCGGGTTGTGACCGAGATAGAACGGCGCATCCCCGCGAACGAAGCCGCGCACGAACTCGCCGAGCTTGCGCCCGAAATCGCGACCGCCGGGCAAGAGAGCCCCCCAACGTGCATAGCGGCCGCCGAAGAACGCCCAGAGGAGGCGCCAGGCGAGATTCACGGCGAAGACGTAGCCGACGTAAACGTGCGTCGTCTTGAGCAAGATCATGCCGGGATCATTCGGCACGCCGAGCGCGTCCGCAAAGAGTATGACGATGCCGATGGACGCGAGCGCGAGGACGGCGAGGAAATTCACCCAGTGGAACAGTCGCTGGGTCCTGTCCCAGACGCGATACTCGGTGAGCGCCATGCGTCTGCTCCCGTGGGCGGGTTGCGGCAGATGCTCGCACGAATCGCGCGAGGAGGCTGCAAGTAGAATCCGAACGGACTGCGGCGGTTCCCCGCGAGGCTACGCGGTGCGATGCGGAGCCCGATCGAGCTTCCGGCGTTTCAATACCGGACGGTCAGGCGATCGGGGTAGCAATAGAGCCAGCGCTCGCCCGGTTCCGCGGATGCGATCACCGGGTGCCCCGTGATCTGCGCGTGTCGGGTGGCGTGCCGGTTGGGCGAGCTGTCGCAGCAGTGGGTGCCGCCGCACGTCTGACACGTGCGAAGGTGCACCCACGTATCGCCCGTCTTCACGCATTCGTCGCACTGATGGATCCGCTCGCGTTTGACGGACTCGAGGTCCTTCAGGTGATCGCAGATCGTCGTCGTGGACATTGCCTTCTCCATTGACAGGGTAGAAACATGCCGCGCATGCAATCTGCATGCCGCCGCGCGATGGCGGATCGCACGCCCAGGAAGCACGCGGTTGCGCGCGTCTCGAATGCGGGATGGGGGATGCGAAAGCGGAACGTGCGAACGCTCTGGTTGCGCGCAACTGCGCGTGTTTGCACGGGTCGATCCGCTGGCATGCTCGTTGCTGGACGGCTGCGAGGCCTTTGCCGTCCGGAGGGCTCCTTATGAGCTGGACCGACCTCCGCCACGCTCTGCGTCCGTTGCGCCTGCGCCCGGTGTTCACCTTCACCGCGACGTCGGTGCTCGCCTTGGGGCTCGCCGCGACCGTGAGCGTATTCACCCTGCTCGACGTGCTCATCCTGCGGCCGCTCCCGTTGCACGAGCCGGAGCGTCTGATCGCCATCGGCACGAAGCCGCCGCGGTACCGCTCGCGGCCGGCCTGCCGTCCGCCTGGCTGTCGCTGCCCGAAGGAGCGCCGGGGCCGACCGAGCTCGTGCGCCTCTTCGGCCGCCTGCGCGCGGGCGTCTCGCTGTCCGCGGCGGAGGCCGAGCTCCGCGCGATCCAGCGCGCCGTGCAGGCGGAGCTCGGCGACATGAGCAGGGCGCAAGGCGTCGTCCTCCAACCCCTGCAGGACACGCGCGGCGGCGTGGTGGGGCCGACGCTCGCGGCGCTCTTCGGCGGCGCCGTCGTGCTCCTGCTCGTCGCGTGCGCGAACGTGGCACTGCTGTCGCTCGCTCAGCTCGCAAGCCGGCGCCGCGAGCTCGCCGTGCGCTCGTCCATCGGCGCCACCCGCGCCCGCCTCATGCGCCAGGCCGCAGCCGAGCACCTCGTGCTGTGGTCGATCGGCGGAACGCTCGGCGTCGCGCTCGCCGTGGTGGCGCTGCGCGTACTGGCCGCCGAGAACGTGTTCCCTGCCGTGCCGGCGGAGGCGTTCGCCCCGGACGGCCGCGTGCTGCTCTTCGCATGCGCGGTCACGTTGGGCTCCGCCGTCCTCTTCGGGCTCGTGCCGGCGCTGCGTCAGCCGCTCGGCTTTCGCGCCGACGGCCTCCTGACGTTCCGCGTGCTGCTGCCGCAGCGCGACTATGCCGATCATGACAGCAAGGTGCGCTTCCCGCGGCGCTCCTCGAGTCGCTGCGCGCGCTGCCCGGCGTGGAACCGGCCGCGACGACGTCCGCGCGGCCTCTCGCCGCCATCGGCGCGGGCCCGCTGAGCGTCGAGGGCGGCGAGCACGAGATCGACGAGCCGTGGGCCGGCGTGCAGACGATCGACCGCGCGTACTTCGCCACGGCCGGCATTCCGCTCGCGGCGGGACGTGCTTTCGAGGAGCGCGAAGCGCGCGGCGACGAGCCGGTGGCGATCGTCAACGAGACGTTCGCGCGCAGGTACTTCCCGGGGCAGGACCCGCTCGGCAGGCGCATCAAGCTCGGCGTCCCCGGCGGCACGGCCCCGTGGCTGCGCATCGTCGGCGTGGTCGGTGACGTGAAGCACGCCGGGCTCGACTGGGACTACCTGCCCGAGGTCTTCGTCCCTCACGGCGCGGTGAGCGACCCGTTGTTCGGGTTTCTCCACGCCGACATCTTCGCCGTCTTGCGCACGGACGGCGTGCCGCCCACCGAAGCGGTGCTCCGCAACGTCATCGCCACGCTCGATCCCGATCTGCCGTTGCTCGAGCTCATGAGCGGCGAGCAGATCGTGCAGAGCTCCGCGCAGCGGGCGCGATTGCAGGCGGCGGTGATGAGCGCCGTGGCGCTCCTCGCCGTGCTGCTGTCCGCGGTCGGTCTCTACGGCGTGGTCGCACAAGCCGTCGCGCAGCGGCGCAGGGAGCTCGGGATTCGTGCGGCGCTTGCGATTCTGCTCCGCGCGCTCGCACCCCTCGGCCGGCGCTATACTGCTCCCGACTCGGGGAACGAAAGGGGGCCGGGCATGAGCGGTTCGCGACGTGATTTCCTTCGGCTCGCCGCGGCCCTCGGAATCGCGACGGGCGCTGCGGCCACCGCGCTCGGGCAGCGGGAGCCTACGGCCGGGCTGATCTTCCCACCGCTCGACTATCCGATTCCGCCGGATGCGAAGCGGCTCTTCCCGAGCGGCATCCGGTTCATCGGCAACGGCGTCGGTCTGCCCGGCGGCATGACGATCGAGGGCTACGAGGAGGCGATCCCGCGCGTGGTGCCGCGCGCGCAGGATCTCGCGCGCGAGGGCGCGGACCTGATCTCGGTGTTCGGATCGTCGCTCACGTTCTACCGGGGCGCCGCGTTCAACCAGGAGCTCACGGAGCGGGTCACGAAGGCGACCGGGTTGCCGGCCACCACGCAGAGCAACGGCCTCCTCGACGGCCTGAAGCACGTCAACGCGCGCCGCGTGGCGCTCGCGACTGCGTACACCGACGAGGTTACCGAGCGGCTGAAGATTTTCCTCGAAGAGCACGGCTTCATCGTGACCGCTGCGCAGGGGTTGGGCTTCGTGCGGATACCGGAGGGCGCCGCTACCGAGCCGATCCTGCACGAGCTCGGCACGACGGCCTACGCGCGCTCGAACAAGGCGGATGCGCTCGTGATGTCGTGCGGCGCACTGCACACGCTCGACGTGATCGTGCCGCTCGAGGCCGCGATCGGCGCGCCGGTGGTGTCCTCGACGCCGCACGGCCTGTGGCACTGCGCGCGGATGCTCGGCGTCGACGCGCGGATCGAGGGCTTCGGCATGGTGATGGCCGCGTAGCGCGGATCCGGCTTCGGTCAGGCGCCGTGCGAACGGCTCAGCCGCTCGCGCCCGTGCGGTTCATCGAAGTCGACCGACGGCCCTTTCGGCACGATGCCGAGCGGATTGCGCAGCTCGCTCAGCGTGAAGTAGCCCACCTTGTACAGGTCGAGAAACACGGTATCGCGGATGCCGTCGGTCTGATATAGATCGCGCGCGTACGGCCACAGATGCTCGTAGTCGATGAGCCTGCGCAAGTTGCACTTGAACGCGTAGTGGTAGGCGACGTCGAAGCGGGCGAGCGTCGGGAACAGGCGCCAGTCCGCTTCGGTCTGCACGTCGCCGCAAAGGTAGCGGCGGTCGGCCAAACGCGCATCGAGCCAGTCGAGCGTCTCGAAAACCTGATCGAACGCCTCTTCGTATGCTTCCTGCGTCTGCGCGAAGCCTGCCCGGTAAACGCCGTTGTTGAGGGTCTCGTAGATGCGCTCGTTCAGCGCGTCGATCTCGGGGCGAAGGGCTTGGGGGTAGAAGTCGACCGGGCGCGCGCCGACGCCGTCGAACGCCGAGTTCAGCATGCGAATGATGTCCGCCGACTCGTTCGACACCATGCGCCCGCTCTGCTTGTCGTAGAGCACGGGCACCGTGACGCGACCGGTATACCCGGGGTGGCTCTTGGCGTAGACCTGCCACAGCGCGTCGCTGCCGAGGCACGTGTCCGCGCACCGGTCCGAGCGATTGTCGAATACCCAGCCCTGATCGGTCCGGCGCGGCAGCGCGAACGAGACCGAGATGTGGTCCTCCAGGCCTTTGAGCTTCCGGAAGATGAGCGTGCGATGCGCCCAGGGGCAGCTGAACGCGACGTACAGGTGGTAGCGGCCGGGCTCGGCCTTGAAGCCGCCTTCGCCCGTCGGCCCCGGTGCCCCGTCCGGGGTCACCCAGTTGCGAACGACGGAGGGGCTCCGCTCGAAGCGCCCGTCCTTGAACCGCAGGTCGGTCGCCTGCTCGTCCGTGACCCAGCGGCCGTCGATCATCGCTCCCATTGGAGCCATTCTGACCAGATCGACCGATGCGTCAAACGCGTGGATTGCGATCGAGGATCGATCAAGGGGCGGCACGTGATCCTCGAGCGGTACGAGCACGACACCGAGAGTCGCGTTCGTCGCCGGATTTTCGGCGGCCAGCTCCGCCGCGATGCGGTCCATGTCGCTCTGCGCCGCTTCGAGCGTCGCGCCCGGCCCGAGCCGCGCCACGGCCTCCATGTAGCCGCCGGTACGCTCCTCGAGCTCGTAGTCCCGAAAGGGCTTTGGGGCCCAAACGTCCGCGGCAGGCCAGGGGTAAACCAAGGACCGCGGAAGCACCCCTACGATCGTGCGCTGCGCCCCGTCGAGCTCGATCGTCTTGCCGACGATCGACGGATCGCTGCCGAACCAATCGCGCCACAGTCGGTACGAGATCACCGCGACGGGCGCTGTCGACGGCGCCTGGCCGCGCTCGACAGGACCGAAGTCGTACTCCTCCGGCACGAAGCCGCGTCCCAAGGCCGGCCGCACGCCGAGCGCCTCGAAGTATCCCTCGGTCACCAACCACGCCTCGACCCGCTCCGGACGTCCCTCCCTCATGATCTCGAACCCGGAAGGTTCCGCCAGAGCGATCGCCGAGAAGGAACGGTTCCGCTCGCGCCACGCCAGGAAGTTCGCCGTGGCCGCTTCCTTGCGGTTCTCGGCCGTCAGACGATCCGTCTCGAACACTTGCACCACGCGGTCCGGATCGGCGTACAGCAGCGGCCGCAGCAATACGTGGTCCGCCGCGCTGAAGATTGCCGTGTTTGCCCCGATGCCTATGGCGAGCGTAAGCACGACGACCAGCGCGAAGCCCGGGCGGCGCCGCATCTGCCGCAACGCGAGCCGCACGTCTCCCGCGACTTCCGACCACCACTCTCTTCGCTCCCAGGCGATCGACACGCGATTCGGCTCATTCGGGTATCGATGCCCCGAACGCAGACAGCCAAGAACCGTGCCAGCTCTTCTACACTACGGCGAATCGCCGGATGCGTGGGAACGGCGGCTGAGCATGACGGTCAGCCGTCCCGATAGCGAACACGTCAATCTCACTATCGGGACAATGATTCGCGGGGCAACGCGAACGCGACGAGCGTGTCGCCGGCCACCACGGCCACGTACTGCCGCCCGTCGTTCCCCAGGTAAGTCATCGGATTGGCGTTGACGACCGCGTCGAGCTTCACGGACCAGAGCTCCTCGCCCGTCGCCGCGTCGAACGCGCGGAAGCGTTGATCGTTGGTGGCACCGATGAAGACGAGCCCGCCGGCCGTCGCCGTGGGCCCCGCGCTGCCGCTGCCGCCCGTGAGCCGTTTCTCGGGCGGCAGCGCCTCGGTGATGCCGAGCGTCGTCTGCCAGAGGACCTCGCCCGTGCTCGCGTCGAGCGCGAGCAGCCGCGACCACGGAGGCCGCGTGCACGGCAGCGTGGCGATGCGCTCGCCCGCCTCGTTCTCGAGCGGCGCGCTGAACGTGAAGTACGGGCCAGCGCCGTCCACGCTGCCGCGGTCGTAAGGAATGGTCGAGCCCTGCGTGCCGCGGCCGTAGTTCTCGCCCGGGCGCTTCGCCTCGATCCAGCCGACGAGCGACGTGTCGTGCGCGTGGGCGAACACGATGCCGCGCGTCGGGTCGGCGGCGAGGCCGCCCCAGTTCACGCCGCCGCCGGCGCCCGGTAGCTGGATCGTGCTGCGCGGCGGCGCACCTTCCTCGTGGAACACGAAGGGCGTGTAGGGCCCCTCATTGACGAAGCCCCCGCTCCGCTCCCACAGCGCCTCGCAGGCGGCGGCGTGCTGCGGCGTGGTGTCCTCGGGCCGCACCATGTCGCGCTCCTTCACGAACTCCACACGCGCGACGGGCTCCGCGGGTTTGACGGGAAAAGGCTGCGTCGGCGAGTACCATTCGCCCGGCACGTCGCCGACCGGCACCGGGCGTTCCTCCACGCCGAAGACCGGGTCACCCGTGACCCTATCCAAGATGAACACCCAGGCCGTCTTGCCGATCGAGACCAGCGCGGGTTGCCTGCGCCGGCCACGCGCGATGTCGAGCAGCACGGGCGGATTCGGCAGGTCGTAGTCCCAGAGATCGTGGTGGACCGTCTGGAAGTGCCAGCGGTAGCGCCCCGTGGCCGCGTCCACCGCCACGATCGAGTTCGCGAACAGGTTGTCGCCCGGCCGGTCGCCGCCCCAGTAGTTGCCGGCGGGACTCCCCAGCGGCATGTAGAGAATTCCGCGCTCGGCGTCGAGCGTCATGTACCACGCCCAGACGTTCACGCCCGAGCGGTTGCGCCAGCCGTGATCGAGCCAGGTCTCGTGCCCTTTTTCACCGGGCAACGGCACCGTGTGGAAGGTCCACACGTGCTCGCCGGTGCGCACGTCGAACGCGCGCGTGTCGCCCGGCTCGGCGAGCGCCACCTCGCCCGTCGTGGCGCCGAGGATGGCGAGGTTCTCATAGACGAGCGGCACGCCGTTCCACGGCACCGCAATCTGCACCACGCCGTCGCGGCCGAAGTCCCTCGCGAGCGCGCCGGTCTTCGCATCGAGCGCCACGAGCGTGGGCCCCGCGGTCACGAGGATGCGCGGGCCGTGCTCCGCGTCGCCGGGCCAGTAGGCGACGCCGCGCGCCGTGGTGCCGTGCGGCGGCGGCAGCGCCGCGCGCCAGATCTCGCGGCCGCTCGCGGCATCGAGCGCGAGCACCTCGTGCCCGCGCACCGGCAGATACATCACGCCGTCCACGACGATCGGCGTGGCCTGCGGGTTGCCCGAGGGGCCCGGCGCGTCGTCCTCGTCGTCCGGCGAGCGGGCGACGGGCACGGACCAGGCCTGCACGAGCGTCGCCACGTTGGTCGTATCGATCTGCGCGAGCGGCGAGAAGCGCGTCCCGGCGTGGTCGCGGCTGTACATCGGCCAGTCGCCGGCCGGCGGCGCCTGCGCGCTCGCGGCGGCCGCGGCGAGCGCAAGGGCGAGCGAAACGATGCGGGGCGCGTGCGGTCGCGCGAGCGGCGTCTTGAGCATCGCGAGCTGGTCGAACCTTGCCGATAGCCGGTGCGGGGAAAACGGACGCCCCGCATCTTACCAGCCGCCCGCGCGGGTGTTTGTCGGTGTATCGCGTAACCGCCGGCCGGGCCCTTCGCGGTGCCCGCGAGGCGGTGAGCCGTCCGGCGGTCAGGCGGCGGCGCGGGCCGAGCCCGAGCGCCGCAGCAGGAACTCCGCGAGCAGCGGCACGGGGCGCCCCGTGGCGCCCTTCTCTGCGCCCGAGCGCGCGTTCGTGCCCGCGATGTCGAAATGCGCCCAGCGATAGCCCTTCGTGAAACGACCGAGGAAGCAGGCCGCCGTCACGCTGCCGGCCGGGCGCCCGCCGATGTTGCTCATGTCCGCGAAGTTGCTGTCGAGCTGCTCGAGGTACTCGTCCCACAGCGGCATCCGCCAGGCGAAGTCGCCGCTGTCGTCGGCGCACGCCAGGAGCTCTTCGGCGAGATCGTCGTCGTTGGCGTAAAGGCCGCTCGCGACGTTGCCGAGCGCGATCACGCACGCCCCCGTGAGCGTCGCCACGTCCACCACGCAAGCCGGATCGAATCGCTCCGCATAGGTCAGCGCGTCGCACAGGCCGAGCCGGCCCTCGGCGTCGGTGTTGAGCACCTCGATGGTGAGCCCGGCCATGGAGGTAACCACGTCGCCCGGGCGCGTCGCGTTGCCGCCCGGCATGTTCTCCACGGCGTTGACGATGCCGACGACGTTGATCGGCAGGCGCAGACGCGCCGCCGTCTGCATCGCCCCGAACACGGCGGCCGCGCCGCACATGTCGTACTTCATCATGTCGAGATCGTCGCCGGGCTTGAGCGAGATGCCGCCGGTGTCGAAGGTGACGCCCTTGCCCACCAGCACGATCGGTTTCGCGTCGCGCTCGCCGCCGCGGTAGTCCATGACGATGAACTTGCACGGGTGGTCCGACGCCCGCCCCACGGACAGGGCGGCCTGCATGCCGAGCTTCGCCATCTCGTCGCGCTCGAGCACGTCCACGTTGATCCCGAGCTCCTCCCCCAGCGCCCGCGCGGTGTCGGCGAGATACTCGGGATTGCACACGTTGCCCGGCAGGTTGCCGAGATCCCTCGCGAGCGCCATGCCTCCGGCGATGACTTGGCCGCGCCGTGCGGCCGCTTCGAGCTCTGCGCTCGGGTCTTCCGGCACGAGCAGCACGATGCTGCGCGGGCCGAGCTCTGCGGGCTCGCCGTTCGTCTGCTTGGGCGCGTCGAATCGATAGGCGCCGTCGGCGAGGATGCGGGCGGCTTGCTGCACCCGCCAGGCGAGCGTGCGCCCCGGCACCTCCACGTCCGCGAGCGCCACCGCGGCGTCTCGCGCACGGCCGGTGCCGAGCGCCTTGGCGGCGCCCTCGAGCGCGGCTCGGAAGCGCTTGTCGTCGAGCTCGGCTGGCTCGCCCAAGCTCACGAGCAGCACCCGCTCCGCGGCCGTGCCGGGCAGGTCGTACAGCATCAGCGTCGAGCCCGCTTTCCGTCCCAGGTCCTCGCGCCGGAGCACCGCCGCGATCTTGCCCTTCGACGCCTCGTCGATGGCGCGCGCAGCCGGCGACAGGCTTCCGTCGGCGAACGCGCCCACGACGAGCACCTCGGCCCGCTGCGTCGTCGGCGACGAGCGCGTGACGCTGATCTGGAGCGGCTCGCGCGACGCGCTGCGAGTTTCGCGCTTCTGACGTGACGCGACGCGGGAGCTCGGTGCACGCTTGGAGACGGACATGGCGAAACCTCCTCGTTGTTCCGAAAGCTTGGCGCCGGCGAACGCGCGGCGGCTCGACGTGCTACAGCCCCCAAGGCAGACCGAAGACGTGCCACAGGGCCAGGAGCAACGTCCACACGACGAACAGCACGAGCACGTAGGGCAGCATCAGCGCGATCACGGTGCCGACGCCGGCCTTCGGGTCGTACTTCATCGCGAACGACACGATCAGCGCGAAGTAGGCGTTCAGCGGCGAGATGGCGTTGACGGGGCTGTCGCCGACACGATAGGCGGCCAGCACCGCCGCGGGGTCCACGTCCAACCGCATGAGCAGCGGCACGAACACCGGCGCGAAGATCGCCCACTTCGGTATGGCGCCCGTCATGATGAGATCGAGGATCGCGACCACGAACACGAAGCCGACGAGCAGCGTCAGCGCGTTCAGGCCCGCTCCCTCGAGCACGTCTCCGAGCCCCACGGCGGCGAGCGTCGCCATGTTGCTGTAGGTGAAGAACGCCAGGAACTGGCTGATCACGAACAGCAGGAAGATCAGGCCCGCGAGCCCCCGCACCGCCTTCTCCATCGCGTTCACGACGTCGACGGTGGCGCGGATCGTTCCGGCTCCGATCCCGTACGCCCAGCCGGCGGCCAGGAACAGGATCGTGATGAACACGATCAGCCCTTCCATGAAGGGCGAGTCGCCGATCAGGGCGCCGGTCTCCGGGTTGCGCAGCGGCGCCCAGGACGGCAGCGTGAGCAACGCGAAGATCGCGAGCGTGCCGAGCAGCGCGTAGACCGTGAAACGCAGCCCCCGGGACTCTTCCGGCGACATCTCCGCGGCGGTCGGCGGCGGTTTCTCGCCGGCGTACTCGCCGAGCCGCGGCTCGACGACCTTCTCCGTGATGACCGACACGACCACCGTGAGGAGCAGCACCGACGCCACCGAGAACCAGAAGTTGGCCGTGAGGTCGAGCGACAGCGACGGATCGAGGATGTGGATGGCGTCGTTCGTGATGCCGGTGAGGATGCCGTCCAGCGGCTTGACGAGAATGTTCACGCTGAACACGGCGGCGACGCCGGCGAACGACGCCGCGAGCCCGGCGAGCGGATGTCGCCCGAGGTTCAGGAAGGCGGCCGCGGCCAGCGGGATCAGCACGAGATAGCCGGCGTCGGCGGCGATGCTCGAGATGATGCCGATGAACACCAGGATGTAGGTGATGGCGGCGCGCGGCGCGACCATCACGAGCTTGTGGATCAGCGCCCGTATCAGGCCCGCTTCCTCCGCGACGCCCACGCCGAGCATGGCGACGATGATCACGCCGACGGCGGTGAAGCTCATGAAGTTCTGCACGACGCCCGTGAACATGAACCGGAAGCCGTCGGCCGTGAGCAGGCTTTGCGCCGCGACCGTGACGTCCACGAGCGCCTCGGTGTCCGGATCGATCGTCTGATAGGTGACGCTCGCGCCGAGCAGATAGAACAGGTGCGAGAGCACGATCACCAGGCCGATGAGCATGACGAAGATGACCACCGGGTGGGGGACCCTGTTGCCGACCCGCTCCACCACGTCGAGCATGCGCTCGACCCGGGACTTGCGCGGCGCCGGCGGCGCCTCCGGCGCGTGACCGACGTCGGGCAAGTCGACCGGCAATGATGGTTTCGCCATGGGCTCCCTCCCGCGCAGCGCGCTCCTCGGTGGCGGCCCGGCGAGCGAGGCACAGCGCGTGGCGTAGCAGCCGCCCCGGGGCTCTTCCGTGATCGTGCGATCCAGCTAACCGCGAATCCGGCGGGCGCCGCAATAAACCCTTTGTCCAATGGAGCGCGGGCGGCCATCGCGAGAAAAACGGTCCATGGTCACCGAATCCGTGCCGGTCGGGGACGCGACCGCAGTCGAGCCGCGGGCGTCGTGGATGCCGCTGGTCGTGATCGCCGCGACGCAGATCCTCATGGTGTTCAACGTCTCCACCCTGCAGGTGTCGATCGAGGCCATCTCCTCGAGCTTCGACGTGCCGGCCACGAGCATCGCCACCGCGATCGTCACGTATGCGCTCGTGGTGGCCGGATCGATCCTGCTCGCCGCCCGCATCGTCGAGATCTACGGATCGCGGCTCGTGTTCCGCACAGGCGTGGCGCTCTTTGGCGCGGCTATGGCGGTGATGGCCGTAAGCCCCGGCATGGCCATCGCCGTCATCGCGCAGGTCGTAGCAGGCGCAGCCGCCGCCCTGCTCGTGCCGACGCTGGTGGTGCTGATCGCGGAGAACTATCGGGGAGCGCAGCAAGCGAAGGCGCTGGCCTGGCTCGCGGGCTCGGCGGCCATGGGGATCGTGCTCGCGTTCCTGATCGCGGCGCTGCTTGCCGGGTGGATCGGCTGGCGCTTCACCTTCGGGCTGCTGGTCCTGCTCGCCGCGGGCCTCTACCTGTCGAGCGACCGGTTCGCGCCGCCCACGCGCCGGAGCGGCGTGAGCATCGATGCGCTCGGCGCCGTGCTCGCGGCCGCGGCGATATTCCTCATCAGCCTGGGCGCGAACAACCTGACGGATTGGGGCGCCCTGCTCGCGGGCCCGGGAGCGCCGTTCGCGATCCTGGACATGTCGCCCGCGCCGATCATGATGCTCACCGGCATCTTCCTCGGCCAGGCGTTCGTCTCGTGGTCGCGCCGACGGGCGATCGTCGGCAAGCGGCCGCTCGTGGCGCTCGAGGTGATCGACACGCGGGAAGAGCGCGCGGCGCTCTTCTCGATCTTCGCGATCAGCGCGTTCGCCTCGGCCATCACCTTCCTGATCCCGCTCTACATCCAGGTCGTGCAGGGACGGTCCAGCCTCGAGACGGCCGCCGCTGTGGTGCCGTTCTCCATCGCGAGCTTCGCCGCCGCGGTGCTGGTCGTGCGGTTGCTCGACCGCATGAGCCCGCGGGCCACCGCCCGCTACGCGTTCCTGGCCGTGGCGGCGGGCGTGATGCTGCTCGGGACGGTCATTCGCAACGACTGGAGCGACGCCGCGGTGATCCTCGGGATGGTGGTGATCGGTCTCGGCGAAGGCGCGCTCGTCACGCTGCTGTTCAACGTGCTGGTCACGGCCTCGCCCCAGGCGCTGGCCGGAGACGTCGGCTCGCTGCGAGGCACGATCAACAACCTCGCCACTGGCGTCGGGACGGCCGTGGCGAGCACGCTCGTGGTCGCCCTGCTCGGCTCCACCGTGCATCGCGAGCTGGTCCACAACGACGTCATTCCGCTCGCGCTCAAGACGGAGATCAACCTCGACAGGGTGGCGTTCGTGAGCAACGAGCAGCTCCGAAGCCGCCTCGCGCTGACGGCGGCGATCCCGGAGCAGGTCGCGGAGGCGGAGCGCATCAACACGGACGCGCGGCTGCTGGCGCTCAAGGTCACCTTCTACGGGCTCGCGGGGCTCGCACTGCTCGCCTACTTCCCCGCGGGGGCGCTGCCCGGTCGGGTTCGCGTCGCCGCGGAAGGGGGCGAGGACACGGCTCGGAGGCGCGCAGGGCGCGAGAGCCCCGCAGGCTCCGCGCCCGCAGGAGACGCGGCCGCCTAGACGCGCAAGGGACGGCGTGGCGACGCAACCGGCATCCCGCGCGCACGCCGCCGCGGGCGAGCGTGCGTCGTGGCTCCCGTTGATCGCCATCGGCGCCGCGCAAGTCGTGCTGATCTTCAACGTGACGGCGCTGAAGGTGTCGATCGACGCCATCGCCGATGCTTTGAGCCTGCCCGCGAGCACGCTGAAGACCGCGATCGTCGTCTATTTCGGAGTGGCGGCCGCACTGACGCTGCCCGGCGCGAAGCTCGGCGCGGCGCTGGGTCCGCGCCCTGTGTTCCGCGCCGCGATGGCGCTCTTCGCCGTCGCCATGGCGGCCATGGCGGCGAGCGGCGGCGCGTTCGCGTTGATCGCCGCCCAGGTCGGCGCCGGAATCGCGAGCGCCGCGCTGGTGCCGGCGCTCGTCGCGCTCGTGGCGAGCGAATACCGCGACGCCCAGCGAGCGAGGGCGCTGGGCTGGCTCGGCGCGCTGCAGGCCATGGGCATCGTCCCGGGCATCGCCGTCGCCGGCGCCCTGGCCACATGGCCGGGGTGGCGGTACACCTTCGGCGCGCTCGCCGTGGCCGCGGCGCTCGTCTGCCTGCTCGGCGGCAGGCTCGCTTCGCACCACCGGCGCTCGGCCGAAGGCTTCGACGTCGTCGGCGCGGCGCTCGTGGCCGCAGCGGTGCTCGCGATCGGCATCGGCGCGGACAAGCTGCTCGAGTGGGGCGTGCTGCGCGCCGCGCCCGCCGCACCGGCCAGCGTGGCCGCCATCTCTCCGGCGCTGATCGTGATGGCGGCCGGCGCGCTGCTCATGAAGGGATTCGTGTCGTGGGAATGGAAATGCCGCGCGCGGGGGCGACCGCTGCTGCTCGCGCCGGAGGTGCTCGCCACGCCGACGAAACGCTCCACTCTGCTGTCGATCTTCGCCATCGGCCTGATCGGCGCGGGGTTCACGTTCCTGATCCCGCTCTACATCGAGGTGGTCCAGGGCCGCAGCAGCGTCTACACGGCGCTGGCGCTGATGCCGTTCGCGCTCGCGGGCTTCGTGGCCGCCCTGGCCGTGGGCCGATTGCGCGCGCGGGGCGCGCCGTTGCGCGTGGTGCGCTACGGGTTTCTGGTCGTGGCGGCCGGCGCGGCGCTGCTGGGCGTGACGGTGCGCAACGATTGGAGCGACGCGATGGTGATCGCGGGGCTCGCCCTGGCGGGGCTCGGCGAAGGCGCGTTGACGACGTACCTGTTCGACGCGCTCGTCGCGCGAGCCCCGCGGCCGCTCGCCGACGACGTCGCGCCGCTCTGCGGGGCGGCCAGCAGCCTCGCGGCGGGCGTCGGCACGGCGTTGATGGGAGCGCTCGCGATCGCCCTGCTGGGCGCGAACGTTCACCGCGAGCTGGCCGCGAATCCGGCGATTCACGAGGCGCTCAGGGTGGAGGTCAACCTCGACAGCGTGCGGTTCGTGAGCAACGATCGGCTGCGCGCGGTGCTCGCTCGAACGGCCGCGACCCCCGAGCAGGTGGAGGAGGCGGTGCGCATCAACACCGCCGCGCGCCTGCGCGCGTTGAAGCTGTCGTTCTTCGCGCTGGCACTGTTCGCGGCGATCGCGTTCCTCCCCGCCCGGCGTGTGCCGACGCTCGCTTCCGCGCCGCCGGCCGCCGGGCCGTGGTGAGCCCGCGGCGCCCGCCACGTGGCCGAACGTCGCATTCGGGCGGCGTACGCTCCCTCCTGCGCGCCGCCTGGGTCGAGTACGAGCGCGATCGCGCCCGCTATCTGGCCGTCGCCATGGTGTACTACGCCCTGGTCTCGCTGGTGCCGCTGCTCCTGCTGCTGCTGTCGGCGCTCGGCCTGCTGCTGCGCTTTTCCGTGAGCGCCGCCGAGGTCGAGCAGCAGGTGCTGCTCGCCGTCGAAGCGAGCTTCGGCGCCGAGCTGCGCGGCAGCGTCGAGCGGGCCCTGAGCTCGCTGCAGGAGCAGTCGATCGCCGCGATGGCCGTGAGCCTCGCGGGGCTCGTGCTGACCGCCTCGGTGCTGTTTCGCCAGTTGCGGGTGGGCTTCCGCGCGATCTGGGGGCTCGATCCGCCGCTGATCGCGGGATCCCTGCGCGCCGCGATGCGCGCGACGCTGGTGGAACGCATCGTCGCATTCGCCATGGTGCTGGGCGGCGGCGTGCTGCTGGTGGTGGCGATCGCACTGATCACCGTGAGCCAATGGTTCGATCGCTGGCTCGGCACGCTGCCGCTCGTCGGGGTGGCCGCCGGATGGCTGCCGGCCGCGGGGAGCTCGCTGCTGCTCGCCGCCATCACGTTCACCGTGCTGTTCAAGGTCCTGCCCCCGGTGCGCGTGCGCTGGCGCGACATAGGGCTCGCCGTGCTGCTCTGCGCTTCTGCCTGGGTCGCCGCCGGCGAGCTCCTGGCCCTCTCCGGCGACCTGTTCGGCGCTTCGAGCGTCGCGGGAGCACTCGGCTCGCTGCTCGCGGCGATGCTGTGGCTGAACGCGGTGAGTCAGCTGCTGTTCTTCGGCGCCGAGGTGTGCAAGGTCTCCGCGGCGCGAGGCCGCCCGGAGCGGCCAGGGTCGCCGGGGGACGACGGCCGGTCCGCAGCATGACTCGAGGTTCCCGGCCCCGATCGCCTCACGGCGGCGGCTCGTTCGGGCCGCGCGCGGCAAACAGCGCCTTGAGGCGCCGCGTATCGTCGTCGCTCCATCCGCGCGGCTCCGTCAAAGCGAGCCATGCCTCGATGTAGTCGTCGGGCGCGAAGTTGTGGCCGTGGCCCTCGGGCGTGATGGCGCCGCCGCGCATGTCGGCCCCGAGCTGCAGCATCGTCACGATCGGAATCCAGCGCAGCTCGGGCGATACGTCCGGGCCGCGCGGCGGCGAAAGCCACTGCGGCGGCCGGTATGCCATGCTCGGCTCGAAGAAGGTGATCGGGTCGCTCGCATACTGCAGGAAGGCGATTCGCAGCGGGCCCCAGGGAACGCCCGGCATGTAGAGCCGATCGTGCTGATCCGTGAAGCGGATGACGGTGCTGTCGCGAAAGCGCGGCAGCCATGCCGGCGAGCCGGGCACGCGCCGCTCGGTGGCCCGGCGCCAGGTCTCGGTTCGGAACGGCGGACCGCTCCACAAGACGCCCTGGAACGGGTCGCCGATCACGTCGTAGACACTGAAGGACGCGTCGGAGTGGAACGCGCCGAGGCTCAGCCCGTGCAGATACAGCGCCGGGCGGCGGTCGCGCGGCAGCCGCGTCCAACGATCGTACACGTCCGCGAACAGCGCTCGCGCCGTCTCCGCACCGTGCTCGGGCTCGAGCAGCAGCGCGAACGCGCTCGCGAGGTACGAGTACTGCACGGCGACGCTCGCGATGTCGCCGCGGTGCAGATACTCGACGGTGTCGATGGCGCCCGGATCCACCCAGCCCGTGCCCGTGGGGGTGATGACGACGAGCACGGAGCGCTCGAAGGCCCCGGTGCGCTCGAGCTCCTCGAGGGCAAGACGCGACCGCTCCTCCACGGTTTCCGCGGAGTTCAGGCCGACGTACACGCGGATCGGCGTGTCGACGTCTTCGCCGAAGAAGGCGCGCAGGTCGGCGCGTGACGGCCCGCCGGCGATGAACTCGCGTCCCGCCCGGCCGAGATCCTCCCACGCGAGCGCCGAGGCCGGGCTCCCGCTCCGCAGCGGGTCCTGCGGTTGCTCCGTCTCCGGCTCGATGAGCGCGTCCACTCGCTGAAACGAGCCGTCCACCACGCCGAGCACGGCGCGGACCAGCACGCCGTCGATGAGCGACCAGAACGCGGCCGCCGCCGCGAGCACGCCCACGAGCAGCGACACGCGCCGCGGAACGTAGCGCGCGAGGAATCGCGATATCGCGACCGCCATGAGCCGGAAAGACCGCCCGATCAGGAGCACGACGGCAAAGACCACGAGGGCGAGAGCGGCGATCGTGAAAGGCCGCGAGCCCTCCGACGGCTCCATGCCCATGAGCGCCCGGATGGTGTCTTGCCATGCCGACGCTCGCCACGCGAAGAACGCCGCGGTCAGCGCGCAGGCCACGCCGACGACGACCCGCCCGGGGCGTGCCACGCGGCGCGGAAGCGCCGGTAACTCCAGGTAGCGCCACACGGCGCGGCCGAGCACGCCGAGCGCGTAGCCGGCCGCGAGAGAGAACCCGGACACGAACCCCTGCATGAGCGCCGAGCGCGGCAGGAGGCTCGGCGTGAGCGAGAACGCGAAGAACAGCGTGCCGAGGACGAGCCCCGGCCAGGAGACCGTCCTCGCGAGCCTGCGGCCGATGCGCTGCACCCGAGCCGGGAGGGGGCCGGAAGCCGCGAGCCGGGCGGTGCGATCGGGCTCCGCGCCGGCGGCGGAGGCGGTGCCTCTCGGGCCGCGCGCCTCGAGCTCGGCCGATGGGATCGTGCCGGACATGGAGACTCCCGAACGCCGCCAGGCCACGCTCGAATGCATCATGCGTGCCGAAGATCGATCACGGTCCGACTTTGGTCCGATGACGCGCCTCGCCGCCGGATTCATACACTGCTCGGCGATCATCACCGGCGCGGGCAGCGGAGACGGCGCTGCCTTCCCGAGTTGCCCCGTGCCCCGCGGCAGGCCAAGCGAGGAGCGACATGGAGAGTCCGGCCGGCGAAGCAACCCCGTACGACGGTCGCAACTACGCCTGCCGCGCCGCCGTTCGTGCGGCCGGCGCCGGTGTCGCCGCGATGCTGATCGCCGGCGCCGCTCACGGCGTGGACTACTGGGACATCGACGACGACTTCGGCGCGGTCTCGATCGCGGACGAGCATTGGACCGTGGACGAGGCTTTCCCGGGCCGCAAGCTCATCCTGGATGGCCGCTACGCGCTCCGCCGGCGCACGCGCGAGCCGTCCGCCGCGGCCTGCGAGTGCGCGTCGCTGCAGGGGCCCACCGAGCGGATGACCGGGGTCTTCGGCGCGCATGTCCAGTGGGGCTCGGGCGACACGGACGTCGAGTACGGCGTGCTTTCCTTCGCCGCGCTCGCGTCTCAGCGGGACTTCGACGCTAGCGCCGACGGCTTTCGGCCGCTGCGCGACACGGTCGAATGGATCGCCGTACGGCTCGCGCAGGACGAGCCGCTCGGCATCGACTCGTACTCGGAGCTCACGGTCGCGCGCGTGGCGCGCACCTGGGGATACCACGCGGCCGGCTCGCCGTGGCGCTTCACGCTCGGGGTGAGCGTCTCCGGAGGCTTCGCGTGGGCGGACTCGACCGACGAGACCTTTCGCGACGTCTCGAACCTCATCGCCGGCACGTGGGTGCAGGGCTCGGTAAGCCGGGATCGCTGGGGCAGGGTGTACCTGGAGCAGCGCATAGTGAACGGGTGGACGTTCAGCAGCCCGGCGCGCGGCGGCTCGGTGTCCCGCGAGGCGGTGGCGCGCTTCGGGTACGAGCGCGATCTGCCGCGATGCATGAGCCTCGAGGTGTTCGCGGAGAAGCGGTCGTTCAACTTCGCCGATCCGGACCGCGCCAATCTGTACACGAAGGCCAAGCGCGTCGGCGTGCAGCTCGCCTGCACGTTCTGAGGCCGCGGAGTCGTCCGACGGCGTGCGGCTTCAGAACTGGCGTCCGAAGCCGATGCCGAGCCCGAAATCCGTGTCGTCGAAATCGGCCGGCGGATCGCTGTCGTAGTCCTCGTAGAGGTTCACGCTCCAGTAGTAGCCGCGCACGATCTCACGGCGCAGCGTGACGTCGAGCTTCGCGCGGTTGCGCGACTCGTCCAGGCTGGAGAACACGATCAGCCTGGTCTCGAGCTCCGTGTCGCCGCTCACCTCGAACCAGTCCCATTCCAAGGCGCCGAGCACCTCGGTGTCCTCCGCCGTGTCCGGCACGTCGCGGTAGCGCTCGCGGTCGTAGTCCAACCCCGCGTAGAGTGCGAGGATCGTCCGGTTCGTCTGGCGCAGCGTGCGGCCGATCGCGCCGCCGACCAGCCCTCGCGAGCGCAAGCCGAGCTCGCGGTTCTCTTCGAACTCGAGCATCCCGAGGGCGAACCAGCGGTCGCGCAGGAAGCGCCGCGAGCTCAGCACGACGTCGTTGCGCTGCTGGCGCTCCGCGTCGTCGCGCCGCCGCACCAGCGAATCGACGGACAAGCCGACGAGGTAGCGCTGCAGCCGGTGCTCGACCTCGCCGTGCAGCGTCCAATCGAGCTCGTCGTTCGCGTTGAAGGTGTCCAGGCCGAGCTCGAGGGAGCCGCTCGTGCGGTCCAGAAGCGTGCCGCGGATCGGGGTGATGCGGATCACGTCCCGCATCTCGACGGCCGTCGCGCCCGAGTTCGTCACGACCACGAGTCGGTCGGGCGACGGAGCGCGGAGCGTGCCGGAGAGCTGCTCGCCGGAGCCGAGCTCCACTTGCATGGGCCGCATGCTCTCGAGCAGCTCGACGTTGCTCCAGTCGATGTCGACGCGTCCGGCGCCGTCGATGGCGAACGTGAGCTCGCCGCGCGACAGCTCCACGACCTCGCCGGTCATGCGGTTGCCGCTCGCGACGACGACGAGATCGTCGGCGGCGACGGCCGGCGCGCTCGCGCTCGCGAGCCATGCGAGCACGCCGAAAGCAGCGGATCTTCGCATGCGCGTCACCATGGCAAAGGCTAGCGGCGACGGTAGCGTCAAGGCGCCGCCCCGGTACATAAGCCATTGGTCTTACCGGCGGCATGCCGGCGACGTGCAGGGCCGCGATCAGCGCGACGCGAGATGTCGTCTCACGAGGGCGACGAAGTCGCCCGGCCGCTCCTCGGGCAGCATGTGGGTGGCGCCCGGCACGACCACGTGGCGGTCGCCACCGATGCAGCGCGCGGCGGCGCGCGACACGATCGCGAACAGGGGCGTGTGCGCTCCCCCCAGGCGACGGTCGTTCGCGGGCGGAGCGCGCGGAGCTGCTCGCAGGTGATGGCGGGCGGCGCGGCCTGCGCGAGCAGCAGCGGCAGCACGCGCGCGTTGTCGAGCTGCACCTCGCGGCGCGCGGCCGATTGACCGTCGAAGTAGTCGGGTGCGTCGCCGGAGCCCGCCAGGAGCAGGCGCACGCCGCGCGCATGGTCGTGCTCGGCCACGGCGGCGAACACCGGACCGAACATGGCGTTCGCGTCCGCCTCGAAGGCGGCGAGCTCGGTTGCGTCGGTGACGTACGACGGCACGCCCGGCTCGTACACCAGCACGCTCGCGAAGAGCTCCGGGCGAGCGCAGGCGGCCGTCAGGGCCACGTGGCCGCCGTACGACCAGGCAACCACGTGCACGTGGCCGCCGACGTCCTCGCAAAGGGCGATCAGATCGTCGGCGTGCGTCTGCACGCCGAACGGCGGCCAGGCGTCGTCCCAATCGCCCCGGCCGAAATAGCGTTGCGAGTAGGCGATGGCCCGATAGTGCGGCGCGAGCGCATTGCAGTGCGGCAGCCAGACCCGATAATCCGACGGCGCGCCGTGCACGAGCACCACCGGCTCGCCCGAGCCCTCCTCGTGGTACTCGAGCGCGGCGCCGCTGACGTTGCGATGCCTCATGCTCGACCCCGGCTCAGCGTGCGGCGCCGCGCGATTTTCGTGACGGCGACACGCGCTTCCGTGCACGTTGCACGAAGCGGCACAGTAAGCCATCCGCATTTGGTGAGCAACGCAAAGGAGAGGACACATGGAAGTCGCACGGCAGCAGCTCGAAGATCAGGCGGCGATCTGGAACGGCGCGTCGGGACATGCCTGGGTGGATCTGCAGGCTCTGATCGACGAGGTCTTGCGGCCGTTCGAGGACTTGCTGGCCGGGACGGTCGTGGCACGAGGGGAGCGCCGCGTGCTCGACGGCCTGCTGGATGATCAGCGCACGCCCGCCGTCTCGAGCCACTCGCGGAGCAGCTCCTCGCTGAGCGCGCCGCTGACGCCGCTCCGCGTTCCGTCCGCCGCATAGAAGTACGCGCGCGGCAGCTCCCCGAACCACTCGGGATCGATCGCGTGGCGCAAGCGCTCGGCGTTCCGGGACGCGAAGCCATGAGCCTCCGCATCCGCGAGGCCGTAGCCCGACAAGACTTCGGAGGCCGCCGCGGCGGCCTCCGGAGGATCGGTCGAGATCAACACGAGCTCGAGCTCGGGATGCCGGCGTCGAAAATCGCCGAGCAGGGCGAGCTCGCGGCGGCAAGGCGCGCAGTCGAGCGACCAGAGGACGACGACGAAAGCTTCGCCGCCATGGCGACGCTCGATCTCGGCCAGGTCGCCGACGTCGAACGGGATCTGCGCGGCGGGCCGGGCGGACGGGAGCGGCGAGGCCGACGCCGTGCCGCGAAGGCGGACCACGACGAGGCCCGCGTCGTCCGTGTGCCACACGAGGAACGCCTCCTCCCCGCGGGTCGCGAGGAAGGGATGGTCGGATGCGCCGAGCGTGCTCGCGACGGTCGCCGGCGCGCTCCATTCGAGACCGCCGTCGTCGGTCACCGTGAGGAGCACGCGGGTGCTTTCGCCGTCGAACTCCTTCCAGACGAGCAACGTGCGCCCGCCGACCGCGGCGAGATGGGGATGGCTCGCGCCGGGCGAGGCGCTCATCGTTCTGACGCGCGTGAGCCCCACGCCCGGAGCATAGCGGCCGTACACGATGCCTTTGCGTACGCCGCCTCCGCTGAACCAGGCGAGATCGTAGCTGCCGTCGCCCACGGCGCTCATCGCGGGCCCGTGATGCGGGCAGGCGTCGATCCGCCAGCCGTCGTACGTGGCGCGGTGAGCGGGGGCGACAACGCCGCCCGGACCGATCACGGCAAAGGCATGGTCGCGGACGCCGTCGGAGAAGACGTGTCGCCAGAAGATCGCAGCCCCGACCGTGTGGGTGGAGGGGGTGCTCGCGATCGCGATGCGACAGCACTCGCAGCTACCCGCCTCGACGCGCCGATTCGGCGCGAACGTCGCTCCGCCGTCGGTCGATACCGTGTAATAGACGGATGCTCCTCCGCCGCCGGCCTCTGCGGAGCCCGTGCTCGCATCGCGCTTGTCGAGCCAGACGAGGTAGACGTTGCCCGCGGCATCGACCTCGAGGCTCTCGAAGCGGTGCCCGGTCGGCAGGCCGTCGTCGTTCACCGTGCGCGGCGGCTCGAACCGCTCGCCGCCGTCGAGCGAGCGGCTGAAGCGGATGTCGCCGTTGTAACCGCCGGGCAGCTTGCGGGTCCACGAGATATAGATCTCGCCGCGCGTGCCGAAGGCGATCTTGGGGCGGTTCTCGCCGTTCACGTCGAGCGCCTCGGCGACGGCGTTCACCCTCACGGCGGGGCGGAACGAACGACCGGCGTCGTCGGAGCTCGCCACGTACACGTGGCCGCCCTGCGCGAACGCGACCCACAGACGCCCCGAGCGGTCGAACGCGGCCGTCGGCGTCACGCCGCAATGAACCGACGGCGGCGTTTCGGGGCCGCAGCGCGCGCGAGCCGAAGGCTGCGCGGCGCCCGCGAGGGCGTCCACGACGACAGGCAACCGCGCCTGCGTCTCGACGACTTCGTCGCCGCGGGCGGCGCCTGCCGCGACGAGCCCCGCGGCGATGGTCATCGCGAGCCGCGCCGCGACGCGCATCGGGCGGCGTGCGCCGCCGCGCCTTTCGAGCCACGCGTCGAGGCGCACGATCGGCCGCCGTTGGGCCCGGCGCGCGCGCCTCATCGCTCGGCTCCCCAGTCGAGCGACGCCTCGAGAAACCACGTGCGTCCGGGCCACGGGTGATGGACGTAGGCGATCTCGTCGGTGACGTTGTCCACGCCGACGTGCAGCGCCGCCCGCGTGCCGACCCTGAACGTCCCGCGCAGGTCGAGCTGCGCGTACTCGTCGTGCGCCCCGAACACGTGCGGCGTCGTGTCGGAGTTGTCGAGATCGCCGAAGCTCCGGGCCGCGTATCGCAGGCCGGCGCCGAGATCCCAGCGAGGCGTGGCGTGATAGGTGACGAGCAGATGGGCTCGCCAGTCCGGCATCCGTGGGAGCACGTTGCCTTCGATGGACGGATCCACTCGATTCTCCTCGATCCTCGAATCGACGTACGTCGCGTTGAAGCGCACATCCACGCGGCCGAGCAGCCCCGCTCGCCGATACGCGACGTCCGCGCCGCGGGTCGCCACGCGGTCGATGGGCAGGAACGTGCGGATGCGGAGGTTGTCGACGAACGCCGTCTGCTCGAAGATCACGTCTTCGATCGTTTCGCCGAAGAGGTTCAGGCGAAGCTCGCCGTCGCCGGCGACGCGCGCCAGCAGCAGGTTCGCGTGCGAGCCGTCCTCGGGCTCGAGCGTCGCGTCCGCGATCGACGTGCCGGTCGTGCCGCGCTCGTTGTGGAAGAGCTCCTGCACGATCGGGAACCGGTAGGCTTTCGCGAGCGAAAGCGCGAGCCGCCAGCCCGGCCCCGGCTCGAAGCCGATCGTCAGCTTCGGCGAGACGCGTTCCTCCTCGCGGTCCGCCAGGCGCTCGAGGGGGCCCGCAGCGCGCTCCGCGACGAAGCCGTCGTCGCTCGACCAGCGCTCGAGGCGCGCACCGAGCACGACGTCCCACTTGAAGCCGATGCCGCGGCGAACCTGCGCATAGGCGGCAGCGACGCTGGTCGTTCCTCCGCTCGACATAGCGAGCGACGTCCGCGCGCCGGACGCGTAGTCCGCCGACTCGTAGCGGTCGATTCGAAGTCCGTAGCGCTCGCGGCTCAAGCCGGTGACGAGCTCTAGCCGATCCTCGCCGAGCAGGCGGTCGTTGCGAAGCTGCACCTCGATCGTGCGCCAGCCCGTATCGTCGTAGGCCGTGACGGCCCCCGTCGGCGTGTGAGCGGGGTCGGCCGGGTGGCGGCTCGACGTCCAGGTCTCGTCGTTGAGAACGTCGAAGCGGCTGGCCGTGGCCTCGAGTCGCCAGCGCTCGCCGAGCGCGCCCTCGATGCGGCCGCCGACCAGCAGGCTGGTGCGGCGCTCGAGATCCACGACGAACTCGTCGCCGCGGAGGGTGAACGCCGCGCCGGTGCCGTCGACGACGCGGCCACTGAAGACGGGGCGCCCGAGCTCGTCGAGCAAATAGTTCTCGACTGCGGTCCGGTCGCCGCTGCGGCGCTCGTAGGCGAGTGTCGTGCTGCCGCGCCAGGCGCGACCGTCGAAGCCTACCCGCGCCTTCGCGAGCTCCGCCGCGACGCGCCGGCTTCCGGTGTTGCCGAAATAGCGCACCGGCGTGCCGTGCTCGTCGACCGCGGCGAGCGTGCCGTCGACGGCGATCTCGTCTCCGGCCGCGGGCTCGGGCCGTGCGAGGAGGTATTCGAGCGGCTGGCTGTCGTTGTCGAGCCGGCTGTACGAGACGTATACGGTCGCGTCGTCGAAACGGTCGGCGTAGGACACGAACACTTTCGATCCGCCCAACGCGTGATCGAAGCCGGCTTCGTCGAATCGTTGTCCGAACAGAGAGCTTTCCACTCGGAAGCGGCGCGCGGGCGGCTCGCGCGTCTCGATCTCGACCACACCGCCCATCGAGTTGCCGCTGTATTCCGCGGAGAACGGCCCGTACGCGACTTGGACGGATGCGATCTCGTCCGGGCCGACGAGCGACCAGCGCGGGGCGCCGTCGTACCGCGTCTCGAGCAGGTAGTGCAGCGGGAGGCCGTCCGCGAAGACCATCGACCGAGCCGTCTGGAACATGCTCGAGCCGCGGATTCCGAGCGTGGCGTTCGGGTCGCCGATGAAGCGGCGCCGCACCCCGAGACCGGGCTCGTGCTTCACGAGGTCCTCGGTCGTCACCGCGTTGACGCCCCCGAGCTCCTCGGGCGTGACGACGCTCGTGGGACCCGGGTGTACCGCGACTCCGCGCGCCCGGCCGCGGACGACGACTTCTTCGACCGGGTCGGACGTCTCGGCGTTCGCGGGTGGGGAGGCCCACGCCGCCGCGGCGATCATCACCCCGAGGGCAATCGCGGGTCCGATGCTCGAACGGCGCATCACGAGAGCTCCGAAGGAGAGCGGCGACTGCGGCACGCGCCGCGCGGCGGACGGCCCCGCCGCGCGGCGCCGCGGCTCAATGCGCGATGGGCTGCGAGTCGACGTTCGCGGCGGCCGCCGGACCGCGCCGCTCGAGCAGCGGATCGAAGCCCTTGAACGCCTCGATGTCGTGGAGGCCGTACGGCTTCTTCAGCGACTCGCTCATGTAGAAGTCCGGCTCGTACTCCACGTCCTTCCACATGTACCAATCGGGCTTCTCGATCTCCTCGTACTCGATCACGAGCATGGAGCCGCCCATGTCGGCGCCGTTGTTCGTCGTGTGGTGCTCGATGTGATCGTGCGTGACCCAGATGCCCGGGTTGTCCATCCGCATGATCACGTCGTAGCGCTCGCCGGGCTGGATCGCCAGCACGTCCACCGCATACGGTGTCTCGAGCGGCAGGCCGTCCTTGTGCGTCACGAGCGCGTCGTGGCCGTGTGGATGGAACGAGACGGGGATCGTCGGCGCGTAGAGCCTGAGCCGCAGCACGTCGCCCTTCCGCACGCGCAGCGGCTGGTTCAGCGGATGCGACTTCCCGTTGATCGAGAAGTAGTTGATGATCTCGCCGGGCTTGCCGCCGGTGCCGTACGTGCCGGCAACCTCGGAGTTCCACCCCGAGAACATCGCGATCGCGTCCACCGTGACCTCCTGCTCGAGCTTCGTCGGGTTCTTCGGGTCGACGATGAGCGGCCCCCACATGCCCCGCAGTCCGACGTGCTCCGCGACGTTGACGTGGCAGTGGTACCAGAGGCTTCCGGGCTTCTCCGCGACGAACCGATAGGTATAGCTCTCGCCGGGCTCGATGGCCTTCTGTGTGACGCCGGGCACGCCGTCGGACTGCCACGTGTTCCGCTGGTACTGACCGTGCCAGTGCACGGTATGGCTCAGGGTGGTGAGGTTGTGCACGGTGACCTCGAGCTCGTCGCCTTCGCGCACGTGGATGAGCGGCCCCGGAACTTGTCCATTGAACGCCCACACCTTGGTCGTGAATCCCGGCGCCACCTCGAGATCCACCTCCTCGATCGTCATCTCGAACTTGCGAAGCTCCCCGGCATCGACCGAGGCGCAAACACCGAGCAGCGCCAGCGCCACCGGCACGTTCGCTCGCAGCATGGATAGTCTCCTCATTGCGTGTTCTTGCAGCACAGCTCTCGCAGGTACGCGATCAGGTCGCGAATCTCGGATTCGTCGAGATTCCCGCCCCAGGCCGGCATCAGCACCGACTTGTTGACGGCCTTGCCGCCGCCCTGGATGGCTTTGAACAGGTCCTCGTCGGTGCGCGCGGACATCTCGCCGCGGTCGGTGTGGTTGCGCGGCAGCACGGCCATATCGGGCGTGTTGACGCCACGGCCGTTGCCTTCGAGACCATGGCACTGCGTGCAGTAGACCTTGTAGAGCGCCTCGCCGCGACGCGGATCGCCGTCGGCCTGCGCGACGCCGACGAGGCTCGCAAGAGAGGCGCCGCCGAGAACGGCGAAAAGGATTCGCTTCATGACTTTCCTCCAACGAACGCTGTCGTTCCGGGACGAGCGGGAACCGGTCACTGCCCCGTCTCCGACAGCGCCTTCAGATAGTCCGCGAGCTTCTTCACCTCGTCCGGGGGGAGCCCCGCCTTCGGCATGATCGAGTGCGGATCGAACGCCACCGGATCCGCGATGTAGGCGGCGATGAACCCGGGTTGCAGGCGCTCCCAGGCGGTGTAAAGCTCCGGACCCGATACCCCGCCGCGGTCGGGCGCGTCGCGGTGGCAGCTGTCGCAGCCCTTGAACTTGCTGAAGTTCATCTGTCCGAGCCGCAGCGCGATCGTGCCCGGCTCGTAGGCTTGCGCCTCGATCAGCTCGTCGTACGGACGAAGCGTCATGAGGTATTTCGCGGCGGATTCGGCATCGGCCGCCGACAACGCCGGATGCTCGGGCAGGGAAGCCTCGTCGATGACGTCGCCTTCGGGCGTGGTGACCGCATGCGCCGGTGCGAACACGCCACCCGGCCGGACGCGCTCGGGCCTCTGAAGCCACTCGACGAGCCACTCCTCGCGGAACTTGTTGCCGGCGTAGTAGAGCGGCGGCCCCCTTCGCTCGGCACGTTCGCCGATGCCGAGCGCGTCGTAGTCGGGCCGCGTCAGCGCGTGGCAGCCGGCGCACTGGGTTTCGACGAGCCGTGCGTCCGCAAAGGCTGCGATCGGCAGGCACGAAACGAGCGCCGCCAGCAGCCGGAAAGGTCGTGTGGATCTCATGACGCTTTCCTCTATTCGTGCTCAGCGCAGGATGAGCTGGTCGCCGCGGCCCTTGTCCTCGGGAGCGCCCTCGTGGTTCATCAGGACCGTGATGCCGCCGTTCATCGCGTGCCGCATCCGGTGATCGACCAGCGCGTTGTTGGTCGCCCGGCCTTCCGGGCTGATGAGATCCAGCACGACGCCGTGCGCGGGCGGCACCTCGACGGTCTGCAGGCCGTAGGCGACGTTCTTCGGGTTGCCGTTCTCCCAAGCCCGGTCCCAGATGCCCGCGATCGGGTGGAACGCCGCCGACTCGTTGATCATGGCGTTCACGAAATAGATCCGGACGCGCTCGCCGGGCTTCGCTTCGAGCGTGAGGCTCGCGTTCGGGTCGTGAACCGGGTCGTAGTGAAACACCTTGCCGTTCACGAGCACGCCCTTCCAGCCGTGCCCGTGGGTGATGTCCTCGGCGGACGTCCCCGGCTCGAACAGGTCGCCGTGGACGAGCACGTACTCGCGATCCGGTTTCGGATATTCCGAGGTGTATCCCTCCTTCGGGTCGACGATGATGACCCCATACATGCCGCGCGAGATGTGCTCGGCCATCGAGTCCGCGCCGCAGTGATAGATGAAGACGCCGGGATACTCGGCGTTGAAGGTGAACTTCTTCACGTCGCCCGGCTTTATCGCTTCGAACTCGTCGAGCACGTCGGCGCGAGCGGCGTGAAAGTCCATCGAATGGCTCTGCTGGTTGCTCGCGTCGTTGATGAGCGTGAAGTCGACCGTGTCGCCCTCGGTCACGCGCACGAGCGGTCCGGGGATCGTGCCGCCGTACGTCCACATGGGGTGGGTCGTGCCGGCGTTGTCGATCACGAGATCGACCTCGCGGACGCGGATCTCGACCTCGACGGTTTCGGCGAGGGCGGTCGTGGCGCCGAGCACGACTGCGGCGGCAGCGGCGACGGACGATGACAGGTTCTGCATGAGCGGGATCCTCGTTGGCGGTGATTGCCGATCCCGCCTTATCAAGCTTCGTGCCATGCATTAAGCGCTTGAGATCACTGACAATTTTTCAGGCGATTGTGGAAATGACGACGGCGCGGGCGTAGTCGCGCAGACAACGGAGTGTCGGTTTGACAGCGACGCACGACTTCAGCCGCCTCGCCGGCATGGTCACGGATCTGACCGAGGCGATGCCCCGCGAGCGACGCTACGGGAGGCTTCTCGACGCGTTTCGCGCGAGCTTTCCGTGCGATGCGATCGCGCTGCTCGAGCTCGACGGCGGCGTGCTCGTTCCACGTGCGGTGCAGGGCTTCAGCCGCGACACGCTCGGCCGCCGCTTCGTCGTGACGGAGCATCCGCGGCTCGCGCAGCTGCTGCACAGCCGCTCGCCGGTCCGCTTCCCGGCCGACTCGGCGCTGCCGGATCCATACGATGGGCTCGTCGAGAACGTTCACGGTCACCTGTACGTCCACGACTGCATGGGCGTGGGCCTGTACGTCGAGGGCAAGCCGTGGGGCGTTCTGACGCTCGATGCGTTGCGACCGGGTCAGTTCGACGCGATCGACGGCAACGTCTTCGATGCGTTCGCGGCCGTCGCGGCGGCCACCGTGCGGGCGGCCGAGTGGATCCAGAGCCTCGAGCAGCAGCTCGAGCGGCACCACCGCGTGAACCTGTGGGGCCTGCACGAAGGCGTGCCGGACGAGCTGATCGGCGAGAGCGAGCCGATCATCCGGCTGCAGCGCGAGGCGCGCACGGTCGCGCCGTCGGACCTGCCGGTCCTGATCCTCGGCGAGACCGGCGTCGGTAAGGAGCTCGTCGCGAGGCTGATCCACCACCACTCGTCGCGCGCGCAGGAGCCGATGGTGCACTTGAATTGCGCGGCGCTGCCCGAGTCGCTCGCCGAGAGCGAGCTCTTCGGGCACGTGCGCGGCGCCTTCTCCGGCGCGACGGAGGACCGCATCGGCAAGTTCGAGCTCGCGCACGAAGGCACGCTGTTCCTCGACGAAGTGGGCGAGCTGCCGCTGGCCGTGCAGGCGAAGCTGCTTCGCGCGCTGCAGAGCGGCGAGATCCAGCGTCTCGGCTGCGACCGCGCGCGGCGCGTCGACGTGCGGCTGATCGCGGCCACGAACCGCGATCTCAAGGAAGAAGTGCTCGCCGGGCGCTTCCGGCTGGACCTGTACCATCGCTTGAGCGTCTACCCGCTGCTCGTGCCGCCGCTGCGCGAACGCGGCGACGACGTGCTGCTCCTCGCCGGCTACTTTCTCGAGCGCAACCAGCGTCGGCTGGGTCTGCGCGGCGTGCGGCTCAGTGCGGCCGCGCGCCGGTGGCTACGGCAATACTCGTGGCCCGGAAACGTCCGCGAGCTCGAGCACGCGCTGTCGCGCGCGATCATCAGGGCGCTGGCGGACGGGCACCCGCGCGACCAGTTGCTCGAGCTCGCGCCCAAGCACCTCGGCGCGGACGACGTGGGCGACGCGCCTGCGGCGAGCGCGCGAGAGCCGGACGTGACACTGCCGCAACGCATGGTGACCCTGCGCGAGGCGGTGGACGATTTCCGGCGCCAACTGATCGCGAATCGGCTCGAGACGTACGGCGGGAACTGCGCGGCCGCCGCGCGTTCGCTCGGCCTCGACCGCGGGAACTTTCATCGCTTGCTGAAGAAGCTCGGCTTGAAGGCGTAGTGCCGCGCGGAGCACCGCGGCGCTCGGGCTCGGCTCCTGCGAGATGGCGGTGGCGACGAGCCTGGCTCCGGCGCTGCGCGGCGTACGAGACGGGATCGTGCGGAGCGATGCCGTACAGCCGCGAGCTCGCGAGCCGCGAAGCCCCGAGCGCAATCGCGATGCCCGCCACGACGCCCAGGCTCGCGAGCCACAGGCTGCGCTCCACGACCATGGACGCGACGCGCGCCGGCCGCGCGCCGAGCGCGACGCGCACGCCGATCTCCTGCGTGCGCCGCGCGACCTGAAACGCCATGCTGCCGTAGATGCCGGCGAGCGCGAGCAGGAGCGCCGTGCCGCCGAACACGCCGAGCAACACGAGGTTCAGGCGACGCGGCGCGAGCTGCGCGAGCACGGTCCAGTCGATGCGGACCGCGTCGGCGCGCGGCAGCCGGTCTGCCGCGAGCGCCACGAGCGCGTCGCTGCCCCAAGCCGCGAGCACGAGAGTCGCCGCGTTCGCCGCCGGCTCTGCCGCTGCAGGTCGCTGAAGTTGGGCTCCGAGAGGTTGTTGCTGATCCTGCCGCTCTCGTTGACCTGCAGCACGCGCACGATGCGCACGGGCTCGGGGTACGGCAGCGGCTCGAGCAGCACGCCGTTCACGACGCTGAAGATGAGCGTGCAGGTGCCGATGCCGAGCGCGAGCGTGGCGACGACCACGCCGCTGAATGCCGGATAGCGCAGGAC
>DATCLY010000081.1:0-54787 GCA_036563665.1 Gammaproteobacteria bacterium
GCGCTCCACTCCACCCGCGCTTTCCACGAGGCGCTGCCGCTCACGGGCGTGATCCTCACCAAGGCGGACGGCGACGCTCGCGGCGGCGTGGCCCTGTCCGTGCGAGAGGTGACGGGGCTGCCGATCAAGCTGGTGGGCACGGGCGAGAAGCTCGACGCCCTGGAGCCCTTCGCGCCCGACCGGTTCGCGTCCCGGATATTGGGGATGGGCGACGTGGTGGGGCTCGTCGAGGCCGTGCAGCGGCAGGTGGACCGCGAGGCCGCCGAGCGCATGGCCGCGAAGGTCAAGAAGGGCCGGGAGCTCGACCTCGAGGACGTGCGCGAGCAGCTCAAGCAGCTGAAGAGCATGGGCGGGCTCGACGCGCTGCTCGACAAGCTGCCCGGCGTGCGGCCCGAGGCCTTGGCGGCGAGCGGCTTCGACCCGAAGCAGATCACGCGCCAGATCGCGATCATCGACTCGATGACGCCGCGGGAGCGCCGCTACCCGGCGCTGATCGACGGCTCGCGCAAGCGGCGCATCGCGGCCGGGGCGGGCGTCCCCATCCAGGACGTGAACCGGCTGCTGAAGCAGCACAAGATCATCTCGAAGACGCTGAAGCGCGTGTCGAAGGGCGGGGGGATGCAGCGGCTGCTCGCGTCCGCCGCCCGGCAGCTCCCGCGCGGCGGCGGCTTCCGGCGGCGCTGACGCCCGAAGCGAGGCCCGAGCGGGAGGCGACGCGGGGCCGACCGGCGCTGGATCGTGCGCGGCGCGCTCCTGTACAATTCGCCGCCAAGCAGGCGGTCCTAGGGGCCGCTTTTGGTTTTCTTGAGGGTCGAAATCGATGGTGAGGATTCGTCTGTCCCGCGCCGGCGCGACCAAGCGGCCGTTCTACCACATCGTGGTGACGGATCGCCGGGCGCGTCGCGACGGGCGTTACATCGAGCGCTTGGGGTTCTTCAACCCCATCGCCGCAGGCGGCGAGGAGCGGCTCAAGGTCGATCTCGAGCGCGCGAACTATTGGCTCGAGCGCGGTGCTCAGGCGTCGGAGCGCGTGGCGCACCTGATCAAGCAGTACCGCGCCCGGGCCGAAACCGCGGCCTGACGTCGCCGGCCGGGCTCGCTCGGCGTGAGCGCGAAGCCGGGCAAGCTCGTGACGCTCGGACGGATCGCCGGCGTCTACGGCGTCAAAGGCTGGGTGAAGGTTCACTCCTACACCGAGCCGCGGGACAATATCCTCCACTTCGATCGCTGGATCGTGCGGCTCGGTGCGCGGCGCGACGCGCTCGAGGTCGAGAGCGGGCGCACGCACGGCAACGGCATCATCGCGAAGCTTCGCGGCGTGGACGACCGCGACGCGGCGCGCGGGCTCATGGGCGGCGAGATCGCGGTCGAGCGGGCAGCGCTGCCCGAGGTCGAACCGGGCGAGTACTACTGGGCGGACCTCGAAGGCCTCGAGGTGCGAACGCCGGCGGGCGAGCCGCTCGGCACGGTGGACCACCTGATCGCCACCGGCGCGCACGACGTGCTCGTGCTGCGCGCCGAGCGTGGCGAACGGCTGGTGCCGTTCGTCGAAGGCCGGGTGATCCGCGACGTCGACCTCGAGGCGGGGCTGATCGTAGCGGATTGGCCCACGGACGACGGGGAGCAGTGAGATGTACCGCATCGGTGTCGTCGCGCTGATCCCCGAGCTGGTGGAGGTCGTCACGCGCCACGGCGTGGTCGGACGGGCGTTCGAGCGCGGGCAGCTCGCGCTCGAGCTGGTGTCGCCGCGGGAGTTCACGCACGACCGCCATCGCACGGTGGACGATCGCCCGTACGGAGGCGGCCCCGGCATGGTGCTCAAGTACGAGCCGCTGCGCGACGCGATCCGCGCGCTGCGTGCGCGGCTGCCCGCGGGCAGCCGCGAGATCGCGCTGACGGCGCAGGGACGGCCGTTCGACCAGGCGTACGCGCGCGAGCTCGCGGCGGCGCCGGGGTTGCTGCTGGTGGCGGGGCGCTACGAGGGCATCGATGAGCGCATCTTCGCCACCGAGATTCGCGAGGAGCTCTCGCTCGGCGACTACGTGCTGTCGGGCGGCGAGCTGGCGGCCGCGGTGGTGATCGACGCGGTGGCGCGGCTGCTGCCGGGCGTGCTCGGAGACGAGAGCTCCGCCGCCGAGGACTCGTACATGTCGGGCCTGCTCGACTGCCCGCAGTACACGCGGCCGGAGGTGGTGGACGGACTGCGGGTGCCGGAGGTGCTGCTCAGCGGCGACCACGAAGCCGTGCGGCGGTGGCGGCTCAAGCAGGCGCTCGGGCGCACCTGGCTCAGGCGGCCGAAGCTGCTCGAAGCCCGCGGCATGAGCGAGGAGGAACGGCGGCTGCTGGAGGAATTCCGGCGCGAGCTCGCGGCAGAGCAAGCGGACTCGCGATGACGAACGACTTGCGAAGAGGACCTGGCCATGTCAAGAGTGATCGACGAAATCGAACGGCAACAGATGAAGGACGACGTGCCGGACTTCGCGCCGGGCGACACCGTGGTCGTGCAGGTGCGGGTGAAGGAAGGAGACCGTGAACGACTTCAAGCTTATGAAGGCGTGGTTATTGCGAAACGCAACCGCGGTCTAAACTCTTCCTTCACGGTACGGAAGATCTCGCATGGCGAGGGCGTGGAGCGCGTGTTTCAGACTCACAGCCCGGCCGTGGCGGAGATCAAGGTCAAGCGCCGGGGTGATGTTCGCCGAGCGAAGCTTTACTACCTCCGGGATCGCAGCGGCAAGGCCGCACGCATCAAGGAAAAGATCTAGCCCCGCGGCGTCGCGCGTCCGGCCGGCGGTCGTCCGGCTGGCGTGCGCCGCCTTGTGCCTCGTCCTGCTCGCGGGCTGCGCGCGGCTCGCGGGCTCCATCGCGGCGGACACGCTGTCCGCCGCCATCCTCGATCAGGACGATCCCGAGCTCGTCGCGAGCGGCGTCCCCGCGTATCTGCTGCTCGTCGACGGCCTCATCGCGCGCAACGGCGACGATCCCGCGCTGCTCGCCGCCGGCGCGCAGCTCTTCGCGCTCTACGGCTCGCGTTTCGCCGAGACGCCCGAGCGTGCCGTGGCCCTCACGGCGAAGGCCCGTCGCTACGGCGCGCGCGCGCTCTGTCTCGCTCACGAGCCCGCCTGCGACTGGGACGGCCTCGACTACGATGCGTTCGTGCAGGCGCTCCAGGACGTGGGGCGCAAGGACATCGACGCGCTGTTCGCGTACGCGGTCGGGTGGCTCGCGCACCTGGACGCCACCAGCGAGGACTGGACCGCGGTGGCGGAGCTGCCGTGGGTGCAGGCGGCGCTCGAGCGCGTGCTCGAGCTCGACGAGAGCTACCGGGAGGGCACGGTCCACGGCTACCTCGGCACGCTGTACGCGCTGCGCCCGCCCGCGCTCGGGGGCCGCCCGGAGGAGGCGCAGCGCCATTTCGAGCGGGCCATCGAGCTCTCGCACGGCCGCGATCTGTCCCTCAAGGTAGAATATGCGCGCCGCTATGCACGCCTCGTGTTCGATCAGGAGCTGCACGACCGGCTGCTCAACGAGGTGCTGAATGCGGCGGTCGAAGCGCCCGGGCTGACGCTGTTCAACGTGCTGGCGAAGCAGGAAGCTCGCGGATTGCTGGCGACGTCGAAGGAGTACTTCTGATGCGTCGAGCGAAGGCTCTTCTCGAGCGCGGGCGCAACGTCGCGTTGCTCGCCGTGCTCGCGGTGCTCGCGTGCGCGGCGGCGCCCGTCGGCGCCGTCGAGCTCAAGGTGGCCACGATCGCCCCCGACGGCTCGCACTGGATGCAGCGCATGCGCGCGGCCGCCGACACCGTCGCGGAGCGCACCTCGGGGCGCGTCACCATCAAGTTCTACCCCGGCGGCGTCATGGGCAACGACGCGCAGGTGCTGCGCAAGATCCGCGTGGGGCAGCTCCAGGGCGGCGCCTTCACGGCGGGCGGCCTCGCGAGCCGTTACGGCGGCCTCAATCTCTACGGCATCCCGTTGCTGTTTCGCTCGCTCGACGAGGTCGACTACGTGCGCCGCGAGCTCGACGAGGAGCTGCTCGCGCGGCTCGAGGACGCGGGCTTCGTCGGTTTCGGCTTCGTCGAAGGCGGCTTCGCGAACCTGCTCTCGAGCGAGCCGATCGCGACCGTCGAAGACCTGCGCAGAAAGAAGGTGTGGGTGCCGGACGGCGACGAGATCAGCTTCCTCGCCATGCAGACGCTCGGGCTGTCCCCGGTGGTGCTGCCCGTCACCGACGTGCTCACCGGGCTGCAGACGGGGCTCCTCGACGTCTCGTTCGCCTCGCCCGTCGCCGCCCTAGTGCTGCAGTGGCACACGCGCGTGAAGTACATCACCGAGCTGCCCGTGTCGTACTCGATGGGCATCTTCGCGCTGGAAGCGAACGCCTTTCGGCGGCTGTCGAGCGAGGACCAGGCCATCCTGCGCGAGGTGATCACCGACGCCGTGACGGAGCTCGACCGTGCGGCGCGCGCTGACAACGCGCGCGCCCGCGAGGTGCTCCTGTCCTCGGGCGTGCAGCCCGTCCACGTGAACGCCGCGGACGTCGAGGAGTGGCGCGCGACGATCGAAGGCCTGTATCCGCAGCTCAGGTCGCGGCCCGACGTCGACGGGCCGCTGTTCGACCGGCTGCTCGAGCTCCTCGCGCAATACCGCGCGTCCGGCGAGTCCGGCTCGCACTGAGAGGCGGCTTGGCGCGGCGCTCCCCGGCGTCCTGGGCTTCGCGCTTGGAGCGCCTCGGCCGGCGGCTCGAGGACGCGCTCATCGTGCTGCTGCTCGGCGGGCTCGTCGTGCTCGCGAGCGCGCAGATCGTGCTGCGTAACGTCTTCTCGATGGGCCTCGCCTGGAGCGACGGCCTCGTCCGCATGCTGGTCCTGTGGCTCGCGTTGCTCGGCGCGCTCGCCGCGAGCCGCGACGGCCGCCAGATCGCCTTGAACGTGCTGAATCGGCTGCTGCCGCCCGCGCCCCGCAAGGCCGCGGCCGTCGCGGCGGAGGCGTTCGCGGCCGTGGTCTGCGGCGTGCTCGCGTGGCACGCGCTCGCGTTCGTGCGCGACTCGCGCGAGTTCGGCGACACGGTGCTGAACGGCTATCCGGCCTGGTGGTTCCAGGCGATCCTGCCGGTCGGCTTCGCGCTGCTCGCGTGGCGGCACGCCGCGCGCAGCTACGGGCGTCTCGTGACGAACGCATAGGCGCCCGCGGTGCTGCTCGTCACGCTGCTGCTCGTCGCGATCGCGCTGCTCGGTGCGCCGCTCTTCGCCGTCATCGCCGCGGGCGCGTTGCTCGGCTTCGCGGGCGAGGGCACGGATCTCTCGGTGGTCGCGATCGAGTTCTTCGGCTTGTCCGAGATGCCCGTGCTGGTCGCGATCCCGCTGTTCACGTTCGCGGGCTTCGTGCTGAGCGAGGGGCAGACGCCGCGGCGGCTGGTGCGGCTGTCGCAGGCGCTGCTCGGCTGGCTGCCGGGCGGGCTCGCCATCGTCGCGCTGGCTTTCTGCGCGATCTTCACCGCGTTCACGGGCGCGTCGGGCGTGACGATCATCGCGCTCGGCGCGCTGCTCTTCCCGGCCCTGGCCGAGGCCGGCTACGACGAGCGCTTCAACCTCGGGCTCATCACCGCGTCCGGCAGCCTGGGTCTGCTGTTCGCGCCCTCGTTGCCGCTCATCCTGTACGGCATCGTCGCGGAGGCGTCGATCGACGAGCTGTTCCTCGCCGGGGTTCTGCCCGGCGTGCTCATGATCGTGCTGCTGTCGCTCTACAGCTTCTGGCGGAATCGCAGCGTGGCTCCTGCGCCCGCCGGCGGGCGCCTGCGCGAGATCCGCGCGGCGCTGCGGGACGCGAAATGGGAGCTGCCGCTGCCGATCGTCGTGCTGGGAGGCATCTACGGCGGCTACTTCGCCGTGTCGGAGGCGGCGGCCGTGACCGCGCTTTACGTGCTCGTCGTGGAGGTGCTGATCCTCCGGGAAATCCGCTGGCGCGAGCTGCCGCGGGTGATGCGCGAGTCGATGGTGCTCGTGGGCGCCATCCTCATGATCCTCGGCGTGTCGCTCGCGTCGACGAACTACATGATCGACATCGGCGTGCCGGAGCGGCTGTTCGAGGCGGTGCAGGGCTACATCGCCGGCCCGCAGACGTTCCTGCTCGCGCTGCTCGTCTTCCTGCTGATCCTCGGGGCGTTCCTCGACATCTTCTCCGCCATCGTGCTCGTCGTGCCGCTGATCCTGCCGATCGCGGCGCAGTACGAGGTGCATCCCATCCACCTGGGGATCGTGTTCTTGGCCACGATGGAGCTCGGCTACCTCACGCCGCCGGTGGGGCTCAACCTGTTCATCTCGAGCCACCGCTTCGAGCGCGACATCGGCGAGATCTACTGGGCCACCATGCCGTTCCTGCTCGTCCTGCTCGTGGCCGTCGTCGTGATCGCCTTCTGGCCGGGGTTATCATTGGTCCTCATCGAATGACGGATCGCTGACGTGACGCTATGAACGGTCGCTCCTTGCCTATCCGCATTCTCGGCAGCCTGTTTCGGGCGCTGGACCGGGTTCGGCGCGTGCTGCACTTCCTGCTGCTGCTCATGATCTTCATGATCCTGGCCGCAGGCATCGCCCAGGAACAGATCGTGGTGCCGCAGGCGGCGGCCCTGGTCATCGCGCCGCAGGGGGCGCTCGTCGATCAGCTGTCCGGCGATCCCTTCGAGCGCGCCCTGGCGCGCGCGCGGGGCGTACGGCTCCAGGAGACGCTGCTCAAGGACCTCGTGGACGCGCTGCGCGCCGCCAAGGACGACGACCGCATCAAGGCCGTGGTGCTCGAGCTCGACGGGCTGTCGGATGCGGGGCTCAGCAAGCTGCAGGAGCTCGCGGACGAGATCATGCTCTTCAAGGAGAGCGGCAAGCCCGTGTTCGCGCTCGCCGACGGTTTCACCCGCAATCAGTACTATCTCGCGGCGCACGCCGACCACGTGTTCCTGCATCCGATGGGCATCGTGCTGATCGACGGCTACAGCCGCTTCCTGCCGTACTACAAGAGCGCGCTCGACAAGCTGTACATCGACTACAACGTCTGGACCGTGGGCGAGTACAAGTCGTTCGTCGAGCCCATCACGCGCGACGACATGTCCCCCGAGGACGAGGAGGCGAGCCTCACGTACCTCCGGGCGCTCTGGGAGTCGTACCAGAGCGACGTGACCGCGGCCCGCGGGCTGCCTCCCGACGCGCTGCAGCGTTACGCCGACGAGCTCCCGGAGCTGCTGGCCGAGGCGGGCGGCGACACGGCGGCGCTCGCCGCGAGCTATGGGCTCGTGGACGACGTGCTGCCGCACGACCTCATGCAGGAGAAGGTGCGGGACGCCGTGGGCGCCGTGAACCATCTGGGCGGCGAGCCGTATCCCGCGATCGACGCGGAACGGTATCTGCGCGCCGTGCGGGCGGAGCGGCCCGAGCCCGAGGCCACCAGCAAGATCGCCGTGGTGGTGGCGGCGGGCACGATCCTCGACGGCGTGCAGCCGCCCGGCACGGTCGGCGGCGAGTCGATGGCGCAGCTGATCCGACAGGCGGGCGAGGACGACTCCGTGAAGGCGCTCGTCATGCGCGTCGACTCTCCCGGCGGCAGCGCGTTCGCGTCGGAGGTCATCCGCCGCGAGCTCGAGGTGTTCCGGGAGTCCGGACGGCCCGTGGTGGTGTCGATGGGCAGCGTGGCGGCGTCGGGCGGCTACTGGATCTCGATGGGCGCGGACGAGATCTGGGCGAGCCCCACCACGCTGACGGGCTCCATCGGCGTCGGCGCCGCGCTGCCGACCTTCCAGCGCTCGCTCGCCTGGCTCGGTGTGAACGTGGACGGCGTGGGCACGACCGAGCTCGACGGCCAGTTCGAGATCACGCGCGAGCTCGGGCCCGACGCGCGGGAGCTGCTGGGCCAGCTCGTGCGGCACACGTACGACCAGTTCATCGGCAAGGTGGCCGAGCACCGCGACCGCTCGCCGGAGGAGATCGACCGCGTCGCCCGCGGGCGCGTGTGGACCGGCGGCCAGGCGTACGAGCGCGGCCTCGTGGACCGGCTGGGCGACACGGAGAGCGCCATCCGTTCCGCGGCCGAGCTCGCGGGGCTCGAGGAAGGCACGTACCGTGTCGAGTACTTCGAGCGCGAGCTCACCTTCATGGAGCGCCTCGCGCTCGAGCTCACGACCGTGGCCGCGCCGCTGGTCGAGGCTTTCGCGCCGGAGAGCCTGCTGCCGGCGCCCTTGTCGCAGTGGGTGGAGTCCGCCATGGAGCCGCTCGCGTTCGTGGAGCGGCTGAACGACCCGCGCGGCGTGTATGCGTACTGCTTCTGTGACGTGCGCTGAGCGCGCTCGAGGCTGGCGTCGATGAGCGACGCGCCGCAGGACACCGGGCGCCTGCGCATCGACCGGTGGCTCTGGTGCGCGCGCTTCTACAAGACGCGCTCGCTAGCAGCGGCCGCCGTGCGCGGCGGGCACGTGCGGCTCAACGGGGAGCGCGTGAAGGCCTCGCGGGAGGTGAAGGTGGGCGACGCGCTGTCGATCGTGCGAGGGCTCGCGGAGCTGGACATCACCGTGCTCGGCATACCGGCGCGCCGCGGCCCCGCGTCGGAGGCGGCCCGCTGCTACGCGGAGACGCCCGAGTCGATCGCCCGCCGCGAGCGTGAAGCGGCCGCGCGCGCCGCCGCCCGCCTCGAGCCGCCCACGCCGGGACGGCCCGACAAGCGCACCCGCCGCCTGCTACGCTCGAAGCTGCGCGGCATCCCCTGACGAAGAATCGCGGCTGGAAAGCCGCTCCCACAGGCTTCGTTTCAACGAGTCGGGTGGGAGCGGCTTTCCAGCCGCGACTTCGTCGGCGGGCGACAAGACCCGGCCGGAGCGCCGCCTCCCACAGGCTTCGTGTCAACGAGTCGGGTGGGAGCGGCTTTCCAGCCGCGACTTCGTCGGCGGGCGACAAGACCCGGCCGGAGCGCCGCCTAGCGGTCAGTCCTCGATGACGAGCAGCTCGGGATTCTTCGGGTAGTCGTAATAGGCGAGGCGGCCCACGGCGTCCGGGGCCGCGCGCCACGCGTCGACGTCGAGATCGAGCGCCACCACGCCCGCCGTCGGCAGGTTGTCGAGGCGCAGGTCGGGCAGCAGGCGATTCGCGAGCACCGTCATCCCGGGGTTGTGCGCGACCACGAGGAGGTTCGAGATGCGGTCCTCCTGCGCGGCGATCACGGCGAGGATACCCGCGGCGTCCGCGAGATACAGGCCGCGCTCGGGTTGCAGGAACTCGCGCGGATAGCCGAGCGCTTGCGACACGAGCTCCGCCGTGCGCAAGGCCCGCCGCGCCGGGCTCGTGACGATCAGCGACGGACGCTCGCGCCGGGCGCGGAGCCGCGCGCCCATCAGCGGCGCGTCGCGTTCGCCGCGCTTCGCGAGGGGACGGTCGAAGTCGGCGAGCGAGGGATCCGACCAGCTCGACTTCGCGTGGCGCAGCAGCAGCAAGCGCTTCACGCCGTCTCCAAGCGGCCCGTTACAACAGCCCGGCCTCGAGCCGCGCTTCCTCGGACATCATCGAGCGGTCCCACGGCGGGTCGAACACGAGCTCGACCTGCGCCTCCTCGACCGTGGGGATGATCTCCACCTTCCCTTTCACGTCCTCGGCCAGGATGTCGCCCATGCCACAGCCGGGCGCGGTGAGCGTCATCTTGATCTTGACGCGTCGCCTGCCCGGTGCGATCGGCTCGATGCTGCACTCGTACACGAGCCCGAGGTCGACGATGTTGATCGGGATCTCGGGATCGTAGCACGTGCGCAGCTGCTGCCAGACGACGGCCTCGATCTGCTCCTCGGTGGCGTTCTCGGGCACGTCGGGCGGGCGGACGGGCTCGAGGCCCAGAGCGTCGGCGTCCTTGCCCGCGACGCGGAACAGGTTGCCCTCGACGTACACGGTGATGCTGCCACCGAGCGCCTGGGTGATGAATCCGGTGGTGCCTTCCGGCAGCGTGACCGGCTCGCCGGCGGGAATCAGCACGGCCGGGCAGTCGCGCTGCACGGTGACGGGCTCGCTACGGCCGTAGTACATCGCTCACTCCGTGCTCACGCGCTCGCCGCCGCCCGCGAGCGCCTCGTTCAGCGCATGCCAGGCGAGGCTCGCGCACTTCACGCGGCTCGGGAACTCGCGCACGCCCGCGAGGGCGGCGAGCTTGTCGAGCGCCTCCACGTCCGGCTCCTGTCCGCCCGTGAGCATCTCGTGGACCTTGCGGAACAGCGCGAGCGACTCGGTCACCGTGGCGCCCTTCACGCGCTCCGTCATGAGCGAGGTGGAGGCCACGGAGATGGCGCAGCCCGAGCCCTTGAAACGGATGTCCGCCACGGAGCCGTCGCGCATGCGGACGTAGAGCGTGAGCCTGTCGCCGCAGAGCGGGTTCACGCCCTCGACCACGCGATCGGCGTCCGCGAGCTCGCCGAAGTTCCGCGGCTCGCGGTTGTGGTCGAGAATCACCTCGCGATAGAGCTCCCGTAGCTCGTTCAAGAGAAGATCTCCTTGGCGGTCTCCAGGCCTTCGATGAGCCGATCCACGTCGCTGCGGTCGTTGTAGAAGGCGAACGAGGCGCGGGCCGTGGCCGGCACGCCGAAGCGCTCCATCACCGGCATCGCGCAGTGGTGACCCGTGCGGATGGCGATGCCCTCCCGGTCCACGATGGTCCCCAGGTCGTGCGCGTGGATGCCGTCGATCACGAACGACAGCACGCTCGCCTTGTGGCGCGCCGTGCCGATCACCCGCGCGCCGGGGATCTCGCCGAGCCGCGCGGTGGCGTACTCGAGCAGGTCCCGCTCGTGGGCCGCCAACGCGTCGAAGTCGATGCGCTCGAGGTAGTCGATGGCCGCGGCGAGCCCCACGGCGCCCGCCACGTTCGGCGTGCCGGCCTCGAACTTGTACGGCAGCGCGTTGTACGTGGTGCCGGCCCAGCTCACGGTGAGGATCATCTCGCCGCCGCCCTGGTAGGGCGGGAGGGTCTCGAGCAGCTCGCGCCGGCCGTACAGCACGCCGATGCCGGTGGGCGCGAACATCTTGTGGCCCGAGAACGCGTAGAAATCGCAGCCGAGCGCCTGCACGTCCACGCGCATGTGCGGCACGGCCTGCGCGCCGTCCAGGAGCACGACGGCGCCGGCCGCGTGCGCCTTGCGGACGAGGTCGGCCACCGGGTTCACGGTACCGAGCGCGTTCGACACGTGCGCGAGCGCCACGATCTTCGTGCGCTCGCCGAGCAGGCGGTCGAAAGCCTCGAGGTCGAGCTCGCCGCGGTCGTCGATCGGCACCGGCACGAGCTTCGCGCCGCGCTCCGCGCACGCGAGCTGCCAGGGCACGATGTTGGAATGGTGCTCCATGCCGGTGACCAGCACCTCGTCGCCGGGCGATAGCCGCTGCCGGCCGAGCGTGGCGGCCACGAGGTTGATGGACTCCGTGGTGCCGCGGGTGAAGACGATCTCGTCGGTGCCGCTGGCGTTGATCCACTCGCGCACCCGCCGGCGCGCGCGCTCGTAGGCCTGCGTGGCCCGCTCCGACAGCTCGTGCACGCCGCGATGCACGTTCGCGTGGTTGCTGCGCTGATGGGCCGCCACCGCCTCGATGACGGCCTCCGGCGATTGGGCCGAGGCGGCGTTGTCGAGGTAGACGAGCGGCTTGCCGGCGACCTTCTGCCTGAGCGCCGGGAAGTCGTTCCGCAGCGCCGCGAAGTCGGCGAGGAGGGCGGGGCGGCGCGGACGTTCGGCGACGCTGCTCATGCCAGGTTCTCCCAATGTTCGTGGTTGGGCAGCCGCGCGCGGACGCGGTCGCTCAAGAGCTCGCGCAGCGCGGGCAGGCGGACCCGTTCGAGCACGGCCCGCGCGAACGCGAACGTGAGCAGCGCACGCGCGGCCGCCTCGTCGAGGCCGCGGGAGCGCAGGTAGAAGACGTGCTCCTCGTCGAGCTCGCCCACCGTGGCGCCGTGGCTGCACTTGACGTTGTCGGCGTAGATCTCGAGCTCGGGCTTCGTGTCGACCTCGGCCTGCTCCGCGAGCAGCAGGCTGTCGGTGCGCTGGCGCGCGTCCACGCCCTGGGCGTCGCGATGGACCACCACCTTGCCGTTGAACACGCCGCGGCCCTTGCGATCGACGATGGCGCGAAAGGTCTCTTCGCTCGTCGTCTCCGGCGCGAGGTGATCGATGCGCAGGTGATCGTCCACGTGCTGGCCCTCGGACGCGAGCAGCACGCCGAAAACTTCCGCGCGGGCGCCGCGGGCCGCGAGCGCGACGTCTACGTCGTTGCGCACGAGCCGGCCGCCGAGATCGACGTAGGCCGCGGTCAGGCTCGCGTCGTGGGCGAGCTCCGCGCGCAGCAGCGACGTGTGGAACGCGCTGCGGTCGTGCTCCTGCAGCCGGTACAGCGTGAGCGAAGAACGCTCCGCCTGCACGACCTCGATCACGGCGTTGTGCCAGTAGCCCGCCGCGGCCGCGTCGACGAAGTGCGCCACGAGCGTGAGCTTCGCCCCCGCCTCGAGCTCGATGACCACCCGCGGCTGGGCGGCTATGCCGGCCACGCCGCTGCCCGCGAGCACGAGGTGCACGGGCGTCTCGACCGTCTTGTTCCGCGGCGCCGTGAGCGCGAGGCCGCCCGCGAACGCCGCGTTCAGGAGCGCGAGCGGGTGCTCCTCGGGCTGCGCGGCGGAGCGCCGGGACGGCGCCCGTTTGGCCGCGGACGGCGAGACCCGCAGGGGCGTCGCGGCGGCGGCCGTGGACAGGCTCTCGGCGTAGTGGCCGTCCACGAGCACCAGGCGCGGCTCCGAGTCTGGCAGGCCCCGCTCGCGCAGCAGGTCGCGGACGACGGCGAGCCGCGCCGCGTCCGGCGGCGCGGGCGCGAAATCGAGCTCCGCCTGCTCGATGGGTTTCAGGTCCGTGTAGCGCCAGCGCTCGAGCCGCGGGGTGGGGAAGCCCACCGACAGGAAGCGGTCGAGCGCGGCGCGCCGCTCGGGGTCGCCGCCCGTGACGGCGAAGGCGCGGGCGAGGGCGTCCGCCGTCATGACGCGGCCGCCTCCGCCTGCACCCAGTCGTAACCGCGTTCGTCGAGCTCGCGGGCGAGGTGCCGGTCGCCGGTCTTGACGATGCGGCCGCCGGCCAGCACGTGCACGTAATCGGGCACGATGAGCTCGAGCAGGCGCTCGTAGTGCGTGACGAGGACCATCGAGCGCTCGGGGCTGCGCAGCCCGTTCACGCCCGCCGCCACGATCTTGAGCGCGTCCACGTCGAGCCCCGAGTCCGTCTCGTCGAGGAGTGCGAGGCGCGGCTCGAGCATGAGCATCTGCAGGATCTCGTTGCGCTTCTTCTCGCCGCCCGAGAAGCCCTCGTTGACGCTGCGCTGCAAAAAGTCCTGGGGGATCTGCATGAGCGCCATCTTGGCCTTGATGAGCTTCATGAACTCGAACGCGTCCACCTGCGGCTCGCCGCGCGCCTTGCGCTGCGCGTTGAGCGCCGCCTTCAGCAGGTACGCGTTGTTCACGCCCGGTATCTCGATGGGGTACTGGAAGGCGAGGAACACGCCCTCGTGGGCCCGTTCCTCGGGCTTCATCGCGAGCAGGTCGCGGCCGCGGTAGCGCACGGTGCCCGCCGTGACCTCGTAGTCCTCGCGGCCGGCCAGCACCTGCGCGAGCGTGCTCTTCCCCGAGCCGTTCGGACCCATGATCGCGTGCACCTCGCCGGGGGCGACCCTCAAGGTCACGCCGTTCAGGATCGGCTTGCCGTCGATCCGGACGTGCAGGTCGTTTATCTCGAGCAGCGGTTCCATGCTCACCCCACGGCTCCTTCGAGGCTCACGCTCAACAGGTTCTGCGCCTCCACGGCGAACTCCATCGGCAGCTCGTTGAACACGTCGCGGCAGAAGCCGTTCACGATCATGTTCACGGCGTCTTCCTCCGAGAGGCCCCGCTGCCGGCAATAGAAGAGCTGGTCCTCGCTGATCTTCGAGGTGGTGGCCTCGTGCTCCACGCGCGCCGTGGGCTGGCGCGACTCCACGTACGGGAAGGTGTGCGCGGCGCAGCGATCGCCGATCAGCAGCGAGTCGCACTGCGTGTAGTTGCGCGCGTTGCGCGCCGTCGGCATGACCTTCACGAGCCCGCGGTAGGCGTTCTGGCCGTGGCCGGCGGAAATGCCCTTGGAGACGATGGTGCTGCGCGTGTTCGCGCCGATGTGGATCATCTTCGTGCCGGTGTCCGCCTGCTGGTAGTTGTTCGTCACGGCCACCGAGTAGAACTCGCCCACCGAGTTCTCGCCGCGCAGCACGCAGCTCGGGTACTTCCAGGTGATGGCGGAGCCGGTCTCCACCTGCGTCCAGGAGATCTTGGAGTTCCTGCCGCGGCAGTCGCCGCGCTTCGTCACGAAGTTGTAGATGCCGCCGCGGCCCTCCTCGTCGCCGGGGTACCAGTTCTGCACGGTCGAATACTTGATGGTGGCGTTGTCGAGCGCCACGAGCTCGACGACGGCGGCGTGCAGCTGGTTCTCGTCGCGCATCGGTGCCGTGCAGCCTTCGAGATAGCTCACGTAGCTGCCTTCGTCGGCAATGATCAATGTGCGCTCGAACTGCCCCGTGTTCGCCGCGTTGATGCGGAAGTAGGTCGAGAGCTCCATCGGGCAGCGCACGCCCTTCGGCACGTAGACGAACGAGCCGTCGCTGAACACGGCGGAGTTCAACGCCGCGAAGAAGTTGTCGCGGTACGGCACGACGCTCCCCAGGTACTTGCGCACGAGCTCGGGATGGTTCTTCACGGCCTCGGAGAACGAGCAGAAGATCACGCCGGCCTCGGCGAGCTTCTCCTTGAACGTGGTGGCCACGGAGACGCTGTCGAACACGGCGTCCACGGCCACGCCCGCGAGCTTCGCGCGCTCGTGCAGGGGGATGCCGAGCTTGTCGTAGGTCTCGAGCAGCTTCGGGTCCACCTCGTCGAGGCTCTTGGGGCCCTCGCCCCGCTTCTTGGGGGCCGCGTAGTACGAGATGGCCTGATAGTCGATGGGCGCGTAGCGCACGTGCGCCCAGCGCGGCTCCTGCATCGTGAGCCAATGCCGATAGGCCTTGAGGCGCCACTCCGTCAGGAACTCGGGCTCGCCTTTCTTGGCCGAGATCAGGCGGATGACGTCCTCGTCGAGGCCCGGCGGCACCGTCTCCTGCTCGATGTCGGTGACGAAGCCGTGGCGGTACTTCCGCCGGACCAGGTTGCCGAGCTCTTCCGATTGAGTCGCCATGTGTTCAGTCCCTTGCTGGGTCCGCCGACCGCGCGGCGACCCGTACAGTGGGCCAGGGCAGGGGCTCCTCCCTGCTCTGGAGATCCGCCAGCGTGACCTGCTCGAGGGCACGCCGGATGGTCAGATTGATGCGCTGCCAGGCCATGCCTACGCGACAGTGCGACTCGAGGTCGCAGGTGCCCTGGCCCGAGCTGCACTCCGTGAGCGTCACCGGTCCCTCGAGGGCGTCGATGATGTCCGCGGCGCTGATGGCCTCCGGCGGCCGCGCGAGCGCATAGCCGCCCCGGGCGCCGCGCTCGGACACGACGAGGCCGGCGTGCGCGAGCGATTTCAGCAGCTTGCTGACCGTCGCCAGGCCGAGATGGGTGGCGACCGCGAGCTCGCCAGCCGTGGTGAGGCCGCGCTCCTTCGACGCCAGTTGCGCAAGCACCATCGTGCCGTAATCGGTCAGCTTGCTGATCCGCAGCATGGTCAGTGCCCCGGGGGAATTGGGACTAGTTTAGTCCTATATGGGGCCGCGCTGCAAAGGCTCGATGGCCCGCGGTCAGGGACGGGCGACGTTCCTGCGCTGCTCTTCCGGCAGGTACTCCACGAGCTCGTCGAGGCGCGCCTGGAAGCGGGCGCGGTCCACGGAGTTCACGTCCGGCGCCTCGAGCGCGAGGCGGAGCTGATGGATCGCGAGCGGCAGGTCGCCCACCGAGGCGTAGTAGTACGAGAGGTAGAAGTACGAGTTGCCCACGTCGCCCTCGGCGTTCGCCGCGCGCGCGATCAGGCGCAGCTGCTCGGGCGTGGCGGGCACGTTGTTCAGCAGATCGAGCAGCAGCTTGTGCGCTTCCGCCGGCCGGCCGGCCTCGATGAGCGCGTTGGCGTGGCTGATCGTGAGCGGCACGTTGCGGGGGAAGAGCCGCTGGAACTCCGCGTAGGACTTGAGGGCCGCCTCGTGGGCGCCGCCCGCCATCACGGCCTCCGCCTGGCCGATGCGGAACGCGATCACGCTCGGGTGGTCCTCGGCGAGGCCGCGGAAGAGCCGTTCCGCGTCGTCGTGCAACGACGCCCGCATGGCGGCCAGCGCCGCGCCGTAGCGGTCGGCGGGGGAGTCGCCGTCACGACGGTTCTTGTAGATCGTCAGCGCCTCGTCCGAGGTGGCCGCATTCAGCACCTCGAGCCGGACCTTGGCGAGCGCGTAGCCCATGCTGTCCTCGGGACGGGTCTGCGGCAGCTGGCGCGCCCGGCTGCGCGCCTCCGCCACGCGCTCGAACGAGACGGGGTGCGTCTGCAGGAACTGGGGAACCATGCGCTGCGACGAGCCGTAGCGCTTGCCGATCTTCTCGAAGAAGGACGCCATGGCGTTCGGATCGAACCCCGTGGCGGACAAGAGGTCCATCCCGATCCGGTCGGCCTCGTACTCGTTGGCCCGCGTGAAGTTGATCTGGCGCTGGATCGCCATGGCCTGGGAGGCTCCGATCACGCCCTGCATGGCGTCGCTCGACATGTCCGTCGCCGCCCCGAGCAGGATGGCGGCGAGCATGGCCGCCATCGACACGATGCTCGTGCGCTGGTTGTCGTAGAGAGCGCGGGCGATGTGACGCTGGGTGACGTGGGAGATCTCGTGGGCGAGCACGCCCGCGAGCTCGCTCTCGTTCTCGCTCGCGAGGATGAGGCCGGTGTTGACGCCGATGAACCCGCCCGGCAGCGCGAACGCGTTGATCTCCGGGTCGTTGACCAGGAAGAAGTTGAAGCGCTGCTCCCCGTCGCCCGCGTGGCTCGCGAGCCGCGAGCCGAGCGTGCGCAGGTAGTCCGTGAGCTCGGGGTCGTCGAGGACGACGCCGGCGTTGCGCAGCTGGAGCATCACGCCCCGGCCGAGCTGGTATTCACGGCTCTTGCTGAGCGCGGCGTCTGCCGGGCTGCCGAAGTCGGGCAGCTCGTTGGCGGGGAGGGGCCCGGCGGCGACACTCGCGGCGGCCAGCAGTGCCAGAGGGCCGCCCCGCCGGATTCCGACTCGATTCGTTGCCGTTGCCCGGTTCAACGCGCCCTCCTTCCGCCGGAGCCTCGTGTTTTTGACCGCTGCCCCGGCGGTGCGGTTCACCCGAGCTCCCGCGCCGCGGCCAAAACTTCCTCCGCGTGCCCCTTGACCCTCACCTTGCGCCATTCGCGCCGCAGCACGCCGTCGCCGTCGATCAGGAAGGTGCTGCGCTCGACGCCGAGCACCTTCCGCCCGTACATGTTCTTCTCGCGGATGACGTCGAACAGCCTGCAGAGCCGCTCGTCGGGGTCGGAGATGAGCTCGAAGGGAAAGCGCTGCGCGGCCTTGAACTTCTCGTGCGACGCGAGGCTGTCGCGCGACACACCGAACACGGCCACCCCGAGCCGGTCGAACTCGCGGTGCAAGTCGCGGAAGGCCTGACCCTCCGTGGTGCAGCCGGGCGTGGCGTCCTTGGGGTAGAAGTAGAGCACGTACGGGGTGCCCGCGAGCTTCTTGCTCGACACGGTGGTGCCCGAGGTGGCCTGGGCCTCGAACGCGGGTACCGGCTTACCGACGCTGACCTTCGCCACGACGCGCCCTACGCGTGCTTCACCGGTTCCATGATCGCGTCCACGTTGAGCTGGTCGCAGAAGTCCATGAACTCCTCCCGCAACCCCGAGATGTGCACGCTCGCGGGGATGTTGATGTACATCTGCACCGAGAACATGGGCGCGCCCGTGTTGGCGGCCGCATAGGTGCGCGTCGACACCTCGCCGATCTCCACTTTGCGCGCGGCGAAGAATCCGCTCAGGCTGTGCACGACGCCGGGCTGGTCGAGGCCGACGACGTCCACGGCATAGGGGAGAAGCTCCTTCCCGAACCGCCGCGGCTCGGTGCGCTTGAGCTGCATGGTGACGCCGTTGCTGCTCGCGAACCGGGTCAGCTCCCGCTCCATCCGGCTGATCGTGTGCCAGTTGCCGGAAACGAGGATGAGCATGCCGAATTCGGAGCCGAAAGCGGCCATCCGGCTTTCCTTGATGTTGCCCCCCGCGTCCATGATGATCCGTGTGATTTCTTGCACGATGGACGTGGGATCGCCGCCGATGGCGGAGATGACCATGAGTTGTTCCATGCGGAGCGAATCTCGCCGGGTAAGGCTGGCCATTCAAGTGTACCCTTAAAGGTAACCCGCGCAATGTCGGGTTGCGCCCTCCGGAGGCCGCCAGTACTATTCTCGGCCTTTTTCGCGAGGGCTTCCGCGATGTTCTCCGGCAGCATGGTGGCGGTGGTCACGCCGATGGCGCACGACGGCGCCATCGACTACGCCGACCTCGCGAACCTGGTCGATTTCCACGTTCGGGCCGGCACCCAGTACCTGGTGGTGGCCGGCACCACGGGCGAGTCGGCCACCCTCACGCACGAGGAGCACGTCGAGCTCATCGAGCGGGCGTGCGAGATCGCCGCCGGGCGCATCCCGATCATCGCCGGAACGGGGTCGAATTCCACGGCCCAGACGCTGGCCTTGTCGAGGGCCGTAGACCGGTTTCCCGTGGCCGGGTTCCTCGTCGTCACGCCGTACTACAACAAGCCCACCCAGGAGGGCATGGTGCGGCATTTCTCGCTCGTGGCCGACGCGGTCGAGCGCCCGGTGATCCTCTACAACGTGCCCTCCCGCACGGGCGTGAAGCTCGAGCCCGAGACGGTGGGCCGCCTCTCCCGGCACGGCAACATCGCGGGATTGAAGGACGCCGCGGAACTCGAACGGTTACCGAGACTCAGAGATGCGTGCGGGCCGGACTTCGCGCTGCTTTCCGGCGAGGACGGCACCGCGTGCGAGTTCATGCTGAGAGGCGGCAACGGAGTGATCTCGGTAACCGCCAACGTGGTGCCCGCCGCGATGCGGCGGCTGTGCGACGCGGCGCTGCGCGGGGACCGCGCGGCCGCCGAAGCGGCCGATGCGCCGCTGCGCGACCTTCACGCGGCGCTGTTCCTCGAAAGCAACCCGATCCCCGTGAAGTGGGCCGTCCACCGGCTCGGCCTCGCGGGCCCTGGGATCCGGCTCCCGCTCACGCCCCTCTCGCCCGTGCATCACGACGCCGTCGCCGCCGCCATGGCGAAGGCGGGCGCCGAGCCGCTGTCTTCGTGACGATGCACCGTGCCTTCCTGCTCGCGCTCGCGCTGGCGTCGTTGAGCGGTTGCTCCCGCGACCGCTCGCTCGGCTGCGAGGACGTGTCGCGCTACGCGACCGCGGATTCGATCCCGCCGGTGCGCGTGCCGGACGGCCTTTCGCCCCCGGACGAGAGCGAGTCGCTGCGGCTGCCGCCTCCGCCCGTGGAGATGCAGGAGCGCACCACGCCGTGTCTCGAGTCGCCGCCGCGCTTCTTCGAGGATCGCGACGTGGGGCCCGGTCGCGGGTCGGGGGAAGAACGCACACCTTCGCTTTAATCCCTAATCGCTTCGGGGAATTCCCTTGTCTCCCCGCTGCGACAGCTTGACCTCCTGCCATCGCGCGCAAAGATGTCACACGTGGGAGCGCCGAGCGGGGCAGGCACTCCGCTGATGGCGGCGAAAGCGCACTCCGCCGCCTTGCGTATCGTTCTCGAAGGAGTGCCGTCTCCACGCGCCGCGGGGAGACGGTAGGCCGGCCCATCCGGCCGCGAGCACAGGGATGTGCTCTCTTGACGCGACTGGGCCGCGCCGTCCGGGCTCGGAGCTAGGGCGACGCGGCCGAAGCGCCCGACGGGGCGCGGCTCGCCACGTTGAGCTGCAGCGTGCGTTCGTCCATCGGTAGCGGCGCCTGCTCGCCGCGCAATTCCGCATCGAACAGCTTCAGCATCGCGTTCGCGGTGGCGAGCACGGATTCGCGCCCGCGGTACGTGTGACCCTCGAGCGGCAACAGCAGCAGCTCGGCTTCGCCGCCGTTGCGCCGGATCGCCTCGTAGAGGTACTGCGACTGGATGGGCAACGTCCCCGCGTTGTCGTCGAGCGAGCCGTGCACGAGGAGCAGCGGCGCGTCGATCCGGTCGGAGTAGAAGAACGGCGAGATGGCGAGATAGGTATCCGTCGCCTCCCAGAGCGTTCGCCGCTCGGTCTGGAAGCCGAACGGAGTGAGCGTGCGGTTGTACGCGCCGCTCAGAGCGACGCCGGCCTTGAAGAGGTCGGAGTGCGCGAGCAGGTTCGCCACCATGAACGCGCCGTAGCTGTGGCCGGCGACGGCCACGCGATTCGGGTCCACCATGCCGGTGGCGGCCGCGGCGTCGATGGCCGCCTTGGCGTTCGCCACCACCTGCTGCACGAACGTGTCGTTGGCGTCGCGGCCCGTGCCGATGATCGGCATCGCCACGTCGGTCATGACGGCGTACCCTTCGAGCAGCGCGAACAGCTGCAGCGAGCGCTCGACGTCCATGAACTCGTCCGTGGCGGGCACGGGCAGCCGTGCGCCTTCCGGATACTCGCGCGGATACGCCCACAGGATCAGCGGCAGAGGCTGCCCGGGCTCGGCGTCCGGCGGCAGATACAGGATGGACGCCATCTCGAGGCCGTCCGCGCGCCGGTAACGCAGCGGCACGCGCCTGGTTTGCGCGAGCCGCGGGACCGGGTGCCGATAATGCGTGACCTGGCGGGCGGTCCCCGCGCGCAGGTTGCGCACCCAGTAGTTCGGCGGCTCGACCGCGTTCTCGCGCCGAGTGAGCAGGCTCGCGCCGCTCGCGTCGAGCACGGCGACCACGTCCTCGCGGCCTTCGCCCGCAGACTCCCACACGCGCTCCCTCGCGAGCGTGTCGAGCCGCACGCGGTCGAGATACGCCCGGCCGGCGCGGCCCTCCTGCGCCTGGCCCTTGAAGTAGAGGTAGCCGTCGCCCGCTCGGACCACGGCCTTGCCGGCCGCGTTCGTGGTGGTGAGCGGCCAGCCGAGGCCTGCGATCGCGCCGTCCACGCTGCGGCTGCCGATCAGGCGAGGCGGCTCGGTGACGTCGTCGACGTCCACGAGCCAGACGCGGGTCACGCGGTCGAGCGGGTCGTACTCGCTGAACAGCGCGCCCTGGGTATCCGCGAGCCACTGCACGCCTGCGTACCGCTGCGGCGTGCTGAAGAGGATCTGCGCCGGGGCGTTGAACGGCGCCGGGTGCAGGAACAGGTGCTCGTTGGCGCCGCGCCGCTCCACCCACGCGAGCGTAGCAGGCGCCGACGCCTGCCACTGCAAGGCGCGCGGCGGGGCGCCGTCGGCATCCGCCACCGTATGCACGACGGCGCCGGCCCGGTCCCACACCTCCGCCACCCTGCGCGGGGCTTCATCCCCCGCCGTGTCGTAAGGCGGCAAGCGCTTCACGACCAGGAAGTACGATCCGCCCGGCGCCGGCTCCACGGATTCGATCACGGCCGCCCGCCCGAGCGGCTGCACGCGGCCTTCTGCGGGGTCCACGAGCAGGAGCTGCGAGCGCAGGAAATACTCCGCCAGCCGCTCGTCCGCCGCGGCCGGCTGCGGCGTCGCGACGGTCTGCGTGAGCAGGCGGTACGCGGACGCCTCCGCGTCACGGCGCTCGTATTTGCGTGCCACGACCTGGCAGAGCAGCTCGCGGCTTCCCGGCATCCAGGTGCACGGGGTCGCCCGCGCGGCGTTGAGCACCGGGCCGATCAGGCGCCGGACGTGCCACGGGTCGTCGCGCGTGGCACCCCAGAGCTCGATGCCGTCGTCCACGGTGACCGTGAACACGAAGCGGGAGCCGTCGGGCGACCACTGCGGATAGCCGATCGCGTGGCTCGGCGGCACGGGGACCGACCGCTCGAGGCCGGTCCAGAGGTCCACGAGCGTGAGGCCGTAATAGGGCAGTGCCGCATGCCGCCCGTTGGTCCGCGGATTGATGCGCAAGTCGCCGATGCTCACCATCGGCTCGGCCAGGGCACGCAACGGCTGGAGGCCGCGCTTGTGCACGAGCATGAGGTAGCGGCCCTGCGGATCCAGCGCCCGCTCGGGGAACGGCTCGGCGGAGAGCAGCTCGACGGCTTCCTCGGAGAGCACCGTCCGGCTCGTGTCGGCGCAGGCGAACGCGGTTACGAGCAGGATCGGCAGAGCTGCAAGCCACCTGAGAGTTATCGCGGTCAATCGCTCCATCGGTCCGAGGGAAAACGCGGCTTGCGGGCCATGGAGATACCTCCCCGCACGGTATCCAGCGGTTGCCAGGCTCGGCTGTCGGGTCGCGCGCCCGCGAAAGGGAACGTCCCACCCCTGGTCCCACCACCAGGCGGCGACGGCCCGAATGGTAGTCAATCGATGGGGCCGAGTCGATCGGTTGGACGCAAATTTTGGAAAGCGGTTTCGCGGAAGTGGAATGTAATGGAACGGACTGTTCGCCTCCGATGAGCGCTACATCACTGCGGGGAGCGCGAGCGAGGTCGCCCACGCGGCATGAAAAAGCGAGAGGCCCGTCGAGGGCCTCTCGCTTTTTGTTTGGCGGAGAGGGCGGGATTGGATGCGCGCCATCCCTGGCGCGCACCCTCGCTGCGCGAGGGCGGCGGCTTGCGCCGCCGTCCAAATCGGCAGTCCTGCCGATTTGTCGAACCCGGGCGGGATCGTCCACCCACCCTGTCCACCGAACAAAAAGCGAGAGGCCCCGCGTGGGGCCTCTCGCTTTTTGTTTGGCGGAGAGGGCGGGATTCGAACCCGCGATACGCTTTTGGCGTATACACACTTTCCAGGCGTGCGCCTTCGACCGCTCGGCCACCTCTCCGTATTCGCTGCGGCGGCGCAGACTAGCCTACAGTCTGGCCGGTTTGCAAACCGCCGTCACGCCCTTAGACCGGCGCGCGGCCGCGTGTGCGCGCGCTGCATGGGGCTGGTAAAGTATCCACGGTCCGCGTCGGTTCCCCCGCGACGATCAGCCGTGAACCCCGTCAGGCCCGGAAGGGAGCAGCGGTAGCGGCCCGATCGGGTGCCGGGGTAGGGCTGACGCGGATCTCTCTTTTGGAGGTCGGAACGGGTGAGCTACAAGGTCCTGGCGGTCAAATGGCGTCCGCGCCGCTTCGAGCAGCTGGTCGGCCAGCCGCACGTGGTGCAGGCGCTCGTGAACTCGCTCAAGGACCAGCGCCTCCACCATGCCTACCTGTTCACCGGCACGCGCGGGGTCGGCAAGACCACGGTGGCGCGCGTGCTCGCCAAGGCGTTGAACTGCGCCCAGGGCGTCGTGGCCGAGCCGTGCGGCACCTGCGAGGCCTGCGTCGCCATCGACGAGGGGCGGTTCGTGGACCTCATCGAGGTCGACGCGGCGTCCCGCACCCGCGTGGACGACACCCGTGAGCTGCTCGACAACGTCCAGTACGCGCCGAGCCGCGGCCGCTTCAAGGTGTACCTCATCGACGAGGTGCACATGCTGTCCACGCACTCGTTCAACGCGCTGCTCAAGACGCTCGAGGAGCCGCCGCCGCACGTGAAGTTCCTGCTGGCCACCACGGATCCGCAGAAGCTGCCGATCACGGTGCTGTCGCGTTGCCTGCAGTTCAACTTGAAGAAGCTCACGGTCGCGCAGATCCAGGGACAGCTCGAGAAGATCGCGGCCGCGGAAGGCTTCGCGGCGGAGCCCGAAGCGCTTCGGGCGCTCGCTCGCGCGGCGGACGGCAGCATGCGCGACGCGCTGAGCCTGCTCGACCAGGCGCTCGCGTTCGGCGGCGGGGCCGTCGAGCTCGCGCGCGTGAACGAGATGCTCGGCACCATCGATCGCGGGCACGTGCTCAGGCTCCTGGATGCGCTCGCCCGGGGCGACGGCGCCGGGCTGCTGGACCAGGTGGACGCCCTCGACGAGCTCGCGCCGGATTACGGGGCCATGCTCGACGAGCTGCTCGCGGCCCTGCAGAACATGGCCGTGCTGCAGCTCGTGGGCCCGCGCGCCGGCGGCGAGGAGCGGGCGGAGCTCGCCGAGCTAGCCGCCAAGGTGTCCCCCGAGGACACGCAGCTCTACTACCAGATCGCGCTTCAGGGGCGGCGGGACCTGCCCGTGTGCCGCGACGCGCGCATGGGCTTCGAGATGACGCTCCTCAGGATGCTCGCGTTCCGTCCGCTCGAGGCGGACGCGGCGACGAGCGGCGCGGGCACCGCGCAGGATGCGGGCCAGCAGAGCCCGCGGGCTGCGGCCGCGCCTGCGACCTCGTCGCCGGCCGCGGCGCCGGCGGCCCCCTCTGCGAGCGGTGCCGCGCCCGACTGGCACGCGCTCCTCGCGGAGGCGAACATACGCGGCGCGGCCCGCCAGCTCGCGGATCATTGCGAGCTCGAGAGCGTGGTGGGCGACGCCTGGAATCTCGTGCTCGCCGCCGAGAAGGCGCATCTGAACACGCAGCAGCTGCGGGCGCGTCTCGAGGCTGCGCTCGCCGAGCACCTGGGCCGCGCGATCCGGCTCAACGTCGTGCCGGGCAAACCGCGGAGCCCCACGCCCGCGGAGGTGCGGGCGGCCGGCGAGAGCGAGCGGCTGCGCCAGGCGCGCGAGGCGCTCGAGCGCGATCCCAACGTCAAAGCCGTGCAGGACGCCTTCGACGCGGTGCTCGAGGCGGACAGCATCCGGCCGGCAGGCAACTAGCGAGCTTCGCTCGAGGAGAAGGACGACATGAAGGGCTTGAGCCAGTTGATGAAGCAAGCTCAAGAGATGCAGGCCAACATGCAGCGGGCCCAGCAGGAGCTCGCGGAGACGGAGGTCGAAGGCGCGGCGGGCGGCGGCATGGTGAAGGTCACCGTCACCTGCAAGCACGACGTCCGGCGCGTGCAGATCGAGCCGGAGCTCTTGGGCGACGACAAGGAGATGCTCGAAGACCTCATCGCCGCGGCGTTCAACGACGCGAACCGCAAGATCGAGCAGACGGTGCAGGAGAAGCTCGGCAGCCTCGCGGCGGGGCTCGCGTTGCCGGGCGGCTTGAAGCTGCCCCTGTAAGGAGGCGAACCGCTCCGTGAGCGAAGGCTACTCGCCGCTCCTCGCACGCCTCATCCAAGCGCTGCAATGCCTGCCGGGCGTGGGCAGCAAGTCTGCCCAGCGCATGGCGCTGCATCTGCTCGACCGGGATCGGGAGGGCGCGAGGCGCCTCGTGAGCGTGCTCGACGAGGCCACGCGGCTCATCCGCAACTGCGAGCGCTGCCGGATGCTGACGGAGGAGCCCGTCTGCCGCTTCTGCGCGAGCGACCGGCGCGACCCCGAGCAGCTCTGCGTGCTCGAGACCCCAGCGGACCTGCTGGCGATCGAGCAGTCGGGCGCTTACCGCGGGCGCTACTTCGTCCTCATGGGACACCTGTCACCGCTCGACGGCATCGGGCCGAGCGAGCTCGGGCTCGAGCTGCTCGAGCGGCGGCTGCGCGAGGAGAACATCAAGGAGGTCGTGCTCGCGACCAGCGTCACCGTCGAAGGCGATGCCACGGCGCATCTCGTGGCGGCGCTCGCGCAGAAGCACGGCGTGCGCGCGAGCCGCATCGCGTACGGCGTTCCCGTGGGCGGCGAGCTCGAGTTCATCGACAGCGGCACCTTGTCGCGAGCGCTGGCCGGCCGCCGCCAGTTCGTAGCGATCGCCCCGGAGGGCGAGGACCGCGAGCGCGCGTGACACCGCTCGGGTCCCGCGCGACGACGCGTCCGGCCGCGATCTTTCGCATGCCAAAACGCGCGGGGACGTCTCGCGGCGGTGCTGGAAGGGGCACATGCGAACCGCTTGCGGTGACGCTGAAGATCGCGGGCTTCGGCGTCCGCGCAGGGGCCCCGACGCCGCGTCGCGAGCGGAGACGGCGGTGAAGACCGACGCGTCGTCGGGGGTCTTTGCCGGCGCTCGAAAGCGTGGCCTTAGGTCTCGGTGCGGGTGGGTGCACCGTTGGAGATCGCGCGCGAGTAGCCGACTCTAGGCGCGCGGCTGCTAGAATCCGATGCCGGAGGGCGCCTTGAACCGCAAAGACCGACTGATCTGGATCGACCTCGAGATGACCGGTCTCGATCCCGATCGGGACTCGATCATCGAGATCGCTACGATCGTCACCGACAAGGACCTGACGGTGCTCGCGGAAGGCCCCGTGTGCGCCATCCATCAGCCGGAGTCGGTGCTCGCCGCGATGGACGACTGGAACAAGCGCCATCACGGCGCATCCGGCTTGCTCGACCGCGTGCGCGCGAGCGCCATCGACGAGGCGAAGGCCGAGCAGGAGACGCTCGCGTTCCTGCGCCAGTACGTGGACCAGGGCACCTCGCCCATGTGCGGCAACAGCGTCTGCCAGGACCGGCGGTTCCTGGCCCGCCACATGCCGGAGCTCGCCGCTTATTTCCACTACCGCAACCTGGACGTCTCCACCCTCAAGATCCTGGCGCGGCTGTGGCTGCCCGAGGTGGCCGACCGCTTCGAGAAGCAGTCGGTGCATCTCGCGCTCGCGGACATTCACGACTCTATTCGCGAGCTCAGGTTCTACCGCGAGCATTTCCTGAAGTTGCCGGGCCGCTCCTGATCGAACGGCGCTTGTTTTGTGACCCGCTTCGCGCCGGACGGCCTTCTGCGTTCCACAAACGCCCCGGGATCGGCTAGGCTCCGGGCCACGCCGCGCCTGGAGTAGCCATGCCGACGAACGTCGTCCGTCTGTGCCTGCTGTCGCTGCTGTGGATCGCGTCCGCGGCCCAAGGGCAAACGCGTTACGTGTCCGACCAGCTCATCGTTCCGTTGCGCACGGGACCGAGCATCCGCAATGCCATCACCCGGAATCTGCCGGCCGGCACGGCCGTGGAGGTGCTCGAGCAGGACGAGGAGTCGGGCTACTCGCGCGTGCGGCTGCAGGGCCGCGACATCGAAGGGTGGATGGAGTCGCAGTACCTCACCGACGAGCCCATCGCTCGCGATCGGCTCGAAGCCGCGGAGCGGCAGCTCGCGACGGCGCAGGGACGCGTGCAGCAGCTCGAGGCGGAGCTCGAAGTCGTGAGGGCGGAGCTCGACACGGCACGCACGGAGCTCGAGCAAGCGCAGGCGGCGAGCGGCGAGCTCGCGCGCGAGCTGCAGGACGTGCGTCAGGCTTCCGCCAACGTGCTCGCGATTCGCGAGGAGAAGGAGCAGCTCGCACAGCGCCTCGAGGAGCGCGACCTGCAAGTGCAATCGCTCACGCTCGCGAACAGTGCCTTGCGGCAACGCGAGCGCCAGAGCTGGTTCATCATCGGTGCCGCGGTGCTCTTCACGGGCATCGTGATCGGCCTCGTCCTGCCGCGCCTCCGGCGCCGACGCCGCAGCGACTGGTAGCCGCGGCGCGCGCGGCGGCGCCGCGGCCCGCCCGACGCGTGGCTACTGGCGCAGGTGGTCGGCGAGGTACAGCCAGGTGTCGACCACCGAGTCGGGGTTCAAGGACATGCTCTCGATCCCCTGCTCGAGCAGCCATTGCGCGAAGTCGGCGTGATCCGACGGCCCTTGCCCGCAGATGCCGATGTACTTGCCCTGCTTGCGGCACGCCGCGATCGCGAGGGCCAGCAGCTTCTTCACGGCGGGGTTGCGCTCGTCGAACAGCGAGGCGATCTTGCCGGAATCGCGATCGAGCCCGAGCGTGAGCTGCGTCATGTCGTTCGAGCCGATCGACATGCCGTCGAAGTGCTCCAGGAATTCTTCCGCGAGCAGGGCGTTGCTCGGGATCTCGCACATCATGATGAGCCTCAAGCCCCGCTTGCCGCGCTTCAGCCCGTTCGCGGCGAGGAGATCCACGACCTGCCGCGCTTCTTCCACCGTGCGCACGAACGGCACCATCACCTCGACGTTCTCGAGCCCCATGTCCTCGCGCACGCGCCGCAATGCCCGGCACTCGAGCTCGAAGCACGGGCGGAACTCCGGGTCGATGTAGCGCGAGGCGCCGCGGAAGCCGAGCATGGGGTTCTCTTCGCGCGGCTCGTAGCGGTCGCCGCCGATCAGATTCGCGTACTCGTTGGACTTGAAGTCGGACAGCCGCACGATCACGGGCTTCGGCGCGAACGCGGCGGCGATGGTGGCGATGCCTTCCGCGAGCTTCTCGACGAAGAACGCCTCGGGGCTCGGATAGCCCGCCATCTGCTCGGCGATGAGCGCGCGCAGCTCCTCGCTCTGCCGATCGAGCTCGAGCAGCGCCTTCGGATGTACGCCGATCATGCGATTGATGATGAACTCGAGGCGGGCGAGGCCGACGCCGTGGTTGGGTATGGCCGCGAAGGCGAAGGCGCGGTCCGGGTTGCCCACGTTCATCATGATCTTCACCGGCAGCTCAGGCAGCTCGCCGAGGCGGATCTCCTGCTCCTCGAAGGGCAGGATCCCTTCGTAGACGAAGCCTTCGTCGCCTTCCGCGCAGGATACGGTCACGGGCGCGCCGTCCGGCACCGACTCGGTGGCGTCGCCGCAGCCGACGACCGCCGGGATACCGAGCTCCCGCGCGATGATGGCGGCGTGACACGTGCGGCCGCCGCGGTTCGTGACGATGGCCGCGGCCTTCTTCATGACTGGCTCCCAGTCCGGGTCGGTCATGTCGGTGACGATGACATCGCCCTCGCGGATCAGATTCATCTGGCGGGCGTCGGCCACGATCCGCGCCGTGCCGGCGCCCACGCGCTGTCCGATGCTGCGGCCGCGCGCGAGCACGCGGCCCTTGCGCTTCAGCGCGTAGCGCACGGCCGTGTGGCCGCGCTGGCTCTGCACGGTCTCGGGGCGCGCCTGGAGGATGTAGAGCTTGCCGGTCGCGCCGTCCTTGCCCCACTCGATGTCCATCGGACAGCCGTAATGCCGCTCGATCACGACCGCGTGGCGGGCGAGGGCGATGACGTCGTCGTCCGTGAGCGAGAAGCGGGCTCGCTCCGCATGCGGCACCTCGACGAGCTGCACGCGCTCGCCGCCGTCGCCGTACACGAGCTTGGTGGCCTTGGACCCGAGGTTGCGGCGGATGATCGCGGCCTTGCCGGCCGCGAGCGCCGGCTTGTACACGTAGAACTCGTCGGGGTTCACCGAGCCCTGGACGACGGTCTCGCCGAGGCCGTACGACGAGGTGATGAACACCACGTCGCGGAAGCCGGACTCGGTGTCCAGCGTGAACATCACACCCGCCGCCCCGAGGTCGCTGCGCACCATGCGTTGCACGGCCACGGACAGCGCCACCTGCGAGTGGTCGAAGTGCTGGTGAACGCGGTAGGCGATCGCCCGGTCGTTGAAGAGCGACGCGTACACCTCGTGGATGCCGGCGATGACGCCGTCGAGCCCGCGCACGTTGAGCAGCGTCTCCTGTTGCCCCGCGAACGACGCCTGCGGCAGATCCTCCGCCGTGGCCGACGAGCGGATCGCGAACGTGGCCTCGCCGCCGTCGGCGAGCTTGCGCCATGCGTCCGCGACCGCCTCCCGGAGCGGCGGCGGCAGCGGCGTCTGCCTGATCATCTCGCGGATGGCGGCTCCCCGGCGGGCGAGCTCTTCCACGTCGTTCACGTCGAGGGAGTCGAGCAGCGCGTGGATGCGATCGTCTAGCCCGTCCTGTCGCAGGAACGCGCGGTAGGCGGCCGCCGTCGTCGCGAAGCCGTCCGGCACGTCGATGCCGAGGCGGGCGAGCTTGCCGATCATCTCGCCGAGCGACGCGTTCTTGCCGCCCACGCGCGCGATGTCGCCCATGCCGACGTCCGACAGCCAGACCACCCAATCCGTCACTGCGGGCTCCCTTGTGCTCGCCTCATGCACACGTGAACAATACGAGATATGGCCGATGAACGAACGGTCTTTCTCGTGTCGGACCAGACCGGCGTGACGGTCGAGACGCTGGGGCACACGCTGCTCACGCAGTTCGACACGGTGAAGTTCAGGCTCGTGACTGTGCCATTCGTGGATACGGTTGACAAGGCGCGGCAGGTGGCCGCCAGGATCAACCGCACCGCGGAGCGCGACGGCGTGCGCCCCATCGTCTTCACGAGCCTGGTTCAGGACGACGTTCGCGAGCCGCTGTTGCGCTGCAACGGCCTCGTGCTCGATTTCTTCGAGGCGTTCATAGCTCCGCTGGAGCAGGAGCTCGCGGTTCGCTCGTCGCACACGCTCGGACGTGCGCACGGCATGTTCGACGTGCAAAGCTACGATCAGCGCATCGACGCCACGAACTACGCCATCGCCGCGGACGACGGGCACGGCGTCCAGTACTACGACCGGGCCGACGTCATCCTCATCGGCGTGTCGCGTTGCGGCAAGACGCCCACCTGTCTGTACTTGGCACTCCAGTACGGGGTGTTCGCGGCCAACTATCCGCTCGCGGAGGAGGATCTCGAGTCGGGCCGGCTGCCGCGGGCGCTCGAGCCGTACCGCGCGAAGCTGTACGGCCTCACGATTTCGCCCGAGAGACTGCGGCAGATTCGCCTGGAGCGCCGCTCGCTCGGCCGCTACGCCACCCCGCAGCAGGTGAGCTTCGAGCTGCGCGCCGCCGAGGCGCTGTTCAAGAAGCACGGCATTCCGCACGTCGACACGACGCACTCCTCGATCGAGGAGATCGCGAGCAAGATCCTGAGCGAAACCGGCATCGAGCGGCGCGTGCGCTCGTAGCAGAATCGTTTGTCAAGTCTTGGTCGGCCCGCGCGCGTTGTGGCATGCTCCGACGGCATGGAGCTCAGCGTTTCACCGCCGCTCGTCGACAGCCTGATAGTGCCGCAGTGCGTCTATCGGCCCGGCAGCTTCACGGGCCTGATGACGATCTACGAGAGCAACTTCATCAAGCTGCGTCGGCTCGTCGAGGACTTCGATGCGCTGCGCGAGCCGTTGGTGTCGAGCGTGCCCGACGACTGCGATCTGTACTGCGAGCTGAAGCGCCGCGAGCCGTACACCACTACCATCCGGCTCACGTACTGGTTCGACGACCCGGACGGCCGGCGCGTGCCCGATCCGGACCTCACGGTGCGCGTCTACCACGACGCCCGTCTCGTCGAGGCCGTGGAGGGGCGGGAGCAGCACCGGCACCGCAAGCTGCAGGAGCTGGCCAGGGTGCATGCCGCGGAGCTCGACCGCCGCTGGTGCCGCAACATGATGTTGAACAAGTGGCTCGACTACTTGCTCGACATGGGTCACAGGCTCGGCTGAACCGTCCCGCTCGCCCCGCCTATTTTGCTCTGATTCACGGTTTCGTTCGGGGCTTGCCGGTATAGTCCCGCGACTATCGGCACGCGACTTTCAAGAATGCTCGGAGCTCTGCGTGGGCGCCGCCAGGAGGGGCCGTCTGAGGAGCTCCTCAAGCTGTATTGGAATCGCGCGGGGGTGAAGCGAGAGCTTCGTGCGCTCCGCCGCGAGCATTACGAGCTGCTCGACAAGCTCAAGGAGCAAGAGGGCGCCATCCTCAGGGCGCAGGAGCAGCTCGAGGGCCTCGAGCGCCTCCTCATCAATCCGCTCGCTGCCGCGAACGCCATGGTTTACTTTCAGCTCCGCCATCTCTGGCGCGTGGGCGCCCAGCGCGTCCAGCAGTTCGCGAAAGAGCTCGAGCTGCAGCGCGAGAAGCGCGAGCGCGCCCAGCTCCACGAGGCGGCCCTCGCGAAGCGCAAGCGCCGGCTCGACGCCATCGCGGAGAAGATGCAAAGCCTCGCGCAGAAGCGCCGCGCCGTGATGGAGGAGGCCGCGCAGCTGCAGAAGCGCCTCGACTCCATGAACGTGCTGCTGCGCCTTTTCCGGGGGCCCGGCTTGCGGCGGCGGCTGCGCGGGCTCGCGGACGGGCGGCGCATGCTCGAGCAGAAGCTCGAGGAGTACCGGGATCTCGTCGAGAAGATCCAGGGAGAGCCGCTGCCCGAGCTCGAGGGGCTCTCGATCGAAAGCCGGCGCATCGTCAATGCGGCCGCCATCGCGCTCGCGCAGCACCTCGTGGTGCACTTCTCCGAGCACGATCTCGCCACGCTCGCGAAAACGGCCACGCAGCGGGCCGTGGGCGACATGCGGTTCGGCGACCGTCGCGACTGCGACCGCCTGGTGGAGCGGATCCGCGAGAAGATCGAGGAGCTCCGCCAGCACAAGAGCCTGGCGGACGAGGTGAAGCGGCGCGCGGACCGGCTGCTGAACGAGCTACGCTATCGCGACGAGGCCGACACGGTCCCGATCGTAGACTGCCTGGACGTCATCGAGCGCAATCTCCAGGCGCCGGGCAACAACCCCGGCCGCCGGGCCGCCGACGCGCCGCTCAGGATCAACGTGCTCGCGGACGACTACTGGGAGATCGGCTCCGTCCTACGCTGACGCCCGAACGGCCGCCGGGCGCTCGCCGCAGCGGCCGTCGCAACGCGGAGCGAGCGTGCTTGTGCCCTCAGTTGAGCGCGCGCGGGGGCGAACGGTTGTCGGAGCCCGACAGCAGGTGCCGCTGTCCCCGCGCGTTGGAGTGGGACACCAGCTCCGCGACGATGCGCGCCGCCTGCTCCAGGATGATCTTGTCCGCGGTGTCGGTGGACTCGAGCTCCTCGATGCTCGCGAGCGGGGGCAGGCCTTGTGCCTCACGCCGGGCATTCTCGCGCGCGAGGCGCTCCTGCTCGAGGCGCTCCCGCTCGGCCTTGACCTGCTCGATGTTCAGCGACATCGCCTTCCTCGCGCGCGCCTCCTCGAGGGCCTTGATGTCGCTCAGCAGATAGGCGAAGTCCGGATCCTTGGCCGCGCGCTCCTGCTGGTGTGCCTTGAGCAGCGCGATCTCCTCGTCGAGCGAGGGCAGGGGGCGGAACTGCGTGGGCTGAATGCGATCCCACGGCAGCGCGGTCTCGCGTGTGCTCTCACCCACCGTGTCGAGCGGCACCCTGGAGGGCAGCTCGATGTCGGGGATGACGCCCCGATGCTGGGTGCTTTCGCCCGTCACCCGGTAATACTTGCCGATCGTGAGCGTGAGCTGGCCGTTGTCGGCGCCGCGCATGACGCGATCGAGGTTGAAGAGGTTCTGCACCGAGCCTTTGCCGAACGTCTGCTGGCCGATGATGATGCCGCGCCGGTAGTCCTGAATGGCGGCGGCGAAGATCTCCGACGCGCTCGCGCTGTAGCGGTCGACGAGCACGGCGAGCGGACCGTCGTAGACGGCGGTGGGGCTCGGGTCGTCGAGCACCTGGATGTTGCCGCGCGTCTCCTTGAGCTGCACGACCGGCCCGCGCTCGATGAAGAGGCCCGACAGCTCGGTGGCCTCGGAGAGGTGGCCGCCGCCGTTCTGCCGTAGATCCATCACGAGCCCGTCGATGCCTTCCTGCTTGAACTCCTCCAGCAAGCGCGCGACGTCGCGCGACGTGCTGGTGTAGTCCTCTTCGCCGCGGCTGCGCGCCGCGAAGTCCTGGTAGAAGCTCGGCACCGTGATGACGCCGATGCGGTACGTGCGGCCCTCGAACGGCACCTCGAGCAGCTGCTTCTTCGCCGCCTGCTCCTCGAGCTTCACCTTGTCGCGCGTGAGGGCGATGATCTTCTCGGGCGATCCGGGGGCGGCGCCGGCCGGCAGCACCTGCAGGCGCACGACGGTGCCGCCGGGCCCGCGGATCAGCTGCACCACGTCGTCGATCCGCCAGCCGATCACGTCAATGAGCTCGCCGTGCAGGCCTTCGCCCACGGCCGTGATGCGGTCCTCGGGCTTGAGCTGCCCGTCGATCTGCGCGGGGCCGCCCGGGATGATGTTGATGACCTTGACGTAGTCGTCCTCGAGCTGCAGCGACGCGCCGATGCCGTCGTACGACAGGCTCATCTGAATCCGGTACTCCTCGCTCTGCCGCGGCGACAGGTAGCTCGAGTGCGGATCCATATTGTGCGCGACGGCGTTCATGTACGTCTCGAACACGTCCTCCGCCGTGAGCTGGGTGACGCGTCTGTACATCCGCTCGTAGCGGTCTTTCAGGATCTCGGCCACCTCGGGCCAGGTCTTGCCCGTGAGCATGAGGCTCAGGCCGTCGCTCTTGACCTTCTTGCGCCACACCTCGCGGATCTCCTCCTCCGAGGCCGGCCACGGGAGATCGCTGCGATCGACCACGAACTCTTCGTCGACGGTGTAGTCGGGCTCCGTCTCGAGCAACGACACGGCGTACTCCACGCGTTGCGCCGTTCGCTCGCGGAACAGATTGAAGATGTCGAAGACGGGTTGCAGGTCGCCGCTGCGGGTGCGGTCGTCGAGCTCGTAACGCAACCGGCTGAACGACGCGATGTCGCTCGCCGTGAAGTACATGCGATTGCCGTCCAGCGTGTCGAGGTATTGATCGAGGATGGCGGACGACAGCGAGTTGTCGAGTCGCGGCCGCAGGTAGTGGAGCTCTTCGATGAGCTTCGTGACGTTCTTGCTGATCGTGGCATGCTTCGCATCCATGACCAGCGGAGTAACGGGCTCAACGGTTGCCGAAGCCGCGAGACACGCTAGTGCTAGAATTGCGCCGATCGACAAGCGGCTTGACAGCTCCCTCACGTTACCTCCTCAGGGGTGCGTTGCGGCGTCGAGCACGGGCCGGTTAAGTTTCCGATCGTTGGGCCGGTGAATCAACCCCGTCCTCGTAAATTGTCAAAGGTGTCCGCGGCTTGCGACGCCGCGGCCCGCGTCGGCTCGCCATGCGTCCCTCGCTCGTAGTGCTCGGATTCGTCCTGGGCTCCGCGGCGTCGATCACGTTCTCGCTGTTCGGCGTCGCGGTCGTCTACCTCGTGCTGCGCGGCGATCACCCGCGCCTCGACGCCGAGTTTCCCGCGGTATTGTCGAACCTTGCGATATTCGCCGCTTTGACCGCCGTCGCGGCGGCGAGTTTCTACGGCCACGCGAAGCGCAAGGCCTGGCGCGGCTGGGCGTCCGGGGTGCTCGTGGCGGGGATTGCGTGGGTGGGGTGGCACTACTGGCCTTGACGGCCGGGCAGGCGCCCCGTGCCGATCATCGTCCGGACCGGCTGATCCGTTCCCAGGACGCGCTGCGGTTGAACGCCCCGGTGTTGTAGGGGTCGAACCGCTCCTCGGCGGCTTTCTCGAGGGAGAGCCGCGGCTGGCTGGTGCGCGGGGTGGCCCCGAGCCCCTGCGCTCGGGAGGCGGGCGAAGAGGACACGGGACGGCCCTTGCGGCGGGACGGCGGGTGCGGCTTCACCTTCCCGGAGAGCAGGTCGCTCGTGACGGAAGCGCCGCGCGGCCGGGCCTGCATCCCGCCCGAATCGAGTGAATCGTCGGCATCCCAGCCGAGCCAACGTCGCAGCAGCTTGAGCATGTTCCGGTGTTCGCGCCGCGGCCGCGGCCGGTTCGCCTCGGCCCCGAGGGCGCAACACCAGCCTAGCAAAACGAGGCGCCGCCTGGAGGGCGAGCGCTCGAATTTGTGACTGTTATCACACGGGCCGGCTGCGCCAGATCAGGCGCGTGAGCCGGGCGAGCTGCACGACGAGGTAAGGCGCGAGCACGAGCAGCCACGCGGCGAGCTGGCCCCGCCCGAGCGCCGTCCAGACGTCGGCGGCGAGATCGAGCACCCCTTCGCCCTCCGCGTAGGGACCCACGACCTGCACGCCCACGACGTAGATGGCGAACGGCAGCACCAGCACGCCGAAGGAAAGCAGGGCGGCCGCGATCGCCGCTTCGAGCTTCAGTCGATCCGTCATCAGTGTGGAACCGCCTCCAGAAAGCGAAACTGGGTCTCGCCGATGGTGATCAGGTCGCTGTGCCGCAGCTCGTAGCGGTCGACGCGTACCGCGTTCACGAACACGCCGTTCTTGCTGCCCAGGTCCTCGATGACCACGCGGTCCGGCTGCACGGTCAGGCGCGCGTGCTCGCGGCTGATGAACTGCGTCACCACCTGGATGTCGCAATGCGATCCGCGGCCGATGATCACCACGGGCTTGTCCAACGGGTAGCGGCGCGGCTTGTCGCTCGTGAGGCAGAGCAGCACGGGCGCGCTCGGCGCGGTGCCCGGGATCGTATCGCCGTGACCGAGGCGCTCGGACATCCGCGAGTCGAGATCCTGCAGCGACAGATCGAGCGCATTCAAGCGCTGCAACGCGGCGACCCGGTCCTCGAGCTCCTGCTCGAGCCGCGCGATGCGCGCTCTGAGCGTCTCCGCGGCCCGATCCTTCTCGGCGAGCGCAGCGCGGTCGCGCTCGGCGTCGGCGGCGGCCCGCGCGGCATCGGCCGCGGCCCGCTCGAGCGCGGCGCGCGCGTCCGCCGCCTCGCGTCGGGCCGCCGCGAGCTCTGCCTCGAGCTGCTCGACCCGGGCGGCCGCGCCCGCGGCGCGCTCGCGCTCGTGGGCGAGCTCGCGACGCAGCCGCGCCGCGTCCTCGCTCGGCCGCGCCGCGCGCAGCTCGCGCTCGGCGTCCGCGAGCTTTCGGCCGAGCGCCGCGAGCTCCCGCCGCAGGCCGTCGGCGCGCTCGCGCTCGTCGCGCAGGCGGTCCTCCGCCGCCTGCTGGCGCTCGCTGCGTTGCCTGAGCTCCCGCTCGAGCTCCGCGATGCGGGCCAGTCGGGCCGCGGCCAGCGCCTCGTCCGCTTCCCAGCGGGCCCGCCGGTTCTCGACGTAAGCGGCGAGGGCGGCGTACTCCTCGCGCTGCGCTCGCAGGGCGTCGTCCGGAGTCAGCGGCGGGCGGGCGGCGAGCGCCTCGCGCGCGCGCTCGAGCTCGGCTTCGAGCGCGGCCACGCGGTCGCGGGACGCGGCCGCTTCGGCCTGCAGCGCCTCGGCCCGAGCCCCGGCCGTCTCCGCCTCGGCGTGCAGCCGCTCGAGCGCCTCGCGGAGCTCGCCGTGCTGCCGTCGCAGGGACGCGAGCTCCTCGCGCTCGCTGCTGCGCTCGTCGCGCTCCCGCTCGAGCGCGGCGGAAACCTCGCGCAGCCGCGCGTCCCGTTCCTCGAGCTCGCGCCATAGCCGTGCCTCGGCGGCGTTGCGCTCTTCGAGCTGGCGTGTCCGCGTCGCGAGCTCGCGGCGCAGTTGCTCGAGCTCGGCTTCCTTCTCGGCCATGCGGCGCTCGACGCCGGACCACCGCGCGGTGAGCCGCGCGATGTCGGCTTCGAGCTCGGCGATCTTGGCCGCGGACGCCTCGGCTTGCTCCTGCTCGCGCTCTACGGCTTCCGCATCCACGAGCCGCAGCGTCAACACCTCGTGCTCCGCGGTGCGGTCCTCGAGCGCTTCGACGAGCTCGGGGATGGCCTCCTCGGCGGGCAGCATCGCCGCCTCCGAGAGCACGGGCAACTCGTCGGTGGGATCGTCGTCCAGGAGCTCGTCGTCCGGGCGAATCGCGGTCATCTCAGCCGGATTAGATCACTGCTCGAAGTTCAGCTTCAATCGGCGGGAACGGTGCGGTCGAGCGCCCATTCGCGAAGCGCCTGCACGTGCTCGCGCATGAGCACGGACAGCGGCCGCGTCTTGCGGTACTCGGCGAGCAGGTGTGCCGTGTCGAGCTCCTGGCCGAGGGCATGGGCCGCATACAACGCCGCCACGATGCCCTGCTCGATCTCGGCGCCGGAGAAGCCTTCGGTCGCCTCGGTGAGCCGTGCAATGTCGAAGCGGTGCCGGTCGAGCCCGCGCTTGCCCAGGTGGATGGCGAGGATGTCGGCGCGGCCGGCGGCCGTGGGCAGATCGACGAAGAAGATCTCGTCGAAGCGGCCCTTGCGGATCAGCTCCGGCGGCAGCTCGTGCACGTCGTTGGCCGTCGCCACCAGCAGCACCTCGGAGCGGCGCTCGGCCATCCAGGTCAGGAGGCTGCCGAGCACGCGGCGCGACGTGCCGCTGTCGCCGTCGCCGGAGGCGAGGCCCTTCTCGATCTCGTCGAGCCAGAGCACGCACGGAGCCATGAGCTCGGCGGTCCGCAGCGACTCGCGCAGGTTGCGCTCCGTCTCGCCGTGGTACTTGTTGTACAGCGCGCCGAAGTCCAGGCGCAGCAGCGGCACGCCGAAGATGCTCGCCGCCGCCTTCGCCGCCACGCTCTTGCCGCAGCCCTGCACGCCGATCAGCAGGATGCCCTTCGGCGGATCGATGCCGGGCGGGCGCCGCGGACCGAACGCGGCCCGGCGCTGCTGCAGCCAGACCTTGACGTTGCGGAAGCCGGCCACCTCGGCCGCCTTGGCCGTGTCGTGCTCGTAAGCGAGCACGCCGCCGCTGCTCAGCAGCTCGTACTTGGCCCGCATGACCGCTGGCAGGTCCTCCGCCGTGAGCGCGGCGTCGTCGAAGATCGCGTTGCGCGCCACGCGCTCGACGTCGCCGTGCGTGAGGCCGCTCAGGTTCTGCACGAGCAGATCCACCGCCTTCGGGTCCACCTCGATCTTGCGCCCCGGTCGCTCCGCGCGCAGCTCGTCGAGCAGCCGTCGCACGATGGCGTGCCGCTCCGCGGCGTCCGGCAGGCGCAACGAGAACTGCGCGCAGAACGGCTTTAGCTCGGCCGGCAGGGAGATCGCATGGCTGACGAGCAGCACCGTGGCGCGCGTACGGGGCGCGTCGAGCGCGATGTCCTTCAGCAGGCGCACGTGCAGGGGCTGCGCGAGGAACGGGTGAAAGTCGAGGAGGGCGTAGAGGGCGGGCTTCTGGGCCGCGCGGATGTGCCGCAGCACGTCCTCCGGGGCCGCGTTGTGGCGCTGCGGCTCGAGGGCGAGGTCGAGCCGCTGGAGGCCGTCGGTGATCGTCCAGCGAAACAGGGGACGGTAGCGGTCCGCCGGTGCCGACGTCGCGATGCTCACGAGCAGCTCGAGCAGGCGCCCCTCGTCGGCCGTCTCGATGACGACGATGGGAACGCCCGACTTCAGGACGAGCTCGAGATCGCGCCGATCGCTCATGGTCGCCTGGCGAGCCGAGGGTGCCGGCAGTCTACTGTCGGCTGGCGGGCGGCGCGGTGACGGGCTCGTCACTGCCGCGACGCGCTCGTCACGACCCCCCAGGCGGTGGAGGGGCAGGAGCCGCGACGCGCGACCGCGCGCCGTCCCGCAGGCAGACGGCGAAGCGCGTCGGATCGGTCAGCCGAGGTCGGGCCCGGCGCCGTAGCCCTCCGGCGTGGTGAGGAATTGCTTGATTTGATCCGTCAGCCCGCGGCAAGCCTTCGCCTGCGGTCGGGCGATGAACGGCAGCGGCACGATGATCGCGGGCATGACGGAGCGGCCCTTCACGTCCGCGTGGATCGTGCCCGCGGCCTCGAGGCGCTCGAGGTCCCAGATCGTCGCGTCGTAGCGGGCGTCGTCTTCCCACCAGGCGAGGCCCATGCAGCCCGCGCCGCCCACGCCGGCCGCGCAGGTGATGCCGCCGCCGCTCGACACCCGATCGGTGGAGCCGTCGAGCCACACGACGTAGCGCACGCCCGTGTCGCGCACCTGCTCGAGGACTCCGGGCTGCTCGAGCAGCTTGCTCAGGTCGTCCGTGCTGAGCGGCGCCATCGACGGCTCGAACCACGGGTACATCTTGTCCTCGAACTCCTTGGAGTCGTACACCTCGAGACCCGTGGGGCCTTTGGCCAGATCTTCCGCGATGCACTGCACGAACTCTTCCTCGGCCTCGTGCGTCGCGTGGTGCTTGCGGGCGAGGATCACCACGTGCTCGCCGTCGCGGATGACGGTGTCCGTTTGCTTGTACGGCTCCATTCGCGAGGTGGTGCCGCAGGAGGCGAGCAGCGGCGCGGCCAGCAAACCGAGCCACAGCCGCCGGCGTGCAAGATCAGTTCGATGCTTGTCCGGCGGATAACGTCGCACCATTTGTTTTCTCCTCCAGCCAGTAGCTCACCTGCGGCTGCGCGGCGAACTTCGTCGAGATGCTGGCACCCACCTCGCGCATCGCCACGACCGCCGCCCGGTGGACCGCCTCTTCGCGCTTGCCGCGAAGCTCGGCCTTGCCATAGCCGCTCACGGGCCATTCGGCGACCATGGTGCCGTCCGGCTCGTAGAGGGTGAGCTTGTACTGCATCCACACCTCCACGAACTCGTCCCGCTCGCCGATCGGCACGTCGAACTCGAACTTCTCGAGCGCCGGGTGCAGCACGCCGTCGAGCCCCATCCCGGACGCCGGCAGGCCCTCCACGACCCGGGTCTCGAGGAACATCGACTCGAAGAGCGGCTCGAGCAAGGCGACGTTGGCGTCGCCCAGGTCGATGGTCCAGGTGGACTGCTGCGGGACGTCCTCGGCGTGGATGTAGTTCACGAGGTCGTCGTCCATGATGACGCCCATCCTGAGCGGCAGAGGCTCGACCAGGGGCGTCGGAAACGTGGACTGCACGACCACGGACGACGAGCAGGCGGACAGCCAGGCAGCCGCCCCCGTCAGGGCGAGCGCAGCGACTCGACCGGGACTGCAAAACTTGGGCATCGACGCGATTCTACGTCTTGGTGAAGACATAGCGTAGTGGTAGTCGAACGTTAGCATCGAAGCCACGCTCCGCCGAAGCCGCCGGAGGCGCCGGCCCGGCCATTATGACCGCAGTCTGCAGAGCCGCCTCGACTTTCGACGACGCTGCGGAAACGTGAGTTCCATCCCGGTTGGCGCAAATATAAATGTGACGCGCTCGCTCCGCGGCGTTCGAGGGCTCGCATACTGTCTGTCGCGATTTGTCCACCCATCCGGAGAATCTCGAATGATCAAGCGGATTTCGCTTGTCGCGGCGCTTGCTACAGTGCCTGCCGCGGCGTTCGGCGAAGGCCACTCGGTAGCGGCGAAGGCGGGCGCGCTCGGCCTGGGCGTGGAGTACGGCTACTCGATCAACGAGCGGTTCGCCGTGCGCTTCGGCCTGAACGGTGCCGAGTACGGCTTCGACGCCGAGGAATCCGGCATCGATTACGACTTCGACCTCGTCTGGGACTCGCTGTCGATCGCGGCGGATTTCCATCCGACCGGGGGCCCTCTGCGTCTGACCGTCGGCTTGCTGCGCAACGACAACCGGCTCGAAGCCACGAGCCGCGCGGCCGATATCATCACGGTCGGCGACGAGGCTTATACGCCGGTCGAAATAGGTACCCTCTACGGCCGCATAGGGTTCGACGACACGGCCACCTTCGCCGGCATCGGCTGGGACTGGTCGCGCAAGCGCAATCGCTTCGGCGTCTCGTTCGACATCGGCGTGGTCGACCAGGGGGCGCCGACGGTCTCGCTGCGGGCCAGCGGGCCGATCGCCACCGACCCGCAATTCGTCGCCGATCTCGAGGCCGAACGGCAGGAGCTCCAGGGCGAGCTCGACGATCTGGACCTGGTCCCCTACGGATCGCTCGGGTTCGTCTTCAGGTTCTAGCCGCCCGCTAGGGCGCCCACGCGCCTGTCCTGCCGGCGGGCCGTGTGCCGGCGGTCGCGGCGCGGCGCTTTTCGCGAGCGCCGCGCCGCGCGACCGTTATGTCAACTGCCCCGCGGCCGGGAGGCCGCCGGACGCGCGTGCTAAGCTTTCCCGCGGTTCGAGTGACGCAGGATGCGGGAGACGAGCGTGAAGGGCGTCCTGGCAGGGTTGGTGACCTCGTGGCTCGCGTGCGGCGTGGCCGCCGGCCAGGAGGTCTATCGCGTGGACGGCGAGGCATCGGACGTTCACTGGCGCATTTACTCGGCCGGCACGTTCGCCCGTCTCGGTCATAACCACGTCATCTCCGCGGGCGAGCTGTCGGGCACGGCCACCGTCACGGACGGCCGGGCGTCCTTCGAGATCGAGATTCCGGTGGAAGCGCTGGTCGTCGACGACCCCGAGCTGCGCGCACGCTACGGAGAAGCCTTCTCCAGCAAGCCGTCCGAGGACGACATCGCGGGCACCCGGCGCAACATGCTCGGGGAGCGCGTGCTCGACGCCGAGCAGCATCCGCTCATTCGCATCGTGGGCAGCGGGCCGGTCGAGCCGGGCGCCACCACGCTCGACGTCACGTTCGAGATCCGCGGCCAAACGACGCGGCACGCCGTGCCCGCCACGGTTACCGTGGACGACGACGCCATCGTGGCGGAAGGCGAGTTCCAGCTCACTCACGAGCAGCTCGGGCTCGCGCCGTTCAAGGTGATGATGGGCGCGCTCCAGGTCGCCGAGCAGATCGATTTCGCTTATCGGCTGCGCGCCGTCCGGGCGGCCGGCGCCTCCTCGCCCTAGCGCCGCGATGGAGCGGGCGACGATCGACGCCGTCCTGAAGGAGGCCGTCGACGCGGGCCTCGTGCCCGGGCTCGTCGCGGCCGTCACCGACGCCCGCGACGTGCGCTTCGAGGCCGCTTACGGCCGCGCCCGCTTCGAGAGCGGCGTGCCGATGAGCGTCGATTCCGTGTTCCGCATCGCGTCCATGACCAAGGCCGTCACGGCGCTCGGGTTCATGATGCTCGTGGAGGATGGCCTCCTCGACCTCGACGCGCCGTTCGGGCGCTACTTCCCGCGGTTCGTGCAGCCGCCCGTGCTCGCATCGTTCGATCCGCGCACCGGCGCCTGCAGCACGCGGCCCGCGCGCGCGCCGGTCACGCTGCGGCAGCTGCTCGCGCACACGTCGGGCTTTGGCTACTGGTTCCTGAGCCCCGCGCTGCGGGCGCAGCTGCGCGGCGATCCGGACTACTTCGACGCGCCGTTCCTGCTGCACGAGCCGGGCGAGCGGTTCACCTACGGCATCGGCGCAGACGTCGCGGGGCAGGCGATCGAGCCCGTGACGGACATGCCGCTCGCCGAGTTCTTCGCGCGGCGCCTGTTCGAGCCGCTCGGCATGCGGGACACGGGCTGGGCCTTGCCGCCGGCGGATCGGCTGGTCGGCCTGCACCAGCGCACCGAATCGAGCTTCACCGAGCGACCCCTCGAGACGGCGGCGGAGACGCCCCGTGCGGGCGGGGCCCTCTACTCGACGGCCCGCGACTACCTGCGCGTGCTGCGGCTGCTGCTGAACCGGGGACGCGTCGACGGCGAGCGCCTGCTCGCCCCCGAGAGCTGCGCGGCCATCGTGAGCAACCAGATCGGGCCGCTCGTCGCGGAGCGTCAGCGCAGCGCCGCGCCCGACCGCACGAACGACTTCGCGTTCATGGACGGCAGCCAGAAGTTCGGGCTCGGCGTGCTGGTGGAGACCCGCGACCGGCCCGGCATGCGGTCCGCCGGCAGCTTCGGCTGGGCCGGCATCTTCAACACGTACTTCTGGGCCGACCCAGCGGCAGGCATCGCGGCCGTGCTCCTCACGCAGTCGAGCCCGTTCGCGGATGCCGCCACGCTCGGGCTGTGGGAGCGCTTCGAGCGGGCCGTGTACCGCGCGCTCCGCTGACGAGCGCCGCGGCCGGCGTTACTCGTAAGTGATTGATTTGCAAAGGGTGGTGGAGGCGGCGGGAATCGAACCCGCGTCCGCAAGCCCTCCGCCTTCGGCTCTACATGCTTAGTCGAGTCTATTGCGTTTAACCGCCGAGCAACCCGACCGACAGGGCGCGCTCGACGGCGATTCCGGTGAGTGTTTAACGATTCGGCCCCGGACCAGCCTCATCGCGAGCTTGTGAGATACGACGCCTGAATGTCCCGAAGGACGCTGGACGCACAAGCACGGCTCCAGTCAGACGGCACCAAACCGGTGTTTAGGCGGCTAGTGCGTAGTTGTCGTCGTTGGCAACTATTTGGTTTGCAGATGGTTTAACGAGGTAATCTGCACCTCGGCATGCACCTCGGGCTTCGCGACCCACGTCGAAACCAGGTCGCCCCCAGGTAGCCCCCAAGTTTAGGGCGGAAGGCGGGCATTACAAGGGCAGGGCCGGAAGAATCGCGGCCGGAAGGCGCTCCCCGCGGGGCCCACGGTGGCGCCGGGCGCTGCGGCTGTCAGGTGCCTACGCGGGTCTTCAGGAGCCGCGCCTTGTCCCTGGCCCATTCGCGCTCCTTCTCCGCGGCGCGCTTGTCGTGCTGCTTCTTGCCCTTGGCGAGGCCCACGGTGAGCTTCGCCCGGCCCTTGCTCCAGTGGAGGTCGAGCGGCACGAGGGTATAGCCGCGCCGCTCGACCAGGCCGGCGAGCCGGTCGAGCTCCCTGCGGTGCAGGAGGAGCTTGCGGGTGCGCGTCGGGTCCGGCTGGATGTGCGTGGAAGCCGTGCCGAGCGGCGTCACGTGGGCGCCGAGCAGCCACGCTTCGCCGTCGCGCAGGATCACGTAGCTCTCGGTGATCTGCGCCTTGCCCGCGCGCAGGCTCTTCACCTCCCAGCCCTGAAGCTCGAGGCCCGCTTCGAACCGCTCCTCGATGAAGTAGTCGAAGCGCGCCTTCTTGTTGTCGGCGATGAGGCGCTGCTTGTTGTCGTCGTTCCTGGCCATGCCGCGGCAATGATCCTAGAATCAAAATAAAAAAACACTCGGGCTTGGATGTCCTTCAGGCGGAGCGCGTGCGGAGAGTCCATGTTAGCGAGCGGGTGCCCTACACGGCTGCCCAGATGTTCGACCTCGTCAACGACGTGGAGGCGTACCCGCGGTTCCTGCCGTGGTGCCGCGATGCGCGCATCGAGAGCCGTCACGACAACGTGGTGGTGGCGAGCCTCGATATCGGCATTCGCGGCATCCACAAGAGCTTCAAGACGCGCAACGTGCTCGATCGCCCGCGGAGCATCGACATGCAGCTCGTGTCCGGGCCGTTTCGCCGCCTCGAGGGCGGGTGGCGGTTCGAGGACCTGGGCGCCGAGGGCGCTCGGGTGTCGCTGTCGCTCGAGTTCGAGGTGGATCCGTCGCCGTTCAGCCTGGTGTTCTCGCTGATGTTCGAGGAGCTCGGGCGCACGCAGATGGCCGCGTTCATCTCGCGGGCGAGGACGGTGTATGGCGCGGTCGGTGCCCGGTGAGCGCGCCGCGAGCGCGGGCGGGCAGCCGCAGGCCGCGGACGTCGAGGTGGTGTACGTCACGCGCACGGAGCAGCGCATCGCGCGCGTGCCATGGGAGCCGGGGCTGACGGCGGGCGCCGCAGCGGAGCGGTCGGGGCTGCTCGCGCGCTACGTCGAGGCCCACGGGCGGGAGCCGCTGCTCGGCGTGTTCGGCACGCCGGTCACTCGCGAGCGGCTGGTCGCACCCGGCGACCGGGTGGAGCTCTGCCGCCCGCTCGTGGCGGATCCGCGCGATCGGCGCCGCGAGCTCTCGGCGCGCGGCGGCGTGATGGGCGGTCGTTTCAGCCTTGGTCCGGCTCGGAAGGAGCCAGCGTGACGTCGCGCTCCACGCGGGCGACGCGATCGTTCTCGAAGTACACGATGACCCAGCGCCGCACCACTTCCTTCGATCGGCCGCGCTTCAGGTAGTAGGGGTAGTCCCACCGCTCGCGGTGGAAGGCGTCGGCGATCGTCGGCGTGCCGAGCAGGAACTGCACCTGGCTGCGCGTCATGCCCACCTGCACCTGGTCGATCGCCTCGTCGTCGAGCAGATTGCCTTGCTGGATGTCGATGCGATACACGCAGGCGGCCAGCACCGTGGAGACGGCGAGCGCCGCCGCGCGGACGAGCTTCCCGAACTGCATGGTTCCCGACACGGTGGAGGATGGCTCCGGTCTGAGCGATAATGCGGCCGCATCTTAACCGATTTGCCTCCCGCGAGACGCGGCAGTGGAAAGTCAGGATCTACGCAACGCGGGCCTGAAGGTCACTTCACCGAGGCTCAAGGTTCTCGAGATCCTCGAGAAGAGCGCGCAGCGGCACCTGTCGGCGGAAGCCATCTATCGCGCGCTGCTCGAGGCGGGGGAGGAGCTCGGCCTCGCCACCGTCTATCGGGTGCTCACGCAGTTCGAGCGCGCCGGTCTCGTCTCGCGGCACAACTTCGAGGGCGGCACCGCGGTGTTCGAGCTCGCGGACCGCACGCATCACGACCACATGGTCTGCCTCGACACCGGCAAGGTCATCGAGTTCTACGACGAGCGCATCGAGCAGCTGCAGCGGGAGATCGCGAGCCGGCACGGCTACGACATCGAGGACCACAGCCTGGTGCTGTACGTGCGGCCGAAGAAGAAGGCCTGAGCCGCACGGCCGCGGGGCGGCCGGCCCGAATCATTTCGTTGCGCGACCGATCATCTCGGCGGCGTGGGCGCGGGTGCGCTCGGTGATCTCGATGCCGCCGAGCATGCGCGAGAGCTCCTCCACGCGCTCGGCGTCGGTGAGCCGCCGCACCTCCGTGCGGGTGGTTCCGCGGTCCGTGAGCTTCGCCACGCGGAAGTGATGGCGGGCCTGGCTCGCGACCTGCGGAAGGTGGGTCACGCAGAGCACCTGCCGATGGCGCGCGATCTCGGCCAGGCGCCGCCCGACGATCTCCGCCACACGGCCGCCGATGCCTGCGTCCACCTCGTCGAACACGAACGTGCCGACCGGCGAAGCGCCGCTGCGCACCACCTCGATGGCGAGACCGATGCGGGACAGCTCGCCGCCCGAGGCGACGCGAGCGAGGGGGCCCGGCGCCTGGCCCACGTTCATGCGCACCTGCAGCTCCACGCGCTCGAGGCCGGTGGCGTCCGCCTGTGACTCCGGCTTCTCGTGCAGCAGCACGCTGAGCTCGCCGTCCGGCATGCCGAGCTCCCTGAGCTGCGCCGTGACCGCCTTGCCGAGCGCCCGGGCGTGCTTGCGTCGCGCCGCGGACAGCTCGCGCGCGGCCGCGAAGTAGGTTTCGCGGGCGCGCGCCACGGCCGCTTCGAGCTCCTCGAGCGACGCGTGCCTGCCCGCGAGCGCGTCGAGCCGCTCGCGGAGCACGGCCGCCAGGCCGTGCAGCTCCTCTTCCGCGACGTCGTGGCGCCGCGCGAGGACGCGGATCTTCGCGAGACGCGCCTCGAGCCATTCGAGCCGCGCGGGGTCTGCTTCGATGCGGTCGAGATAGCGCGCGAGCGCGGAGCCCACCTCCCGCAGCCCGATCTCCGCCTCGGCGAGCAGCCGACGCGGCTCGGCGAGCTCGGCATCGAGCTCCGCCACGCGGGCGAGCGCGCGCTGCGCGCTCGCCACGAGCGAGTGCGCGGACGGCTGGTCGGAGCCGTAGACCAGCGTGTGCGCCTCGGCGGCGCCGGCGGCGAGCCGGTCCACGTTCGCGAGCCGGTCGCGCTCGGCGCGCAGCTCCTCGACCTCGCCGGCCTCGAGCGCCAGCACCTCGAGCTCGCCGAGCTCGTAGCGCAGCCGCTCGAGCTCCGCCTCGTGCGCCGCGCTGCCTTCGCGCCGGGCGCCGAGCTCGCGCTCGAGCGCCTGCCACTCGCGGAAGGCGCGCGCCACGGCGGCGGCCCGCTTCTCGAGCCTGCCGTGCGCGTCGAGCAGCGAGCGCTGCTCCGCCGCCTGGAGCAACGACTGGTGGGCGTGCTGGCCGTGGATGTCCACGAGCAGCTCGCCGAGCGCCCGCAGGTCCTGGAGCGTCGCCGGCTGGCCGTTGATGAAGGCCTTCGACCGGCCCTCGCTGCCGATCACGCGTCGCAGCGTGACGTTCGTGCCGTCGTCGAGGCTGCGTTCGGCGAGCCATGCGAGCGCGGCGTGCTCCGGCGGGCACTCGAACACCGCGCTGACCTCGGCGCGCTCTGCGCCGAGGCGCACGACGCTCGCGTCCGCCCGATCGCCGAGCGCGAGCGCCAGCGCGTCCACGATGATGGACTTGCCCGCGCCCGTCTCGCCCGTGATCACGCTGAACCCGGCGTCGAGCTCGAGCTCCGCCTCGTCGATCACGGCGTAGTTCTTGACCCGGATGAGGGACAGCATGGAAGGCGTTGCGGCTCAGCCCGCGCGGGAAGGATGTCCGGACCGGTTCGTTCTTCCCCAGTTCAGCTTCGAGCGCAGGAGCTCGTAGTAGTTGTAGCCGCGCGGATGCAGCAGCGTGGCGGTCTGCTCGGCGAGGCGCACCCGCAGCACGTCGGCCGCGCGAATGTCCCCGAGGCGCTCGCCGTCGCAGACCACGTGCGCCGGAACGCGATCGGACTCCACGCGCACCTCGACGGTCACGGACGCGGGCAGCACGAGGGGGCGGTCCGAGAGCGTATGCGGACAGATCGGCACCATGACGAGCGCCGGCACGTGCGGCTGGATGATCGGCCCCCCGCACGAGAGCGCGTAGGCCGTGGAGCCGGTGGGCGTGGCCACGATGAGGCCGTCGCCGCCGTGGGTGTTGACATAAATGCCGTCCACCGACGTCACGAAGTCCAGCATCCGGCCCGTTTCGCCCTTCTGCAGCACGACGTCGTTCAGGGCCAGGGTGCGCAGGGGGCCTTCGGCGCCCGGCGAAATGTCCGCCTCGAGCATGGCGCGCTGCTCGGTCGCGTAGTCTCCGGAGAGCAGCGCGTCGATCGCGTCGAGCATCTGGTCCGGCAGCACGTCGGTCAGGAACCCGAGCCGGCCGCGGTTGATGCCGAGCAGGGGCACGTTCCGGGCCGCGGCCCGGCGGGCGGCGTGCAGCAGCGTGCCGTCGCCGCCCACGGCCACGATCACGTCGCAGCGCGCCGGCAGCTCCCCCTCGCGCACCGTCTCGACGTGGCGCAGCTCCGAGCCCTCCGTCTGCTCGGCGGCGGCCAGCACCCGGATGCCGCGCTTGTGCAGATGCGCCGCAATCTGCCCCACGGGGTCGGCCACGCCCGGCTCCTTGAGCCGCCCCCAGAGCCCGACCGTCCGGAATGCGTGCGACATGCGGCGATTTCTTGACAGTGGCTGTAACGCGTTGCTAGCGTGCATTCCGCCAAGCGGTGGCGGCTACGTTAACACAGCCAAGGCCAATGGCGAGTGAGAAGCACCGAGACCGAGAAATCCCCGATGAGCGAGCGCAGATTCTGTTGCGGGTGTTGGTTGACCAATACATCCGCGAAGGCGTGCCCGTCGGCTCTCGGACACTGTCGCGCGCTTCCGGCCTCGACCTGAGCCCGGCCACGGTCCGCAACATCGTCGCGGACCTGGAGGAGATGGGTTTCGTCACTTCGCCGCACACGTCGGCCGGTCGCGTGCCGACCATCAAGGGTTACCGCTTCTTCGTCGACACCTTGATCAAGCTCACCCCGCCCAAGGGGGAAGAGCTCCTGCGGTTCGAGCAGGAGCTGCAGGAAGCGGCCGACGACCCGCAGGCGGTGGCCACGTCCGCATCGAATCTGCTGTCCGCATTCACGCGGCTTGCGGGCATCGTGACCGTCCCGCGCCGTACGCAGATGTCGCTCCGGCAAATCGAGTTCCTGCCGCTGTCGAACCGGCGGGTGCTCGCCATCCTCGTGGTGAACGATCGCGAAGTCCAGAACAAAATCCTGAACGTCAACCGCGATTTCACCGAGGAGGAGCTCAAGCGGGCGGCCAACTATCTCACGGAGCAGTTCCGCGGCCGGGACCTCTTCCAGGTGCGCCGGCAGCTGCTCGACGAGCTCAAGCAGACCCGGGAGTCCGTCAACGCGGTGATGGCGGATGCGATCGAGATGGCGCAGCGGGTGTTCCCCGAGGAGGCGCCGCCGGTCGAGTTCGTGATGGCCGGTGAGACGAACCTCATGGGGCTCGACGAGCTCGGCGACGTGGAGAAGCTGAAGCACCTGTTCGAGGCGTTCAATCGCCAGCGGGACATCCTCCATCTGCTCGACCAGAGCCTGAAGGCCGAGGGCGTGCAGATCTTCATCGGCCAGGAGTCGGGCTACGAGCTGCTCGACAACTGCAGCGTGATCGCGGCGCCGTACACCAACGAGGAAGGCGTCGTGGGCGTGCTCGGCGTCATCGGGCCCACGCGGATGGCCTACGAGCGGGTCATCCCGATCGTGGACGTGACGGCCAAGCTCTTGGGCCGAGCCTTGAACTCCAGGATCTAGCCCGTATATCGGCAAGGTCGCGCCACCGGGCGAGGAGCGCGCCGGGGGCCGTGCCCGGACGCCCGTCCGAGGCGCGGGAGCTCACATCGAATGGTCGCCGGTCGCGGCGGGGCTCGATTTTCCCCGCCGCGGCCGTGCACGGGAGGCTTGAGGAATGACCGACAACGCGGAGAACGCAGAGAGCGCGGGCGGCGCAGCCCACGAGCCCGCCGAGCGGGAGGATCAGGCGCCGGACGCGGCCGCCGAGCAGCAGGCCAGCGCGACCGAGGAAGCCCTGCGGCGCGAGGCCGCCGAGAACTGGGAGCGGTATCTGCGGGCCGCGGCCGAGCTCGACAACTTCCGCAAGCGCAGCGCCCGGGAGCTCGAGGTGGCCCGCAAGTACGGCGCCGAGCGGCTGGCGCAGGGCCTGCTGCCGGTTCGGGATGCGCTCGAGGCGGCCCTGGCGTCGGCCGATAGCGTGGACCTCGCCACCCTCCTCGAGGGCGAGCGGGCGATCCTGCGCCTGCTGGACGAGGCCCTCGAGACCGCGGGCGTGGTGCAGATCGACCCGCGCGGCCAGCCGTTCGACCCCGAGAAGCACGAGGCGATGACGCTGCAGCCCTCGGCGGAGGTGCCGCCGAACACCGTGCTCCAGGTGATCCAGAAGGGGTACCAGCTGCACGACCGGCTGCTGCGGCCGGCGCGGGTGGTGGTGGCGAAGGCCCCCGACGCGTGAGCGGCCGGGCGCCGCCCCCGCCTTGAATTGCGACCGCGGCGCCCCATCTACGCAGCAAGATTTTTCCGATTCATCCATTCCGGAGTAAGGCAACCATGGGACGAGTGATCGGCATCGACTTGGGAACGACAAACTCGTGCGTCGCCATCATGGAAGGCGGCCATCCGAAGGTCATCGAGAACAGCGAAGGCGATCGCACGACCCCGTCCATCGTGGCCTTCTCCAAGGATGGCGAGGTGCTGGTGGGCCAGACCGCGAAGCGGCAGGCAGTCACCAACCCCCACAACACCCTGTTCGCCGTCAAGCGCCTGATCGGACGCCGCTTCGATGACGACGTCGTCCAGAAGGACGTCGGCATGGTGCCTTACAAGATCGTGCGCGCGGACAACGGCGACGCGTGGGTGGAGGTGAACGGCAAGAAGATGGCGCCGCCCGAGATTTCCGCGCGCGTGCTCGCGAAGATGAAGCAGACGGCGGAGGACTACCTCGGCGAGAAGGTCACCGAGGCCGTCATCACCGTGCCCGCCTACTTCAACGACTCGCAGCGCCAGGCGACCAAGGACGCCGGGCGAATCGCGGGGCTCGAGGTGAAGCGCATCATCAACGAGCCGACCGCCGCGGCGCTCGCGTACGGCCTCGACAAGAAGCGGGGCGACCGCAAGATCGCCGTGTACGACCTCGGCGGCGGCACGTTCGACATCTCGATCATCGAGATCGCGGAAGTGGACGGCGAGCACCAGTTCGAGGTGCTCGCGACCAACGGCGACACCTTCCTCGGCGGCGAGGACTTCGACAAGCGCATCATCGACTACCTCGCGAAGGAGTTCGAGAAGGAGAGCGGCATCGACATCCGCAAGGACCCGCTCGCCATGCAGCGCCTGAAGGAGGCTTCCGAGAAGGCGAAGATCGAGCTGTCCTCGCGGCAGCAGACGGAGGTCAACCTGCCGTACATCACGGCGGACGCCACGGGGCCGAAGCACCTGAACTTCAACCTCACGCGGGCCAAGCTCGAGTCGCTGGTGGAGGACCTGATCGAGCGCACCATGGAGCCCTGCAAGATCGCGCTGAAGGACGCGGGGCTCAAGGTCAGCGACATCGACGACGTGATCCTCGTCGGCGGTCAGACGCGCATGCCGAAGGTGCAGGAGAAGGTGCAGGAGCTCTTCGGCAAGGAGCCGCGTAAGGACGTGAACCCCGACGAGGCGGTGGCGATCGGCGCGGCCATCCAGGCGGGCGTGCTCGCCGGCGAGGTGAAGGACGTCCTGCTGCTCGACGTGACGCCGCTGTCGCTCGGCATCGAGACCCTTGGCGGCGTGATGACGAAGCTGATCGAGAAGAACACCACGATCCCGACGAAGGCGACGCAGGTGTTCTCGACGGCCGAAGACAACCAGACGGCGGTGACGATCCACGTGCTGCAGGGCGAGCGCAGCCGGGCGGCGGACAACAAGTCGCTCGGGCGGTTCGACCTGACCGACATCCCGCCGGCGCCGCGCGGCGTGCCGCAGATCGAGGTCACCTTCGATATCGACGCGAACGGCATCCTGAACGTGTCGGCGAAGGACAAGGCCACGGGGCGCGAGCAGAAGATCGTGATCAAGGCGTCGTCGGGTCTCACGGAGGAGGAGATCCAGCGCATGATCAACGACGCCGCCGCCCACGCCGCCGAGGATCAGAAGTTCCGCGAGCTCGCCGAGGCGCGCAACCGCGGCGACGCGCTCGTGCACGCCACCGAGAAGTCGCTCAAGGAATTGGGCGACAAGGTGCCCGGCGACGAGCGAGCGAGGATAGAATCCGCGCTGTCGGAGCTGAAGGACGCGATCAAGGGCGACAACAAGGCCACGATCGAGGCCAAGCTCAAGGCCGTGAGCGACGCGGCCGCCGCCCTGGCCCAGCGCGCCTACGCGAGCGCGGGGCAGGGCGCCGCGGGCGGCGAGCAGCGGACCGCCGACGGTGGGGACAATGTCGTCGACGCGGAGTTCGAAGAGGTCAAGGACGACAAGAAGAGCGCGTGATCGACTGGGTTCGAGCGGCGCGCTAGGAGTCGAGGACGAAGATCGCGCTCGAGCGCGCTCCTGCCCGCGGCCGGCAGGAGCGCCTTTCGAGGCGCGATCTTCGGGGTTCTGGGGCGCCTGACCGGCGCGCGGCAAACGTGGCCAGCATGACTCAACGGGACTATTACGAAGTCCTCGGTGTTTCCCGAGACGCCGGTGAGGCCGAGCTCAAGAAGGCCTACCGGCGTCTCGCCATGAAGTACCACCCGGACCGTAATCCCGATGATCCGGAGGCCGAAGCGCGCTTCAAGGAGGCCAAGGAAGCCTACGAGGTCCTCTCCGATCCCGAGAAGCGGGCGGCCTACGACCGCTTCGGCCACGCCGGCGTGCACGCAGGCGGCATGGGCGCGGGGCCGTTCTCCGGCGCCGACGCCTTCAGCGACCTGTTCGGCGAGGTGTTCGGCGACATCTTCGGCGCCGGGCGGCGGAGCCGGAACACCGTGTACCGCGGCGCGGACCTGCGCTACGAGCTCGAGCTCTCGCTCGAGCAGGCGGTGGCGGGCGACACCGTCACCATCGAGGTGCCCACGCACGTCGAGTGCTCGCGCTGCTCCGGCAGGGGCACGGAGCCCGGCACGGAGCCGCGCACCTGCGGCACGTGCGCCGGCGTGGGCCAGATCCGCGTGGCCCAGGGGTTCTTCTCCATTCAGCAGACCTGCCCCACGTGCGCGGGCGCCGGCACCATCATCGACAAGCCGTGCCGCGAATGCGCCGGCCGCGGCCGGGTGCGCAAGCGCCGCACGCTCTCCGTGAAGATCCCGCCGGGCGTCGATACCGGCGACCGCATCCGACTGGCCCGCGAGGGCGAGGCCGGACGGAACGGCGGGCCGCCCGGCGACCTGTACGTGGACATCGTCGTCCGCGAGCATCCCATCTTCACGCGCGACGGGCAGAACCTCTCCTGCGACGTGCCCATCAGCTTCGCGACGGCCGTGCTCGGCGGCACCGTGGAGGTGCCCACGCTCGACGGCACGGTGGTGCTCAAGGTGCCGCCGGAGACGCAGTCCGGCAAGGTGTTCCGCATTCGCGGCAAGGGCGTGCGGTCCGTGCGCTCGTCGGAGGTGGGCGATCTCTACTGCCGGGTGCAGGTGGAGACGCCGGTCAACCTCACGGAGGAGCAGAAGCGGCGGCTGCGCGAGTTCGACGAATCGATCCAGAAGGAGCAGGCGCGACACAGCCCGCGGGCCCGCTCGTGGTTCGACGGCGTCAAGCAATTCTTCGAACGGATGGGCGCCTGATCCGATGTTGAAGGTGGCGGTGCTCGGCGCGTCCGGCCGCATGGGCCGCGCCGTGATCCAATGTCTCGCGGGCTCGGCGGACTTGAAGCTCGTCGGCGCCGTCACGGAGCCGCGCGACCCGGCGCTCGGGCGCGATGCGGGCGAGAACGCCGGCGTCGGGGCCTGCGGCGTGCTGCTCACCGACGACCGCGACCAGGCGCTGCCCGGCGCCCACGTCGCCGTGGACTTCACGCTGCCGGCGGCGCTCGAGGCCAACCTGCGCGCCTGCGTCGCGCACGGCACCGCCCTCGTGATCGGCACCACGGGCCTCGAGGCGAAGCATCTCGAGGTGCTGCGCGCCGCGGCCCACGAGATCCCTCTCGTCCATGCCCCCAACATGAGCGTGGGGGTGAACGTGTTCATGGAGCTCGTCGCCCGCGCGGCGAAGGCGCTGGGCCCCGACTACGACGTGGAGATCACCGAGGCGCACCACCGGAACAAGGTGGACGCGCCGTCGGGCACCGCGCTCGCCCTGGGGGAGCGCATCGCGGCCGCGAAGGGGCGGCGCCTCGAGGAGCTCGCCGTCCACGAGCGCCGCGGCCGCACCGGCCCCCGCGTGCCGGAGACGATCGGCTTCTCCGTGATCCGCGGCGGCAACGTCGTCGGCGACCACACGGTGGCCTTCCTCGGGCCGGAGGAGCGCGTCGAGTTCGTGCACCGCGCGCAGGACCGCATGACCTTCGCGCGCGGGGCGCTGCGCGCCGCCCGCTGGGTGGCCGGCCGCGCGCCGGGCCTCTACTCCATGGCCGACGTGCTCGGCCTGTCGCAGGATTGACGGCCGAAGCCGCGCCGCTTGCGGTGGCGCCGAAGATCGCGTGCTTTGGCGTCCGCGCAGGGGCCCGTCCATGCAGACCCCCTTCCAGGAACGGCGTGAATACGTCCCTGTAGCCTCGCGCGCGCGCATCCTGCGCGCGAGCGTCCTGGAAGGGGGTCTGCATGGACGGGCCCCTGCGCGGACGCCAAAGCACGCGATCTTCGGCGCCACCGCAAGCGGCGCGGCTTCGGCCGTCAATCCTGCGACAGGCCGAGCACGTCGGCCATG
>DATCLY010000032.1:0-20197 GCA_036563665.1 Gammaproteobacteria bacterium
TGCTTCGCCAGCTCCAGCAGGCCCAGCTTCGGTCGAATGATCTTCTCCATCTGCGTCATTGTCGGTTCTCCTCTCAGGTGGTCAAACAACCGACACCGGAGTAGATTACGCAAATGTCAGATCAGATCGTAGCTTCCTCACCAACGGTCAGAAGCGGCTTTCTCCCCCTCCCCTCCCGGCGCCTCCAATCATCCCTATTGAGGCACCGGGTAACCATACAAGCGGCTTTCCAGCCGCGACATCGCGCCTGGAAAGGCGCTCCCACACGGTGATTTCGCGCAGCCACTGAACGCAGCTTGTGGGAGCGGCTATCCAGCCGCGATCTTCGCCAGCGTCGGCCCGTATACTGTGGGGCTCGCTCAGCGGACCGAGCCGCACGAATGGCCTCCTCCCCCATCCAAGCGCTGTCGAAGCGCACCTCCGGTTTCGAGTGGGGCGCGATCAAGGCGCTCCTGCCCTACCTCTGGCCGAAGGGCGCGACCGAGCTGCGGCTGCGCGTGCTGCTCGCGCTGCTGCTGCTCGCGGCCGCGAAGGTGGCCACGGTCTACGTGCCGATCCTCTACAAGAGGATGGTCGACCTCTTCTCCGACCCCGGGAATCTGCCGCTCGCCCTGCCGGTGGCGCTGCTCATGGGGTACGTGGTGCTGCGCATCGGCTCGATCGCGTTCGGGGAGCTGCGCGACGCCGTGTTCGCCAAGGTGGCCCAGCGCGCGATCCGCAACGTGGCGCTCAAGACGTTCCGGCACCTGCACTCCTTGTCGCTCGCCTTCCACCTCGAGCGGCAGACTGGCGGGTTGTCGCGCGCCATCGAGCGCGGCACGAACGGCATCGACTCGCTGCTCTGGTTCCTGCTGTTCAACATCCTGCCCACGCTCGTCGAGATATCGCTCGTCTGCGGCGTGCTGTGGGCGTTTTTCGACGCGCGCTATGCGCTCGTCACGCTCGGCTGCGTGGCCGCGTACGTCACCTATACGTTGCTCGTCACGGAATGGCGCCTCAAGTTCCGCCGGCAGATGAACGAGACCGACCAGGAGGCGAACACGCGCGCCATCGACAGCCTGCTCAACTACGAGACGGTGAAGTACTTCGGCAACGAGGAGTACGAGGCGCGGCGGTTCGACCAATCGCTCGCCCGCTACGAGCGCGCGTCGGTGCTTTCGCAGACGTCGCTGTCGCTGCTGAACGTGGGCCAGGCGGCCATCATCGGCGGCGGGCTCGGCATCCTCATGGCCATGGCCGGCAGCGGCGTGCTCGCGGGCACGATGACCGTGGGCGATTTCGTGTTGGTGAACACGTATCTGATCCAGCTCTACCAGCCGCTCAACTTCCTCGGCTTCGTCTACCGCGAGGTGAAGCAGGCGCTCACCGACATCGAGGCGATGTTCAACCTGCTCGAGGTGAACGCCGACATCCGCGACAAGCCGGGCGCGAAGCCGCTCGCGCCGGGGCCGGGGCGCATCGAGTTCGACCACGTGTCCTTCGGCTACGACCCGCGCCGCACGATCCTCAAGGACGTGACGTTCACGGTTCCCGCGGGCCACCGCGTGGCCATCGTGGGCGCGAGCGGCGCGGGCAAGTCCACCATCTCGCGGCTGCTGTTCCGCTTCTACGACGTGTGGGAGGGCGCCATCCGCATCGACGGCCAGGACATCCGCGACGTGACCCAGGCGAGCGTGCGGGCGGCCATCGGCATCGTTCCGCAGGACACGGTGCTCTTCAACGACACCATCTACTACAACATCGCCTACGGCCGGCCCGACGCCTCCCGCGAGGAGGTGGAGGCCGTGGCCCGGCACGCCCGCATCCACGACTTCATCACGAGCCTGCCGGACGGCTACGAGACCACGGTGGGCGAGCGAGGCCTCAAGCTCTCGGGCGGCGAGAAGCAGCGGGTGGCCATCGCTCGCACGCTGCTCAAGCGGCCGCGCATCCTGCTGTTCGACGAGGCCACGTCGGCGCTCGACAGCCGCACGGAGCGCGAGATCCAGGCGTCCCTGCACGAGGTGTCGCGCGGCCATACCACGCTCGTGATCGCACATCGGCTGTCCACGATCGTGGACTGCGACGAGATCATCGTGCTGCACGAGGGCCGCATCGCGGAGCGCGGCACGCACGCGGAGCTCCTGGCCCGGGACGGGCTGTACGCGGCCATGTGGCGGCGGCAGCAGCACGGGGAGGAGCGCGAGGAGCGCTCGCTCGCCGCCGACGAGACGCTGGCCGTGGCCGATCGGGTGTAGGCCGGCGCGAGGCGCCGGATCGCGCCGTCAGCGCGACGGCGTCGCGCGGCTCCCCACCTCGACCTTCGCGAACACGTTGGTGGCGAGCGCGATCATTCCGGCCACGTCGCTCAGGTTGGCGGGCACGACCAAGGTATTCGCGCTCTTCGCGAGGTTGCCGAGCTGCTGCACGTAGTCCTCGGCGATCCGAAGCTGCATGGCCTCGATGCCGCCCGCCTCCGACACGGCAGCCGCCACCCGCCGCAGGCCTTCGGCCGTGGCCGTGGCCACCGCGAGGATGGCCTCGGCCTGTCCCTGCGCCTCGTTGATCTGCTGCTGCCGGGCGGCTTCGGACTCCTTGATGACGCGCTGCTTCTCGCCCTCGGCCTGGTTGATCTTCGCGTCGCGCTCGCCCTCGGACGTGAGGATCAGCGCGCGCTTCTCGCGCTCGGCGCGCATCTGCTTCTCCATCGCCTGCAGCACGTCCTGCGGCGGCGCGATGTTGCGGATCTCGTAGCGCAGCACCTTCACGCCCCAGGGCTCCGACGCCTTGTCGAGCTCGCTCACCACGTTGGCGTTGATCGTGGCCCGCTCCTCGAACGTGCGGTCCAGATCGATCTTGCCGATCTCGCTGCGCAGCGTGGTCTGCGCGAGCTGCGAGATGGCGAAGAGGTAATCGGCGATGCCGTATGAAGCGCGGACCGGATCCAGCACCTGCAGGTACAGCACGCCGTCGATGCCGACCTGCACGTTGTCCTTGGTGATGCAGACCTGCTCGGGGATGTCCAGCGCCTGCTCCTTCAGCGTGTGCCGGTAAGCGATGCGCTCGATGAACGGAATGAGGATGTGAAAGCCGGCGGACAGCGTGCGGCTGTACTTGCCGAGGAGCTCCACGATGTAGGCGTTCTGCTGGGGCACCACGATCGCGGTCTTCGCGACGACGATGATCGCGAGAATCGCGATGACCAGCACGACGACGAAAATCGCTGTATCCATGCCGGTCCTCCGGCCGCTAGGAGTCGATCGTGACGCGCAGCGTGAGCCCGTCCACGGCCTCGATGCGGGCCTCGTCGCCGGCGCCGATGGCCCGCTGGCCCACGTTCACGGCCGTCCAGAGGCTTCCCCGGTACTCCACCCTGCACGACTTGCCGGGCTCGAGCTCCTGGCCGATCCGCACCCGTTTGCCGACGTCGTCCTCCACCTTGCCGAGCGGCCGGGCGTGCCACTTCTCGTAGAGCTGCCGCCGGATCGTGAACATCGACACCACGGACAGCGCCGCGAACGCGAGCCACTGCACCCACATGGGCAGGTCGAAGCCGATGAGCCCGCCGAGGCCGACGACGATTGCGGCGCTGCCGATGAAGATCAAGTAGAACTGTGCGTCGATGGCGAACAGCTCGGCGCACAACAGCAACGTGCCGACGACGATCCAACCCCACCAAGGCACGGCCGTCCCCCCGTTGTCGACCCGCCACGGATTATGGGAACGCCGCCCGGGAATGTCACGTCCGCGAACGTCGAAGCCGTGAGGATGTTCGGTGCGCGGGACGGGCAGCGCGCCCCCGGCCCGGGCGTGCGCTCAGGCGAACAGCGCGTAGCAGAGCCCGGCGCCCACCACCGACATCGACAGCCCCCAGGCCAGCATCTGGTTGAAGAGCCTGCGGCTCAGCTCCGGCGGCACCGACGCGATGCAGAGGGCGCCGATGGTCGACAGCGGCGACACGTCCACGAGGTGGCCGGCCACGTTCATCGTGGACGCGATGGCGAGCGGCACGCCGCCGCCGAGCTGCTCCACGAGGCCGGGGACCGTGGGCAGGAAGGCGGGCAGCACGACCCCCGACGTGCTCGAGTACGCCGAGATCAAGCCGATGGTCACCGCGAGGAACGGCACGATCGTGTGCTCGGTGGCGACCTCGGACAACATGCGCGTGAGGATGTCCATGCCGCCCGTCTTCTCGAGCAGCCCGATGAGCACCGTGACCCCGCAGACCATGAGGATGGTGCTCCAGGGCATGCGCTTCACGGCCTCGCCGTCGTCGGCAGCGCGCAGCAGCGCGAGCAGCACGGCGCCCGCGAAGCCCGCCATGCCGATGTTCACGCCGCCCGCGACCACGCCCACGATGAGCAGGCCGATCACGCCGAGCGTGAGCTTCTGCTGCCCGTTGAACGGCTCGGCGGCCACGCCCGTCGACTCGACCCGGTCGGTGCGCTTCAGGAGCTTCAGCCCACCGAACAGGAAGTAGCCGCCGAACCCAACGATCGCGTGCGCGAGCAGGAGATACGCCCAGGTGCTGCCGCCGTAGCCCGGCAGCCCGATCCGGTCCATGAGGCCGTTCACGATGATCCCCGTGGGCGCGAGCGGCGACAGCGAGCCGGCGTTGCTGCCGTTGCCCACCATGATGGCCATCAGGAACGGCGAGATGTTCATGCGCACGGCCGTGGCCATGGCCATGGGCGCGAGCAGGCCGGCCGTGGCGATGTTGCCGGGCCCGGCCGAGGAGAGCGCGGCGCCGAGCAGGAAGTACATGATCGGCACGAGGCCCACGCGGCCGCGGCAGAGGCGCATGGCGTTGTGCGCCACCTTCTCCAGCGTGCCGTTCACGTGTGCCTGGCTGAAGAGCAGCGTGACGCCCGCGAGCGTCATGAACAGGTCCACGGGGAACCCGGCCGTGACCTCGCGCAGCGGCAGCCCGCCCACGTACACGCCTATGATCCAGGCGAGCGCGATGGCGAGCAGCCCCACGTTGAGCCGCGTGAAGCACGACAGCGCGATGGCGAGCGCGAGCGCCGCGAGGGTGGCTGCGCCTAAGCTCACTGGCGAAGACTCATCGGGACGGGTGGCACTCTCAGCGGGACGCGGGCCGTGCGTCTTCGCATGCCTGTGAGGCGGCTCGGGAGCGACGGATGGCGCCGATGACGCCCCATGCGTCGACGGTCGGCGAGCGGCGTAACGCGCGCCACGCAGCCCGGCGTGCGCCGCGGGCGCCGGCGTAGTCCGGCAGGGCGGCGATCGCGAGCCGCCGGATGGGTCGTGAGATCGTCAAGCGGGTCCCCCACTGGTCACCGCGCCGAAGGCGCGCGGCCTCGCTGCGCATGAGACCAAAGCGCGGGCCGCGAGTCCACCCCGCGGCGCGACCCTCCGCGCCCGATGCCGACGATGCGGGCGCGGTCAGCCCCTGGTCATCGGCGCACGGATTCGATCCGGGCCCTGAGCTCCGCCGCCGAAAGATTGCCGGCCGCGAGCGGCTGCCCGAGGTCGAAGAGCTTGGTGCTCTCGAGGTCTCCCACCACCACGGGATCGAAGCCCGCGTCGCGGACGAGCCGCTCCGCGATGCGCAGCGCCTCCTGGTCGTCACCGCCGATCGGGATGGCGATGCGCTCGGGCTCGCGGTTCGCCTCGTTGGCGAGCGACGCGGCCGGGATGCAGTTGAACGCGCGCACGATGCGGGCGCCCGGCAGGAACTCGGCCGTGGCGATCCCCGCGCCCTTCTGCTGCGCCTCGAGCGCCATCGGGCCGTCGCGCCGCTCGACCGGGTTGCTGGTGTCCAGCACCACCTTGCCGCGCAGCAGGTGCCCGACGTCGTTGCCGATCTGCGGCATGGCGGCGTACGGCACGGACACGAGCACCACGTCGCCGAACTCGGCCGCCTCCTGCACGGTGCCGGCGCGGGCGCGGGAGCCGAGCTCGCGCGCGAGCGGCTCGAGCTCCTCCGGATGCCGCGAGGACATCAGCACCTCGTGCCCCGCTCGGACCCAATGCCGCGCGAGCGCGCCGCCGATGCGGCCCGTGCCGATGATGCCGATCTTGAGCGGCTGGTCCTGGGCCTTCGCCTCGGGCGCGGAGGCCGCCGTGCCGAGCGCGGTGGCCAACGCCCAGGCACCGAGGGCGAGCAGGCGGGGAAGCAGGCAGGCGTTGCGGGGTGTGGATCGTTCCATCGGTCGCTCCGGCTGCGCAGAAGGAAACACTCTACCACCGGCCGCTCAGGGCGCCCGGCACTCGAAGCTCGCCGCGTCGTCGATGCTGCCCTCGCCCCGATAGCGCGCCACTTGCGGATAGGGGCAAAGCGGCCGCGAGCGGACCGTCTCGCCGTTGACGATCTTCTTCGCGATCAGCACGTCGGGCGCGACGCCCTGCTCCACCCAGTCGATGATGGCCGTCACGGCGTCGTTCTGGTCCGGTCCCACGCCGCCCGCGCAGTGCGCCATGCCGGGCACCATGAAGAGCCGCATGAAGTCCGTGGCGTTCTGGTTCTGCACCGCGGCCCGCTCGTAGTACTCCACGCCCATGAGCGGCTGGAGGATCGCGTCCGCCCAGCCGTAGGTGATGATGAGCTTGCCGCCGCGCGCGCGGAACGGCTGCAAGTCCGTGTCGGTGGCGTTCGCGAGCCTGCCCCAGCGCTCGAGCAGCGGCAGGTCGCGCTCGAAGTCGAACTCGTGATAGTCGTAGTCGGGCCGCGGCGGATCGAACACGAGGTAGCGCAGCGTGTTCTCGGCGAGTCCGAAATCGGCCGGCTTGGCGCCGGGCTGCGACGGCACGATGAGGTTCATCCACCCGCTCACGGGCTCGCCGCCGCCGAAGAACCCTTGGGTGACCGCTTCGCTGCCGAGCATGAAGCCCGGGAAGATCTGCCGGTCGCCCACACGCGGGCCGTCGTACACCTTCTGGATGGCCTCCGCCTGCGCGGGCGTGAGACACGCCCCCGACTGCGCCCCCGAGGGGCAGATCGGCACGTCCGCGGCCACGTCGAACGAGCAGTTGCGCGGGTCGTCGATGAGGCCGTCCTCGAGACCGTCCACCGCGTCGCACTTGGCCATGACGCGCTCGGCGAGCAGCCCGAGGTGCTCCGCCGTCAACCCCGCGCCCTCGACCGCCCGCTGGTTCCACAGCGCGCCGACGGTGAAGCCCGTCTGGTCCACCCACGGCGCGTTCGCGACGATGCCGTCGAAATCCTCCGGGTAGCGCTGCGCCTCGATGAGGCCCTGGCGGCCGCCGTTCGAGCACGAGTTCCAATACGAATAGGCGGCCGGTCGGCCGTAGTAGCGGCTGATGATTTCCTTCGCCGTGACGGCAGTGACGTGCACGGCCCGGTAGGCGTAGTCGATCGCCTTCTGCCGGTTGCTCAGCACGAACGTCGCCCCGGGCTCCTCCATCGCGTCGTGACCGGTGTTGGTGCTCGCCATGGCGAAGCCGTGGGCGAGCGCGGCCGCGCGCTGCGCGGCTCGGTTGGGCACATCCGGTCGCTCGCCCGCGTGGCCGCCGTTGCCGATCATGTAGAAGCGGCCGTTCCACGCGGCCGGCAGATTGACCTCGAACGCGATCTCGGGGTCTATCACGCCGCTCACGCGGCAATGCGGCGGCGCGCCGTCGCCGGCCGGCACGGAGCGCGCCTCGAGCCGCAGCACCTCGTACAGCTCGAGCTGCGCCATGGCTTCGCACTCCGCGGCGGGCGCGACGTCGGCCACGGTGTAGCCGGCGCGCGAGGCGGCGGCGTCGGCGAACGGTTGAGCGTGAGCTGCAATCGTCGCGAGCACCGCCCATGCGGCGACCGCGGTACCGGGAATGGCCCCGCCCCTCATCGTCATCGTTCGATCCCCCTGGGTTGCTGTTGCTGTGGCGACCGCCCTCGTACCTGCGCGCGAGCAGCCTGACCACCAACGCACTGTTGTCGAGTACGTTCTCAACTGGCTGCCAACAATCCTACCACTGCCGAGCTTGCCGGACTCCGGTCTGGGGATTTGAGGCCACTTCACGCGACACGGCCGGTTCGAAAGTGCGGCACCGACGTGTAGAGCAGGCCCCCAGGGGCTCTCAAGCCCGTTCCTCTTTCGGCAACATCCTGAGATATACGCAGTCCGCCATAGAGGCCAGGGGGCTTTAAGCGTTCAATGTTGGGATATTCGGCAATGTGAGGTGGCTGCGTCGGACGATGGCGGCGCAGACTTCGAGTTTTGCGGTCTTTGTGGTTTCGTGACCTGATCGCCGTCCGGATGAGTCTTATCAAGCAATACTTAGCCTGTCTCGAAGGCGCGGAGGCATCTCGTGAAGCGGTTGAACTCTATAACGCGCCTGATCGCTGGTACTACTTTTTCGAGCTGACGCCAGTGATCGACGGCAACGAGCTTTGGAGCGGCGGAAACTGGGTGGCGGTGCTCTTGAACGGACGCACTATCGCGCCGATAAAGGGGTGATCCCGTCGCGGGCACGCATAACATGCAGATGCATCGGACGATTAAACGCCATCACGTGCGCAGCCCGGGCGCGGCGTTGCCATTGTGCGCTCGCCGCGCATGAAACGTCAGCGCGCCGCCGCTGAACGTTCCGCGTTTCATATCGGCAGGTTTAACAACCATCAGAAGCTACTAATCGTGGACGAGATTCGCGTGGTGTGTGGAAGCCACAACTGGTTGTCGAACCGAGCATTTGAAAATCGCGAGAAGAGCTTCATCATCGAGGATCCTGTGTTGGCGCAAAACACTTTTGCTTGCGTAACACCGCTAATCACCGCAAATGCCGCAGCCGTCACCTAACAAGCAGTTGCAGCGGACGGATTCAGCCGTTTGTGCGGCGCGCGCCGCCACGCCTAAACAGCAGCGTTAGGCGACATGATTGGTGTGCTCGATACGCCGACCGGCATGAAGCTATCGAAGCACGCGTTCGGACTATTACGAGATCGCCGATCGTGTGCCCCAGAGCGATAGCCTGAGACAGGCGAATGATCGATGTTGGCTGGGGACCTTCGCGGATGACTGTACAACGGGCTGGCCAGAGATTGACTGGTGCCGGCACGAGGGATCGAACCCCGGACCTACCGCTTACAAGGCGGTTGCTCTACCAACTGAGCTATGCCGGCACGCCGGCGTTAGTTTACCCCTTTCGGGCGCCCTTCGGCCGGAAAAGAGTCGCGGCTGGAAAGCCGCTCCCACAGGCTTCAGAGAGTCGCGGCTGGAAAGCCGCTCCCACAGGCTTCAGAGAATCGCGGCTGGAAAGCCGCTCCCACAGGTGAGCGGGTCTTTCCAGCCGCGATTCTCGTCGTGACGTCTCAGCGCGGCTTGCGCGCCTTGATAAGGAACTGATCCGTGCGGCGCTCGAGCGACGGGTCCCGCACGCCCTTGGTGTGGTCGTCGGCGGGGTTCGCGAGCAGGTCGGACTCGGCCTCGATCGTGAAGCCCGCCTTCTGCAGCAGGTCGCGCGCGGTCTGCGTCGGGATGCGATGCATGGTGCGGTTGTCCTGCCCCTCCACGCCCACGTGGTCGATGAGGCCGAACACGCCGCCCGGCTTGAGCGCGGCGTACACGCCTTGCAGCAGCGGCAACGCGGCGTCCTCGCCGCCCATGTTGTAGAGGTCGTGGAGGTTCAGCGCGGACACGGCGACGTCGATCCTGCCCGCGATGCTCTCCTGCGGCAGATCGCCGTGGAGCGGCTCCACGTTGCCGAGCCGCTGCACGAGCCGCTGCTCCGCCTCCGCGAAACCCTCCCGCTGAGTGAAGAACGGAGGGTTCTGCGAGTACACCTTGCCGTTCGGGCCCACGGCCGCCGACAGCACCTCCGTGAACCAGCCGCCGGCCGCGATCACGTCGAGCGCCGTCATGCCGTCCTCGACGCCGAGGAACTGGATCACCTCGATGGGCTTGCGCGCCGCGTCGCGCGCCTTGTTCTCCGCGGGGCGATCGGGCGACGCCAGCGCCGCGCGCATGCGCGCCTCCTGCGAGCCCTGCGCGTGCGCGAGCGTGAGCGCTCCGCCGAGCGCGAGGCCGGCCAGGGTCCCCCAGACGATTTTGCGTGCTTGCATGTGGTCCGCTCCTTGTCGTTGGATTCTTGGTGGCAGCCGTTTTGCGTGCGCACTCGCGGTGCGTCCAGGCCTTGTCGCCGACGATAGCCCAAACGCGCGTGGCGGGGGAACTGCGCGGGCGTCCTCTCCAGAAATCTAAACGGACTCGCAGGCGCGCTGCTCGAGCCGCAGGATCCGCCCCGGCACCTGCAGCACCTCGAAGTCGAGCGTCTGGCCCGGGTCGAGCAGCACGTCCACCCAGTACACGGTGCCGCGGCGCGTGCGGTCGGTGACCGTGGGCTCGTAGCCGAGCGCGCGCACCTGCTCGCGGCGCGTGCCCGCCCGGCCGATCTCGCTGAACACGCCGAGCGAGATGAGATTGTTGCCGCCGCTGTCGGGGATCACGTACGAGTCGCTGATGCCGTTGGCGCGCAAGTTTGCGAGGATCTCGTTCGCTTCATCCTCGGTGGGGATGCGCTCGATGTAGACCCAGTAGCCGACCCACACCTCGCCTTCCGCCACGCGCTGCGTCGGGTCGTAGCCCGCGGCGCGCAGGTTCGCGGCCGCGGTGGCCGCCTGCGAGAGCTCGCGGAACGGCCCCACGCTCACGCAGCGCGGGGCGGCGGGTGCGGCGGCCGCGGCGGGGACCGCGACCACGTCGGCGCCCGCGGGCGGCTGCACGCGCGGCGAGGGTTCCGTCGGCGTAACCGAGGCGCCTGCGGGTGCCGCCTCGCTCATCAGCGTGATGCTCGGGCCGCCCGTGCGGGCGGCCGGCGGAAGCGGCTCGGGCTCGCTGAACCAGAGATGCCACGCCGCGAACGCGAGGTTGGCGAGCACCAGCGCGAGGAAGAGGTTGCGCATCAGTCCGCTCCGGCCGGAGACGCGAGGAACAACGCGAGCCCTTCGAGCACCAAGTCTGCCCTGAGCTCGCTGTCCGTGGCGAGCCATGGCGCGAGCATCTCGGCGTCCCCGCCCGTGACATAGAGCGGCGGGCGGGAGCCGAGCTCGCGGCACACGATGTCGAACGCGCGATCCACGGCCGCGGCGATGCCGAGCATCGTGCCGCGGCCCACCGCTTCCGCGGTGCTGCGGCCGAGCACCCCGATGCCCTCGGGCTTCTCCGCGGGCAAGTCCGTGGGGCCGATGTTGCTCGTGCCTTCGGCGAGCGCCGCGGCGGCGAGCCTCGGCCCCGCGAGGATCAGCCCGCCGCGATGCACGCCGCTCGCGTCCACTGCGTCGAACGTCACCGCCGTGCCCGCGCTCACGACGCAGGCCGCGCCGCCCGCGATCCTGTGCGCCGCGATCACGGCCACCCAGCGATCGACGCCGAGGCGCGCCGGGTCGTCGTAGCCGCAGCGCACGCCGAAGCGCTCGCGCGACGTCGCGACGAGCTCGGGCTCGATGCCGAGCCGCGCACGCGTCACCGCCGCGAGCCGCTCGCCGAGCGCAGGCCCGCCCACGTTCGCCGCCACCACGCGGCGGACGTCGGGCGCGAGCGCCGCGGCGAGCTTCGCGAACGCATCGTCGGGCGCGTCCACGTGCAGCGCGTGCCCGCGCGCAGCGAGCCGGCCGTCGCGCACCTCCGCCCACTTGAGGCGCGCGTTGCCGATGTCCACGACGAGCCCGCTCATGCGCCGCGCACGCTCACGTCGCCCGCGATCACGCGCCGGCGCTCGCCCGCGTCCGTCTCGATGAGCAGCGCGCCGCTCGGCTCGATGCCGAGCGCGACGCCGGTCACGGGCCCCTGGGGCTCGTCGATGGCGACGCGCCGCCCCCGCAGGTAGTCGGCCGCGCGCCAGTCGTCGAGATAAGGCGCGAAGCCGGAGTGCGCGTAGCCCGCGCACAGCCGGTGCAGCGCCTCGACGAGCGCGGCGGCGAGCGCGGTGCGCGAGGGCGGCGAGCCGCCGGTGGCGATCGCGAGGTCGACGGCGCCGCGCGGCCAGTCGCTCACGGCCGCGAGCAGCGCCGGCGGCATCGACACGTTGAGCCCCAAGCCGATCACCACGTGGCAAGCGCCCTGCGCTTCCGCGGTCATCTCCACGAGGATGCCGCCGAGCTTGCGCTCGTCCCAGACGAGGTCGTTCGGCCACTTGAGCGCCGCGTCCACGCCCGCTTCCGCCGCGAGCACGCGCCGCGCGACCACGCCGGCGGCGAGGCTCAGCGCGGGCAGATCGGGCGGCGTGCGCTCGAACTGCCAGGCCACGGAGAGACAGAGCCCCGCGCCGAGCGGCGTGCGCCAGCGCCGGCCCCGCCGGCCGCGGCCCGCGGTCTGATACTCCGCGATGCAGGCGTTCGACACGCCCAAAGGCGGGGGCGCCGCCTCGAGCAGCCGCGCGTTGGTGGAAGGCAGCTCGGTGTGCACCTCGAGCCGCACGGCGCCCCCGAGGCGCCGCTCGAGCGTCTCCGCGAGCGCCGCGCGGTCCAGCAGATCGATGGGCCGCTCGAGCCGATAGCCTCGTCCCGGCGCGGCGCGCACCTCCACCTGCCAGTCCTCGAGCTTGCGCACGTGCTTCCACACCGCCGCGCGCGACACGCCGAACGCGCTGGCCAGCTCCTCCCCGGAGCGCGCCCGCCCGTCCGCGAGCGCGGCGAGCAAGGCTTCTCGGGCGAGCTCTTTCACTTGCGTGCGAACAGGCGGTCGAAGCGCACGCGAGCGAACCGCGACTCCGTGCCCGCGAGCATGCGGCGGATGTTGGAGCGGTGCGTGAAGATCAGCAGCAGCGCCACCGCCGACGCGAACGCGACGAGGCCGTGATCCTCCGGCAGCCGCGTCACGGCCGCGAACACCGCCGCGCTCACGCCCGCGCTCATCGTGGCGAGACCGACGAACCCGGTCGCGGCCACGACCAGGCACCACACCGCCAGCACCGGCACCGCGAGCGACGGCGCGAGATAGATGAGCACGCCGGCCGCCGTGGCGGCCCCCTTGCCGCCGCGGAAATCGAACCAGAGCGGATACACGTGGCCGAGGATGGCCGCGAACGCCACCGAGTAGGTCAGAAGCTCCCGGTCCACCTCGGGGTCGAAGCCCACGCCGGGGATGTCGAGCCCGGGGATCAGCACGACGGCGAGGATCCCCTTGCCGACGTCGATCGCCATCACCCAGAGCGCGAACCACTTGCCCTGGGTGCGAAACGCGTTGGTGCCGCCGGGGTTGCCGCTGCCGACCTTGCGGATGTCGACGCCTTTGAGCCAACCCACCACGAGGCCGCCGAGCACCGACCCCAGCAGGTAGCCGAGGGTGAACTTGAGACCGAGCTCGATCATGCAGGCATCGACGCCCCCGCGCCCCGCCAAAGTTTACGGCGGCGTCACACGCCGAGCCACGCCCTGCGGCGCTCGACGGCAGCCGCGTCGCGGTCGTCCCGCTCGAGGTACACCGTGTCGAGCGGCGCGGGCCTGACCGTGAGCCCCACCTCGATGAGCTCGTCGCCGCGGAACACGCTGGCCGTCACGCGCTCGCCCGCCTCGAAGCGTGCGAGCCGGCGCTTGAGGCTGCGCTCGTTGACCTTGAGGCGGTCGAGGGCGATCAGCACGTCGCCGGGCTCGAGGCCCGCGCGCTCCGCCGGGCCGCCCTCTATGACGGCCACGAGCTCGAGCCCGCCGTCGCGCTCGCGCGTGACGCAGCCGAGCGCGAGCACCTCGCCGTTCGCCTCCGCCCGCCGCGTGCCCCCCTTGTCCTCCGGGCCGGTCTGCGGCCTGAGCCCCAGCGTGATCCCGAAGTCGCGGAGCAGCTCCGCGAGCGGGGGGTCCTCCGTGCCGCGTACCACGGCGTCGAAGAACGCCTTCAAGTCGAGCCCGCTCACTTCCTGCGCGAGGGCCTCGAAGCCGTCCTCCGGCACGCCGACGCCGCGCGCGCCGTAGCGCCGCCAGAGCTCGAGCACCACGGTGTCGAGCGACACCTTGCCGCCCGTGTCGCGCCGCAGCAGCAAGTCGAGCGCGAGCGCGACGAGCGCACCCTTCGTGTAGTAGCTCACGCTCGTGTTCACGCTGTGGGGCTCGGGCTTGTAGAGCACGTCCCACGCGTCGAAGCTCGCGGCGGCGAGGCTTTGCTTGAAGCGCCCGGGCGCGCGGTAGACGCGGGTCGCGAGCTCGCCGAGCCGCTGCAGGAACGCCGCCGAGTCGACGAGGCCGCTGCGCAGCAGCATGAGCTCCTGGTAGTAGCTCGTGAACCCTTCGAACACCCAGAGCAGCCGCGTGTGGTTGCGCCGCGAGAGGTCGTACGGCACGAACGCGGCCGGCTTCGTGCGCTTCACGTGCCAGGTGTGGAAGTACTCGTGGCTCGCGAGCGCGAGGAAGCGCTGGTAGTCGCGCGACACGGCCGGGTCGCCCGGCTTTGGCAGGTCGTCGCGGCTGAAGATCAAGCTCGTGGACGCGCGGTGCTCGAGGCCGCCGTAGCCCTCGCCCACTGCGAGCCCGAGGAACACGTAGCGATCGAACGGCGGCGGCCGGCCGAAGAACTCGATCTGCGTCTCGCAGAGCTGCGCCAGGTCCGTCGCCACGCGCTCGAGATCGGAATCGAACCGCCCCGCCACCACGAGGCGGTGCGGCACGCCGCCCGCCTGGAACTCCACGCTCTCGAAGTCGGAGATTTCCACGGGATGGTCGATGAGCTCGTCGTAGTCGGCGGCACGGTAGGTGCCGAAGCCGCGCTCGTCCGCCGCCTGCGGCGTCATGGCCGTGGCCACCCGCCACTCCTCGCACGCCGCGTGCGCCGGGCGCTCGATGGTGAGCTCCACGGGCTCCGCCTCGCGGCCCGCAGGCAGCAGGAACAGGTGCGTGCCGTTGAAGTAGCCGCGGCGGCGGTCGAGGAAAGCCCCGCGCACCGACTGGTCGAGCCCGTAGACGACCGCGCGCACCGTGAGCGTCCCTCGAGCGCCGCGGCAGAGCCACGTGCTGTGATCGACCTTCTCCACGGGCACGGGGGCGCCGCCGCTCTCGGCGGACACCGCCACGACGTGGCGCGCGAACTCGCGCAGCAGGTAGCTCCCGGGAATCCACGACGGCAGCGACAGCCGCTGCTCGGTCGCGGGTGTCTCGACGCGGCACTCCACCTCGAAGAGGTGCCGGTCGAGATCGGCCAGACGCACTCGGTAACGGATCAGGGAAGCTCTCCTCTCGCGGCGGGCGGGTGCGCATCTTGGCGCGATTCGTCGCGCCTTGCAAAAGCCCGGAGCCGCTCCTAAGGTGATGCGCCAGGCGGTGCCCTTCGGGGTTAAAAGGGAACGCGGCCGCGGCTTGGAGTCGGGCAACCCGACTGCGAGCGCGGCATCGCGGCTGTCCCCGCAACTGTAGACGGCGAGGCTTCGCCGCCATGGCCACTGGGGCGCGTCCCCCGGGAAGGCCGGTCGGAGCCGTTCGAGCCGTCGAGCCAGGAAACCTGCCGCCGACGTCGTCCTTCCGCATGCCGGGGTAGCGTGCGGAGCGGAAATCCGTCGTGGCGACGACCCGAATCCGATTTCGACTGGGGTTGCCGCCCGCGGGCGAACGGCATGGCGGCGATCCGTAGCCACGGAGGTTGACATGTCGATCGCCCTCGCCTCGACCCGCGCGGCGCGCCTGGCCGTCGCGCTGCTCGCCTTGGCCGGGACGTTCGCCGCACGACCTGCCGGCGCTGACATCGGCCGCCCCACCGTCGCCTCGATCAACCTCTGCGCCGACCAGCTCGTGCTGACGGTGGCCGATCCCGAGCAGATCCTCACGGTGAGCTGGCTCGCGGCGGATCCGGAGGAATCCCTGCTCGCGGAGCAGGCGGCTCGTTATCCGTTGAACTACGGCTCGGCCGAGGAGCTCTTGCGCTACGCGCCCGATGTCGTCATCGCGGGCGCGTACACGGGGGCGTTCACGCGTGCGCTGCTCCGGCGGCTGGGCTACCGCGTGGTGGAGCTCGAGCCGGAGGTCACCGTGGCCGACATCGCGGCGAACGTGCGCCGCGTGGCCGAGGCGGTGGGCCGGCCCGCCCGCGGCGCGGCGCTCGTCGCGGCGCTCGAGGAGCGCGTGCGGCGGCTCGAGGCCACGCGCCCCGCCGTGCCCGTGGACACCGTGATCGTGCGGCCCGGCGGCTTCACGGTGGGGCGGGACAACCTCGCGCACACGCTGCTCATGCTCGCCGGGCTGCGTAACGTGGCGGCCGAGCGCGGGCTCGACCGCTGGGGCAGCCTGTCCGTCGAAGCGCTGCTGCGCAGCGACCCGCAGCTCCTCGTCATGACGGGCTACCGCGACGACCAGCCGTCGCTCGCGAACGCGGTGCTGCGCCACCCCGCGCTCTTGGCCGCCGCGCGCGAGCGGGCGACGGTGACGGTGCCTGCGGCGTACTGGTCCTGCGGGCTGCCGCAGAGCCTCGACGCCGTTGAGCTGCTGCGCCGCGGCTTGCCATGACCACGAGGGGCGTCGGGCGCTGCGCGGCGCTCGCCGTGCTCGCGGCCGCGGCCGCGGCGGCGTCGCTCGCGGTGGGGCGCAGCAGCGGCGGCGCCGTGCTCGGGCTCGGCGGACCCGACCTCGCGCCCGCCATCCTCGCCGAGATCCGCCTCCCGCGCGCCCTGCTCGGTCTGCTCGTGGGCGGCACGCTGGGCCTCTGCGGCGCGGCGCTCCAGGGCTTGCTGCGCAACCCGCTGGCCGAGCCCGGCTTGCTGGGCGCATCGAGCGGCGCCGCGTTCGGCGCGGTGCTCGTCTTCTATTTCGGTCTCGCCGGCCCGCAGTCGCTCGCGTTGCCCGCGGGCGGCGTGGCGGGCGCGCTCGCCGCCCTCGCGGCCCTCTACGCCCTCGCCGGGCGGCGCGGCGATTTCCTCACGGTGATCCTCGCAGGCATAGCGCTCAACGCGCTCGCCGCCGCGCTCACCTCGCTCGCGCTCAACTTCGCCCCGAGCCCGTACGCGGCGCTCGAGATCCTGTTCTGGATGCTCGGCTCGCTCGCCGACCGGAGCCTCGCGCACGTCTGGCTCGTGCTGCCGCTCATGGTGCCCGGCTGGATCATGCTCGCGGCCGCGGCCCGCGGGCTCGATGCCCTCACGCTCGGCAACGAGACGGCCGCGAGCCTGGGGCTCGATCCGCGCCGCACGCTATGGCTCGTAGTGGGCGGTACCGCGCTCGCCGTGGGCGCGGCGGTGGCGGTGACGGGCGTGGTCGGCTTCGTGGGGCTCGTCGTGCCCCACCTGCTGAGGCCCCTGTTCGGCTTCCGGCCGAGCGGGCTCCTCCTGCCGAGCTTCTTCGCCGGCGCGCTGCTCACGCTCGTGGCCGACGTCGCCATCCGGCTCATGCCGCCCGGGCCCGAGCTCAAGCTCGGCGTGGTGACGGCGCTGCTCGGCGCGCCGTTCTTCCTGCATCTCGTCATGCGGCCGCGGGCGGCCGCGCTGCCGGGCGACTGAGCCGTGGACGTGCTGACGCTCGAGGACGTGCGCGTGCGCTACGGCGCCCACGAGGCCGTGCGGCCGTGCTCGCTCGACCTCGCCGTGGGCGAGACCGTGGCGCTCGTCGGACCGAACGGCGCGGGCAAGAGCAGCCTGCTCAAGGCCATCGCCGGGCTGCTCGCGTTCGAGGGGCGCGTGGCTTTCCGCGGCCGGCCGCTCGCCGAGCTCGATGCCCGCGCGAGGGCCCGGACCGTGGCGTACCTGCCGCAGGCGCGCACGGTGCACTGGCCCATCGCGGCCCGCGAGGTCGTGGCGCTCGGTCGGCTGCCGCACCGCGCGGCCGGGCAGCGCGAAAGCGAAGCCGACGCCGCGGCCGTCGAGTGGGCCATGCGCCAGACGGACGTCCCGGCGCTCGCGGCGCGGCCCGTGGATCGGCTCTCGGGCGGCGAGCGCGCGCGCGTGCTGCTCGCGCGGGCGCTGGCCGTGCAGGCGCCGGTGCTGCTCGCGGACGAGCCGGTCGCCTCGCTCGATCCCTATCACCAGCTCACCATCATGGCCGCGCTCGCGGACTACGCGCGACGCGGCGCGCTCGTCGTGGCCGTCCTGCACGACCTCTCCCTCGCGGCGCGTTTTTGCGGTCGCGTGATCTTGATGCAAGATGGCAGGGTAGTAGGCGACGGAGCGCCGGCGGAGGTGCTTCGCGCCGAGGCGCTCGAGCGCCACTATGGGGTCGAGCCGTATATCGGGAGCCACGAGGGGCAGCGCGTGATCGTGCCCTGGCGCCCGCTCGCGAAGTAGCTCGAAGGCCCGGAGCGTCGACGCAAAAGCATCGACAAAACAAGCGCTTAGGAGCCCCTCGCGCGGGTATAATGGCGCATGGCCAATCTGCTGACGCTGAGCCGGCTGATACTGCTCCTGATCGTCGCCTGGCTCTTCTACGTGCCGGCCCCGTTCTGGCACTTCGTGAGCTTCTTTCTGATCATCCTGATCTTCATCTCCGACGGCCTCGACGGCTACGTCGCCCGCAAGCGTAACGAGACGAGCCTCTTCGGGGCGCTGTTCGACATCGCGGGCGACCGGGTGGTGGAGCTCACGCTGTGGATCGTGGCCGCGGACAACGACCTCGTGCCGATCTGGGTGCCGCTCGTGTTCATCATCCGCGGCGTCGTGGTCGACACGATCCGCTCGAGCTACTCCATGGCGGAAGGAACCGCCCCGTTCGCCCTCATGCGCTCGAGCATCGGCAAGTTCATCGTGGCCGGGCGCTTCATGCGGATCTTCTACGCCGTCGTGAAGGCCTGCGCGTTCTGCGGCCTGGCGCTGCTCAGGGCGTTCCCGGCGGCGCTGCCCGAGGTGTGGGCCTACGTCGGCTGGCTCTGGACCGGGCTCACGTACCTGTTCGTGTACCTCGCGGTGGCGCTCTGCGTGCTGCGGGGGCTGCCGGTCGTGATCGAATTCGTCTACGCTCAGAAAGACGACATCCTGAGGGGGTCGGCCAGCAAGTAGCGCGCTCCCCGCGGCAGTGAAGCCGGCACTACGACAAGGGAAGCCCATGCCACTCGCCATCTTCGACATCGACGGCACGCTGGTGAGCGTGAGCTCCGAGCGGCTCTTCTGGCGCTTCCTGCTGGCCCGCCGCCGCCAGGGCTTCCGGCAGATCTTCACCTACCTGCTGTTCCTCGTGCGCTACGTCTGGATCGGCGGCGTGCACACCGTGAAGAAGAACAAGGCGTACCTCGCGGGGCTCCCGGTGGACGAGGTCGAGGCGCTCGCGAAGGAGTTCGTGGCGGAGCGCCTCCTCGAGCACCTGCACGAGCCCGCCGTGCAGCGGCTGCGCCAGCACCTCGCCCGCGGCGACACGGTCGTGCTGATGTCGGGCACGCTGCAGCCGATCGCCCGGGCGCTGGCCGAGCACCTGGGCGTGCGGCACGTCGTCGGCACGGTCGCGAACGAGCGCGACGGGCGCTTCACGGGTCAGCCGCCGGACCTGCACCCCTTCGACACGGCCAAGCTCACGCTGGCACGCGAGCTCGCGGCCGCGCGCGGCCTCGACCTCGCCGAGGCCACGGCATACGGCGACTCCCGGCACGACCTGCCGCTGCTGCGCGCCGTGGGCGAGCCCGTGGCGGTGCGCCCGGACCGCGCGCTCGCCGCGGAGGCGGAGCGCTGCGGCTGGGAGATCCTGCCCGACCGCGTCGCGCTCGCCTTCCGCAAGGCCGAGCGCTCGCCGTATCCCTGAGCGGGCGGCGCGCGCCCACCGGGCGGCCCCGCCGCCGCGGATCGCTTAGCATCACCGCATGGACGCAGAGCCGCAGGTCGCGCTCCGCGACGTGGTCAAGCGCTATGGCTCCACGGTCGTGCTCGACCGCGCGAGCCTCGCGATCGGCGCCGCGGAGTTCGTGGTGGTGGTGGGCCGCAGCGGCTCCGGCAAGTCCACGCTCTTGAGGCTTCTGGGCGGGCTCGAGTCGCCCGACGAGGGGCGCGTGGTGCTCGAAGGCCGCGACGTCGCGCGGCTCGACGAGCCCGAGCGCGCGAAGCTGCGCCGCCGCCGGCTCGGCTTCGTGTTCCAGTTCTTCAACCTGCTGCCGACGCTCACCGTGCGGGAGAACGTGCGCCTGCCGCTCGCGCTGAACGGCCTCGACGGCGCGCAGGCCGAGGCCCGCGTGACCGAGCTGCTGGACGAGCTCGGGATCCCGGACTGCGGCGACCGGTTCCCCGAGGAGCTGTCCGGCGGCGAGCAGCAGCGCGTGGCCATCGCCCGGGCCGTCGTGCACGAGCCTGCGCTCGTGCTGGCCGACGAGCCCACGGGCAACCTCGACCTCGACACCGCCACCCGCGTGCTGGAGCTCCTGGAGCAGAGCTGCCG
>DATCLY010000034.1:0-8157 GCA_036563665.1 Gammaproteobacteria bacterium
GGGGTGGGAGCGGCTTTCCAGCCGCGATCTTCCCCCCCGCGCGGCCAGCGCCAGCGCCACCCCCGCCACCACGCCCGCCACGGCCACGCTCGCCCCGAACCGCACCCACTCCCCCTGAAGCCAGTCGACCGCGCCCGCCCCGAGCCGCATCGCCGCCACGCCCACCGCCCCGCAGGCCGCCGGCAGCGCCGCCGCCCGCAGGAAGCTCCACGCCACCTGCCGCGCGCCGAACACCTCGCGCAGCGGGTCCCGCCAGCACCACGTGAGCAGATTGGTCGCGGCCCCCGCCACCATGCCGATCGCCACGCCGAGCGCGCCCATCTCCCTTCCCAAGGCGATGGCGGCGGTGAGCGCCACGGCCGCGTCCAGCACGGGGCCGAGCAGCATGGTGCCGTGGCGCCCTGCCGCGATGGTGGCGATCCCGTACATCGACATGGACAGGCGCACGATCTGCGCGAGCACCAGCACCGAGAGGTAAGGCGCCGCCGCGACCGCATAGGCCTCGCCCACCCAGAGGCTCACGGGCGCCGTGGACGCCACCATGAGCGGCAGCCCCAGCGCCAGCGACAAGCCGATGCCGAGCGGACCCACGCGGAACAGCAGCGCCTCGAGGCCCGCGCGATCGCCCGCGCCCACGTGCCGCGCGGCCGCCGGCAGCATGGCGTTGTAGCCGGCCGAGAGCAGCCCCGCGAACAGGCTCACGATGGTGAGGCTCACGGCGTAGTACGGGGTGCGCTCGAAGTCGAGCTTGCTCACGATCACCAGGTCCGTGCCGGAGCTCAGCGCGGCGAGCAGATTCCACAGCACGAAAGGCGCGCAGAACGCCCCGAGCTCGCGGTAATGCGACCGGCCGGCCGACCCGCGCACCACCCCGCGCACACCGGACCACTTCCACCACCCGAGCACCTGGGCCGCGAGCAGCAACGCCTGCCCCGCTGCGAACGCCGCTGCGACGGCCGGCACGGAAGGCACGCGTCTCACCGTGGCGACGACCAGCGCGCACTGCAGCGCGCGGCCGCCGAGCGCGATGAGCGCGGGCACGTGGGCCCGCTGCTCGCCGAGGAACGTGCCGGTGAACACGGTGCCGACGAGGCTCGACGCCGCCGAGGCGCCGCACAGCAGCAGCGCGATCCGGAAGTCGCCGTGCAGCTCGGACGGCAGGTCGCTCACGAAGCGGGGCAGCAGAGCCGCCACCACGGCGACGAGGCCGAGCCCGGCCGCCGCCGCCACGCAGCTCGCGCGGAAGGCGGCCACCACGATCGGATGCGACGCCCCCGGGGAGTGGGCTTCGAGCGCGACGAAGCGCCCCACCGCCACCTGGAGCCCGAACCCGAGCAGCAGCACGTAGCTCGCGATCTGCAGCGCCAGGGCCCAGGCGCCGTACTCGGCGGGTGACAGCAGGCGCGTGAGAAACGGCGGCAGCAGAAGCGCCAGCAACGCCGTGGATGCGCCGAGCGCGATCGTCCAGATGCCGTTCCAGGCGAGGGATCGCCGGCTCCACCGGTGGGGCGCTGCTGTCACGTCGTCCTACTTCGCCGCGAGCGCGGCCGCTCGCCGCTCACGAGCCGTTTTGGGGGGCGGCCTATTCTGCCACAGCGACGCCTCGTGCCCGGGAGGCGCAGCGTGTACCTTTGGTGACTACGGCGAGGAGTGACGCATGAGATGGAGCTCGCGGCCGAGAGCCGCTGTCGCCGAAAAGGAACGCATCGAGATCGAGTACTGGCGCGATTCGCCGACGGAGGCGCCGGGCGTCGACTCGCTCGACAACCTGATCAACAAGCTGGGCGAGGCGCGGATCTTTCTCGCGTACCTCCGCAAGCTCGAGCATCTGCTCGCGAGGCGCGGCACCGTGCTCGAGCTCGGCGCCGGCCAGGGCTGGAGCAGCTGCATCTACAAGCGCATGTTCCCGGACGCGTGCGTGGTCGCCACCGACATCAGCGCCTACGCGCTCGCGAGCGTCGACTACTGGCAGCGCATCTTCGCCGTGCAGATCGACCGCCGCTATGCTTGCAGGAGCTACGCCACGGGCGAGCGGGACGCGAGCGTCGACCTCGTCTACTGCTTCGCCGCCGCACATCACTTCGTGGAGCACGGCAAGACGCTCGCGGAGGTGCAACGGATCCTCAAACCGGGCGGGCGCGCCGTGTATCTCCACGAGCCCGTCTGCAGCCGCTGGCTCTATCCGCTCGCCTACCGGCGCGTGAATGCCGTGCGCCCGGACGTGCCGGAGGACCTGCTGGTGGTCTCCGACATGCGGCGGCTGGCGCGCGAAGCGGGGCTCGACATGCAGGTGCTGCGCAACCACGCATTGCTCGAGCCGTGGGCGTTTCCCACGCTCAACTACCGGCTCCAGCGCCTCGTGCCGCCGCTGGCCTCGCTGCTGCCTTCGAGCGCCACGTTCGTCTTCTCGAAGCCGCACGCCGGCGACGGCGCCGCGGGCTAGCCGCGGGACGCGAGCGTCTCCAGCAGCTCCGTGGTGCGGGCGAGCATGGCGTCGAGGCGGTGTCGCCGCTCGTAGTCGGCCCGCGCGTTCCTCCCGAGCTCGAGCCGCAGGCCCTCGTCGCCGAACAGCCGATCGAGCGCACGCTCGAGCCCGTCCACGCCGTCGTCCCGGCGGACGAGGAGCCCGTTGCGGCCATGCGCCACCACGTCCCGCACGCCGGGGATGTCGTAGGCCACCACCGGCAGGCCGCGCGCGAAGGCCTCGAGGATCACGAGCGGCATCCCCTCGTGGGACGACGGCAGGATCAGCGCGCCGGCCCGGGCGTAGACCGCGCCCGGGTCCGCCTGGAAGCCCAGGTAGTCGAGGACCCCGGCAGGAAGGCGCGAAGCCGAATCCGCCACGCGCCCGGCCAGAGGCCCCGTTCCCGCCACGGCGACGGTCCAGGTCCGCGCCTGCGGCGGGCGGGCGCCCGCGCGCTCCGCGAGCGCGAGCAGGTCCTCGATGCCTTTCTCGGGCGATACGCGGCCGAGAAAGACCGCCCGCGTGGGCCGCGCCGCGTCCCAGGCGGGCGGCCCCGGGTCCGCCACGCCGTTCTCGACGAGCACCGCCCGCTGCCGGGCCGCGGGCGGGAGCTCGCCGCGCATCGACTCCGACACGCAGATACAGAGCGCGGCCCGCGCGAGGGAGAAGTTCGTGAGCCGCACCTCCACGCGCGTGCGCACGTCGAGCGGCGACTTCGGCGTCGGCTGCGTGAGATGCTTGGTGGCCGACCACGGGACGCCGCGCGGCAGCCGCACGAACGGCGCCAGGTGAATCGCCCGGTCGGCGTTGAAGTGCACGAGTTGCACGCGCTCCGCTTTGGCGATGGCCGCGACGAGCCGCCGCACGCGGCCGAGATGCTTGAACCGGCTGCCCGTGAGCCACAGCCGATCGCAATGCGGTGCGAAGCGCTCGTCCGGGCCGACACAGCCCGCCCAATGGCCCCGCGCGCGCAGCGCATCCATGACCCACGTGAGATAGCGCTCGGCGCCGCCCCAGGCCGAGCCGAGATCCACGAACAGAAAGCGCATGTCGTTGCTAGTCACCGCTTGCACGCACTATGGTAGGGGCGGCCATCCTGCCATCTCCCCTGCAGTCGGCATCGATGTTCAAGTTGGGCGTGGACGCGAGCGTGCTCAACCGCGAGCGCACGGGCGTCGGCAACTACGTGTTCAACCTGCTCACGCGCTACCGCCGCGTGCGGCCGGAGACGTCGCTCTATCTCTTCTCCAACGATCGCGTGGACGCGGAGGCGGCGACGCTCGGCGAATGCATCGAGCACGTGCCATCGCCCCTCAAGAAAGGGCCGCTCTGGCTCTCCACGGGGCTGCCGCCGCTGCTCGAGAAATGCGGCGTCGACGTCTTCTGGGGCGGCAACGGCTACCTGCCGCTGCGCGTGCCGAACGGCGTGCGGCGCGTGGTGACCATTCACGACCTCGTCTACCTCCACGCGGCCCACACGCTGCCCGCCGTGAGCCGCTGGAGCCGCCGCCTGCTCCAGCCGCTCGCGGTGCGCCACGCCGACGCCGTCGTCTGCGTGTCGCAGAGCACCGCGGACGAAGTGCACCGACGCTACGGCAGATCCGCCGACGCCGTTCTCGAGCCCCTGATGGACCCGTCGTACCGCCCCGCGACGCCGGACGAGGTTCGCGCCGTGCGCTCGCGCTACTCCCTGCCCGAGCGCTTTTTGCTCACGCTCGGCACCATGGAGCCTCGTAAGAACCTCGCGGCCCTGCTCGAGGCTTACGTGCGGGCCCGTGAGCGAGGCGCCGATCTGCCGCTGCTCGTGCTCGCCGGCAAGATGGGGTGGCTCGCGCAGGACATCGCGGCGCTGGTCGAAAGCTCCGTGCGCCGCGGGTTCGCGAAGTTCCTCGGTTACGTGCCGCTCGAGCACATGCCCGCCTTGTACTCCGCCGCCGAGGCCTTCGTGTTCGTGCCGCTGTACGAGGGTTTCGGCATGCCGGCGCGGGAGGCGCTGCTCTGCGGCACGCCGGTGATCGCCTCGGACATCGCGGCGCTCCGCGAAGCCACCCGCGGCCACGCGCTGCTCGTGCCGCCGGACGAGCGCTCTCTCGAGGAAGCGCTGCTCGCCTACGCGTCCGGCGCGCGCAGGCCGGTGCCGCCGCCCGCCGGTGACGCGCTGCAATCCGACCACGTGCCGCTCGCCTTCGCGGAGCTGCTCGAGCGCGTGCGCGGTGCGCGCTGAGCCGCGGTCCGCCCGGGGGCCCAGCAGGCGGCGCTCAGAACATGAACCGCGCATAGTCGGTGTTCAAGAACACGGACTTGTACGGAACGTACAGCTCCGGCACGTAGAGAAACACCGCCGCGTACAGCCGCACCGCGGCGAGTGGCCCCCCGAGAAACACGAGACTCTCGCGGCGGAAGACGCCGCCGACGCGGGCGAGCGCTATATAAATGAGTGCGATCTCGAAGAACGCGAAGTACAGCGGCGCGCGTAACGCCACGAGCGGTACGGCCTTGGTGGTGGCCAGGAAGATGAGCACCGAGAGCGCGTAGAGATTCACCAGGTAGTTGTCGAAGCTGCGCTGCTCGCGCGAGCAGAGCAACCAGAAGGCGATTACCAGAACGACGCGCTTCGCGAACCACAGCACCTCCGCCAGCGGACTGAATGCGGCCGCGGCCTCCTCCCAGCTCCCGCCCGCCGAGTACGCGAGCAACCGCCGCAGCACGTAGCCCTCGGCGCCGAAGGCATTCAGCGCCGCCTCGACGATCTCGCCGACCACGTCCAACCGATAGAGCAGGAAGCCGGCGATCAATCCTGCCGCCACCCACGGGAAAGAAAGGCGGGTGCGCGGCACGAGCAGAGCCAGCGGTGTGAGCACCGCCGTGTAGTGGAACGAAGTGGCGAGCGCCACCAGAAACAGCCCCGAGAGGGTCTTGCCGTCGTAGAAGCGAAGGATGGCGAGGGACGCGAACCCGAGCGCGAGCGTCTGGCGCTGCGTTCCCATGAAGCCGAGCGCATAGACGCAAAAGAAGAAGAGCAGCAGCACTGCCGGGTGGCGGAAGCGGGCGAACACGCAAGCGAAGGCGCTCATGTAAATGGCCGCCGACAGCAACAGGAACCCGGAGTAGTGGAGACCCGCCGCCTTCGCGAGCAGCACGAGCAACCGATAGCCCGGCTCCCAGCCGAGCCAGAGGGGCCCGAACGAGTCGACCGCCGTGTAGTACCGCAGATAGGGATTCCAGTCGTTGCCCGTCTCCCAGCGCAGCCCGATCAGGAGCACCACGAGCACGGTGCCCACCGTGAGACAGAGCAGGCTCAAGCTGCGGCGGCCGGAATAGACGTCCACGGCCGCGAGCGCGAGGAGCAAGAAAAACGTGCTGAGATAAACCTCCATACCCGCGTTCCGCAGCTACCCGTGGCAGCGAGCTGCCCGCCTGTGTACGCTTTGGGGCGGCCTCCTCAGGTGCCCAGTGATGAATCGACGGTCATCGTTCGTCGCCGCAAGCGTGCACCGCCAGGTGCGCGCGCTCGCGGAGCTCTGGTCGATCCTCCGCGCCGGAAAGTGGTGGATCCTCGCCACCACGGCCGCGGTGACGGCGCTCGCCGTCGCGCTCGCCTACATTTTGCCCGTGAAGTACCGTGCGGAGACACTCCTGCAGCCCGCCCGCTCGGACCGCGACCTCGGAGGGGCCTTTTCGCTGCCCGGGGGGCTCGCCAGCCTGGCCGGCCTCACGCTGGGCCTCGACGACCGCAGCGCCGAGGCCCGGGCCGTGCTCGAGTCGAAGGCGTTCACTATGGAGTTCGTCCGCGCGCAGAACCTGCTGCCGGTGCTTTTCGAGGATCTGTGGGACGAGAAGGCCGGCCGGTGGCGCACCGACGACTCCGACCGGATCCCGACGGAGCTCGACGCCTACCGCATGTTCCGCGACCAGATCCGCACGGTGAGCCAGGACTCGCAGACCCGCATGGTGCTCCTCGCCATCGAGTGGACGGATGCGGAGCTCGCGGCCAAGTGGGCCAACGACATGGTGGTGCTGCTCAACGAGAAGATGCGCTCCGACGCCATCGAGCGCTCCCGCCGCAACATGGAGTTCCTGCGCAAGGAGTACGAGAACACCACCGTCACGCCCGTGCGGGAGGCGATCGCGCGGCTCATGGAGTCGGAGCTCCAGACCGCGATGCTCGCCTCCGTGCAACCGGACTACGCTTTCCGCGTGATCGACCCCGCCGTGGTGCCGAACCGTCGCATCAGCCCCAACCGGCGCCTCATCGCGGCCACAGGGCTCGTCGTAGGCCTGGCATTGGGAGTGCTGATCGCCCTCGTGCGCGTGCGGCCGGCCGAGCTTCCCGACGACGGGCCGTGATCAGCCGATCGAGCCTGCGCACGAGCGGGTCGAGCTTCGCGGACCAGACGTGGTGTTGCTCCACGTAGGCGCGGGCCGCTTCCGCGAGGCTTCGGGCCAGCGCCCGGTCGTCGAAAAGGCGCAGCACGGCCGCGGCCATCTCGTCCGCGGTGTTGGCGAGCAGCAGGTGCTCCCCGGGCTTCGCCTCGAGTCCGGCCAGGCTCACGGACGTGGTCACGCTAGGCAGGCCGAGCGCCATGTACTCGAGCAGCTTGTTCTGCACGCCGGCGCCGAGGCGCATGGGGCAGACGCCCACGGCGGCTCCGGCGACGGCCTCGGCGATGGAGGGCACCTGGCCGACGACCTTGACCCCGGGTATGGCGCCCAGGCGGCGCTTCTCGCCAGTGGACGTGTAGCCGACCACCTCGAAGACGGCCGCGGGCCGGACCGCCCGGATCCTCGGCAGCACCTCGCGCGCGAACCACTCCGCGGCGTCCAGGTTCTACAGCGTGGTCATGTTGCCGACGAACGCGATGCGATCCTCGGGGTGCTCCGCGAACTGGTAGGGCAAACGGCTCGTGTCCACGCCGTTCGAGCACACGATGACCTTGCCGAGCCGGTCCGGATCGTCGCCGAACAAAAAGCTTCGGTCCGCGTGCGAGACGAGGACGGCCGTATCGAACTGGTCCACGATCTGCCGCTCGTAGGCCTCCAGGCGCGACTGCTCCAGGCTGTAGATGAGCTTGCGCAGGCGCGTGGGGGAGCCGGTCTCCCTGACGCGCTTGTAATTTAAGGAGATGGCGTCCGTCATCTCCAGCACCTTCGGGATGTCGTAAGGGAGCGCGTATTCCGCCGAGCGCACGAGATGGCACAGGATCGCGTCGTGCTCAGGTGCGAGCTCCGCTACCTTGTCTGCGAACTCGTTGTTCCAGAAGTAGGCGAGCTGGAGGGGGATGCGCGTGGGTAAGGCAAGCAGACAGTTCAGACGAGACTGCCACCTTGGCAGACGGACGGTTTCGATTCGATCGAACACGTGCGGCGGCACTTCGGCCGCCTCGCCCGTGTCTCCAGATAGCGACAGCAACGTCAGCGAATAGCGCTCCGATAGCGACACACAGAGATTGTGCAGCCTGAGCCGGTCCCCTCCGATAATGGGATACGGAAAACGCGGGGCCAGCACGAGCACGCGCGGCCGGAGGTTGACTTGCGATTGGAAGTCTAGCATTGACTAGATAGTCGACTCCGTGCGAGACATTCGCGGACGCTTTGCAAGAAGGATGCCCAGGAGAAGGGAGGAGAAAGTTAAGCGGAAGGTGCTGCTCATCATCTGCCATGAGTACTCCCGTCCTGCTATTGGAGTTCAAAAT
>DATCLY010000009.1:0-7045 GCA_036563665.1 Gammaproteobacteria bacterium
GTCCTACACCACGCGGCCCAAGCGGCCGTCGGAGGAGCACGGCCGCGACTACTTCTTCGTGAGCGAGGAAGAGTTCCTGCGCATGGTGGCGCGCGAGGCGTTCCTCGAGCACGCGCGCGTCTTCGACCACTGGTACGGCACGTCGCGCGAGCACGTGGAGGAGCTGCTGCGGCAGGGCTACTCGGTGCTGCTCGAGATCGACTGGCAGGGCGCCCGGCAGGTGCGCAGCCGCGCGCCCCAGGCGGTCAGCATCTTCGTGCTGCCGCCGAGCGTCGGTGAGCTCGAGCGGCGGCTGCGGGGCCGCGCCAGCGACTCCGAGGAGACGATCCAGCGCCGGCTGCGGGACGCGCTCGAGGACCTGTCCCACTGGGCCGAGTTCGACTACGTGATCGTGAACGACGACCTGGGCCGGGCGCTCGACGACCTGGGGCGCATCGTCGCGGGGGACGGGGAGCCCTTCGCAGCGAGCTCGCCGGCGGTCCGGGAACGCGTCCGGAAACTCCTGGGCGCCTGAGCGATCCAACGGGCGCCGTGCCCGGTTCCTCTGTCATTCCGGGGGCGTTGCAGTACACTCAAACGTAAGAGCTCTATGGAGGCCGGCCGATGGCCAGAATCACCGTCGAAGATTGCATCGAGAAGATCCCGAACACGTTTCAGCTCGTGCTGACCGCGGCCAAGCGCGCGCGGCAGCTCGCGAACGGCGCCCACCCGATGGTCGAGTGGGAGAACGACAAGCCGACGGTCGTGGCGTTGCGGGAGATCGCGGAGGGCTACATCACGCCGGACATCCTCAACGAGCGCGACCAGCCCATGGAGGAGCTGCTCGACATCGAGCCGCCGCAGTCCTCCCCCTCGCCGCTCGGCGGCGACGACCTGGGCCGTCCCCTGTGAACCACTGACGCCCGGCCGGCAGAGATGCCGGCCACACTCCAATGGATTACGGTGCAGCCATCCGCGAACGCGCGTTGTCGGTATGGCGGACCGACGACTTCGGCAAGCTGCTCGATAAGCTAGGCGCCTACCTGCCGGCGGAGGAGCTTCCCGGCATCACGGCCGCCTACGAGTTCGCCGCAGAGGCGCACAAGGGCCAGTACCGCAAGAGCGGCGACCCGTACATCACCCACCCGGTGGCGGTCGCCGACATCCTCGCCGACCTGCATCTCGACGCGGGCTCCATCAAGGCCGCCCTGCTCCACGACGTGGTGGAGGACACGCCGAGCACCATCACCGAGATCGAGAACCGCTTCGGCAAGGACGTGGCGCTGCTCGTGGACGGCGTCAGCAAGATCGACAACCTGCGGTTCGACAGCGCGCTGGAAGCGCAGGCCGAGAGCTTCCGCAAGATGCTGCTGGCGATGGCCAAGGACCTGCGCGTGATCCTCGTGAAGCTCGCGGACCGCACGCACAACATGCGCACGATCGACGCGCTGCCGGTGGCCAAGCAGCGGCGCATCGCGCGCGAGACGCTCGAGATCTACGCGCCCATCGCCAACCGCCTCGGCATCTACAGCCTGAAGCTCGAGCTCGAGGAGCTCGGCTTCAAGACCTACTACCCGTTCCGTTACCGGGTGCTCGAGCGCGCGCTGCGGCGCGCCAAGGGCAACCAGCGGCAGCTGCTGCGCAAGATCGAGGCGCGGCTGGCCAAAGGGCTCGCCGAGGCCGGCATCCCGGCCCGCGTAATGGCCCGCGAGAAGCACCTCTACAGCATCTACAAGAAGATGATGCGCAAGCACCTGCACCTGTCCGACATCGTGGACGTGTTCGGGGTGCGCATCATCGTGCAGGACGTGGACAGCTGCTATCGCGTGCTCGGCCTCACGCACCAGCTCTACAAGCCGATGCCGGGCCGCTTCAAGGACTACATCTCCATCCCGCGCGTGAACGGCTATCAGTCGCTGCACACGACGCTGTTCGGCCCGAACGGCGTGCCCCTCGAGGTGCAGATCCGCACCGAGGACATGGACCGCGTCGCCGAGCGCGGCGTGGCCGCGCACTGGCAGTACAAGGCCATCGAGAAGCGCACGGCCGGCACCGAGGAGCGGGCGCGCGAATGGCTCGCGGGGCTCATGGAGATGGAGCGCTCCGCCAACTCCGAGGAGTTCCTCGAGACGGTCAAGGCGGACCTGTTCCCGGACAAGGTGTACGTGTTCACGCCGAAGGGCGACATCCTGCGCCTGCCGCGCGGCGCCACCGTGGTCGACTTCGCCTACGCCGTGCACACCGACGTCGGCAACCGCTGCGTGGCCGCGAAGATCGACCGGCGGCTCGTGCCGCTCAAGACCACGCTCCACACGGGCGAGACCGTGGAGATCATCACCGCCCGCGGCGCGCGGCCGAACCCGAACTGGGTGAACTTCGTCGGCACGGCGAAGGCACGCAATGCCATCCGCAGCTACCTGAAGAACCTGAAGCGCGACGAGGCCCGCGAGCTCGGGCGGCGGCTGCTGTCGCAGGAGCTGCGTCCGTACTCGCTGTCGCTGCGGCGCATCGGCAAGGATCGCCTCGACGCGCTGCTCAAGGAGCTCGGCATCCCGGACATGGACACGCTGTTCGAGCAGCTCGGCCTCGGCGAGCGGCTGGCGCCCGTCGTGGCGGGCCTGCTCGCGCAGGGCGCCGAGGGCGCGAGCCCCGCCGAGCGCAAGCCGCTCGAGATCGCGGGCACCGAGGGCATGGTCGTGAACTACGCCCGCTGCTGTTACCCGATACCGGGCGACGAGATCGTGGGCTTCATGTCGAGCGGGCGCGGCATCGTGATCCACCGCGGCAATTGCCGGAATCTCGCGGAATATCGCAAGCAGCCCTCCAAGTGGATCCCGGTAGACTGGAAGAGCAACGTCAAGGGCGAGTTCCTGTCGGAGATCCAGGTGCGCACGCTCGACCGCGTGGGCCTGCTCGCGGAGCTCGCAGGCCGCATCGCGGCCACGCACAGCAACATCGAGCACGTGCGCGTGGACACCGAGGGCGACGCGTCCGCGCTCGTGTTCCGGCTCAAGGTGCGCGACCGCAAGCACCTCGCGCAGGTGGTCCGCAGCATCCGCTCGATCCCCGGCGTCGTGCGCGTGATTCGCAGCGCGGGCTGACGGGCATGGCTCGCGACAGCCGCTTCCAGAGTGGGAGCGGCTCCGGAGCCGCGATCCCTTGATTCACACTCGAACCAGGACCATGGCAAAGGAACGAATCCACACCGACCGTGCGCCGGCCGCGATCGGCACGTACAGCCAGGCCGTGCGTGCGGGCAACACGATCTACATCTCGGGCCAGATACCGCTCGATCCGGCCACCATGCAGCTCGTGCAGGGCGACGCCGCCGCGGAGATCCGCCGGGTGTTCGACAACCTCGAGGCCGTGGCGGAGGCGGCGGGCGCGAGCCTCGCGGACGTCGTGAAGCTCACCGTGTACCTCACGGACCTCGGCCGCTTCCCGCTCGTGAACGAGATCATGGCCGAGTACTTCGAGGAGCCGTATCCCGCGCGGGCGGCGATCGGCGTGGCGGCCCTGCCCCGGGGCGCCGGGGTCGAGGTGGACGCGATCCTCGTGCGGTAGCCCCGCGCGCTCCTCGTTGAACGCGAACCGGAACGCCGACGCAGCGCTCGAGCGGCCGATCGCGGCGCTCCCGGGCGTCGGCCCGCGGCTCACCGAGCGCCTCGCGCGCCTGGGGCTGACGCGGCTCGGCGACCTGCTCTGCTGGCTGCCGCAGCGCTACGAGGACCGCACGTCGATCGTGCCGTTGGGCGCGGTGGCGCCCGGGCAGAAGGTGCTCGTCGAGGGCACCGTGGAGCTCGCCGAGGTGGTGTACCGGCGCCGCCGGAGCCTGCTGTGCCGGATCGCGGACGGCACGGGGGCGATCACGTTGCGGTTCTTCCACTTCACCCCCGCGCAGGCGCGCGGCCTGCAACGCGGCGTGCGGCTGCGCTGCTTCGGCGAGGTGCGCGCCGGCCCCACGGGCCTGGAAATGGTGCACCCCGAGTACCGCGCCGTCGCCCCGGACGAGGGGCCGCCGAGCGCCACGCTCACGCCCGTCTATCCCACGACGGAGGGGCTCACGCAGCAGCGGCTGCGACAGCTCGCGGCGCGGGCGCTCGCCGTGCTCGAGCGCGAGCCGCTCGTGGACCATCTCGCCGATCAGCTGCCGCCGGGCTGGCCGTCGATCAACGCGGCCCTCCAAGGCCTGCATCGCCCGCCGCAGGGCACCGAAGCGGGGCTGCTCGAGAGCGGCAAGCATCCCTGGCAGCGGCGCATCGCGCTCGAGGAGCTCATCGCGCAGCGCCTGTCCCTCAAGCGCAGCTCGCTCGCCGTGCGCACCGAGCGCGCGACCCCGTTGCGCGACACGGGCGGCCGCCTCGCGGCGCTCGAGCGCTCGTTGCCGTTTCGGCTCACCGGCGCGCAGCGGCGGGCGCTCGACGAGATCGTGGCGGACCTCGGGCGCGAGACGCCCATGCTCCGCCTGCTGCAGGGCGACGTCGGCTCCGGCAAAACCGTCATCGCGGCCGCCGCCTCGCTGCTCGCGGCAGCCTCGGGACGGCAGACCGCCGTCATGGCGCCGACGGAGCTCCTCGCCGAGCAGCATTTCCTGAACTTCGCCCGCTGGCTCGAGCCGATCGGCGTGCGGCTCGCGTTCCTCACGGGCTCGCAGTCGCCGGCGGCCCGCGCGCAGGTGCTGCACGCGCTCGAGACGGGCGACGCGGACGTCGCGATCGGCACCCACGCCTTGTTCCAAGAAGCCGTGCGCTTCCGCGACCTCGCGCTCGTGATCGTGGACGAGCAGCACCGCTTCGGCGTGGCGCAGCGCCTGTCGCTCAAGAACAAGGGCGACGCGGACGGGCGCTCGCCGCATCAGCTCATCATGACGGCGACGCCGATCCCGCGGACGCTCGCCATGACGGCGTACGCCGACCTCGACTGCTCGATCATCGACGAGCTGCCGCCCGGGCGCGAGCCCGTGCGCACCGTGGTCATGCCGGAGGAGCGCCGGGCGCGCCTCGTGGAGCGGGTGGGGGCGCATTGCCGGACCGGGCAGCAGGCGTACTGGGTGTGCCCGCTGGTGGAGGAGTCGGACACGCTGGACTCGCGTGCCGCGAGCGAGCTCTCGGCGTCGCTCGCGGCGGCGCTCCCGGAGGTCTCCGTGGGGCTCATCCACGGCCGCATGCGCCCCGCCGAGAAGGAGGCGGTCATGCGCGCCTTCAAGGCCGGGGCCGTGCAGCTGCTGGTGGCCACCACGGTCATCGAGGTGGGCGTGGACGTGCCGAACGCCACGCTCATGATCATCGAGAACGCGGAGCGCATGGGCCTCGCCCAGCTCCATCAACTTCGCGGACGTGTGGGCCGCGGCCTTGCCGCCTCCACTTGCGTGCTGCTATACAAGCCGCCGCTGTCGGACGTGGCGGCCGAGCGGCTGCGCGTGCTCAAGGCCACGAACGACGGGTTCGAGGTGGCCGAGAAGGACCTCGAGCTCCGGGGGCCGGGCGAGGTGCTCGGCACGCGGCAGACGGGCCTGCCGCAGCTCAGGGTGGCGGACCTGCTGCGCGACGCGGACCTGCTGCCGCAGGTCATCGCGATCTCGGACCGGTTGCTCGAGCGGCATCCCGAGCGGGTCGAGCCGCTCATCCGTCGCTGGACCAAGGGGACGACGGAGTACGCGAAGGTATGAACGCGATTCCCCACGCCAGGGCCCGCGCCCGCCGGCGGCCGCTCGCGCAGCAGGTGGCGCACGAGGCGGCGCTCCTCGTCCATCACTACGGCCGTTACGCCAGGCTCATGCGGCTGCATCAGCCGATCGGGATCTGGCTGCTGCTCTGGCCCACGCTCTGGGCGCTGTGGATCGCGAGCGCGGGCGCGCCGAGCCAGCACGTGTTCGTGATCCTCGTGCTCGGCACGATCATCGTTCGCTCGGCGGGGTGCGTGATCAACGACTTCGCCGACCGCGACATCGATCCCCACGTGCGCCGCACCGCGGCCCGGCCGCTTGCGAGCGGCGAAGTGGGCCCGAGCGAGGCGCTGGTCCTGTTCGCGGGCCTCATGCTGATCGCGTTCGGGCTCGTGCTCACGTTGAACGCGCTCACCGTGCTGCTCGCGCTGGCGGCTGCCGTCCTCGCGGTGTGCTACCCGTTCGCGAAGCGCGTGTTCTCGGCGCCGCAATTCGTGCTGGGTCTCGCGTTCTCCTGGGGCGTGCCGATGGCGTTCGCGGCGCAGACGGGCCAGGTGCCGCGGCTCGGCTGGCTGCTGTTCCTCACGGCCGTGATCTGGGTGGTCGTCTACGACACGGAGTACGCCATGGCCGATCGCGAGGACGACCTCAAGATCGGCGTGAACTCGACGGCGGTGCTGCTGGGCGACATGGATCGGGCCGCGATCGCGGGCCTGCACGCGCTGCTCGCGGTGAGCCTCGTGCTCGTGGGGCGCACGGCCGAGCTCGGGCCGTGGTACTACGCCGGCGTCGCCGCCGCCGCGTGCCTCGCCCTGTACCAGCTCGGGCTGATCTGGAGCCGCGAGCCGCAGCGCTGCTTCCGTGCATTCCTCAACAACGCCTGGTACGGCGCCGCGGTCTTCGCAGGCATCGCCCTCGACTTCGTCTTCCGGGCCCCTTCCGCGTAGGTGTGGGAGCGGCTTTCCAGCCGCGATCTTCATCTGCAGGAAGCGGCGGATCCGCGTCGTGTCGAGGCAGAAGCGCCGTTGGCTCATCCAGTCGAAGACGTGCAGCTGCTGCTTGGAGACGTCGACACCCAGGATGAAGGGGTTGGTGAATTCTGCGACAATGACCTCCGCGGTTAACCGACCGTGAAGCCGGGAACTCACCGCGACGCGCTGCTTGCGCTAATCGGCTGGAGCGTCAGCCAGATTCCTAATCGGCGTTCGAGGTGAGATGGGAGGGGGGTGAAGTCTCCCACAGTCTGTACCTAACGGTCAGAAGCGGCTTTCTCCCCCTCCCCTCCCGGCGCCTTCGCTCATCCCTATTGAGGCACCGGGTAACCATACAAGCGGCTTTCCAGCCGCGATTCGGACGCGAACGGGCGGAGCATCGCGGCTGGAAAGCCGCTCCCACCCGGCG
>DATCLY010000023.1:0-80816 GCA_036563665.1 Gammaproteobacteria bacterium
CGTCCATCTCGTGGACCTTGCCCGTGAAGCCGTTCGGCGGGAGCCACTTCGCCATCGCGTCCGGGTCGACAAAGGCCCGATAGACGCGCTCCGGCGCGGCGCGCAGGACGCGGTGCAGACGGATCGTGCTCGTGGCCATGGTGATCTCTCCTTGCGGCGGTTGAAAAACTACCCCTAGTCGAACCGGGGGATGCCGAATCGACAGGGCGGCGCCTCGTCTACGGCAACGCCACGCGCCGGATGAGATCCACGATGGGCGCCGGATACAGGCCGAGCCACACGACCACGAGGGTGGCAGCCGCGAGCACCGCGTGCCCGGCCGCGGGTACCGCCACGGCCTGGCGCGCCCGGCTACCGTCGTCCGGCGCGAGATACAGCGTCACGAGCACGCGCAGGTAGTAGAAGAGGCCGATGGCGCTGCCCACGATCACGAGGGCGAGCAGCAGCCACAGCGACGCTTCCACGCTCGCGGCCACCACGTAGAACTTGGCGACGAAGCCCATCGTGAGCGGGATGCCGGCGAGCGACAGCAGCATGAGCGAGAACACCCCGGCGAGCCACGGCCGCCGCCAGAAGAGCCCGCGGTAGTCGCGGAGCTCCTCCCGCTCGCCGCCGCCGCGCGGCCCCGAGAGCACGGCGACCACGCCGAACGCGCCGATGGTGCTCGCGAAGTACGCCGCGAGGTAGTAGCTCGCCGACTCCACTGCCACGGCGCCGCCCGCGATGAACGCCACGAGGAGATACCCGAGGTGCGCGATCGAGGAGTACGCGAGGATGCGCTTCACGTTCTGCTGCAGCAGCGCGAGCACGTTGCCGAGCAGCATGGAGCCCGCCGCGAGCAGCGTGAGCGCCCAGACGAGCGGCGAGTAGTCGAAGGCGCCGGCCGCGAGGAAATAACGCAGCAGCACGACGAACACGGCGCCCTTCGACACGGTGGCGAGGAACGCCGTGACCGGTGCCGGCGCGCCCTGGTACACGTCCGGCGTCCACATGTGGAACGGCACGAGCGAGAGCTTGAACGCCACGCCCGCGATCAGCAGGGCCACGCCGCCCGCGAGATACACGCCTTGCGCGCCTTCGCCCGCGAGCCGCTCGGCCACCGTGGCGAACTCGAGCGTGCCGAGCTCCGCATAGACGAGCGCGATGCCGAACAGCAGGAACGACGACGACACGCCGGAGAGCACGAGGTACTTCGCGCCGGCCTCGAGCCCGGGCCTGCGGTCGCGCACGTAGGCGAGCAGGGCGAACAGCGACACCGACAGGAGCTCGAAGCCGAGGAACAGCGAGGCGAAGTGCGAGCTCGCGGCGAGCACGGCCCCGCCGAGCGCGGCCGTGAGCAGCAGGATGTAGAGCTCGCCCTTGCGCTCGTGCTCGTCGTGCAGGTACGCCGCCGAGAGGCCGGCCACGCCCAGCGTCGACGCCGCGAGCAGGCCGGTGTAGAGCAGCGCCGCGCCGTCGACGAGGAGGAGCGGCGTCACCTGCTGCGGCGCCACGTTCCACGCGAACGGCAGCGCCGCGAGCGTGGCGCCGAGACCGGCCACGGTGGCCCAGGCGCTCGTGTCGCGCCGCTCGACGAACGCGGTGAGCAGCATGACCACGATGGCCGCGAGCGCGAGCAGCACGAACGGCGCGAGCGCGGCGAGCTGCGCCCCGCTCAGGATCACCGCCGCGCCTCCAGCGAAGCGGCCTCGAGCCGCGCATCGCGGGCCGCGATCGCGGGCCCGGGCTCGAGCAGCGCGGCCACCGCAGGCCGCGCCGTGTCGAGCACGGGCTGCGGCCGCAGGCCGAGCCACACGAGCGCGAGGATCATGGCCGCGAGGTACGCCGTCTCGCGCGTGCCGAGGTCGCGGACGCGAACGGGCGCCGCGAGGTCGCCGTGGAAGCTGCGCTGGATCAGGATCAGCGAGTAGATCACGGCGGCCACGAGGCCGAGCGCCGCAACCACGGCGAACGCGCGGGTGGCGGTGAACGCGCCGAGCAGCACGAGGAACTCGCCCACGAAGTTGCCGAGGCCGGGCAGGCCGAGCGAGCCGATCGCGAAGAACAGCGCCACCGCGCCCATGCGGGGCAGCTCCGCCCACAGCCCGCCCATGCGCCGCATGTCGCGCGTGTGCAGGCGCTGCTGCAGGAGGCCCGCCACGAGGAACAGGCCGCCCGTGCTGATGCCGTGCGCCACCATCTGCATGATCGCGCCTTGCAGCGCCGCCTCGTTCCAGGCGAACACGCCGAGCAGCACGAAGCCGAGGTGCGCCACGCTCGTGTAGGCCACGAGCCGCTTGAAGTCGCTCTGCGCGAAGGCGAGCACCGCGCCGTAGAGGATCCCGGCCACGGCGAGCGTCATGGCGAGCGGCGCAACGTCCGCGGCCGCGTCCGGGAACAGCGGCACCACGAAGCGGATCAGGCCGTAGGCTCCGGTCTTGAGCAGCACGCCCGCGAGGATCACGCTGCCCGCCGTGGGCGCGTCGGTGTGCGCGTCCGGCAGCCAGGTGTGGAACGGCACGGCCGGCAGCTTCACCACGAACGCGATGAAGAAGCCGAGCATCAGCAGCATCGCCACGTTCGGCGCGAGCTCCATGCCGAGCAGGTCGAAGTAGTCGAAGCTCCAGACGCCCGTGCTCCTGAAGCCGAGGTACGCGAGCCCCACGATGCTCGCGAGCATCAGCAGGCTGCTGGCCTGCGTGAAGATGAAGAACTTGATGGCCGAGTAGATCCGGTTCTCGTGCCCCCAGATCGCGATGAGGAAATACATGGGCACGAGCATGAGCTCCCACAGGAAGAAGAAGAGAAACAGATCGAGCGCCAGGAACACGCCGATCACGCCGGCCAGCGACCAGAGGAGGTTCGCGTGGAAGAACCCCGGGTGCTCCTCGATCTCGGTCCACGAGCAGGCCACCGACACGATCCCCAGGAACAGCGTGAGCGCCACGAGCAGCAGCGAGAGCCCGTCCACGGCGAGATGCACCGTGATGCCGAAGCGCGGCAGCCACGCGTAGCGCTCCTCCGCGAGCCAGCCGTCGGCCCCGGGCGCGGGCGCCCCGAGCCAGAACGCCACGAGCCAGGCGAGCTCGGCGCCCAAGGCCACGAGCGACACCCAGCGCGCCGCGGCGGGGCTCGTGCGCGCCGCGAGCCACGCCACGACCCCCGCTGCCGCCGGAAGCGCGATGAGCCATGCGAGCATCATGCGAGCACCGCGATGCCGATCACGATGACGCCGCCGGCGAGCATGCCCGCCGCGTACCAGCGGAGCCGTCCCGTCTGCGTGGCGCCCGCTCCCTGCCACGACGCGCGCAGCAGCCACACGAGGCCGTCGTACAGCCGGTCGACGGGCTCGCCGCGAAGCGCCCGCGCGAGGCCGAGGAACGGCCGCACGAACACGGCGTCGTACAGCCGGTCGAAGCCGAACGCGGAGGCGAGCGCGGGATACACGGGGCTTCCGCGCTCGCGCTCCGCGATGCGCTCGCGCGTGCGCTCCGGGCGCGGCAGGAATAGCCACCAGGCGACCGCGATGCCGCCGAGCGCGGCGGCCGCCGCGGCCAGCGCGAGCCTGGCCTCGACGCCGGGCGCGAGCTCGTGCGGCGGGGCGGCCGGGAGCGCGCTGCCGACCAGGTCCGAGAACCATGTGATGCGGCCCAGCAGAGGCGGCGTCTCGACGAAGCCGCCGATCACCGACAGCACCGACAGCGCCGCGAGCGGAATGAAGAGCGCGAGGCGCCTGGGCTCCGCATGCGGCCGCGCGGCGGGCGGCCCGAAGAACACGATGAAGACCGCGCGGAAGATGTACACCGAGGTCAGGAACGCGGCCACGAGCCCCGCGAGCCACAGCCACGTGCCGCCGCGCTCGGCGGACCAGGCGGCCGTCAGGATCTGCTCTTTGCTGTAGAACCCGGCCGTCACGAGCGGCACGGCCGCGAGAGCGCCCGCGCCGATCAGAAACGCCCAGAACACGCCCGGCATGCGCCGCCTCAACCCGCCCATCCTGAAGATGTTCTGCTCGTGATGGAGCGCGAGGATCAGCGCGCCGGCCGCGAGGAACAGCAGCGCCTTGAAGAACGCGTGCGTCATGAAGTGGAACACGGCCGCGCTCCACGCGCCCACGCCGAGCGCGAGGAACATGTAGCCGATCTGGCTCATCGTCGAGTACGCGAGGATGCGCTTGATATCGCTCTGTCCGAGCGCCGCGAGCGCGGCGAGCAGCAGCGACGCCGCGCCGATCACGGCCACGGCGAGCTGCACGGGCGGCGCGAGCACGAAGAGCGCGTGCGTGCGGGCCACCAGGTACATGCCGGCCGTGACCATCGTGGCCGCGTGGATCAGCGCGCTCACGGGCGTGGGGCCCGCCATCGCGTCGGGCAGCCACGTGTGCAGCGGGAGCTGGGCGGACTTGCCGACGGCGCCCGCGAGCAGCAGCGCGGCCGCGGCGACGGCGATTCCCGATCCGGGCGGCCATTGCTCGGCGGCGCGCGCGAGCGCGGTGTCGACGTGCAGCGTGCCGAGCTCGGTGGCGAGCAGGATCAGGCCGATCAGCATGGCCGTGTCGCCCGCGCGCGTGACCACGAACGCCTTGCGCGCCGCGTAGCCGTTCGCGGGATCGCGGTACCAGAAGCCGATCAGCAGGTAGCTGCAAAGGCCGACGCCTTCCCAGCCGAGATAGAGGAGCAGCAGGTTGTCGGCGAGCACGAGCACGAGCATCGCCGCCATGAACAGGTTCATGTAGGCGAAGAAGCGCGCATAGCCTTCGTCCTCACCCATGTAGACGATCGAGTAGAGGTGGATCAGGAACCCGACCACCGTCACCACGAGCATCATCACGAGCGACAGCGCGTCGAGCGACAGCGAGTAGCCGAACGACAGCTCGCCCACGGCGATCCAGCCGCCGAGGCCGACGGTGTAGCTCGCGGCGGCGTCGACGCCGCCGAGGAACTCCGCGGCGATCGCGATAGCGAGCATCGCCGCGAGGCCCACCGAGCCCACCCCGATCGCGGACACCGTCGAATGCGGCGCCTCGCCCCGGCTCGCCATGAGCACCACGCTGCCCGCGAGCGGCAGCAGCGGCACGAGCCAGAGCCATTCGATCACGTCAGCCTCCCATCTCGCTGACCGCGTCGGCGTCGAGCGTGTGGAAGTGCTGGTAGAGCTTGAGGATCAGGGCGAGCGCCACCGCCACCTCGGCCGCCGCGAGCGTCAGCACGAGGATGAACATGATCTGGCCGTCGGCCTGTCCCCAGCGCGCGCCCGCCACGACGAACGCGAGGCCCGCCGCGTTCAGCATGATCTCGATGGACATGAGCATGAAGATCAGATTGCGGCGCGCGAGGACGCCGGCCACGCCCACGGCGAACAGCAGCACCGCGAGCAGCAGGCCGTGCTCGAACGGCACCACGGCGGTCATCGGCGCACCGCCCTTGCGCCGCGCCCCGGCACCGTCGGCCGCTCCTCGTCGCGCGGCTCGAGCGCGCGCCCCACGCGATAGGCGCCCACGAGACCGGCGAGGAGCAGCATCGACGCGATCTCCACGGCGAGCAGATAGCGGCCGAAGAGGGAGGCTGCCACGGTTTCCGCGTCGACCACGGCGCGCGCGGGCTCGCCCGTGGCGTCCGCTGCGAGCACGTACACGAGCTCGGCCAGCAGGATCGCGCAGAGGATCGATGGGCCCACCCAGATGCGTCCGGGGAGCCATTGCCGTTCCTGCTCGATCGCCTGCTCCCCGAGGTTGAGCATCATCACGGCGAAGACGAACAGCACCATGATGGCGCCCGCGTAGACGATGACCTCGAGCAGCGCCGCGAACGGCGCGCCGAGCACGAAGAACACGGTGGCGAGCGCGAGCAGCGACACGATGAGGTAGAGCAGGGCGTGCATGGCGTTGAGCCGCGTGACGGTCATGACGGCGGCGACGACCGAGACCGCAGCGGAGATGTAAAAAGCAACGTTCATACGCCATCCCCCCGCCGAACGAAGCCTGTGGGAGCGGCGTCCCAGCCGCGATCTTCACGCCGCCGAACGAAGAGTCGCGCCTGGAAAGGTGCTCCCACCTGGTCCTCGTGGCCATCGAGCGCTTTCTTCATGGCAGCAGCCCCCGCACGTCCACCGGCGGCGCCTCGCGCTCCGCCTCGCCCTTGTCCTTGCCGCGGATCGAGATGCCGGCCACGCGATAGAAGCTGTACCCCGGGTACTTGCCCGTGCCGCTGATCAAGAGGTCCTCCTTCTCGTACACCATGTTGCGCCGGTCGTACTCGCTCATCTCGAAGTCCGGCGTGAGCTGGATCGCGTAGGTGGGGCAGGCCTCCTCGCAGTAGCCGCAGTAGATGCAGCGCGAGAAGTTGATGCGGAACCACGCCGGGTACCAGCGGCCGTGCTCGTCCTCGGCTTTCTCGAGCGCGATGCAGTCGACCGGGCAAGCCGCGGCGCAGAGGTAGCACGCGACGCAGCGCTCCTCGCCGTCCGGATCGCGCGACAGGATGATCCGGCCGCGATAGCGGGGGGCGAGGTACGGCTTCTCCTCGGGGTACTGGATCGTCTCGCGCCGCCGGAAGCCGTGCTTGAACACCTCGGCCATGCTGCGGACCTGGCTCCAGAGCACGTCCCATTGATCGACGAGCCAGTTGCGTTCCGTCGTCGCCATCGCTTTCTCCTCAGCCCTCCATCAAGAGCACCACCGCGCCCGTCACGAGCAGGTTCACGAGCGACAGCGGCAGCAGGAACTTCCAGGCGTAGGCCATGAGCTGGTCGTACCGCGGCCGGGGCAGCGCCGCGCGCAGCAGCAGGAACAGGCCGACGAACACGGCCATCTTGAGCAGGAACCAGACGATCGGCGGCAGGAATGCGGGCCCGAGCCAGCCGCCGAAGAAGAGCGTCACCGTCATCGCCGCCGCGAGCAGGATGCCGAGATACTCGCCTAAGAAGAACAGCCCGAACTTCATGCTCGAGTACTCGGTGTGGTAGCCGGCGACGAGCTCGTGCTCGGCCTCGGGCAGGTCGAACGGCAGCCGGTGCGTTTCCGCGATGGAGGCCAGGAAGAACACCAGCAGGCCCACGAACTGCGGCACGAAGTACCAGAGCCCCCGCTGCGCCTCCACGATCTCGAACAGGTTGAACGAGCCCGCGAGGATCACCACGCCCACGAGCGACAAGCCCATGAACACCTCGTAGCTGATCATCTGCGCGGCCGTGCGCATGCTGCCGAGCAGCGAGTAGTTGTTGTTCGAGGCCCAGCCGGCGAACGCCACGCTGTACACCGAGAGCGACGTCATGGCCAGGAAGAACAGCAGGCCCACGTTCAGCTCCGCCACGGCGAGCCCGGGCGCGAACGGCACCACGGCGAACGCGAGCAGCATGGTCACGGCCACGATCGCCGGGGCGATCACGAACACCGGCTTGTCCGCGAGCGGCGGGATCCAGTCCTCCTTGAGCAGGATCTTCACCACGTCGGCGATCGCCTGGAGCACGCCGAACGGGCCCGCGCGGTTCGGGCCGTAGCGGTCCTGCCACCACGCGAGCACGCGCCGCTCGATCCACGTGAGGTACGCGCCGGCGAGGAGCAGCAAGAGGATCAGCGCGGCGATGAAGCCGAGCGCGGCGCCTGCGCTCATGGCGACCCCCGGGCGCGGATCGTGGCGAAGCGGGCGGAGGATTCCGGCACGCCGGGCAGGCCTTCGGGGAGGCCGAGCGTGCCGCGCGGGAGCGTGGGCTCCACGCGAACGGGCAGGATCAGCGGCACGCCGTCGAGCGCGATCTCGCCCGTGTCGCCGTCCGCGAGCGCGCGTTCCGCCGCGTCCGCCGGATTCAAGGCGACGTAGGGCGCCGGCGTGCGCTCCCCGATCGGGCCGGACCACGCCGACAGCTCCTCGCTGCCGAACACGTGCTGCAGCGCCACCACGCGCAGCGCATCGCCGGGCGGCGCGGCTGGCCGCGGCACGTCGTCGAAGTACTCGCCCTGCGGCGCGCCGTCCGCCTCGAGCAGGCGCACGCCGGGGTCGCCGCCCCTGAGTCGTCCGCCGACCTCCGCCTGGAACTTCGTGATGGCCTGCTGGTGCGAGTTCCAGCGCGGGGCCCACGCGAACGGCAGCAGCGGCGGCGGCACGCGCGGCCCGTAGTAGCCCTCCATGGAGAACACGAGCGGGGCGTCGGGATCGTGGGGCGGCGGACGCTCGCGGATGTCGACGTTCGCGTTCATGGCCGTGCGCCCGCTGTAGCGGGCGGGCTCGCGGCTCACGCGCCGGCCCACCACCCGGAAGCGCGCGCCGGGCGCGGCCGCCGCGATGCGGCGCAGGACGGCGGAGGCGTCGGCGCATTGGGCCGTGACGTCGTCGAGGTTGCGCCACGGCAGTCGCTCGTCCCGCAGGCGGGCGAGGTCGACGATCCAGCGCCACGATTCGCGGACGTCGTCATGCGGCACGTACACCTGGAAGAACCGCTGCGCACGCCCTTCGCTCGAGACGAGCGTGCCGTCGCCTTCGGCGAACGTGGCGGCGGGCAGCACGATGTCGGCGGCCTCGACCGTGGGGGTCAGGAGATGATCGATGGCGATCAGGTGCTCGACGTCGTCGGTGAACGTCGCGAACGCGTCCACGCTCATACGCCGCGCGAGATCGTTCTCGAGCACGATGGCGGTGCGCGCGCCGCCGCTGGCCGCGCGCTCCTGCGCCGCGTCGAGCGAGCCGCCGCCGAGGAGCGTGACACCTAAGCTGTTGCACTCGGGCAGCGCGATCCACAGGTTCGCGGGCGCGCCGCGCCGGCGCCCGAGGGCGCGCGCGACGTTGGCCGCGGCGCGCAGCACGGCAACGCTGCGGGCGCTCGTGCCGGTCACGACCAGCGGCCGCTGCGCGGCCCCGAGCGCCGCCGCGATGCGGTCCGCGAGCTCGGCCGTCGGCTGCGCGAGGTCGGTAACGGACGGCGCGGCGGCGTCGATGCGAGCCGCCACCGCGAAGCCGAGCCGCGCGATCTCCTCGGGCCCCGCGCGCAGCGTCTCCGCGGCCACGTCGTCGAGGCGCGTGCCGCGAGGCGCGGCGATGAAGAGCGGCGAGCGCTCCTGCTGGCCGGCCGTGCGCACCGGCGCGTCGAGCCACGCAGGGATGCCCAGCGATGCGGCGAGCGCCTTCTGCCGGTTGCGCACGGCCTGCCGGAGCGCGAGCGCGAGGCGCGGCGCCGTCGCCGTCACGTCCTCGCCGAGCACGAGCACCGCGTCCGCGTCGGCCGCCTCGCGCACCGTCGGCACGCGCGTGGCGCCGTCCGCGAGGATCTCGCTCGCGAGCGTGAGCGCGGCCTGCGCGGACGCGGCCACCCCCACGTAGAAGTTGTCCGCGCCCACGAGCCGCTTCAGCGCGAAGTTGGCCTCGAGCGATGCGCGCGGCGAGCCGATGCCGATGACCTCGCCGCGCAGGAGCTCGCGCGCGCGCTCGAGGGCCTCGTCCGCCCGCGCGGCTGTGAGACCGTGCTCGGTGCGCACGAGCGGCCGGCGCACGCGGCGGTCGCTGTTCACGAAGCCGTAGCCGAAGCGGCCGCGATCGCAGAGGAAGTAGCCGTTCACCTCGCCGTTGTAGCGGTTGACGATGCGGCGGAGCCGCCCGTAGCGCTCCTGCGCGCTCGTGTTGCAGCCCGTGCCGCAGTGCACGCACACGGACGGCGCGGCCTGCAGGTCCCATTTGCGCACGAAGCGGTCGGAGAACGTCTTGTCGGTGAAGACGCCCGTGGGGCACACCTCGGCGAGGTTGCCGCTGAACTCGTTCTCGAGCACGCCGTCCTCGTGCCGGCCGAAGTAGACGTGATGGTGAGACGCGAACGCGCGCAGGTCGTCGCCGCCCGCGTAGTCCTGGTAGAAGCGCACGCAGCGGTAGCACGCGATGCAGCGGTTCATCTCGTGGTTCAGGAAGGGGCCTAGATACTGGTTGCGGAAGGTGCGCTTGAGACCCCTGTAGCGGCGGTAGTTGTGACCGGTCATCACGGTCATGTCCTGCAGGTGGCACTCGCCGCCTTCCTCGCACACCGGACAATCGTGCGGGTGGTTGACCATGAGCCACTCGATGACTCGCGCGCGGAAATCGCGCGCCTCCGGCTCGTCGAAGGCGATGCGCGTGCCGTCGGCGGCCGCGGTCATGCACGCCATGACGATGCGCCCGCGCGTGTCCTGCTCGTTGGCGTACTGCTTGACCGCACACTGGCGGCAAGCGCCGACGCTGCCCAGCGCCGGATGCCAGCAGAAGTACGGCAGGTCGAAACCGAGCGACAGCATGTGCTCGAGCAGATTCTTCTCCGGCGCCGCCGGATACTCCCTGCCGTCCACGAAGATCGCCATCACCGGCCCCCTGCCACGCTTCGGCGGCGGCTCATCGCTGGGCGCGGACGGCGGGCGCGGATCGCGTCGGGCAGCAGGAACGGTGATCGCGGGGCGACGCGGTTGGGCGTCCTCGCGGAGGCGCCGCGGCTCGCGAGTGCTCGTTCCAGGACCGCCGTGAATACATCCCTGTAGGCTCGCGCGCGAGGCTCCAGGGATGGATTCACGCCGTCCCCGGAAAGGGCCACGCAAGACAGCTCCCCTCCGACTACGCCCGTCGTCTTGCTCTTCGAACGCGTCGAGGCGCGCCAACCTACGTGCGGTACGGGCATCGGGCCTCCGCGATGTGGCGTTCGAAGTCCGAGCGGAAGTGCTTGAGGGCGCTCTGCAGCGGCTCCATGGCGCCCGGGGCGTGCGCGCAGAACGTGCGGCCGGGGCCGAGGTGGCGCGTGTGCATCTCGAGGAGGTCGAGGTCGGCGGGGTGTCCTTCGCCCGCGTCGATCGCCGCGAGCAGGTGCTCCACGTACGGCAGCCCGTCGCGGCACGGCGTGCACCAGCCGCACGATTCCTGCGCGAAGAAGTGCTCGAGGTTGTGCACCATCGCCACCGGGCACGTGCGGTCGTCGAGCACGATCATCGTGCCCGTGCCGAGCCGGCTGCCGCATTTCTGTATCGACTCGAAGTCGAGCGGCGCGTCGAGATGCTCTTCCACGAGGAAGTCCGTGGACGCGCCGCCCGGCAGGAAGCCGCGCAGCCCGTAGCCGTCGCGCATGCCGCCCGCGTGCCCCTCGAGCAGCTCGCGCACCGGCGTGCCCATCGGCAGCTCCCATGCGCCGGGCCGCTTCACCTTGCCGCTCACGCCGTAGATCTTCGTGCCGGCGTCGCCCGTGCGGCTCAACCCTTTGAACCACTCCGCGCCGTTCAGCACGATGTGCGGCACGTTGCAGAGCGTCTCCACGTTGTTCACGACCGTGGGCTTGCCCCAGAGCCCCACGGCCTGCGGGAACGGCGGCTTGGTGCGCGGGATCGCGCGGCGGCCCTCGAGCGCGCTGATCAGCGCCGTCTCCTCGCCGCAGATGTAGCGTCCGGCGCTCGTGTGCAGCTGCAGCTCCACCGAGAACCCGGAGCCGAGCACGCGCTCGCCGACGTAGCCCCGGCCCGCGGCCTCGGCGATGGCCCGTTGCAGGCGCTCCGCCGCGAGGCGGTACTCGTCGCGCAGGAAGATGTAGGCCTTGGTGGCGCCGATCGCGTACGCCCCGAGCAGCAGCCCTTCGATGAGCTGGTGCGGGTCCCCTTCGAGCAGCAGGCGGTCCTTGAACGTGCCGGGCTCCATCTCGTCCGCGTTGGCGATGATGTAGCGCGGCGTGCGCGCGCCTTCGCCGCGCGGCACGAAGCTCCACTTCTGTCCGGTGGGGAAGCCCGCGCCGCCGCGGCCGCGGAGGCCCGACTCCGTGACCACTTTCAGCACCTCGTCGGGGCTCATCTCGGTCACGGCCTTGCGCAGCGCCCGGTAGCCGCCGGCGCGCTCGTACGCGCGCACGTCCGGCGGCTCGCGGTTCGGGCGGATGTTCTGCGTGAGCGGCCGTTCCATCACTCGTACCGTGCGAGCGCCTGCTCGGCACGCTCGGGATCGAGGTCGGTATGCAGGTCGCCGTCCACGAGCATCGTGGGCGCGCGGTCGCAGGCGCCGAGGCACGGGATCGGCAGCAGGGTGAAGCGCCCGTCCGCCGTCGTCTCGCCGAAGCGCGCGCCGAAGCGTTCGCGCAGGTGCTCGGCCACGTTGGTCGCGCCCATGAGCCAGCAGCTCACGCTGTCGCAGACGTGCACCACGTGGCGACCGACGGGACGGCGGTAGAGCAGGTTGTAGAACGTGGCGACTCCGTCGAGCTCGTCCACGGACATGTCGAGCAGCCGGGCCACCTCGCGAAGCTGCTCGTCCGACACCCAGCCGTGGCGGCGCTGCACGATCTTGAGCGCGTCGATGCACGCGGCGCGCTTGCGCTCGTAGAGCGCCGCCTCGCGCTCGATGGCCGCGATCTCCTCCTGGGTGAGTACTCCATCGCGCGTCGTCATCGGTCCACGTCCGCCATCACGAAATCGATGCTGCCGAGGATCGCGATCAGGTCCGCGATGAGGCCGCCGCGCGAGATCAGCGGGATCATCTGCAGGTGCGGGAAGGAGGCGGTGCGGATCCGCAGCCGATAGGGGATAGGGCCGCCGTCGCTGATCGCGTAATAGGCGTAGGCGCCCTTCGTGCCCTCGATGCTGAAGCAGCTCTCGCCGGGCGGCACCACCGGGCCCCAGCTCACCGAGAGAAAGTGATGGATGAGCGTCTCGATGTCGTGCATCGTGCGCTCCTTGCGCGGCGGCGTGGTCAAGGGATGGTCCGACTTGTACGGGCCGCTCGGCATGTTCTCGAGGCACTGCTCGATGATGCGCAGGCTCTGACGGATCTCCTCGGCGCGGACCACGCAGCGGTCGTAGGCGTCGCCGTTGACCGCCGTCGGCACGTCGAACTCGAACTGGTCGTACCCGGAGTACGGGCGCTTCTTGCGCCAGTCCCACTCGAGGCCGGTCGCGCGCAGCCCGGGCCCCGTCACGCCCCACTCGATGGCTTCCTCGGTCGTGTACGCCCCCACGCCCACGGTGCGCGCTTTGAGCACGCGGTTGTCGAGCGCCATGCGCTCGTACTCGTCGAGCCGGGGCGGCAGCCACTTCAGGAACTCGCGCACCATCCCGTCCCAGCCCTGCGGCAGATCGGCGGCCACGCCGCCGATGCGAAACCACGCCGGGTGCATGCGGAAGCCGCAGATGGCCTCGATGATCTCGAACACCCGCTCGCGGTCGGTGAACATGTAGAACACGGGCGAGAGCGCGCCCACGTCCTGAGCGAACGTGCCGTAGAAGACGAGATGGCTCGCGATGCGGAAGAGCTCGGCGAGCATCACGCGGATCACCTTGGCGCGTTCCGGCACCTCGATCCCCGCGAGCTGCTCGACGGCGAGCACGTACGGCAGGTTGTTCATCACGCCGCCGAGGTAGTCCACGCGGTCGGTGTACGGGATGTACGTGTGCCACGACTGGCGCTCGCCCATCTTCTCCGCCGCGCGGTGGTGCCAGCCGATGTCGGGCACGCAGTCCACGATCTCCTCGCCGTCGAGCTGCAAGAGGATCCGGAACACGCCGTGCACGCTCGGGTGATTGGGTCCCAGGTTCAGGAACATGAAATCCGTGGAGTCGCCGCTGCGCTGCATGCCCCATTCCTCGGGGCGGAACGTGAGCGCCTCGGTCTCGCGCTCGTAGCGGTCGTCCGGCAGCGAGTAGCGGCCCATCTCGGTGGCCCGCGCCGGATGCTCCTTGCGCAGCGGATGCCCTTCCCACGTGGGCGGCATCAGCAGGCGGCGCAGGTTCCCGTGGCCGTCGAAGCGGATGCCGAACATGTCCCAGACCTCGCGCTCGTACCAGCTCGCGGCCGGCCACAGGTCCGTGATGCTCGGCATGCTGGCTCGGTCCTCGGGCAGCGCTACCTTGAGGCGCACGTCCTCGTTGCGGCCGAAGGACACGAGGTGATAGACGACGGTGAAGTCGGACGGGGGCTGATCGCGGCGCTGCTCGCGCATGCGCTCGTCGATGGCCGTGAGGTCGTAGAGCATCTCGAACGGCCGATCGAGCTCGGTCTTCAAATGGCGCAGCACCTCGCGGATGCGGTCCTTCTCGATCCACAGCGTCGGAATGCCGTCCGCCGTCGGCTGGATGGATGCGCTCGGCGAGAGCGCGGCCGAACCGAAGCGCCGCTCGATGGCCGCCGCGATCTCGGCCGCGCGTCCGTCGGCCGCACTTCCGGCGCGGGCGGTGTCGCGGTCGCGGGGGGCGGGCGCGCGGACATCCACCATGGCGCTAGACGTGGTCCGGTGTGCGCAGCGTCCGCTGGCTCGTGCGGACGGCGCGTTTCTCGTCCCTGAAGCTCGGTCGCCTGGCGCGCTCGACACCCTGAGGCCCCACCACCCACGACAGCGGCCGCTTGTCGGTGCCGATGGCGGCTTGCAGCAGCGTGAGCCCTTCGAGCAGCGCATCCGGACGCGGCGGGCAGCCCGGCACGTACACGTCCACGGGCAGGAAACTGTCCACGCCCTGAACCACGCTGTACACGTCGTACATGCCGCCGGAGTTCGCGCACGATCCCATGGAGATCACCCAGCGCGGCTCCATCATCTGCTCGTACAGGCGGCGCACCACGGGCGCCATCTTCATGAACACCGTGCCCGAGATGACGATGAGGTCCGCTTCGCGCGGCGTCGCCCGTATCACCTCGGCACCGAAGCGGGCGATGTCGAACTTGCTCGTGAAGGCCGTGGCCATCTCCACGTAGCAGCAGGAGAGGCCGAAGTTGAACGGCCAGATCGAGTACTTGCGCGACCACGCGGCGAGCTGATCGAGGCGGCTCAGGAACACGTTGCGTTCCATCGTCCGCTCTTCGACGGCGCTCGGGCTCTCTGCGTGCGCGCGCCGCGGGGCGTCCGCTTGGCTGAGCCACCAGCGCATCGTCAGTCCGAGGTCGCCCCCGCCGTCGTTGCCGCCCGCGCGCGCGCCGCGGCCTCCGCGCTCGCCCGCTCCGCCGCGCGCGCACGGGCCGAAGGTGCCGGGCGGCGCGCGGCACGCGGTCCCCAGTCGAGCGCGCCGAGCCGCCAGAGGTAGGCGAGGGCGGCGAGCAGCACGCCCACGAAGATCGCGATCTCCACGTACGCGGGCCAGCCGCCCTCGCGCGCGACGAGCCCCCACGTCAGGATGAACACCGCCTCCACGTCGAAGATCACGAACAGCATCGCCACCACGTAGAACTTGGCGCGCATCCGGAACCGCGCCCGATGCACCGGCACGACGCCGGACTCGAACGGGTCTCCGGTCGCCCGGTCGCGATGGCGCTCGCCCAGCACGTGCGACGCGCCCAGCACGAGCGCCACCAGCGCGAGCACCGCGCCGCAGTAGACGCCCAATGGCCAAAGCGCGCCGTCGGACATGGCTCACCCCGCGATCGAGACAGGGCTCGATGCAACATCGGTGCCAAGGCGTGTCCGGGAGGGGCCGTGAAAGTGCGCCCGCACGCAGCCGGAGGGCGTGATACGCCGGATTGCCGCAGCGGCGGCGCGGGAGGCGATCAGCCGCGTGCGGCGTTGCCGCGGTCTGCGGCGGGGCCGGTGCCTTCGCTCGAGGGTGCTCCGCTCGCGGGCAGCGTCCCGCGGCCGCCGCCGACGGTGGGCAGCTCCACGGTGACGGTGGTGCCGGCGGCGCCGCTCGCGAGCGCGATCTCGCCGCCGTGCAACGTCACGATCGATCGGCAGATCGACAAGCCGAGTCCGAGCCCGTTCTTCTTCGTGGTGTAGAACGGCTCGAAAATCTTGTCGCTCGCCCCCGTCTCGATGCCCGTGCCGTTGTCCTCGATCACGAGCCGGGCGCGCTCGGCTCGCGTGGAGGTGGCGACTCGCAGCGTGCGCTCGGCGCGTGCGGTGGCCGCCATGGCCTCGCAGGCATTCACGATGAGGTTGAGCAGCAGGTGCTGCAGCTCGATGGCGTCGCCGTACACCGGCAGCACCCCGGGCGCGAATTGCTTCATGAGGCGCACGTTGCGAACCAGGAGCTCGCTGCGGCTCAAGGACAGCGCGTCGTCGGCGATGCGGTTCAGGTCGACGACGTCGAACTTCGGCTCGTGTCGCTGCAACAGGCTGCGCAGGCGCTGGATGACATGGCCCGCGCGGCGCGCGTCCGCCACGATGTCGGCGAAGATGGGGGCGATGTCGGCGGACGCGCCCGACCTCTCGACGGCGGCCGCGCCCACCTGCGCGTTGGCGAGGATGGCCGTGAGCGGCTGATTCAGCTCGTGCGCGAGCGCGCCCGACAGTTGCCCCAGCGTGGCGGCGCGCACGGCCCGCCCGAGCTCGTAGCGGTGCGCTTCACGCTCCTGCTCGGCGCGCTTCCTGTCGGTGATGTCGAAGCGCGCGATCACCGCTCCGCCCCCCTCGGTGCGCAGCGGCGCCACGCGCTCATTGAACCAACGGGGACCGTCCTCCTGCACGCGCACGTACTCGTGCTCGAAGGAGTCGACCTCGCCCTGCAGCACCTGCTGCACGCCGGCCAGCACGGCCGCCGCATCGGGGTCCCGCGCGGCATTCGCCTCGAGCGCGGAGAGCAGGTCGGTTCCCACCGGGAAACAGTCCGCGCAGCCCTGCCCGGCGCATCTCGTCCACGCCTCGTTGACCTGCGTGACTACACCGGCGCGGTCGATGATCGCGACTTCTTCCACCAACGAGTTCAGCACGGCGCTCGAGATGTCGAATGCCGCGCGGCCGTCGCTCATTGCTCGTGCCTCGCCAACGCGAACTCCGCACCGAGGGGCCGGTGCTCCAGGACGGCGAAAACCAACGATTCTAAACAAGCGGGGCGGGCGGCGCGACATCGCCGCGGTCGCGCCCGCGGCGACTCTCGATGAGCTCCTGAACCGATTCGATGAGGCTGTGACCATCGACGGGCTTGCAGAAGTAGCGTTCCGCGCCGAGCGCGAGGCAGCGGGCGCGGGTCTCCGGCTCGTCGTACGCCGTGATCACGATGATCGGCAGGTGCACGTGCAGCTCGTGGAGCCGTTGCTGCAGCTCGAGCCCGGTCATGGCCGGCATCTGCAAGTCCAGGATCAGACACTCGAAAGTACGCTTGGAAAGCGTTTCGAGGAAGCCGGCCGCGGAGTCGAAAGCTTCGGCCCGGTAGTGGGCGGATGCGAGCAGGCGCAGGAGCGCGCGGCGGATGGACTCTTCGTCGTCGACGACCGCGACGAGCGGTGCATCGTCGTTCATGGCCCATTGCAACGTCCGGGCATCGGTGAAGCAATGGGACCTTGAGGCATGCGACCTTGAGGCATGCGACCTTGAGGCATGCTTGCTCACTGTTCACCGCATCATTTCACGCCGTTCGAGGCAAGCTCTCGGTCGAGCCCCGTGTCTCGCCGATGCACGGGTCGTGCCGGTCGCTTCCGGCAGCAGAAGATCTTCTGTTCGCCAGCCGTCACGCCTGCGCGGGATGCGGCGGCTGCGCGCGCCGCTGGCGGGCGCGTCGCCGCGACGTTGCGTTTTTTGCGGGGCGGCATTGCGGAAGTTGGAAGGGATGCTCCGCGTGCACGCCGCGCGACGGTGCGTTCCGCCGTGCTCGCCGTGCCGGCCGATCCCGTCCCCGCGCACGCGCCCGCCGCGGCGGCCGGCATGCCGCTTGCATCGAGGCGTGCAAGGCATGCCGAAGGACCGATTGCGGTCCCGAGGCTCATGCCGGGTCGGCCGCCGGGCGCAATGCGCCCGGCGGCTGCGCGCCACACCGGATGCTCGTGCGTGGGCGACAGCGAATGAGCCCGTTGCGTACCGCTTGCGGCGTCTTGCTGACGATAGGCCTGGGCGTGCTCGCCGGGTGCACGAGCTCGCAGGTGCTCGTTCCGCATCGCATCCCGCTCGCGACCGCTCCCGACGAGGCCGGTGAGGCCGCCGACGAGGAGCAGCTGGTCGACGTCGCGATCGTGGTCTTCGATCCCGGCGTGCCCGACGGCGACGTTCCGAAGGAGCGGCTGGAAGAGCTGCTCGCCGACGGTGTCTTCGTTCACGTGCGCCGTGCCGAGGCCATTCAGATGGCCGTGCAGCTGCGCGACACGCTCCAGCGGAGCGGGCATTGGGGAGCGGTGTGGATCGCTCCTCAGGAGTCGCGGGCGGCGGACCTCGTCGTCACGGCCAAGATTCTCCAGTCGGACGGATACGTCGTGCGCGTCGATGCCAAGGCCGTGGATGCGGCCGGCACCACCTGGATCGACGATCGCTACGAGCTCGAGACGGCGGCCGCGGCGTACCGGCGCGAGCGCCATGGCGGCCTCGATCCCTATCAGGATCTCTTCAACGCCATCGCGAACGACCTCGCGGCGGCGCGGGCGAAGCTCTCCGCCGTGCGGATCGGCGAGATCAAGACCGTCGCCGCCCTGCGCTACGCCGCGGAGCTCGCCCCGGAGGCGTTCGGCGGCTACGTCGCGGCGCGGCGGGGCGGAGTTTACGAGCCCGTGCGCCTGCCGGCGGTCGACGACCCGCTGTTCGCGCGCACGCTCGACGTGCGCCAGCGCGAACGGCTGTTTCTGGACACGCTGGATCGGCACTACGAGAACCTGGTCGTCGAGGCGCAGCCGTCGTACGACAGCTGGCGCGAAGGCGCGCGCGAGGAGTCGATCACGATCCGCGAGCTCACGCGAGGCGCGCGGCTGCGCACGGGCCTCGGCATCGTGGCGATGCTGGGCTCGATGATGTACGGCGGCAGCGATCTCGCCATCCTCCGCAACGGGATGATGTCGGTGGGCGCCGAGCTCCTGAACATGGGCGCGTCCACGGTGCGGGAGAGGGAGCTGCACTCGGCGGCGCTCGAGGAGCTGTCCGAGAGCTTCGACGACGAGATCGCGCCGCTCACCGTGGAGCTCGCCGGCGTGCAGCATCGGCTCACCGGCACGGCGGAGGTGCAGTACGCGGAGCTGCGCGAGCTGCTGCGGCTGATGTTCAACGAGGCGACGGGCATCGAGCCGGCCGATCCGGCCGTCGAGCCCGCGGAGGTGCAGAGCGAGGACTGAGGGCGGCAGCCACGCTACTCGAGCGGCGGCAAGCCGAGATGCTCGCGAATCTGCGGCCGCACGCGGTCGACGTTCGCGACGATGAGATCCTGCAGCCGCGCGAGCCCCTGCTCGCGGCTCGCCGGCTCCTCGTTCAGCCACACGGCGCCCGAGGAGACCAGCTCGGCGCGCTCTCCCACGAGCACGTAGATCGCCATGTGAACGATCGCGACGACGTCGTCGCTGGCGGAGGGGCTGACCTCGCGCGCGAACTTGCGCATGTCGGCATACGTCTCGGGCGAGACGTCGTCCTCGATGGAGGCGAGCGTGGCCCCGGGGCCTGCCGCGGCAGGGCGCATCATGAGCACCGCCTGGATGCCCTCCGCGGCGAGTCGCCGCGTGACGCCGCGATCGTCGAGGCGCCGCGCATCGGGGACGATGTCGAAGCTCGTGACCGCGTCGTAGTCGTGCTGCCGGGCCTTCTCGACCAGCCCCTGCTCGAGCTCGGCGCGCAGCGCCGGATCCTCGGTGAGCGCGACCACGGCCGACTTGTACGTGGGCGGCGGCTGGGCCGCGGCGCCGAGGCCGAGGCAGGCCGCCGCGACGCAAGCAGCGAGCCGTCCATGGTGCCGCCGCATCTCCGATCCCCTGCGCCCCGCCGGGGCGCGTCGAACGTGTTTGTTTCAGTATCGCCGCCGGGCGTTCGCTCGCCCAATTGGCCCTAGGTCCCATCGGGCGGTCCCGATGGGCGGTGCGCCCGCGGGGCGCTATGCTGTGGGCCGTCGCACTGGGGGACGTCGTCGTCATGGCTGCTCGTTACTTCACCTGGTCGAGCTTTCTGCTGCGGTTGGTGATGGCCGCCGCGCTCGTGCTGCTCACCTACAACCCGACCGAATTCTCGTACGTGCACTGGGTCACGAGAGCCCTGGAGCAGGATCGGGCCGGCGCGCCGCAGGCGTTCGCCGGCACGGTCGTGGTCATCGGCTGGGTGATCCTCCTCCGGGCGACGTACCGATCGCTCGGCGGCGTCGGTCTGTTCCTCGGCGCCGCGTTCTTCGGGACGCTCGTGTGGTTCCTGATCTACCTCGACGTGCTGAGCCTGAGCGCGCCGAAGTCGATGGCGTGGGCGGCGCTCCTCTGCCTGTCCGGGCTGCTCGCCATCGGCTTGTCGTGGTCGCACGTTCGGCGCCGTCTGACGGGGCAGGTGGACGTCGACGACGTGGACGTCGCCTGAGGCGTCCCCGCGGTCGCGCCGACGAGGGCACGGGGACCGGCTCCGCGCCTCGCGCGGCCCGTCCTGAACGCCGCGCCGCGCGGCCTGCCACGCGCGCGACCGTTGCGGTCGCTGCCTTCCCGGCGCGTGCATGGCACGCCCTTTGCAGCTCGCGCGCTTACCTATGGGCGCAAGACGGTCGGCGCAGGAGATCACGGCCGTCGTCGTCAACTGCAACGGCGGCGACGCGGTGCTCCGGACGATCGCTTCGTTGCTCGGTCAACGGGGCGTGCGCATGCGCATCGTGGTGGTGGATGACGGCTCCACCGACGGCAGCGCGGAGGCGATCGAGCGCCGTCATCCCGGCGCGCTGGTTCACCGCGAGCCACGCAATACCCAGCAGGTCAACCGGCTGCGCAACATCGGCATCGCCTGCGCCGACACCGACAAGGTGCTCGTCACCGACAACGATATCGTCTTCGATCCCAACTGCGCGGCCGAGATGCTGCGCGCGATGGGCACCGATCCGGCGGTGGCGGCGTGCATCCCGCGCATGATGTATGCCGACGATCCCGCGGTGATCTACATGGCCGGCGGCCGCATCCACTACGTGGGCGCCACCATCGCGCCGCATCGCCACGAGCGCTACGACGGGCGCACCGAGCCGGAGGAGGCCATCGGCGGCGGCATCGCCCTCTACGACCGGCGCAAGCTCGCCGCCGTGGGCGGCTTCGACGAGGGTTACGCGCTCGCCTGGGGCGACGACGCCGAGCTGCATCAGCGGTTGCTGCTCGCCGGCTTCAAGACCCTGCTCGTGCCGACGGCCGCCTGCCTGCACCATTACAAGCGGTTCGACCGGTCGCGCCACTACCGCGCGCGCGGCCAGGTGAGCAACCGCTGGCGCTATCTGCTCTCGCACTACGAGGCGCGCACGTTACTGCTCACGGCGCCGGCGTTGCTCCTCTACGAGCTGCTCCAGGCCGGGTTTCTCACGGCGAAACGGCTGCCGCACCTGTATCTGCTCGGCACGCTGGACGCGCTGCGCGCGCTGCCGCGCACGCTGCGTCGCCGTCGCGAGGTGCAGGCGCTGCGCCGAGTTCCGGATCGCGAGCTGCTGTTCGCGGGCGACCTCTACGTGCGACCGGAGCACGGCACGCGGCTGCCGCTCCTCCGCGCCGGCGTGGCCGCGGCGAGCGGCGCGTTCGCGTTGTATTGGCGGCTCGTGCGCCCGGGGCTCGCACGCAGCGTGCGCCGGCCGGCCGCCCGCCTCGTGGACAGAAAGGCGTAGGCCCGTGCGGTACTCGCTCGTGAGCGACCTCACGCGCGAGCTGGCATCCGTGCTGCGAGGCTATCCCGCTTTCGTGCTGTCGCCGCATGCGGCACCGCCCGCCGCGCACGTGCCGGTGTTCGTCTACCACTCCATCGAGCCGCGCGCGTTCGAGCGCGACCTCGCGTTCCTGGCCGACAACCGCTATCGCACCATCGGCATGGCGGAGCTCGTGCGGCACCTGCGCGGCGGCGGCGCGGCGCCGCGATCGGTCGTGCTGACCTTCGACGACGCCCGCTCGAGCTTCTGGCGCTACGGCTATCCGCTGCTCGAGCGTTACGGGATGCGCGGCGTGCTGTTCGTGATCGCCGGGCTCACGCTCGACGCGCCGTCGTGCCGGCCCAACCTGTCCGCCGTGCGCGACGGCGCCTGCACGCCGGCCGACATCGAGGCCCTCGACCCGGACGACGTCACGCTCTGCACCTGGCCCGAGCTCGCGCACATGCAGGCCTCCGGCGTCGTGGAGGTGGAGTCGCACTCGCTGTTCCACCGTGAGGTCTTCGTGGGCACGGAAATCGTGGGCTTCATCGCGCCGGACACGCCGCTCGTGCCGTACGCCACGCCCGCGACCGCGTACCTCGATCACGAGGACGTGGGACGGCCGCTTGCGCGCGAGCGGCTGCTCGGCCTGCCGCTGTTCCGCGCGGCGCCGCTCTACGCCGCGCCGCGCGCGTTCCGCGTGCCGCCCGACCTGCGCCGCTTCGCGCGCGGCCTGTGGGACGGGCTGTCGGACCGCGAGCGCTCGCCGTCGGCCTGCCGGCGCGTGCTGCGCGAGCGGTGGCGGCGCGTGGATGCGGCGGCGCGGCTCGAGCGCTGGACGGAAACGGAGATCGCGGCCGCCATCGCGGAGGATCTCGCCCTCGCCCGCGAGCTCATCAAGACCCGAGTGGGCGCGACCGCTGGCGCCCACTTCTGCGTGCCTTACGGCTCGGCCGGCGCGGCGACGCTCGCGGCGGCCGCACGCCTCGGCATCGAGAGCGTCTGCTGGGGCGTGATCCCGGGGAAGAAGCACAATGCGCCCGGCGACTCCCCCTTCGAGGTGGCGCGTCTGAAGTGCGACTTCCTGCGGCGGCTGCCCGCGGCGAACCGCGCGTCTCTCGCCGCCATCTACGGCCACAAGGCGTTGCGCCGCCTGCGAGGCGAGCGCGTGTACTGATCGCGCCGAGGCTCGCGGCTACGGCGGAGGAATCACGCGGTCCGTGGCGACGGACGGGGCGGGCGGCGCCATCGCGACGATGGGCCCGCCGCGCGCGAGGAGCACGGCGCCTGGCAGCAGCGACACGAAGAACGCGAGGAACAGCGTCATCAGCAGCACGAGCGCCGCCGAGTAGTCGTAGCCGAGCGCCACGAGCAGCGCGGCGCCGCTGGCCTCGCGCAGGCCGAGGCCCGCGTAGGAGATGGGCAGGCGCTGGATCAGCACGGTCACGGGGGCCACGGCCAGGCACACGACGAGCGGTAACGGCGCGCCGAGCGCCCGCGATCCGATCCACCAGGTGAGGACGGGCGTGCATTGCTCGAGCAGCGCGAGGCCGAAGTTCGCGGCGAGCACGCCGCGCCGCGCCGCGTAAGCGCGCGCGGCCTGGACGTACTGCACGACGCGGGGACGCCGCTCGAGCGCGGCCATGCCGACGAGCCGCGCGGCCGCGCGGCGCGGGCCGCGGTGGAACAGCGGGGCCGCCCCGGCCGCCGCCGCGGCCAGCGCGCCGACGCCGGCGACGAGCGCGAACCGGCGCAAAGCCTCCTGCGGCGCGAGCACGTAGAGGGCGGCGAGGGCGAGCGCGACGAACACGAGCGACGCGAGCAGGCCGATGGCGCGCTCCATCACCATGGAGGACAGCGTCAGATGCGGCGCGATGCCGCACGCGCGCAGCCGCACGAACCGCACGATGTCGGGACCGAGCCCCCCGAGCGGCAGCGCGAACCCGACGAAGCTGCTTTCGTAGTAGACGCGCACGGCGCCCGCGATGCCGAGCCCGCCGCCGAGCACGCGCAGCAGCTGCTCCCACTTGAAAGCCATCAGGACGCGGTCGGCCGCATACACCGCGAGCAGCAACGCGAGGCCTGCGGGCGCGGCATCGCGCACGAGCGCCGCGCTGCGCTCCCAGTCGAGACGCCCGAGCAGCACGGCGAGCAGCCCGAAGCTCACACAGAGCTGCAGGGCCACGCGAACCTTGCGGCCGAGCGGCGGCACCCTCATGCCGCCCTGGGCTGCAAGTCATATGCCACGCCCCTCTCGGGACGCGGCCCGGCGCCGCTCAGCCGGAGTTGCTCCGGGGCGTCACGCGGACGCCGTCGGCGAGCTCCTCGCCCGGGTAGAGCACCACCTGCTGGCCTGCCTCGAGGCCGGACAGGATCTCGGCCGTGCGGCCGTTGTCCTGCCCGATCTCGACCGGCGTGAGGCGCGCGCGGCCGTTCTCCACGCGGAACACGGCCCAGCGGCCGGCGTTGCGGAAGAGCGCAGCCACGGGCGCCTGGACCACGTCGTCGGCCTGCCACGTGACGATGGCGGCCTCGACGCGGAAGCCGTGACCGAGCGACGCCCACTCCTCGCGCGGCCCCGTGAAGTCCACGATGACGTTCACGCGTTGCTCCTCGACGCCGAGCGCGGAAATTTTGAGGAAGCCGTACGGTTCCACGAGCCGCACGCGCCCGCGCAGCGGCTCGGCGGTGCCGCCGCTCCAGTTCTCGATGATGGCCTCGGCGCCGGGCTTCACCTGCACGGCGTCCGTGGACAGCATCTCCACTACGACCTCGAGGTCGCTCGGGTCTCCGAGCAGCATGAGCTCCGCGCCCGGCGCGACGACGGTTTCGCTCTCCTGCGTGACGCGCAGCACCCGGCCCGACACGGGCGCCAGCACTTCCACGGGCTCGGCGTCGGCGTCCGCCTTGTCGGGCTGCAGCAGGCGAATGCGCGCGCGGTCGAGCTCCGCCTCGCGCAGCCGCACGGCCTCGCTCGCCGTGCGCAACGCGCCTTCGGCCACGCGCAGCTGCATGCGCGCCCGGTCCAGCTCTTCGGCCGACGTGAGCCCCCGCTCGTGCACGGCGGTCACGCGCTCGGCCTCGCTGCGCGCATAGGCGGCCTGCGCTTCCGCCTGCTCGAGCTCGGCGCGCGCCGCCGCCACCGCCGCCTCGGCCGCCGCGACCGCGGCGCGCGCGTCGGCCTGCTCGCGCGCGTCGAGGAACGGTGGCGTGCCGGGCAGGATGCGCGCAACCGGCTGGCCCGCGTGCACGTGCGCCCCGGCCTTGTACTCCACGCGCAGCAGCAGCCCGCCCACCGGCGCGGAGACGACGTACTCGTTGCGCACGCGCGTGCGGCCCTCGTCCCGCACGGTCACGCGCATCGGCCCGCGGGATACCTCCGCGAGGTCCACGGCGACCGCCTGCGGACGGAACGCGAGCGCCAGGAGCACGGCCAGGACGACGGTCGCGGCCGTCCAGAACACGGTACGGAACTTGAGCTTCATCATTCCCGGCTCTTCAGCACGGCTACGAGATCCATCCGATCGAGCTTGCGGCGAACGATGAGGCCGGAGGCGGCCGTGACCACGATCACCACGACGCCCGCGTAGCCGTAAGTGGCGGGCTCGATCACGAACGGTATGCGGAAGAGATCGGAGCTCATCGCCTGGGCCAGGCTCCACGCCAGGCCGCTGCCGAGCGCCGCGCCGAGCGGCAGCGCGAGCAGCGTGAGGAACGCGATCTCCCCGAGCAGGATGTAGGATACTTCTGCGCGCGTGAAGCCGAGCACCCGCAGCGAGGCGAGCTCGCGGGCGCGCTCCGCGAACGAGATCTGCACGCTGTTGTAGACCACACCGATCGCGATCAGCGCCGCGAAAGCCGTGTAGATGAAGATCGACGTGCCGAGGTTGCGATCCATCGTGGCCGTGAAGTTGCGCCGCGCGAGCGTCTGCAGCGCCACGCTCGCCACGGCCGGCGCGGCCTTGAGCTCGCGGTAGAGCGCCACGGCGGCCGCGTCGTCCACGGTGAGGAACGCCCCCGACACGACCGGCCCCTCGCGCAGCAGCCGGTTCAGCTCCTCGATGCGGATGTGCGCGCCGGAGCCCAGGTACGTGGTGGTGACGGCGGCGACGGGCACGTCGAGGACGGGCCGGCGTCCCTCCGTGACCTCCACCCGCAGCACGTCGCCGGGCTCGACGCGCAGCTTGTCCGCGAGGTCGCGCGAGAGCACGAGCCCGCCGGGCGGGGGCACGATGGGCCGCTCCGCCGTGTCGATCATCCGGGACAGCCGGGCGTCGAGCGGCAAGCCCGTGAGCCCCACTCGCTCCTCGAGGTGGCCGTGCCGCAGGCGCGCGGCGACCGTGCGGTATGGCTCGCCGTCGAGCACGCCCGGCGCGCGCAGCAGCTCGAAGTAGGCGGACCGGGAGCGGGGCTCGACGAACGTCACCTGCACGTCGTGGCGGTTGGCCACGTCGAAGTACACGTCGATCATCTCCTCCACGGCGTCCAGGAAGAACATCGTGCCGATGAGCAGGCCGCCGGAGACCGCCACCCCCACGGTCGTGAAGGCGGCGCGGGCGGGGAACCGCACGATCTGCCGCAGGATCATGCGCGTCTGCTGGTCGAGCACCCGCAGGTTGGTGATGCGCGTGCCGATGGCCTTGGAATAGTCCGGCGGCGGGGCGGGCGTCATGGCCGTGGCGGGCTCGAGCCGGGCCGCCCGCCGCACGGCGAACGCAGCGCCGCCGCCCACAGCCAGGGCCGTGATCGCGGCCACCACGACGTAGACCCGCGAATCGGCCTGGAACACCAGGAACGGAAAGCGGTAGTACTCGGTGTAGAGCGACGCCATCGAGCGGCCGAGCCAGATGCCGGCGCCCACACCGATGACGCAGCCGAGCGCGCCCATCACGCTGACGAGCTTGAGGTAATGCACGACCACGTCGCGGTCGGTGTAGCCGAACGCCTTCATGAGCCCGATCTCGGAGCGCTCCGTGGCGATGAGCCGCGAGATCACCACGTTCACGAGGAAGGCGGCCACGAGCAGGAAGATCGGCGGCAGCACGTTACCCATCGTGCCGAGCTGCTCGAGCTCGCTCGAGACGAAGCGGTCCGAGATGTGCTCGTCGCGGCCGTAGGCGCCCGGCGTGCCGTAACGGTCGAGCAGCGCGTCGAGCGCGTCGATGACGGCCGTCTCGCTCGCGCCGTAGGCGAGGCGCACCACGGCCTCGTTGAAGGCGCCGTCCTGATCCGCGATCTGCGCGAGCGCGTCCCGCCCCATCCACAGCACGCCGTAGAGGCGGTCGTCCGGCACGAGCTGACCCGGCGCGATCGCGTAGACGTGCTCCGGCGAGAGCGCCACGCCGACCACCGTTAGGTTCTCGCGCCCGCCGTGGATCGTGGCCGGCACGATGTCGCCGATGTCGAGGTCGTGCGCGTTCGCGAAGCTCTCGAGCACGACGGCCTCGTCGCGCCGCCCCGGCTGCGGCCGGCGCCCGCGCACGAGGTGGATCTCGTTCACCGCGGGCTCGCCGAAGTCGGGCAGCGAGAAGATCTCGCCGGTGGCCGGCTCCTCCATGCCGGGCATGTCGAAGAGGGCGGGTGCGCGAATCCGCGTCTCCGCCGCCTGCACGCCCGGGATGGCGCGGATGTCCTCGAGCAACGAGTTCGGCGCCCGCACCACGGGGGCCCACACGTGCGCGAAGCGATAGCGCTCGTAGTACGCGCGGCGGGTCTCCGCGAGCGACTGCAGCATGCCTTGCGCCACCACGGCCGAGGCCACGCCGCCGGCGATCACGAACGCGATGGCGAGCGCCTGGCCCTTCATGCCCCAGAGGTCGCGCAGGAGCTTCCGGTCGAGCGCCGAGATCAGCGTGGGCAAGGGCAGCCTCACCAGGAGAGCTCCTTCGGGTCCTTGCGCGCCTCGTTCACGTGCTCTTCGCGCACGCGGCCGTCGGAGAAGACGATCACGCGGTCCGCCATGTCCGCGACGGTGGCGTTGTGGGTGATCACGAGCGTGGTCGCGCCCATCGTCTCGTTCACGTTCTTGATCGCCTCGAGCACGCGGATGCCCGTGGCGCTGTCGAGCGCGCCGGTGGGCTCGTCGCATAGGAGCACCGACGGGCGCTTGGCGATGGCGCGGGCGATGGCCACCCGCTGCTGCTCGCCGCCCGAGAGCTGCGACGGGAAGTGATCGAGGCGGTGCTCGAGGCCCACCATGGCGAGCGCCTCCTCGGGCGAGAGCGGTTGCTCGGCGATCTCCGTGACGAGCGCCACGTTCTCGCGCGCGGTGAGGCTCGCCATCAGGTTGTAGAACTGGAACACGAAGCCGACGTGGCGGCGGCGGTACTCCGTGAGCTCGCTCGGCGTCGCGTACGTGAGCTCCTGCCCGCGGAAGAAGAGCCGGCCGGAGGTGGCGCGGTCGAGGCCTCCGAGGATGTTGAGCAGCGTGGACTTGCCGCTGCCGGACGCGCCGAGCAGCACCACGAGCTCGCGCTCGGGCAGCACGAGGTCTACCCCGCGCAGGGCGTGCACGGCGGTGGGGCCCGAGCCGTAGACCTTCGTGAGCCCGGAGGTTTCGAAGCAGGGCACGGGCGCCGGCGCGGCGGCACGGTTCTCACGCACGATGCATGCGGCCTCGCCTCCGCCCTCCGATCAGCTTGGTCCCGCGCGGCGCCGACGCGGCTCGTGAGCCGCGGTCCGCGCCGAGTCAGGTTAGCCGCTGGCGACGGGTGCTTTCCAGCGACCGGCTCAGTGCGCCACGGCCTCCACCTTGGCCCCGGCCCCCTCCGGCCTGACCATGCGGTTCCACACGAACATGGCCGTGGCGAGCACGAGCGGGGGCACGGCGGCCGCGTAGAAGAGGTCCGCCGCCGTCCAGCCCTGGGCGATGAACGCGCTCGCGAGGCTCGGGCCCACGATGGCGCCCAGCCGCCCGACGCCGAGGCCCGCGCCCACGCCGGTGGAGCGGAGGTCCGTCGGATAGTACGTGGCCGCGAGGGCGTTGATGGCGGCCTGACCGCCGATCACGCACAGGCCCGCGATGAACACCACCACGAACAGCGCCGCGACGGTCATCCAGGGCTGGCCGATCAGCGCGATGTTCACGCAGGCGAGCAGGCCGCAGGTGCCGAGCACGCGCACGAAGCCGAGCTTGTGCACGAACCAGCCGAGCGTGAACGCGCCCACCGTGCCGCCCACTTGCACCATGGCGGCGATCATGGCGGCGGTGGACTCTTCGACGCCCGAGTCCGTGATCACCGTCGTGAGCCACCCCTGCAGGAAGTAGATGTTCAGCAGGTTCATGAAGTTCACGATCCAGAGCAGCGTCGTTCCGAGCGCGCGCCCGTCGTGGAACAACGCGACGAACGGCACGCCGCGGCTGCGGCCCTCGGAGGCCACCACGTACTCCACGTCGGGCCCGACCGGCGCCGCGGGGGCAACTTTGCGCAGCCACTTCGCGAGCGCCTGAGCCTTCTTCTTCTGCACCGCCAGGAACTGGAGCGACTCGGGCAGCATGAAGAGCATGACCACGGCGATGACCATCGGCACCACCGCGCCGAAGTAGAACACCGAGCGCCAGCCGAACAGCGGCAACAGCCACGCGGCCACGAAGCCGCCGAGCGCGGCGCCCGCCGTGAAGCCGTTGCCGACGATCATCATGATCGTCACGCGGATGTTCTTCGGGCTGTACTCGCCGCAGAGCGCCACCGCGTTCGGCATGATGGCGCCCATGCCGAGCCCGGCGATCACGCGGATGATCAAGAGCTCGTTCAGCGACTCGGCGCGGGCCGTGAGGTACGTGAGCACGGCGAAGAACACCGTGGAGCCGATCAGCACCGGCCGGCGGCCGATCTTGTCCGCGAGCATGCTGCACAGGATCGACCCGAAGAGCACGCCGAATGGCGCCGCGGAGAGCACGGGGCCGAGCTGGACGCGGGAGATGCCGAGCTCCTCGGACAGTGCCGGCGCCACATAGCCGAGCGACTGCACGTCGAACCCGTCCATGGCGAGGCACAGGAAGCAGAGCACGAAGATGCCGATCTGAAAGGCCCCGAGCCTGCTGTTGTCGATGATGGCGCCGACGTCGACGCGGGTGGGTGCTGTCATCCGATCATCCTTCTGTGGTTCTTCTGCGGCGGGCGGGGAGAGGGCCACTGCGCACGGCGCACGGCTCGGCGGGCGTGGGCCCGCGGTCGTCGCGCGGGCCGCGGCCGATGGGGCGGGGGGCGATCACGCTCGCGGGCCTCCGCTCGCGCGCCCGCGGCATTGTCCGCCGCGGGCCGTGCCGCCCCCCTCGCACGCGGCTTCCGCCGGCGCGAAAGACCGATCCGCCATCGCTACCCCCTTGGTTGCCCGGCCTAAGCCTGACGACAGGCGCCACCGAAAATCAAGGCCGGGCGCGCCCCAGCGGCCGTATTGGGCCGAAACGGATGGACTCCGGCGCTTTTCCGGCGCAAGCTTTCCGTCGAGATTGGCTGGATTCTACAGGGACGAACCATGGGCCTGAGCGGCGTGAGCACGTGGGAGCTGCTGATCATCCTGCTGATCGTGGTGCTCATTTTCGGCACGAGCCGGCTGAAGACGCTCGGCGCCGACCTGGGCGGCGCGATCCGCAACTTCCGCCAGGCGATGGACGGCAAGAACGCCGAGGCACAGGCGCCCCGCCTTCCGGAGGCGTCGACGCGGACCGACAGCGGCCAGACCGCGGGGGAGCAGCACGCGGACAACGCTCCGCCCACCGCGGCCCGGTGAGCCGCATGCCTTTCTTCCACCGGGCCTCGAGCGCCCGTCGCCTTCGTTCGGCCTGAAGGAAAAGAGATGGACGCGCTGGCCTGGTTCGTGGACCTCTTCCTGCACACCGACGAGCACCTGGCGGAGCTCGCCATGGCCTATGGCGCGTGGGTGTACGCCATCCTGTTCACGATCGTGTTCCTCGAGACGGGCGTGGTGGTCACGCCGTTCCTGCCGGGCGATTCGCTGCTGTTCGCGGCGGGCGTGCTCGCCGCCGCGGGCGTGCTCGACGTCGGCCAGCTCGTGGTGTTGCTCACGGCGGCCGCCATCCTCGGCGACAGCCTGAACTACGCCATCGGGCGCAAGGTAGGCCCGCGCGTCTTCACGGAGGGGAGCCGGTTCTTCAAGCAGGAGCATTTGCTGCGCACGCAGGCGTTCTACGAACGGCACGGCGGCAAGACGATCGTGCTCGCGCGCTTCGTGCCGATCGTGCGCACGTTCGCGCCGTTCGTGGCGGGCATCGGCCGCATGCGCTACGCGCGGTTCCTGACGTACAACGTGCTCGGCGGGGCCGTGTGGGTCAGCGCGTTCTCGCTGCTCGGCTACTTCTTCGGCGCGCAGCCGATCGTGCAGGAGAACTTCTCGCTCGTCGTCATCGCGATCGTCGTGCTGTCCGTGGTGCCCATCGCCGTCGAGCTCGTGCGCGCCCGCAACGGCGCCGGCCGCGTGCAGCCCGAAGCCCCCCGCGACCCGTCCTGAGCCTGGTCGCAGGCGCGCGCGTCCAGCCGCCGCGTCGCGAGAGCGTGCGTGCTATCCCGCGGTCTGGGCGCGCTGCGTCTGGCCTTGGGCGAGGACGTGCTCGGCGATCTGGACGGCGTTGAGGGCGGCGCCCTTGAGGAGCTGGTCGCCGGCCGAGAACAGCGCGATCGAGCGGCCCGAGGGGTCGCTCGCATCCGCGCGGATGCGGCCCACGAGGATCTCGTCGCGGCCGGAGGCGTCCTTCGGCATCGGGAAGTAGTTGCGCTCGACGTCGTCGACGATCTTGACGCCGGGCGCCTCCGCCAGGATCCGCCGCACCTCGTCGGGCGTGATCGGGCGCTCGCACTCGAAGTTCACGGACACGCAGTGCGCGCGCAGCACCGGCACGCGGATGCAGGTGGCGGTGACGCGCAGATTCGGCTCGCCGAAGATCTTGCGCGTCTCCTGCATGACCTTCGTCTCCTCCTCGTTGTAGCCCGTCGCCGGATCGACCTTCGTGTTGTGGCTGAACACGTTGAAGGCGTACGGGTGCGGCAGCACGCGCTGCTGGTACTCGCGTCCCTCGAGCGCCGCGCGCGTGGCCTCCTCGAGCTCGGCCATGGCGGCCGCGCCCGCCCCGGACGCCGCCTGGTAGGTGGAGATCACCATGCGGCGGATCGGGTTGACGCGATGGATCGGCCACAACGGCGTGATGGAGATGATCGCCGCGCAGTTCGGGTTCGCGATGATGCCGCTATGCCGGCCGATCTCGCCGGCGTTGATCTCGGGGACGACGAGGGGCACGTCCGCGTCCATGCGGAAGGCGGAGGAGTTGTCGATGACGACGGCTCCCTCGCGCACCGCGATCGGCGCGAAGCGCTTGGAAATCGAGCTCCCCGCCGAGAACAGCGCGATGTCCACGCCGCGGAAGCTCTGCTCGGTGAGCTCCTGCACCGTCACCGGCTTGCCCGCGTACGTGAGCGTCTTGCCCGCCGAGCGGGCGGACGCGAAGAGCTTGAGCTCGGCGACCGGGAAGCGACGCTGCTCGAGGCAGCGGACGATCTCGACGCCGACGGCGCCGGTGGCGCCCACGACGGCGACGACGGGGGCGCGGCTCGAGGCCCCGTGAGCGGGGGCGGGGGACGGTGACGACATGCTTCTCTCCGTGCGCGTCGGAAACGCGGGGGCCCGCGGGCGGGGCCGGGTCCAGTTTGGACGCGCAACGCTAGCCTAGGCGGCTCCGCAACTCAAGGGTATGGGTCAGAGCCGCAAAGCGAAGCTCGCGCCGCCCCCGGCAAGGCGCTCCGGCCCGGATACGCTCAGAGCGACTTCAGGTACTCGACGAGGTCGCGCGTCTCCTGCTCCGTGAGCCCGAGCCCCTGGAGCTCGTCGTAGTGGCGGACGACGTCGGTCAGCGTCTCGAAGCGGCCGTCGTGATAGAAGCCGCCCTTGGCATGCGCCCAGAGGCCCTTCAAGGGCGTCGTGCGGTAGCGCCCGTCGGGGCTGCGCTCCGCCTGGAACGCGTCGATGCCGATCTCCTCCGGCGTGTGCAGGTTCCAGCCGGGCTCCGTGAAGAGCGGCGGCACGTGGCAGCGCGCGCAGCGCGCCTTGCCTTCGGCCGCGAACAGCGCCTTGCCGCGCTTCGCCGCCCGGGGATCGTAGCTGCCTTTCGGCGGCTCGGGCGCCCGCAGCGAGAGCTGGTAGAAGTGCAGCGCCGCGAGCTTCGGAGTGACGAGGTCCGGATCGTGGCGGACGTCGCCCAAGTCGTTGGCGGCCGCCACCGGGAAGCGGGAGGCATCGTCGAGACGCGGGTCGTAGAAGGTGCCCTGGCCGTGCATCTCGAGCACGGCCACGAACGCGTTCCAGTAGGGCACCGAGCCCCACCCCGTGAAGGTGTGCAGGTTCACGCCGGCGAGGCCGTAGGCCGGCGGGATCAGCGTGGCCGCCGTCTTGCCGTCCGGGCGGAACGCCTTGCCGTCGAGGATCAGCGCCGCGTCGAACCGGCCGGGCCCCCAGCTCGCGAGCACCTCGCGCACCGTCGCCTCGTCCACGCCCAGCAGCTCCGCGAACGGCGCCACGGTGGGCGCGGCGTTGATGATCGCGCCCACGTTCAGGTCGCGGTTCGCCCAGCCGTCGAGCCGCCGCCCGATGCCCGGCGCGAACGAGTCGTTCACGGTGCTGTGGCACAGCGCGCAGGTGATGCCCACCGACGTGATCGACCCGGACTCGTCGAAGAACCCCTTCACCCCGACCACGGCGTCGAGCTGGAGCAGCGCGAGCGTGGTGGCGGGGTCGTCGAGGTCGACCTCGCCGCGCCGCAGGGCGCGCGTGAGCGAGGACGGCAGCGCGTTCACGTCCACCTTGAGGCCGAGCTCGAGCGCGGCGCGCGGGGAGAGGCCCTCGCCCGTCCCGCCGTTCGCCGCGCCCGCGATGGCCCGATGCAGGCCGAGTTGTCCCCCCCAGAACTCCTCGTCGCCGAAGGTGTCGTGCCTGAAGATGCCCTGTCCGCGGTTCGCGAGGGCCGCCGCGTTCTGCCAGACGGTGGGCGGCGCGTCGTCGGGGCGGCCTGCGTCGGCGGACCCGACGAGGCAGAGCGCCACGGCGAGCGGCCAGTGACGAGTCATGCGCGACATGATGCCTCCCTGTTCAGTGTGGTGGCCCTGCGAGGGCCGTGAGCACCGCCACGACGATGGCGTCGCAGCGGGTGCCTTCGAAGCCGAACGCATCGCGCGCGGCATCGTCCGGCCAGCGGCCGAGCGAGGCCCGCAGCAACGCGCGGGCGCGGTGGAATCGCGTCTTGACCGTGGCCTCCTTGATGTCCAGCGCGGCGGCCGTCTCCGCCACGGAGAGCTGCTCCACGCCGCGCAGCATGAAGACCGCGCGAAACTCGTCCGGCAGCGCGTCGATGGCGTGCTGCACGCGGTTCATGAGCTCGACGCGCATGGTGTGCCGCTCCGGCTCGTCGCTCTCGAGCGCGGGCGGGTCCACGAAGCCCTCGGCGTGCGGGACGAAGGCGGGCGCCCGGCGCCGCCGGCCGGCCGCCTCGTTGATGGCGATGCGGGCGAGCCAGGACTGGAGGCCGGCCGGCCCCCGGAACTGGTCCAGGTGGTAGTAGGCCCGGATGTAGGCCGCCTGGACGGCGTCGCGGGCTTCGTCGTCGTCGGGCAGGATCGCGCGCGTGAGCCGGAACAGCAGGCGGTTGTAGCGGCGCATCACGAGCTCGAACAAGGCGGTGTCGCCCGCGAGGATGCGCGCGACCAGCTCCGCGTCGGACAGCGGTGGGAACGGCGGCACGCGGGTCGCCGAGGGCGCTGCGCCCGCTTCGGGCCCGCTGTGGTGTTCTCGGTTCACGGCCAGGAGATGCAGGCGGCGGCGAAAAGGTTCCCGGCGGAGGGCGACAAAGGTTCGGTACCCCGCCGCCGGCCGAAGGTTCACCGCGCGGCCCCGGGGCGCGATACCATCGCCGCCACATGGCTCTCATTCAGCGCCGGGCGGACGCCCGGGCCGCCCGTTCGCCCCTCGCGTGGACGGAGCTCGACGACGAGGGGCTCCTGCAGCTGCGCTTCCGCGACCTGCGCTTGCGCATCGAGGACGCGCCCGTCTGGCGCGACATCGAGCGCGTGTACGGGGAGCTCGAGCGCCGCGGGATCCGTTTCCGGCCGCACGTGTGGCTGTCGGAGTCCTGGTTCTCGCCCGACGGCGTGCCGGGGTTCGCGGTGCCTTTCTTCCTCGCTCATCCGCGGCTGCAGCGGCTCGAGGAGCGGATGATCGGCGAGGCCGAGGGCGGCGCCCGGCGGTGGCGGCTCCAGCTCCTGCGGCACGAGGTGGGCCACGCGCTCGACAGCGCCTACGGGCTGCGCCGCCGGGCCGACTGGCGGCGCGTGTTCGGGCGGGCGTCGGCGCCTTACGGGAGCGGCTACGTGGCCCGGCCGAGCAGCCGGCGCTACGTGCTGCACCTGCCGAACTGGTACGCCCAGAGCCATCCGACGGAGGACTTCGCCGAGACGTTCGCCGTGTGGCTCCCCCCGCGGAACCGCTGGCGCGCGCAGTACGCGGGGTGGCCGGCCCTCGAGAAGCTCGAGTACGTGGATCGGCTCATGGCGGAGATCGGGGGCCGGCCCCCGCCGAACCGCGACCGCTCGCAGGTGGCTCCGCTCGGCTGCGACGGTCGCTCGCTCGGCGAGTACTACCGGCGCAAATGGAATCGCTACGGGCACGAGGACCCGCGCTACGACGACTGGCTCCTGCGCGCCTTCGCGCGCCGGGGCGGCGGGTCGGGTGTGCCCGCCCACCGTTACATCCGGGAACAGGAGCCGCGGCTCCGCCGGGCGCTCGGCAACGCGTCGCACCTGCGCACCTACGTGGCGGAGCACGCGATCGACGCGGTGAGACACCGCGCACGGCAGCTCGGCCTCGTGCTGCGCAAAGCTCCCGAGGACAGCTTCGGCACCGTGCTCAGGCTTTGCGAGCGCGTGCTCCGCGACATCCTCCGGCGCGATCGGGAGTACTGCTTGAGATGAAGCGCTACCGGATCCTGCTCATGGTGCACGAGGACCTCGTGCCGCCGGACGATTTGTCCGGCCTGGACGAAGCGGAGCTCGAGCGCATCCGCACCGAGCGCGACGTGCTCGAGACGCTGCGCGCGCTCGGCCACGAGGTGCGCGTGCTGGGCATCCGCGACCGGCTCACGGAGCTCGGCGAGACGATCGCCGAGTGGAAGCCGCACGTGGTGTTCAACCTGCTGAACGAATTCTCCGGCATCGCCTCGTACGACTACTACGTGGTGGCGCATCTCGAGCTCATGCGCCAGCCATACACGGGCTGCAACCCGCGCGGCATGATGATGTCGCGCGACAAGGTGCTCACGAAGCAGATGCTCGCCTGGCACCGCATCGCCACGCCCGCGTTCCGCCTGTTCCCTTACGGCACGCGCTTCACCGAGCCGCGGCGCGTGACGTTCCCGCTGATCGTGAAGTCGGCCACGGAGGAGGCTTCACTCGGCATCTCGCAGGCGTCGATCGTGAGCGACATGCGAGGTCTCAAGGAGCGCGTGCAGTTCATCCACGAGCAGCTCGAGACGGACGCCATCGCCGAGGAGTACGTGGAGGGGCGCGAGCTCTACATCGGCGTGCTCGGCAACACGCGCCTCACGGCACTGCCGGTGTGGGAGATGGACTTCGGCACGTTGCCCGAGGTCCAGGCGGGCATCGCCACGCGCAAGGTGAAGTGGGACAAGAAGTATCAGGCGAAGCACGGCATCTCCACCGGCCCCGCGAAAGACCTGTCGCCGGAGGAGCAGGCCCGCCTCGGGCGCCTCGCGAAGCGCGTCTATCGGGCACTGCACATGAGCGGCTTCGCGCGCATGGATTTCCGCATGCGTGCGGACGGCGCGGTGTTCGTCATCGAGGCGAACGCGAACCCCGAGCTCGCGCGCGGCGAGGATCTCGCGGCCTCGGCGGAAGCCGTGGGTATCGACTATCCGGCGCTGATCACGCGCATCGTGAACCTGGGGCTCGCGTACATGCCGGAATGGCGGATGTTCGCCTGAGCGTCGCGGCGCGAAGATCGCGGCTGGCAAGCAGCTCCCACGGCTTCGTTTGCCGGGTGAGAGCGCCTTTCCAGGCGCGATTCTTCGGTTTCGCGGCGTGAATCGCGGCTGGAAAGCCGCTCCGACAGGCTTCGCTTGCGCCTACCGGGACGTCGCGGTTCCTCGACGCTTCGTCTTCTTGCGCTTGCGCCTCACGATGTCGTCGTAGCCCGCCACGAGCCGGAACGCGCGCGCGAGCTGCTCCACGAAGCTCGACTGCCCCATGAAGATCGGGCCGGGCCGGTTGATGATCGTGTTGTTGATGGTGCCGAGCGTGATCTGGATGGCGAACCGCACGTTCATCTGCTCCTCGTCCGTGAGCGGCCGGCCCGCCTCGCGGCTGATGCGCTGGATGAACGAGCTCGCGAGCTCGTGGCTGTGCTCGCGCAGCGGCTGCCAGAAGTCGGGATCGTGGATGCTGCGGATGAGCGCCGCCCGCCAGAAGCGGCGGCGCTTCCAGTAGTAGTTCACGATGTCCGCGATGATCTCGCGGATCCACACCTCTTCCGGCAGCGTCGCGAACAGCTTCTCGCGGCGGCGGGTGCGCTCCGCCATGTGATGGGCGATCAGCGCGTCGAAGAGCTCGTCCTTGCTCTTGAAGCGTGCGTAGAAGGCGCCCACGGAGTAGCCGGCGGCCTGCGAGAGCTCGGCCACGGTGATGGAGTCGAACTCACGGTCCGCGAGGAGCTTGAAAGCGGTGGAGATCAGCGCGTCGTAGGTCTTGCGACCGCGCTCCTGCTTGATTCTCTCCCTCGCGACCGTGGCCGCGCTCGCGTAGTCCATCGGCGAAAAACCTCGTGTGCCCCCACTGCCGAGCGGCCCGTCGGCCGGAAGCGGCGCTTCCGGGGCCGAGGCGCCGCGGCGCACTCCTGCCGGTCGGTTGCAGCCGGAAGGAACCGAGCGATTGTATATCGAACGATGGATATCCGTGCGTTCCGCCTTCGCGCCGGGCGCCGCCCTCGAGCTTGCGTCCGTAATTGAGAATCCCTATTCTGTTATTTGCAACGACGCTCGCCGCCTCATCGCCAGCAAGCACGGGCCCCTGCGCCGGGCGCCCGGCCTGCCGTGGCGGAGAAGCGACGACCGGGGGAGAAACGACGATACCGATAACACTCGAAAGGGGGTTTGCCATGAACCGCTGCACGCGGCCGTCGCACGCTTCGCGCGCGCCGGCGTTCAGGAAGGACCCGCTCGCGCACGCGATCGCCGCGTTGCTCTTCGCGGGATCGACGGCCGTCTTTGCGCAGGACCAGCCCGTCGAGCAAGTGCTCGTGACCGGCACGCGCATCCAGCAGAGCGGCATGCAGACGCCGGTCCCCGTCACGATGGTGGACGCCGCAACGCTCGAGTCGATGGCCCCCGGCACGCTCGTGGACGGCCTGAGCCACCTGCCGCAGTTCTTCGGCAACGAGACGCCGAACTCGAACGACAGCTGGTTCCTCCGGGGCGGCTACGGCAACCTGAACCTGCGCGGGCTCGGCATCAACCGCACGCTCACGCTGCTCGACGGCCGGCGCATGATCTCCTCCACGGCGTTCGGCGGCGTGGACATCAACGTCTTCCCGGAAGCGATGATCGAGCGCGTGGAGACCGTGACGGGCGGCGCGTCGGCGGCGTACGGAACCGACGCCGTCGCCGGCGTGGCCAACTTCATCCTCGACACGGACTTCGAGGGCTTCGAGACGCACGTGCAGGGCGGCGCCACGTCGAGGGGCGACGCGAACAACTACGAGGTCTCGGTCTCGTTCGGCACCGACATCGGAGAGCGGGCGCATCTGCTCGTGTCGGGCGAGTTGTTCGACCAGGACGGCGTGCACGACTACTCCGGCCGCGACTGGTATCAGGGCTGGGGAACGATTCCGGGGCCGGGCGGCATGCTGCTCATCCGGCCGAACGTCGTGTCGCGCAATGCCACGTTCGACGGCCTCATCATCGCGCCGGGCACGTCGATCCACGGCCTCGCGTTCCGCCCGGACGGCTCGTACGCACCGTTCGAGTCGAGCGACCTCACGTCGGGTCACCCGCTCGGCGCGCCGCCTTCGCGCCAGTCGATCACCAACGGCGGCAGCGGCGACGACCTCGGCGCCGAGGTGGCGACGATCTGGCCGGAGGTGAAGCGCGACAATCTGTTCGTCTACTTCGACTACGACCTCTCCGACAACCTCACCGTCTACGGCCAGGTGATCCGCGGCTCGAACCGCACCGAACGCTTCAACGCGCCGCGCGGATCGCTCGCGGGAACGCCGACCGCCATCACCATCTTCCAGGACAACGCGTTCCTGCCGGAGGAGATCCGCCAAGCCATGATCGCGGAAGGCATCCCGTCGTTCACCTTCCGCCGCATGGGCAGCAAGGAGGACATCGGGGCCGACATTCGCCTCTGGGACGACAGCGACATGCTGTCCTTCACGGGCGGCTTCCGCTTCGACATCCAGGGCGGCGCCTTCGACGGCTGGACAGTGGACGGCTATTACCAGCGCGGCGAGAACGACCGCAAGTGGTATCAGAAGGGCATGCGCGTCGATCGCATTCACGCGGCCGTGGACGCCGTGCGGGACGGCGACGGCAACATCGTCTGCCGCACCACGCTCTTCTCCGACTACTTCGCCGGTTGCCGGCCGCTGAATCTCTTCGGCCGCGGCAACGCGTCGTCGGAGGCCATCGACTGGGTGGTGGGCAACGATCCCGGCGAGCTCATCACCACGCCGCTGTACTTCGCGGACAGCGGCTTCGAGCTCGGCATGACGGACTCGTACGTGGCCGGCGAAGCGAAGGTGAACATCACCGAGATGGACCAGCAGCTGCTGGAGGTGTCCGCGAACGGCCAGGTCGCGGAAGGCTGGGCGGGCCCGATCTCGCTCGCGCTCGGTGTCGCCTACCGCGAGGAGGAGATCCTGCAAATCGTGCGCGACTCGACCAACCGCTCGTCCGATCACACCAACGGCCATCCCGTGCTCTGCAACACGGACCCGCTCGCCATCGAGATCGGGCTTCGCGGCGTGAGCCAGCCTGACTGCCTGAACACGGTAGGCGTGCAGTATTCGAAGGTGTCGAACATCAAGGGCAAGAGCGACGTGACCGAGGCCTTCGCCGAGACGTTCATCCCGGTGGTGGCCGATCGGCCCGCCATGGAGCTCATGACGCTCGGCCTCGCCGCCCGCTGGGCGGACTACTCCGGCAGCGGCGACGTCTGGGCCTGGAAGGCGGGCGTGGACATGCAGATCGTCGAGCCGTTCCGCTTCCGCGCCACGAAGTCGCGCGACGTGCGCGCCGCGAACCTGTCCGAGCGCTTCGACAAGACCGGCGGCATCGCCACCATCGTCGACCCGCGCTACGACGAGACTTACAACGTCACGCGGTTCTCGGGCGGCAACCCCGCCGTGCGGCCTGAAGAGGCGGACACGCTCACCGCGGGTTTCGTCTATCAGCCCACGCGCGTGGAAGGCCTGTCGCTCGCGCTCGACTGGTATCAGGTGGAGATCGACGGCGCCATCGGCCAGCTCGGCACGCAGGCCGTGGTGGACCGCTGCGAGGAGGGCGCGCAGGACCTCTGCGCCCTGGTCACGAGGAGCCCGGAGACCGACCGCCTGCTGCTCGTGGGCGACATCTTCATCAACATCGACCGCGCCAAGGTGGTGGGGCGCGACCTGGAGCTCGCGTATACGCGCGACGTCTCCTGGTTCGGCGACGGGCCGCAGGCGCTCGGCGTGCGGTTGTTCGCGTCGTGGCTCGAGGAGAACTCGCAAACGCTCGCCGGCACCCGCACGATCGATCGCGCCGGCCAGACCGGCATCGAGCAGTCCACCGGCATCGCCTATCAGCTGCCGGACTTCAAGGCCACGGGCAGCCTCACGTACACGAACGGTCCGTTCGCCGTGTTTCTCCAGGGGCGCTACATCGGCAGCGGCACCATGGAGAACGCGCTCGTGGAGGGCGTGAGCATCGAGAGCAACCGGGTGGAGTCGGCGTTCTATACCGACTTGCGGTTCAGCTACACTCGGGAGCTCAGCCGCGGCACAACGCTCGAGCTCTTCGCCAACGTGAACAACCTGAACGATCAGGACCCGCCCATCACGCCCTACTACGACGCGTTCCTGAACTACGCCGTGCAGACCAATCCGGGCCTCTTCGACGTACTCGGCCGCAGCTGGGTGGCCGGCGTGCGGGTGAGCTTCTAGGCGCGTGCGCGGCGCACGGACGGTCGGGATCGTCGGCGTCGTTTCGCGGCGGCTCGCCGCCGCGCTGCTCGTCTGCGCGGCGTCGGTGGCCGCCGTGACCTCCGCCGCCGCGCAGATCGACCGCGAGGCGCGCCGCGCCGGGGCGAGCGAGCGTCCGAACATCGTGCTGATCGTCGCCGACGATCTCGGCTACTCCGACATCGGCGCGTTCGGCGGCGAGATCCCCACGCCCAACATCGACGCGCTCGCGCGCGGCGGCATCATGCTCACGCAGTTCTACGCCAGCATGACGTGCTCGCCCACGCGCTCGATGCTCTTCTCGGGCACGGACAACCACGTCGCGGGCCTCGGCGTCATGGGCGTGCCCACGAATCCCGCGCAGCGCGGGCGGCTGGGCTACGAGGGTCGGCTGAACTTCCGCGTGGCGAGCCTCGCGCAGCTGCTGCGCGAGGCGGGCTATCGCACGTACATGACGGGCAAGTGGCACCTGGGTTACGAGGTCGACACGGGGCCCGTGGCCCGCGGCTTCGACCGCGCGTTCGCTTCCCTCGACGGTGCCGCGCATCTGGGCGGGCTCTCCTGGAACGGCCCCGGCCTCGCGCCGTACCGCGACGGCGACGACCTCGTCACCGTGGGCGAGGACTTCTACAGCACGCGCGTCTACACCGAGCGCATGATCGAGTACCTCGAGGCGGATCGCGGCGATGACCGGCCGTTCTTCGCCTATCTCGCGTACACGGCGCCGCACTGGCCGCTGCAGGCGCCGCCGGAGTCGATCGCACGGTTCTCGGGCTGGTACGACGACGGCTGGGAGGCCCTCTACCGGCGGCGCCTCGAGCGCGCGAAGGCGCTCGGCCTCGCACCCGCGGATTTCTCGGGCACGCCGCCGGTCGAAGGGCAGCCGCGCTGGGAGGACCTGTCACCCGAGGAGCGACGCATCGAGGCGCGCAAGATGGAGATCTACGCCGCGATGGTCAGCGACCTCGATGCGTACATCGGCCGCTTCCTCGAGTACCTCGAATCGATCGGCGAGCGCGACAACACCTTCGTCTTCTTCATGTCGGACAACGGGCCCGAAGCGCTGCGCCGCGACCTCATGCCGCCGCTCAGCCGCTGGGTGGAGACCTGCTGCGACAACTCCTACGAGAACCTGGGTGCGGGTGACTCGTACGTCATGTACGGCCCGAACTGGGCGCGGGCCGGCACCGTGCCGTTCCGGGGGGCGAAGCAGACCGCGTTCGAGGGCGGCATCCGCGTGCCCGCCATCGCGCATTTTCCCGGCACGATCCAGGAAGGCGTGCGCAGCGACGCGTTCGCCACGGTGATGGACGTGCTGCCCACGTTCCTCGCGCTCGCGGGCACCGAGCACCCGGGCGAGTCCTATCACGGCCGTCCGGTGGCGCCCGTGCGCGGCCGGTCGCTCCTGCCGCTGCTCACGGGCGAGCGCCGCGCCGTGCACGACCAGCACGAATACGTGGGCTGGGAGCTCTTCGGCCACCGCGCGGTGCGCCGGGGCGATTGGAAGATCGTGTGGGATCCGCGGGAAGGCGAGGCGGCGCGGTGGCGGCTGTTCGACCTCGCGCGCGATCCCGGCGAGCAGCACGATCTCAGCGACGCGGAGCCGGAGCGCTTCCGCGCGATGCTCGAGCTCTGGGACCGCTACGTCGAGGAGAGCGGCGTCATCCTCGTCGACTAGCGCGGCCCGACGTCCGCCGGGCGGTCACGTCCACGCCGAGCGCGGCGAGCTGCCGCTCCACCGTTTCGGCCCAGCCGCGGTTCGCGAGCGGGCTCGCGGGGCTCGGATGCAGGATCGTGCCGATGGTGATCCCCGAGCCCGCGAGCGCCGTCCGCGCCCGCCGCTCGGCGAAGCCGCCGACGCCCACGACGATGCGCGGCTCGAGCACGCGGACGATGCGGCGCAGCGCTTCGTCGCAGGCCGCGAACAGCACCTGCTGCTCGGCGGCCGGCAGCTTGTCCGGCGTGCGGTTGCGCCCGCTCTCCTCGACGAACGCGAGCGGGCAATAGTTCGCCACGAAGAAGCGGCTGAAGAAACGCTCCGGCGTGCCGAACCGGTCGCGGGCCCAGCCCCAGAGCCGCGCGCCGCTCACTTCCGCCCGGCGGCACTCGAACCCCAGCACCGGGCGCTTCGGGTGCTCGTGGCGCGGCTTCCTCACGGGCGCCACGATGCCGAGCCAGTCCCGCACCATCGTCACGTCGCCGAACGGCACGCCGGTCTGCACCATGCCGAAGGGGCCCGGATTCATGCCGAGCAGCAGCACCTCTTTAGGCCCGTCGCCGTAGCGGCGGAGATACTGCTCGTGCGGCTCGCGGGCGTAGTCGAGGGGGTTGTAGACGCAGCAGACGGGGGCCGCGAAGCGCAGGTCGGCCACGCGCCGCGCGAGCGCCCGGCTGATCTCTGCGAGCGTCATGGCCGTGCGGCCCGGTTGCGTCCGGCGGGCGGGAGCGTCCGCGGCCATGCGGCGTCAGGGACGGCGGCCGGCGCGTGGCACGTCCGGCGGCCGGCGCGGCGGCTCGACGATGGGGGGCAAGTCCGAGATCGTGGGCTCGCGGCGCACGCGGCCCGGCGCGGGCGCGGGACGGTCGATGCGCTCGATGCGCTCGTCGATCGGGTCGGCGGGGCGCGAGGCGGCGGCGCCCGCGCCGCGCTCGCCGAGCACCGCGTTCAGGCGATCGAGCTTGCGGTTCATCTCCTCGAGCTCGGCGTGCACCTTGCGCGTCCAGCCGCGAATGCTCTCGACCATGAACGGCAAGAGGAAGAGCAGCACGAGCCACACGAGCGCGAACAGCGACAGGATCAGAGCGACCGCCGGCGGCAGGGATTGCAGCGTTTCGATCATTCCGTTCTCCTCGTGCGGCGCGGCGACGTCGTCGCCGCATGCCCGGCCCGCTCCGGTCTGGCCGCCCTCACGTTCCGCGGTAGGTGATCTTCCAGACGCGGCCGCCCGTGTCGTCGCTCACGTACAGCGAGCCGTCGGGGCCTTGCGCGAGCCCCGAGGGGCGATGCGCCGCGTCCGCCGGGCTCGTGATCGGCACGGGGCCCTCGAAATCGTCGGCGAAGATCTCCCAGTCGCCGGACGGCCGGCCGTCGCGCATCGGCACGAACACCACGTTGTAGCCGCCCTGCTCGGCGGGTGCCCGATTCCAGGAGCCGTGGAAGGCGATGAAAGCGCCGCCGCGATAGCGCTCGGGGAACTGCGTGCCCGTGTAGAACAGCAAATCGTTCGGCGCCCAATGCCCGGGGAAGCCGATCAGCGGGTCCTTGTACTTGCCGGGCTCGGCCGGCGTCTCGCCGTCGCCGCCGTACTCGGGCGCCAGCATGCGCTGGCCCTTCAGATGATCGTAATAGGTGTACGGCCAGCCGAGGTCGTCGCCTTGCGCCACGACGTGGAACTCCTCGGCCGGCAGCTCCACGCGCTCCTCCTGCGTGAAGTGCTGCGGCCACAGCGTGTCGAGCTGGTCGCGGCCGTGCATGACGAGGAAGAGCTCGTTCGACAACGGATTCCACTCGAGCGCGACCACGTTGCGATGGCCCGTGGAGTAGCGGATGCCGTCCTCGGCATGGTTCTGGTTGCGCGCATTGGCGCTGTAGCGGAACACGCCGCCGTACGTCTCGAGCAGCGGGCAGGGGTCGAGGCCGGGTGAGAGCGGCTGTCGCGCCTGTTCCTCGCAGGCGTTGGACGGCGCGCCCACCTGGCTGTAGAGGTGACCCGCGCCGTCCAGGGTGATGGGCTTCGATGCATGGCCGCCGCCCGACGCGGGCAGCCCGGCCACGACCACCTCGGGCTCCGCGGCCGGCACGAGCGCGTCGCCCGCGAGCGGCACGGCGTAGATGGCCGTGGTGGAAGAGAAATAGAGCGTGTCGCCGCTGATCGCGAGGCCCGTGTCGGCGTCCGCACGCCCGAAGCGCTGCACCACGTCGGCCCGGCCGTCGCCGTCGGTGTCGCGCAGCGCGGCGATGCCGCCGGGGCTGTCGTCCGGGGAGAGCTGCGCCTGACCCGTGCGCAGCGTGACGTAGACGTCGCCGTTGTCGCGCACCGCGATGTGGCGGGGGCGGTCCAGACCGTCCGCGAACACGGTGGCCGTGAAGCCGGGCGGCAGCTCGATCCCGGTGTCCGCAGGCGCCGAGCCCCGGCCGGCGTCGCCCGGCGACGCGTTCTCCGCCGCGCCGCCGCCGCAGCCGGCGAGGGTGACCAGGGAGAAGGCGAGCAGCGGCGTGGCGGCCTTCATGCGAACCTCATACGTTGAACCGAAAGTGGATCACGTCGCCGTCCTGCACCACGTAGTTCTTGCCTTCGAGCCGCAGCTCGCCGGCTTCGCGCGCGCCCTGCTCGCCGCCACGAGCGATGAACTGCTCGTAGCCGATCACCTCCGCGCGGATGAAGCCGCGCTGGAAATCCGAATGGATCACCCCCGCGGCCTCGGGGGCCGTGGCGTCGCGCTTCACGGTCCAGGCCCGCACCTCCTTGGGGCCCGCCGTATAGAAGGTTTTCAAGCCGAGCAAACGGTACGCCGAGCGGATCACCCGGTTCAACCCCGGTTCCTCGAGCCCCAGGCTCTTCAGGAACTCGGCGCGTTCCTCCGGCGGCAGCTGCGCGAGCTCGGCCTCGATGCGGGCCGAGATCACCACCACCTCGGTGCCCTGCGCCGCGGCCACCTCGCGCACGCGTTGCACGAGCGGATCGTCCTCGCCGGCTCCCTCGGCCACGTTCGCGATGTACATCACCGGCTTGGCCGTGAGGAGGTGCAGCTCGTTCACCACCGGCGCTTCCGCCGGCTCGAGCTCCACGCTGCGCGCGGGGCGGCCCGCCTCGAGCGCAGCGAGCACCCGACGCAGCGTGTCGCGCCGCGCCACGGCGGCCTTCTCGTTCGTTTTCGCGGCGCGCTCCGCGCGCTGCAGGCTCCGCTGCACGGTTTCGAGGTCGGCGAGCATGAGCTCCGTGTCGATGATCTCGATGTCGTGCACCGGATCCACCTTGCCCGACACGTGCGTCACGTCGGGGTCCTCGAAGCAACGCACGAGATGCGCGATGGCATGCGTCTCGCGGATGTGGGCGAGGAACTGGTTGCCGAGGCCTTCGCCTTGCGACGCGCCTTTCACGAGGCCCGCGATGTCGACGAACTCGATGACGGTGGGCACCACGCGCTCGGGCTTGACGATGGCGGCGATCGCCTCGAGCCGCTCGTCCGGCACCTGCACCACGCCGACGTTCGGATCGATGGTGCAGAACGGATAGTTCTCCGCGGGAATCGCGGAGGCGGTCAACGCGTTGAACAGCGTGGACTTGCCCACATTCGGCAGCCCCACGATGCCGCACTTGATGCCCATGCGCTTCAGCTCTCCTTGCGTTCGTCGGCGGGCGTCGGTCGCTTGCGCGAGTGCAAGCGGTTCTTGGCCCGCTCCGCGCCGAGCTCGAGGATGGTCGGAACCTCGCGGACCGCGTCCGCGATCGCATCGAGGATCAGCTGCTCTTCCTCCGCGTCGGCGCGCTTCAGCACGTGGCCGATCACGCGCGCTTTGTCGCCGGGGTGACCCACGCCGATGCGCAGCCGCCAGAAACCTTCGCCCAGGTGCTCGACGACGCTGCGCACGCCGTTGTGGCCCGCGGTGCCGCCGCCGAAGCGCAGCTGCAGGCGGCCCGGCGGGAAGTCGAGCTCGTCGTGCGCCACGAGCACGCGCTCGAGCGGCACCTTGTAATAGTTGACGGCGGCCGCGACGGAGCGGCCGCTCAGGTTCATGTAGGTCATGGGCTTGAGCAGCCGCACGCGCCGGCCGGCGATGTGCACCTCGGCGCTCTGGCCGTGCAGCTTCTTGTCGTTCGAGAACGAGCCGCCGTGCTCGCGCGCGAGCAGGTCCACGAACCAGAAGCCGGCGTTGTGGCGAGTGGCCTGGTACTCGGGGTCGGGGTTCCCGAGCCCCACGATCAGATCGATATCGGTGCCCATGTCGTGCTCGCGTGCGGGGCGCCTGGCCGCGGCCGCCTACGCGGGCGGGCGCGCGGAATCTGCCGCGAGCCCCGCTCGCCGGCGCGCACCGAGCCCGGGGCGCGACGCGGGGCTACGACGAGGAGGAGGACGGCTCGCTCGACCCCTGGGCCGCGGCCGGTACCTCGCCCGCCGGGGTCTCGGCGCCGGGCGCCTCTTCCTCCTCGCGCCGCGGCGGATTGATCGCGACCACCGGATGATCGTGCCCTTGCCGCAGCGCGACCAATGCCACGCCCTCGGGCAGCGGAATGTCCGAGAGGTGGAGGATGTCGTTCAGCTCCATCTGCGACACGTCGAGCTCGAGGTACTCGGGCAGATAGCGAGGCAGGCAGATCACCTCGACCTCCGTCATGAGGTGCTGGATCTCGCCGCCCTGCTCTTTGACGCCCTTCGCAACGGCCTCGCCGAGGAAGTGGATGGGCACGTACAGCGTGATCTCCTGGTCCTCGACCACGCGCTGGAAGTCCAGGTGCAGGACCAGCGGCTTCACGGGGTGGCGCTGCACCTCCTTCACGACGACTTGTTGCTTCTCGCCGTTCAGGTCGAGCGTGATGATGCTCGTGTAGAACGCCTCGCGGCCGATCTGCCGGAGCAGCGCGCTGTGGTCGATGGCGAGCGGCAGCGGCTCCTTGCCGCCACCGTACATGACGGCGGGCACCTTGCCGTTGCGGCGGAGCCGACGGTTGACGGCGCGGCCGCACACGGGGCGGGGTTCGCCGGTCAATTCGAAAGCGGCTTTCACGGGAGTACCTCCAGAAGGGCGCGCATCATAGCAAGGCCCCCCAGGCCTGTCCAAGCGAGGCCCGGCGGACGCCGCGGGGGCAGCGGCCGGCCGGGGGAGGCGGCCCGCGGCGGCCCGGTGGGAGCGCCTTTCCAGCCGCGATCTTCGGGCCGTCAGTCGAGGTACAGCGAGCTGACCGATTCCGCCTCGTTGATGCGGCGCAGGGTCTCCGCCAGGAGCTCCGCCACGCTGAGCTGCCGGATGCGGGGGCACGCCTTGGCGGCCGGGCTCAACGGGATGGTGTCCGTCACCACGACCTCGTCCAGGTGGGACTGGCTGATCCGTTCCACGGCGGGCCCCGAAAGCACCGGGTGAGTGATGTAGGCCACCACCCGGGCGGCGCCTCGCTCCTTGAGGACCCGGGCCGCCTGGCAGAGCGTGCCGGCGGTGTCGACCATATCGTCCACGAGCACGCAGGTCTTGCCGTCCACCTCGCCGATCACGTTCATGACCTCCGCCATGTTCGGCTGCGGGCGGCGCTTGTCGATGATGGCGAGATCGGCGTCGTCCAGGCGCTTGGCGAGCGCCCGGGCTCGCACCACGCCGCCCACGTCCGGCGAGACCACCACCATGTTCGGATACTTCTGCCGCCACGCGTCGCCGAGCAGCACGGGCGAGGCGTACACGTTGTCCACGGGGATGTCGAAGAAGCCCTGAATCTGATCCGCGTGGATGTCGACGGTGATGACCCGGTCGATGCCGGCCGTGGCGATCAGGTCGGCCACGAGCTTCGCCGTGATGGGCACTCGGGCAGCGCGCGGGCGGCGGTCCTGGCGGCCGTAGCCGAAGTAGGGGATCAGCGCGGTGATGCGGGCGGCGGAGGCCCGCTGGCAGGCGTCCGCGATCACCAGCAGCTCCATGAGGTTCTCGTTCACCGGCGGGCAGGTGGGCTGCACGATGAACACGTCGCGGCCGCGAACGTTCTCCATGATCTCCACGCTGACTTCGCCGTCGCTGAAGCGGCCGACCGCGATGCGGCCTAGCGGCAGGTTCAGGTGATAGGCGATGTCGCGCGCGAGGTCGGGGTGGGCGTTCCCCGAGAAAATGGTCGTCGAGATCGGATCCAAGTGGGGTTTCCTTACGCTTCCGGTGCGCGCCGCGGTCAGGAGAGGCTGGCTGGGGTGGTAGGATTCGAACCTACGTATGACGGGATCAAAACCCGTTGCCTTACCACTTGGCTACACCCCATCGCCCGCGCCGATCGCGCGGGTATTGTGATGGCCGTTCACCGGGTAGTTCAAGACGCGGGGACGGCGCCGGCGGGAACCCAGGCGTCCACGGCGACCCGCACCTTCAGGGGCCCATGGCTCATGTCGATGCGGCGCGGAATGAGCAGCCCTTCGCGCAGCTGGTAGGAGACATAGTCCAGGCGCCACGCGCGCTGCTCGAGCGACTCGAGCGCCCCGATCTCGCCCGTGCGGGTCTCCGCGCGATGCGCCGGATCGGGTAAGCCCACGAGCCACGCGGGCAGGCTCGCGACCGGCAGCCACCAGCCGAGGAGCTCGGAGAGGTCGGCCTCGGGATCTTCGAGCAGCCAAGTCTCGCCGCCAGAGGTGACGGTGAGCGCACCCGGCGAGCCCCGCACCTGCAGCACGCCGCCGCCGAGCGGGCCGCGCACCACGAGCTCGAGCGCGTCGCGATTCTGGTGCCACTGGAAGCTGCCCTGAAACGCCCGCTCGCCCGTGTCCACGGCGAGGCGGCCCCGCATCTCCCATTCCTCGACCGCCTCGAGCCGCTCGCGGCGCGCGTCGAGCGTGAGCCCGTCGCCTCCCACGGGCATCGTGCGGCAGCCGCCCAGCGAGAGGAGGCCGAGCGCCACGAGCAGAAGCGGCGGCGGCCGCCGCCTCGCGCCCCTGGAGTGGAGCGGCGCCCGGCCGCGCTTCGCGCTCATTGCCCGAGGCGGCGGCTCACTTCGCGCAGGTGCCGGCTGTTCGGATGCTGCTCGAGCGTGGTCCTGAGCAGCTCGAGCGCGCGCTCGCGGTTGCCGAGCGCCCAGTGCACGTCCACGAGGTGCGCCGCGATCTCCGGATCCTGCTCGAGCCGATACGCGCGCTCGAGGTAGTCGAGCGACGCCTCATAGTCGCCCAGGCGGAAGAGCACCCAGCCCATGCTGTCGATGATGGCCGGGTTGTCGGGATCCATCGCGAGCGCGCGCTGGATGTAGCCGCGCGCTTCCTCGTGGCGGTCGAACTGATCGGTGAGCAGATACCCCAAAGCGTTCAGCAGCGCCGAGTCGTCGGGGTTCTCGGCCACGAGCTCCTCGAGCAGCGCCACGGCCTTGCGCCCCTTGCCCTGGTCCTCGTAGAGGAGCGCCTGCGAGTAGCGCAGCGACTGATCGCCCTTGTACTGCTGCAGGCCTTCCTCGAGGATGGCCTCGGCTCTGTCGAACTCGCCCCGGTCGGCCGCGTCCTGCGCCAGGATCACGTAGAGCTGCACGTGCGCGTCGTGCAGGTTCTGGTCGTTGGGCGCCGCCGCGAGCGCGTCGCGGATGAGCTGCATGGCCTGCTCCGGCTGGCCCATCTGCAGCAGCAGCTGCCCTTGTGCGACCAGCATGTTGGAGCTGAAGCGCGGGTTCGCCTCGCCGAACTCGCGCAAGTGCCGGAGCGCGCCTTCCGAGTCGTCGAGCTCCGTCAGCATGATGCGCGCCGTGCGCAGCTGCGCCTCGACCGCATGCGTGCCGTCCGTGACGCGTGCGTACGAGCGCGTCGCCTGCAGGAAGTCGCCCTCGGTTTCCGCGATGCGGCCCAGGTAGTAGAACGCCTCGCTGCGGTAGCGAGGATCGCCTCGCAGCTCGCTGAAGCGTTGCTCGGCGTCCTCCATGCGCCCTTCGGTCAAGGCGAGGAACGCGAGCGCGCGCACGGCCTCCGGCAGACCGGGGTTGGTGCGCAGGATCTCGTCGAGACGCTGCTCGGCTTCCTCGCCCCGGCCCGCCGACAGCAGCAGCTCCGCGTACTGAAGCTGCACCTCGACCACGCCTTCGTGCTCCGCGGCGAGCGCCGCCGCCACGTCGAGCGCCTCCTGCGAGCGGCCCGCCACGAGCAGCGTGCGCGCGAGCAGGAGCCGCGCGTCGAGCCAGTCCGGCTCGAGCTCCGTGGCCGCACGGGCGTTCTCGAGCGCGAGGTCGAAGTCGCTCGAGCGGATCGCGAGCCGGGCGAGGGCGTAGTGACCGGCCGAGGTGCCGGGGAAGCGCTCGGTGAGCTCGGCCATGATGGCGGTGGCGGTGCCCGCGGTCGGCTCGGCGCCCAGGGCCTCGAACACGAGGGCGAGGCCCGCCGCGTCGTCGCCGAGCCGCCGGATGAAGGTGTCGAAGTCCTCGATGGCGCGGTTGACGCGGCCCGCGCGGGTCTCGAACACGCCGGAGAACCAGTACGGCCGCTCGTCCATGGGCGCGAGGGCGCGCCAGCGCGCCACGGCACGCAGGCCGAGCTCGTTGAGCTCCGCCTGGTGAGCGACGCGAGTCGCGCGCTCGGCGACGCCCGGCCGCTCTGACAGGAGGGCCGCGGCCAGAAACTCCTCGGCCGCGGTGTCGAGCTGCTGCCGCTCGAGCGCCACGTCGCCGAGCAGCAGGTGAGTGTCGATCGCCACCTGGCGGTCGGCCGGAGCCCGGTCGGCCGGGGTGGTGGCGCAGGCGGCGAGCAGCGCCGCCGCGAGCACCGGCATGTGCCTGATCCAGCTACCCATATGCCTGTGGTCTTTAGAGGCGCTTCCGCGTGACCCGGTTTCGCGCCGGCGACCCGCTCGGCGCGTCGGCAGTCACTATACCTTAGTCGACCTCGCGCCTCCGGGCGCGCGTCACCCCCGGCGCGCTTGTCGCCGCTAAGTGATTCCCCGACAATGCCTTGCCCGCGGCGCGCCAGCGCTCTCCAACCCGTAGGCGCGGCCTTCCGGCCGCGGCTGGGCGGCGCCTTGCCTTGCGGCCGCGCCCGCTCATCCGAGCGCCGCCGCCCTGCGCCCTACAGAGGCATCCGTGAAAGATTCGATTCGCCAGAAGCTGACCCTGCTCGCCGAGCGCTACGAGGAGATCGAGCGCAGCTTGAGCGATGCCGCCGTCATCGCGGACAAGGACAAGTTCCGCGAGCTGTCGAAGGAGTACGCGCGGCTCGAGCCCATCGCCCGGGACTTCGCGGCGTACCGCAAGCTCGAGGCCGACGCGGCCGCGGCCGAGGATCTCCGCCGCAGCGACGACGCCGAGCTGCGCCGGCTCGCCGAGGAGGAGCTCGAGGCCACACGGGAGCGCCTCGCGCAGCTCGAGCAGGAGCTGTCGCTGCACCTCGTGCCGAAGGATCCGGACGACGACGCCAACCTGTTCCTCGAGATCCGGGCAGGCACGGGCGGCGACGAGGCGGCCATCTTCGCGGGCGATCTGTTTCGAATGTATAGCCGCTACGCCGAGCGGCAGGGCTGGCAGGTGGAGGTGCTGTCCGCGAGCGAAGGCGAGCACGGCGGCTACAAGGAGATCATCAGCCGGGTCGTGGGCAAGGGCGCTTACGCGAAGCTCAAGTTCGAGTCCGGCGCCCACCGCGTGCAGCGGGTTCCTGAGACCGAGGCGCAGGGACGCATCCACACCTCGGCCGTGACCGTGGCGGTGATGCCGGAGCCCGAGGAGGTGGGCGACATCGAGATCTCGCCGGCGGACCTGCGCATCGACACCTTTCGCGCATCCGGCGCGGGCGGCCAGCACGTGAACAAGACGGATTCGGCCATCCGCATCACTCACTTGCCGACCGGCATCGTGGTGGAATGCCAGGACGAACGCTCGCAGCACAAGAACCGTGCCCGGGCCATGTCGCTGCTGCGCGCCCGGCTCCGCGACGCGGAGGTCACGCGGCGGCAGGCGGAGACGGCGGAGCGGCGCCGCAACCTCGTGGGCACGGGCGACCGCTCCGAGCGCATCCGAACCTACAACTACCCGCAGGGGCGCGTGACGGACCACCGCATCAATCTCACGCTCTACAAGCTCGACGAGATCCTCGAGGGCGACCTCGACGAGATCGTGAGCGCGCTCGCGAGGGAGCACCGGGCCGACCAGCTCGCCGCGCTCGGCGTGGGGCCGTGACCGCGACGGCGTTGGGCGCGCGCGGCGCGCACACGCTCGGTGAGCTGGCCGACCGGGGCGCCGCCGAGCTCCACCGCAGCGACTCGCCGAGGCTCGATGCCGAGCTCCTGCTCGCGCACGCGGCGGGCTTCGCGCGCAGCGCCGTGATCGCGTTTCCGGAGCGCGCCGTGGACGCGGCCGCCGTCGAGCGGTATCGCGGCCTCGTGGCACGCCGCGCGGCCGGCGAGCCGCTCGCCTACCTGCTGGGACGCAAGGAGTTCTTCTCCCTCGAGCTCTGCGTCACGGCCGACGTGCTCGTGCCGCGGCCGGAGACCGAGCTGCTGGTGGAGCAGGCGCTGCGGCTGCTGCCGTCGGACGAGGAGCGGCGAGTGCTCGATCTCGGCACGGGCAGCGGCGCCATCGCGCTCGCCATCAAGCACGAGCGGCCCCGCGTCGGCGTCACGGCGTCGGACGCGAGCGCGGCGGCGCTGGCCGTGGCGCGCGCCAACGCGGAGCGCCTGAGCCTCGCCGTGCGGTTCGTGCGCTCGGACTGGTTCGAAGGGCTCGCGGGCGACCGCTTCGATCTGATCGTCTGCAACCCGCCGTACGTGCGGTCGACGGACCCTGCGCTCGCCGACGCGTTGCGCTTCGAGCCCCGGGAAGCGCTCGACGGCGGCCCCGACGGCCTCGCCGCTTACCGCGTGATCCTGAGCGGCGCGGTGTCACATCTCGCGCCCGGCGGGCGCGTGCTGCTCGAGCACGGCCACGACCAGCAGCAGGCCCTCATCGATCTCGCCGGACTGCACCGCTTCGAAGCCGAGGCGGCGCTGCGCGACTACGCCGGCCACCCGCGCGTGGTGGTGCTGCGCCGCGCGTAGTCACCCGCTCTCCTCCAGCTCCCGCATGCACTGCGCGAGCTCGTGAGCCGCGGAGCTCGGCTGCGCCTCCAACCCCCGGATGACGCCCAGCCGATCGCGCGCGCTGCGGCTCTGGCCGAGCTCCACTTGCCTTGCAGCGAGGCGATCGGGATCTCGAAGCCGACGATCGCATCGAGCATCGGCTCCACGAACTCCGCGGGCGCATCAGTCAGCCGCCACGGATGCGGCTGCGCTCGCTCGTTGAAGTCGATGGTCCGTTCGAGCAGGTCACGCAGCCACGCGCGCTCGCGATTCCAGGTGATGCGGCCGCGGGCGTGCACGACCACGTAGTTCCACGTTGGGACGACCCGGCCGTGCTCCTGCTTGGCCGGATACCAGCTCGGCGAGACGTAGTGGTGCGGCCCTTGGAACACGACGAGCACGTCGGCCCCATCCGGGAGCACCTGCCAGATCGGGTTCGCTCGAGCCACGTGGCCCTGCAATGCGCCGTAGTCGCCGCGCGATTCCACGAGGAGCAGCGGAACGTGCTCGGCTTCGAGCCCGCGCGCGGTGCTCGCGATCAGGGTCCCCAACGAGTGCCTCCTGATGAAATCGTGCAGGACCGGCAACTTCGCTTCCGCGAAATGTGACGGCGTGTACATGTCGTTGCTCGTTTCTCTTGATGCTCGGCGCTAACGGACGATTGTGAAGCCGAGATACACGCCCGTGGGAATCGCTGCGATGAGAGCCGACAGGAACGAGGCCGCGGCGCTCACGGTCTTGACGATCGGCTTGTCGCGCACCGGCGAAGCGTTCGCCACGAGAGTGGCCGTGGCGGAGCCGATCCAGACCCCCGCGAAAGCGGACAGGAAGAAGAACGAATCGAAGAGCCCCTTACCGTCCACGATGCGGTCCCGGGCGAGTTGCGCATCGTGCCAACGGTCGAGGTACAGGACGCCCAGGAGGTAGATGCCGAGCCCCGCCAGCGCCGCCAGCGAGGCGAACACCGGCGGGCTGAGGCGCTTCCGCAAATAGAGCGCGGCGCCCGTCATCGCGAGGAAGGTCAGGATCCACAGTCCCATCGATGATCTCCGATCAGCGCATGCTCCACGCGTGACGACAAGCGGTTCATACAAACGGGATCGCCATCGACGGCACGCCCGCGTGCGCAGCCGTGTGTGTCGTGCCCGCGCCTCCAGGCGTTGGCGGCCCCCCCGAGGAGCTTTGCCGACGAGAGCGTGGAGCGGTCGGCGAACAGCTGGACGTCGTGCCCCGCCTCGATCAGGCCTCGGCACACCGCCACGAGCGGGCGCGTATCCTCTTCGGTGCCATACGTAACGACGGTGAAGCGCATGACGGTCGGAGAGGAAGTGATACGAACCCAGAACGCCTACTCGACCAGCTCGCCCGTGCCGCCGAGCTCGATCGGCAAGTCGGAGAACTTCGGCAAGTCGTCTCGCGCGTCCAGCAGCCGTTCTCGATAGTGGACGTGCATCGTTGGCGCGAACGGGAAGTCCTTGATGAGCGACGCGAGCACGTCGCTCACGCCTTCGTCGTAATGGGCGTTCAGGACGCTGCCTCCACACTGGGTGCAGTGCTTGCGTTGGCTACGCGGCGCTTTGGCGAAGGTGCCGAGGAGGTCCTCGCCCTTCCTGAAGCGCACGGAGGCGATCGGCCATAGCGTCGCCGCGTTCATTGGCGCGCCGAGCCAGCGCTTGCAGGAATCACAATGGCAGAAGCCCTGGAAGACGGGCTCGCCCGTCAACTCGAGCTCCACGGAGCCGCAGAAGCACGTGGCGGTATAGGTGCTCGACTTCGTCATATTGCGCGCCCTCCAACGTCGTTTTCCGTCTTGACTTCGTTTCCATCGTGTGCCGTATCACCGTCCGCCGGGCTGCCGCGTCGAGCGTCCAGCCCGGCCAGTGCGAGAACCGCATGCAAACTGTCGATGCGGTCTCCCGCGTAGGTTGAACGGCGGCCGTCGCGTTCCAGGAGCACGGGACGCATGCCGACGGATGCGCTTCCTTCGATGTCCCAGAGGATGTCGTCGCCGACGAAGATGCAGTCCGACGGGCGACAATCCAACGCGCGCAGGGCGTGCTGGAAGATCGCGGGGGCGGGCTTTCGCCAACCGACGTCCCCACACATGACGACCGCGTCGACTGCGTCGGCCAGCCGCAACCGCCACAGCTCTTCACGCCAGAGATCCGCCGGGCTCCCCCACGGGGCATTCGAAACGATCGCGGTTCGGACTCCCGCTCTTCTCAGCGCGTCCAGCGTCGGGAGCGCGTCGTCGTAGACGCGACCGAGCGCGAAGATCGGCCCGAGGAACCGCCTGCACACGGTGGCAGCGAGCGAACGATCGTTCGCGAGCGGCACCCGGAAGATACGCTCGAGCCGCTCGACCATCGGTGTCACGCGGTGGTCCGGAGCGTCGCCCGTCTCGGCGTCTGCCGCGTGCAGGGCCGCGTCGAGTGGCACGTCGCAGAGGCCGCGAACGGCCAGCTCGTCCCGAACGGCGCGGATGGCGTCGGCCAGGATTGGTGGGAACTCGCTCGGGCGGTAGTAGGCCGCGAGCGTATTGCCGAGATCAAAGAGAACTGCGGCGACCATCGCTCGAGAACGCAGCCATCTCCGCTCGGCGGCGCCAGCACTCCATGGACGCTGGATCTTCAGGCATTTGGTCCCTCGCCGAATCCCATCAGCTCGCAAATCGCGGCGGCGTTCTCGGCGCCGCCGATTCGAGCGGCAATGCTCCTACGCCATCCCGTGCTCCGCCGCCATTTCCGCTCCTTTGTGCGCACCCCACTAGATTTTCGGGGTGCCCAATCGCACCTGCCGATCGATGACGCGGTTGAGCACCGGCGTCTGCGACGTAGCGAAGACACTCGACGTGCACGAATACAGGCCGCCCGCCGCGATCGGCCATCTGCCGATGATCGTCCAGGCGATGAGCCCGGCCAGCGGCGTTGCGAGGAACCGGCGGCTCGCGAACTCCGCGCGCTGCTGCTCCAGTTTTATGGGGTCGCGAAACAGCATCATGGATGCAAATATGCTACTGGTACAGCGGAGCCGTGTAGCATGGAAGGCGAGAACGATCGCGAGCGGGGGGCGGACGGGCCGGCGGCCGCGCCGCGAAGCGGTTTGCGCGTGCTTTACGTACCCAGCGGCTCGCAGGCGTGGCGGCTCACGTCTGACGGGTCTCGGCCTCGAGCGCCTCGACCACCGCCTTGAGCTCCTGTGACCGGCTCTTCGCCATGACCAGCACCGCGTCGTCGGTCTCGACCACCACGCATCCCTCGATGCCGATCGCGACCACGCGGCGGCCGTTGGCCGTCACGTAGGTGTCGCGGCACGCGCGCGCGATCACGTCGCCCCGCAGCGAGTTGCCGTCGCCGTCTTTCTCGAGCACATCGTGCAGCGCGGCCCAGGAGCCCACGTCGCTCCAGCCGGCGTCGAGGGGCACGACGGCCGCGCGGCGGGTCTTCTCCATGACGGCGTAGTCGACCGAGTCCGACGGCGAGTCGTGAAACGGCGGGCCGAGGCGGGTGAAGTCCGCGTCTACCGCGGCCTCGGCGAGCGCCCGTCGGCACGCCGCCGTCATCGCCGGCGCGTGACGCTCGAGCTCCTGCAGATAGGTCGCGGCCGAGAACAGGAACATGCCGCTGTTCCAGAGGTAGCGGCCCGAGGCGACGTACGCTTCGGCGGTCGCGCGGTCGGGCTTCTCGACGAACTCCGCGAGCACCGACCAGCGGCCGCGGTCTTCGCCACGGCGCAGATAGCCGTAGCCCGTCTCGGGCCGATCCGGCACCACGCCGAAGGTCACGAGGTGGCCGCCGGCCGCGGGCTCGAGGGCGTGCTCGACGGCGGCCCGGAACGCGGCCGTGTCGGCGATGACGTGGTCCGCCGGCAGCACGAGCAGCAGCGACTCGGGCGCGGCGAGGAGCGCCGCGACGCCTACCGCCGGCGCCGTGTTGCGGCCCACCGGCTCGAGCACGATGGCGCGCGGCGCGATGCCGAGCTCGCGCAGCTGCTCGGCCACGAGGAACCGGTGCGCCTCGTTGCAGACGACGATGGGCGCCGCGACCTCGGCGCCGCGCAGCCCCGCGAGCCGCAGCAGCGTGTCCTGGAAGAGCGTGCGCGCGGAGACGAGCGGCAGGAACTGCTTCGGCTGAGCGCTGCGCGACAGCGGCCAGAGCCGCGTGCCGGAGCCGCCGGAGAGGATGACGGGGACGAGAACGCTCATGCCGCTCCTTGGTTCGCGCCCAGCGATCGTAGCATGGGCGCGCGCGCCGTATCAGTGGAGCCGCGTGCTCCGGGTTTCGCCGCGCAGGATGGCGGTGGCGTCGCGCTCGTCGTAGCGGAAGGTGCGGTTGCAGAACTCGCACGTGAGCTCGACGCAGCCGCGATCCGCGAGCAGCTGCTCGACCTCGTTGGCGCCGAGCATGCGCACGATGCCGGCGATACGGTCCGGCGTGCACCGGCAATCGTGCAGCACGGGGCGCGGCTCGAACAGCCGGATGTCGTAGCTCGCGAAGAGCCGCGGCAGCAGCTCCGTTGCAGGCGCGGCGAGCAGGTCGTCGCCGTCCACTTCCTGCGCGAGCTCCGCCGCCCGCTCGAAGTCCTCGCTCTGCGGCTCCTTCCCGGGCAAGGCCTGGAGCAGGAGCCCCGCGGCATTGCGCTCGGTGCTCTTCAGGATCAGCCGCGTCGCGAGCTGCTCCGATCGGCGGAAGTAGTCCTCGAGACAGATTCCGAGCCGCGCGCTCGTGAGCGGCACCACGCCCTGAAAGCTGCCGTGGCGAGCACCCGTGTCGAGGTGGACCACCAGCCGACCGGCGCCGAGCAGCGACTGACCGGCCGTGTACTCGCCGCAATGCGCCATGCCGCGCACCCTCAAGTCCTCGGTGCACTGCACGAGCAGCAGCCGCACGGGGCCGTCACCCTGCAGCTGCAACGAAACCTGCGGCTTGTACTTGAGCCCGCTCGCGAGCAGCACGGTGGCCGCCACGCCCTCGCCGAGCAGGCGCTTGAGCTCGGCCGGGTAGATGTGTTGCGCGATGACCTGCTGCCAGGTCTCCTGGAGGCGCACCAGCGCGCCGCGCACGCCGCGACCCTCGAGCAGGAACGTCTGCACTTCGTTCATGCGTCTCCGCCGTCGAGGCGCGCCTTGAGTATCCGGTTCACTTCCTGCGGGTTCGCCTTGCCCTTCGACGCCTGCATGACCTTGCCGACGAAGAAGCCCAACACCTGCGTCTTGCCCGCGCGGTACTGCTCCACCTGCGCGGGATGCGCGGCGATGACCTGATCCACGAGCGCCGCGATGCTCGCGGTGTCGGTGATCTGCTCGAGGCCGCGGCTCTTGATGATCTCGGTGACGTCGCCGCCGCCGCTCTCCCACAGGGCCTCGAAGACCTCCTTGGCGATCTTGCCGGAGATGGTGCCGTCCTCGATCTTGTCGAGCAGCTGCGCGAGCGTCGCCGCTGGCACTTTCGACCGGCCGATGTCGAGCCCTTCACGGTTCAGCGCGCCCGTGAGGTCGCCCATGACCCAGTTGGCGGCCGTCTTCGGCGTGGCGCGCGTGGCGGCCACCACGGCCTCGTAGTAGTCCGCGAGCTCGCGCTCGGCCGTGAGCACGCCGGCGTCGTAGGCGGAGAGGGCGTACTGCTCCATGAACCGGCGGCGCTTCGCGTCCGGCAGCTCGGGCAGCTCCGCGCGGGCGCGCTCGATCAGCGCCTCGTCCACCACCAGCGGCAGCAGGTCGGGGTCCGGGAAGTAGCGGTAGTCGTTCGCCTCTTCCTTCGTGCGCATGGACCGGGTCTCGTTGCGGTCCGGGTCGTACAGGCGCGTCTCCTGCACCACGTGCCCGCCGCTCTCGAGCACGTCCATCTGCCGCTCGGCCTCGGCCTGGATGGCCCGCTCCACGAAGCGGAAGGAGTTCAGGTTCTTGAGCTCGGTCCGCGTGCCGAGCTTCGGGTCGCCGGGCCGGCGAATCGACACGTTGGCGTCGCAGCGGAACGACCCCTCCTGCATGTTGCCGTCGGAGATGCCGAGATAGCGAACGAGGCTGTGGATCTTGCGCATGTAGATGCCGGCCTCCGCCGCGGAGCGCAGGTCCGGCGCGGAGACGATCTCGATGAGCGGCGTGCCGGCGCGGTTCAGATCGATGCCCGTGAGGCCGTGGAAGTCCTCGTGCAGCGACTTGCCCGCGTCTTCCTCGAGGTGCGCCCGCACGATGCCCACGGTCTTCGTGCCGCCGTCCGGCAGCTCGATCTCGACGCGGCCGTCGTAGACGATCGGCAGCTCGTACTGGCTGATCTGATAGCCCTTGGGGAGGTCCGGATAGAAGTAGTTCTTACGGGCGAACACCGAGCGCCGGGCGATCTGCGCGTCGATGGCGAGCCCGAACTTCACGGCCATGAGCACGGCCTTGCCGTTCAGCACCGGCAGCACGCCCGGGTAGCCCAGGTCGACCAGCGACGCCTGGGTGTTCGGCGCCGCGCCGTAGCGTGTGGGGGCGCCCGAGAAAATCTTGCTCGCCGTGGCGAGCTGGGTGTGGATCTCGAGGCCGATGACGATTTCCCAGTCCATCGCTGTCAGGGTTCGAGTCTGTCCGCGTCGCGCATGTTCCGAGCTCGAAGGGGCACGCCGGAGGAGCCGGCCCCTGGCGGCTCGCTCCTATAGATAGGCTTCGGGCATCCGGGTGTGCCAGTCGGTCGCCTGCTGATAGCGGTGAGCCGTCTTGAGCAGCTCCACCTCGCCGAGCGCCGGGGCGATCAGCTGCAGCCCCACGGGCAGCCCGTCCACGAACCCGCACGGCAGCGACACGGCCGGGAGCCCCGCCAGGTTGGCGCCGATCGTGTAGATGTCGTTCAAGTACATCTGGATCGGGTCGTTGGTCTTCTGGCCGAGCCGGAACGCCGGGGTGGGCGTGGTGGGGCCGGCCACGAGGTCCACCTCCGCGAACGCCCGCTCGAAGTCCTGCCGGATGAGCTGGCGTACCTTCTGGGCCTTGAGGTAGTAGGCATCGTAGTAACCGGCCGACAGCACGTAGGTGCCGGTCAGGATCCGCCGCTTCACCTCGGCGCCGAAGCCTTCGCCGCGGTTGCGCATATAAAAGGAGCGGAGGTCGAGGTTGTCGGCCTTCTCCGAGCGGTAGCCGAAGCGGATGCCGTCGAAGCGCGACAGGTTGGACGACGCCTCGGCGGGCGCCACCACGTAGTAGGCGGGCACCGACAGGTGCACGTGGGGGAGCTCGATCGGCTTGATGGTCGCGCCTTCCTTCTCGAGCTCCCGGAGCGCCGCGTGCACGGCTTCCCCGAGCCGCGGGTCGAGCCCCTCTTCGAAGAAGCTCGTGGGCACACCGATGGACGGCGGACGCCACTCCTCCGCGAGCAGCCGGGAGTAGGGCGGCACCGGGTCGTCGAGGCTCGTGGAGTCGCGCTCGTCGAAGCCGGCCATGTGCTCGAGCAGCAGCGCGGCGTCCTCCGCCGTGCGGGTGAGCGGCCCGGCCTGATCGAGGCTCGAGGCGAACGCCACCATGCCGTAGCGCGACACGCGGCCGTAGGTGGGCTTCAACCCGGTGATGCCGGAGAGCGCGGCGGGCTGGCGGATCGACCCGCCGGTGTCGGTGCCCGTGGCGCCGCACGCGAGCCCCGCGGCCACGGCCGCCGCCGAGCCGCCGGAGGAGCCGCCCGGCACGCAGTCGTGGTGCCAGGGGTTGCGCACGGGTCCGTAGAAGCTCGTCTCGTTCGACGAGCCCATGGCGAACTCGTCCATGTTGGTCTTGCCGAGCATGACGCCGCCGGCCCGCTCCAGGCGCTCGACGACGGTGGCGTCGTACGGCGCGACGAAGTTGTCGAGCATGCGCGAGCCGCACGAGGTCTTCACGCCGGCCGTGCAGAAGATGTCCTTGTGGACCAGCGGAATGCCCGTGAGCGCCGTATGATCGCCGCGGGCGATGCGCCGGTCGGCCGCCTCGGCCTGGCGCAGCGCCTGCTCGGCGGTGACGGTGATGAAGGCGTTCAGCGCGCCGTCGAAGCGCTCGATGCGCTCGAGGAAGTGCCGGGCGAGCTCCACGGCGGACACGCGGCGGGCGCGGAGGTCGGCGGCGAGCTGGGCGATGGTCTTGCGGTGCATGTTCAGGGGTCGAAGATCGCGCCTCGAAAGGCGCTCCTACCGGCCGTCGGGCGGCGTCAACTGCGTCACTCGATGACCTTGGGCACGAGGTACAAGCCCCGCTCCACGCGGGCGGCATTGCGCTGGTAGAGCTCGTGCCGGTCCTCTTCCGTGACCACGTCCTCGCGCAGCCGTTGCGGCCGCTCGAGCGGGTGGGCCATGGGGGTGACGCCCTCCGTGTCCACCTTCTGCAGCTCGCCGACCATGGCGACGATGTCCGTCAGCTTGGCGGTCAGGTCGGGCAGCTCGGAGGCGGCTATCTCGAGCCTGGCAAGCTCGCATAGCTTGGAGATGTTTTCCGGATTGAGACTCACTCGAATCGCCAGTGATGCATGTCTCATTAGACTATACACGTCGCTTGTGGATTGGCCTACCCGTTGCTAAAGTCGCCGTCGTTCTCTCCTAGCGGGCTTGGCGCCCAATGTTGAAGCGATTTCTCGGGTACTTCTCCAACGACCTGTCCATCGATCTCGGAACCGCCAACACGCTGATCTACGTACGAGGCCGCGGCATCGTGCTCAACGAGCCCTCGGTGGTGGCGATTCGCGAGGAGGTCGGCCGCGGCGGCAAAGTGCTCGAAGCGGTGGGGCAGGAGGCGAAGAACATGCTCGGGCGCACGCCCGGGCATATCACCGCCATTCGCCCGTTGAAGGACGGCGTGATCGCCGACTTCAACGTGACGGAGAAGATGCTCCAGTACTTCATCAAGAAGGCGCACGGCTCACGCTACTTTCGCCCGAGCCCCCGCGTGCTCGTGTGCGTGCCCTACGGCTCCACTCAGGTGGAGCGGCGGGCCATCCGCGAGTCGGCCGAAGGGGCCGGCGCGCGGAAGGTGTACCTCGTGGAGGAGCCCATGGCGGCGGCCATCGGCGCCGGCATGCCGGTGCACGAGGCGCGCGGCTCCATGGTGCTCGACATCGGCGGCGGCACGTCCGAGGTGGCGGTGATCTCGCTGAACGGCATCGTCTACGCGGCCTCCGTGCGCATCGGCGGCGACCGCTTCGACGAGGCGATCACCAACTACGTGCGCCGCAACTACGGAATACTGATCGGCGAGGCCACGGCCGAGCGCATCAAGCACGAGATCGGCTCGGCGTACCCCGGCTCGGAGGTGAAGGAGATCTCGGTGAAGGGCCGCAACCTCTCCGAGGGCGTGCCTCGCAGCTTCACCTTGAACAGCAACGAGATTCTCGAGGCGCTGCAGGAGCCGCTGCAAGGGATCGTGGGCGCCGTGAAGGTGGCGCTCGAGCAGACGCCGCCCGAGCTCGGCGCGGACGTGGCCGAGCGCGGCATCGTGCTCACGGGCGGCGGCGCGCTCCTCACCGACATCGACAAGTTGCTGACCGAAGAGACCGGGCTTCCCGTCGTCATCGCCGACGACCCGCTCACGTGCGTCGCGCGGGGCGGCGGCCGGGTGCTCGAGCTGCTCGACGAGTACGGCCCTTCTGCGTTCTCCGTGGAGTAGTCATACCGGACAGCTGAAACCGAGCGGGCGAGACGGACTGCCATGGATGCTCCGGGGCGTAAGACGGCAGGCCTGAATCGGGGCGGGGTGTCCACGGGCGTCCGTTTCCTGATGCTGGCGGCGGTGGCCCTCGCGCTCATGCTGCTCGACCACCGTCAGCACCACGTGACGCGAGTCCGCGAGGCGCTGGCGCTCGCGGTGTACCCCGTGAAGGTGGCGGTGGATTTCCCGTTCAAGGCCTGGCGGTTCGTGTCCGCCGCCGCGGCCTCCCGGCGGGAGCTCCTGGAGGAGAACATCCGCCTGAAGCGCGAACAGCTCGAGACGGCGTTCCGCCTGCAGCGCCTCGCGGCGCTCGAGAGCGAGAACGCACGGCTGCGCAAGCTCCTCGACTCCACCGAGCGGCTCGAGACCCGCGCGCTGGTCGCCGAGATCCTGGCCGTGGATCTCGACCCCTACCGGCAGCGGTTCAGCCTGAACCGCGGCCTCGTGGACGGGGTGTACGTGGGGCAGGCGCTGCTCGACGCGAACGGCCTCGTGGGGCAGGTGGTGCGCGTGGGCCCGTTCACGGCCGAGGCGCTTCTGATCACCGACCCCGACCACGCCCTGCCCGTCACGGTGAACCGCAACGGCCTGCGCACCATCGCGGTCGGCACCGGCGACAGCGGCAAGCTGCGGCTGCCGTACCTCACCAACAACGCGGACATCCAGGTGGGCGACCTGCTCGTCTCGTCGGGCCTCGGCGGCGTTTTCCCGGCGGGCTACCCGGTAGGCCGGGTGGTGGAGGTGAAAGTGCAGCCGGGACAGTCGTTCGCCGAGGTCACGGCGGAGACCGCCTCCGCGCTCGACCGCGAGCGCGAGGTGCTGCTGGTGTGGACGTCGCCCGACGAGGCGCCGGGCGCGTCCGAGGTGGCGGCAAACCTGGCGGAGGCGAAGTGATGGCGGCGCGGCAGTCGAGCGCGATCGGCGCCCTGCTGGGCCTGTTCGTCATGCTGGCGCTGTCCGTGGTGCCGCTGCCGGAGAGCGTCGCGCCGTTCCGCCCCGACTGGGTGGCGGTGGCGCTCCTCTACTGGTGCTTCGCGGCGCCGCGCCGCTTCAGCCTGTTCACCGCGTTCTTCCTGGGGCTCGCGCTCGACGCCCTGACGGGGGCGTTGCTCGGACAGCACGCGCTCGCGCTCATGCTGATCGTGTATCTGGCCGAGCGCTTCTACCTGCAGGTGCGGGTGTTCCCGCTCTCGCAGCTCATCGTCATCATCATGGCACTGCTCGGCCTCTACGAGTTCGTGCTGTTCTGGATCGACGGCGTGGCGGGCCGCACGGTGCCGCTCGTCGAGCGCTGGGGGCCGGTGGTATCCGGCACCCTGGTCTGGGTCATGGCCTCGGCATTCCTGGAGCATCGGCGCCGGGAAGCACGTGCCCGCATCTAGCGCGAGACGGACCATGGCGCGGCCGGCTGTTGCCCTCAAGGACCACTGGAAAGAGCAGCGGCTGTTCCTGTCGCGCGTCGTGGCCGCCGCCGTGGTGATCGTGCTGCTCACGGGCGTCCTCGTCGCGCGGCTCGTGCAGCTGCAGGTCATCGACTACCAGCGCTTCTCCGCGCTCTCCCAGGACAACCGCATCAAGATCGAGCCGCTCGCGCCCACGCGGGGGCTCATCTTCGACCGCAACGGCATCGTGATCGCCGACAACGTGCCCACCTGGGAGCTCGTGGCGATCCCCGAGGAGGTCCCCGATCTCGAGGCCACCCTGAAGGGGCTCGCCGAGCTCGGGCTCGTGGACCCCGACGAGCACGCCGTGCTCGCCGACCTCGTGCGCTCGCACCGCGGCTTCGAGCGCGTGAAGCTCTCGAACCTCGACGAGAAGCAGGCGGCGCGCTTCGCCGTGCGCCGCCATCACTTTCCGGGCGTCGACATCCAGGAGGCGCTCACGCGCTACTACCCGTTCGGCGAGGCGATCGCCCACGCGGTGGGCTACGTGGGCAGCATCAGCAAGGCAGACCTCGAGCGCATCGATCGCCGCGACTACGCGGCGAGCTCGCAGATCGGCAAGACCGGCGTGGAGCGCGCCTACGAGTCGCGGCTGCACGGGCAGGTCGGTTACCGGCAGACGGTGGTGAACGCGCAAGGGCGCGTGCTGCTCGACCCGGCGGCGAACAACGGCGAGGGCGGCACGGAGCCGCTGTTCCGGGGCCTCGAGACCAAGTGGCCGGTGCCGGGCGAGAACCTGGTGCTGTCGCTGGACATGCGCCTGCAGCTCGCCACGGTGGAGGCGCTGAAAGGCGCGCGCGGCGCCGCCGTCGCCATCGATCCCCGCAACGGCGACGTCCTGGCCATGGTCAGCGTGCCGTCGTTCGATCCGAACCGCTTCGCCGCGGGCTTGAGCCGGGGCGAGTACGTGGCGCTCACGCAGCATCCGGACCGGCCGCTCTTCAACCGCGCGCTCTCGGGTACCTATCCGCCGGGCTCGACGGTCAAGCCGTTCCTCGGGCTCGGGGCGCTGCACCACGAGGCCATGAGCCCGAGCAAGAGCGTCTACTGCCCCGGCCACTTCTCGCTGCCGGGCAGCTCGCACCGCTATCGCGACTGGCGGCCCCAAGGGCATGGGAACGTGGACCTGCACGAGGCCATCGCGCAGTCGTGCGACGTGTACTTCTATCAGCTCGCCGTGGCGCTCGGCATCGATCAGATGGAGCAGACGCTCAAGGCGTTCGGCTTCGGCGCGCCCACCGGCATCGACATCGCCGGCGAGAACGCGGGCGTCGTGCCGTCGCGCGAGTGGAAGCGGCGTCAGTTCGCGCGCCGCGAGGACCAGGTGTGGTTTCCGGGCGAGACGGTGATCACCGGCATCGGCCAGGGCTACACCCTCGTGACGCCGATCCAGCTCGCGCACGCGAGCGCCACGCTCGCGGCGCGCGGCCGGCGCTTCGCGCCGCGCCTCGTGATCGGCGCGGAAGACGTGGTCACGGGCGAGACTACGTGGCTCGAGCCCGAGGAGCTGCCCGGGGTGGAGGGTGTGAGCGATGCGCACTGGCAGCACATCGTGGACGCCATGGTGGGCGTGACCTCCGGCCCCCGCGGCTCCGCCCGCAGCACGATGGGCGGCACGCCGTACACGGTGGCCGGCAAGACGGGCACCGCGCAGGTGATCAACATCGCGCAGGGCGAGCGGTACCGCGAGGAGGAAATCGACGAGCGGCTGCGGGACCATGGGCTCTTCATCGCGTTCGCGCCGGCCGACGCGCCCCGCATCGCCGTGGGCGTGGTGGTGGAGAACGGCGGCGGCGGCAACCGCGCCGCGGCGCCGGTGGCGCGCAAGATCCTGGATGCGTTCTTCGCACAGGAGACCTCCGCCGTAGCGCCCTCGAGGACCGAGGTGTATGTCGCTCGCCGTTGAGTGGGGGCGCCAGGGGCACGCGGCGGGCAGGCGGAGCCGGCTCGCCGGGCTCAACGTGGACGTGCCGCTGCTGGCGCTGGTCTGCGCCGTCGTCGCGATCGGCCTCGTCGTGCTCTACAGCGCGAGCGGCGAGAACATGGGCGCCGTCATTCGGCAGGGCATGCGCTTCGCCCTGGGGCTGGGCGCCTTCTTCGTGCTCGCGCAGCTTCCGCCGCGGTATCTGCGCATGTGGGCCCCGTGGCTCTATTGCTTCGTGCTGGCGCTGCTGGTCGTCGTCATGATCGAAGGCGAGATCAGCAAGGGCGCACAGCGCTGGCTCGACCTAGGTGTAGTGCGTTTTCAGCCGTCCGAGCTCATGAAGCTCGCGGCCCCGCTCATGGTCGCCTGGTTCCTGCACGAGCGGCGGTTGCCGCCCACGTTCCTGCAGCTCTGCGTAGCGACGCTCATCGTGCTCGCGCCCGCGGTGCTCATCGCCAAGCAGCCGGACCTGGGCACCGCGCTGCTCGTGGTGGCGGCCGGCGGCCTCACGGTGCTGCTCGCGGGCATCGGCTGGCGGGTGATGACGGCGCTCTCGCTGCTCGCGGCCGTGTCGCTGCCCGTGCTCTGGAGCCAGCTGCACGACTATCAGCGCGCGCGCGTGCTCACGTTCCTGAATCCCGAGAGCGATCCCCTCGGGGCGGGCTACAACAGCATTCAGTCGAAGATCGCTATCGGCTCCGGCGGGCTCTTCGGCAAAGGGTGGCTGCAGGGCACGCAGGCACACCTCGAGTTCCTGCCCGAGCGCTCCACGGACTTCATCTTCGCCGTGATGGCAGAGGAGTTCGGGCTGCTCGGGCTCTGTTTCCTGCTCGCGCTGTATCTCGCGCTCGTGGGCCGCGGGCTCTACATCGCGGCGCAGGCGCAGGACACGTTCACGCGCCTCATCGCGGGCTCGCTCGCGCTCACGTTCTTCGTGTACGTCTTCGTGAACGCGGGCATGGTGTCGGGCATCTTGCCGGTCGTGGGCGTGCCGCTGCCGCTCGTGTCGGCGGGCGGCACGTCGATGGTCACATTGATGGCGAGTTTCGGTATCCTCGCCGCCATCCACGGTCACAAGAAGCTGCTCGCACCATGACGAAACTTCGCCGACGCGTCGCCCGGGGACTGTTCGTGCTTGCAAGCGTGCTCGCGACGTCGGCATTCGGCGACAACCAGGCCGTGTTCGAAGCCAACCGCACGCAGTTCCTCGAGCGCATGGTGGCCGACCACGGCTTCGACCGCGAGGAGCTCGCGGCCGTGCTCGCCACGGCCACGCTCAACGAGAAGGTGCTCGAAGCGATCTCGCGGCCCGCGGAGCGCGTGGTGCCGTGGTTCGAGTACCGCAAGATCTTCCTCAACGAGCAGCGCATCGACGCCGGCGTCGCCTTCTGGCGCGAGCGCGCCTCGGCCATCGAGAGCGCCGCCGAGCGCTACGAGGTGGCACCCGAGATCATCGTGGCCATCGTCGGCGTGGAGACCTTCTTCGGCCGGCGCATGGGCAACTATCGGGTGCTCGACTCGCTCGCGACGCTCGCCTTCGCGTACCCGCCGCGGGCGCGCTTCTTCGCGGGCGAGCTCGAGCAGCTGCTGCTGCTCGCGCGCGAGGAGGGGCCGCACGTGCTCGAGGCGCGAAGCTCCTACGCGGGCGCCATGGGCGCCGGGCAGTTCATCCCGTCGAGCTTCCGCGCGTACGCCGTGGACGGCAACGGCGACGGCCGCCGCGACCTCTGGACCGACTGGGACGACGCGCTGGCGAGCGTCGCCAACTATTTCCGGGCGCACGGCTGGAAGCCCGGCGAGCCCGTGGCGGACCGCGCCACCCGACCGGCGGACTGGAGCGGCCCCGAGCCCGAGGGCAACGGTCTCGAGCTCGACTCCACGGTGGGCGACCTGGTCGCCCTGGGGTACGCGTTCGACTCGTCGTTGCCGCCCACCGCGCCCGCCACGCTGTTCGCGCTCGAGGGCGAAGGCGACACGCGCGAGTACTGGGTCGGCTACCACAACTACCAGGTCATCACCCGCTACAACCGGAGCGCGAAGTACGCGCTCGCCACGCACCAGCTCGCGCAGGCGATCCGCGCGGCGTACGAGGCCGAGCAACAAGGAGCCGTCGCGCAATGAGGCGGGCGCTCGCGCGCCAGCTCGCCCTGGGCGGCACGCTCGTCCTCGTGGCCCTGCAATGGGGTTGCGCCGGCCATCGCGCGCAGCCGCCTCCCTCGCCCGGATCGCCGACCGTGATCCAGGCCCCGCGCAGCGATCGCGGCAACCCGCCGTTCTACGACGTGCTCGGCAAGCGTTACTACGTGCTCGAGTCCGCCGACGGCTACGTGGCCGAAGGCATCGCCTCCTGGTACGGCCCCGGTTTCCACGGCCTCTCCACGTCGAGCGGCGAGCGCTACGACATGCACGCCATGACGGCCGCGCACACCACGCTGCCGATCCCCACGTGGGTGGAGGTCACCAACCTCGAGAACGGCCGTAAGGTCGTCGTGAAGGTGAACGACCGCGGGCCGTTCGTGCGCAACCGGCTCATCGATCTGTCTTACGCGGCCGCCCTGGAGCTCGACATGATCAAGAAGGGCACCGCCCGCGTGCGGGTGCGCGCGCTCGGCACGCCGCCGCCCGCGGAGCCCCTGCAGGCGCGCGACACTCTGCCGCGGTTCGAGGTGATCAGCTCGGCGACGGCCGACACCGTGCGGCCCGACGATCGGCCGCTGCGGCAGATGTTCGTGCAGGTGGGCGCGTTCGCCGATCGGACGAACGCCGAGCGGCTCGCCGCGGAGCTCGAGGCGCGGGGCTTCCGCTCGTTCGTGCTGTCGCAGCCGGACGGACGCCGGACGCTGCACCGCGTGCGGCTCGGACCGGTGGCCGACGACGCGGAGTTCGACCGCGTGCGCGGCCGCCTGCGCGCGCTCGGCTACGAGGAGGCGCACCTCGTCGTCGACTGAGGCGGCGGGGAGCAGGGATCGCGGCTGGAAAGCCGCTCTCACCCGGCGACCATGCGTCTGGCGCGGGTGGGAGCGGCTTTCCAGCCGCGACTCTTCCCTCCCGCCGGACGGTTGTTGTGTGGGGTTTCTGAGGAGACGTGATGACGCGACGCCGCTCTGCGACGTTGACGTTGCTGTCGTGCGTGCTGCTCGCGGCGCCGGCGCGCGCCGACGACGCCTCGGCTGCGGCACCGAGGGTGCAGGCCAAGAGCTACATCCTGATCGACTACGCCACCGGCACCACGCTCGCCGAGTCGAACGCGGACGAGCCGCTGCCGATCGCGAGCCTCACCAAGCTCATGACGGCCTACGTGGTGTTCGAGGCGCTGCGGGACGGCCGCATCGCGCTCGACGACCAGGTGCTCGTGAGCGAGAAGGCCTGGCGCATGCGCGGCTCCCGCATGTTCATCGAGGTGAACACGCACGTCGCGGTGGAGGACCTGATCCTCGGGCTCATCGTGCAATCGGGCAACGACGCGAGCGTGGCGCTCGCCGAGCACGTGGCGGGCTCGGTGCCGGCGTTCGTGGAGCTCATGAACGCGGCCGCCGAGCGGCTCGGCATGACGCGCACGACCTATGCCAACACGCACGGCCTGCCGGCCCCGGGTGCGGCGAGCACCGCTCGCGATCAGGCCATCCTCGCGCGCGCCCTGATCGCCGAGTTCCCCGAGTACTATCCCTGGTACTCGCTGCGCGAGTTCACCTACAACGGCATTCGGCAATACAACCGCAACCGCCTGCTCGCGCGCGACCCGAGCGTGGACGGCCTGAAGACGGGCCACACGAACGCCGCCGGCTACTGCCTCGTGAGCTCGGCGCAGCGCGACGGCATGCGCGTGATCTCCGTGGTGCTGGGCGCGGACACGCCGGCCGCTCGCGCGGCGAGCAGCCAGTCGCTCATCGACTGGGGCTTCGCGACCTACGAGACGCACCGCCTGTTCGCGGCCGGCGAGGAGATCGTGGCCGAGCGCGTGTGGCGCGGCTCGCCCGAGCTCACCTCGCTCGGCGTGGCGGAGGACTTCTACGTGACGATCCCGCGGGGCCGCTTCGACGCGCTCGCCGCGGAGGTGAAGCTGCCGCTCCGGCTGGTGGCGCCACTCGAGCGTCTGGCACCCGTGGGCGAGGTGCACGTGTCGTTCGACGGCCGGCCGCTCGCCTCGGCGCCGCTCGTGGCGCTCGGCGCCGTGGCCCAGGGTGGGCCCTGGACCCGGCTGCGCGATGAGTTCATGCTGCTCCTGGAATGAGCGGCGAATCGTTATTGACGTTTCCCTGCGAGCTGCCGATCAAGATCTTCGGGCGGAACGAGCCGCGATTTCGAGCCGCCGCGCTGGCGATCGTGCGCGCGCACTATGCGGACGTAGGCGAGGCGGACGTCACCGAGCAGGCCAGCCGGCGGGGCAACTATCTGAGCCTCACGGTCACCGTGCGCGCGGCGAGCCGCGCGCAGGTGGACGCGCTGTACCGCGAGCTCACGGCGAGCGACGAGATCCTGATGGTGCTGTGAGGGGGGCAGCGCGGCTGGAAAGCCGCTCCCACCCTGCGAGCACGCGTCCGCGCCAGGTGGGAGCGGCTTTCCAGCCGCGATCTTCCCCGCTTTTCTCTGCATAATCTCGCCGATGACTCCGATCTTTCGCCGCCTCGGCCGGCGGCCGATGCCGGCCGTGTGGGCGGACATGCGAGACTTCACCGACGCCCGCACCCCCGACACGCCCGACGAGATCTGGTTCGTCGAGCACGACCCCGTGTTCACGCTCGGGACGCGCACGGATCCCGCGCACCTGCTCGCCACGGGCGACATCCCCGTGGTGCAGACCGATCGGGGAGGGCAGGTGACGTACCACGGGCCGGGCCAGCTCGTGGTCTACGTGCTGCTCGACCTGCGGCGCCTCGGGCTCGGCGTGCGGGAGCTCGTGCAGGGCCTCGAGAACGCCCTGATCGACACGGTGGCGCAGCACGGCGTGGTCGCCGTGGGCCGGCGCGACGCGCCCGGCGTCTACGTGGACGGCAGGAAGCTCGCGTCGATTGGCCTGCGCGTGCGTCGGCACTGCAGCTATCACGGCATGGCCATCAACGTGGCGATGGACCTCGAGCCGTTCGCGCGCATCCGTCCTTGCGGGTACGCCGATCTAGAGGTCACGCAGCTCTCGGCGCTCTGCGACCTGCGCAGCCTCGAGCAGCTCGCCACCGAGCTCGAGCCGCATCTCGTGGCTAGGCTCTGTCGAGGCTCGTGAGGTAGTTGCCGTAGGTGAGGGCGAAGCTCACGACGATCCAGGCGAGCCACGTGAAGCGGGTGAGCTCCGGCATCCACGCCTTGCGGGTGATCCAGTAGGCCGTCGCGGGCACGGCGCACACGAACGCCGTCACGCCCACCAGCAGGCACGAGTCCAGGATCACCTCGAGCGCCGGGATCTGCGCCGGGGCGTGGCCGCGCAGCAACGCGTTGCCGATGGCGGCCGCGACGCTGGCCGCGACGATCCCTACCGCCTGGGGCAGGCCGAGCCACGGCTTCTGCGGCGCGGGGGTCTCCTCGGGCTGCTCCTTCGACTTGGCGTAGATGGATCGGGCGGCGATGTAAGCGCGCTTGGTCGAGACGGAGCCCACCCACAGGTAGACGAGCAGCGCGGCCCCGAGCAGGGCCGCGATCCAGTAGGCGAGCGCCAGGGGCCGGAAGAGCGCGGCGAGGCCGAGCGAGACCAGCGCCGCCGCGGCGGCGGCGCCGGCGAGCGCCACCACCCAGGGCTCGGCGCTCCGCCCGAGGCGCACGTGCATGGCGAGCAGCGCCGCGAGCTGCGGCACCGCGGCGTAGGCGAGCGCGCCTTCCGCCGGGCGGGCCACCTCGTTCTCGAGCACCGTGGCGACGAGCAGGGTGACGAGCGCGGCCGAGGCGTAGACCCCGTAGTTGCGCGCGGCGCGGTTCGGCGTGATGACGAGGTACGAGCGTGCGCAGGCGAAGAATGCCGCGGCCGCGGCGACGTTCACGAGCGCGACGAGATACGCGCCCCCCAGGGCCTCCAAGCCGAGTCCCCTCGCGGCGAGCGCTGCGGAGAGGGACGGTAGGTCGAGCGCTGCCATGGCCGCACGCCGCTACTTCTCCGCGGCCGTCTTGGCCGCCTTGTAGGCGTCGGGCGGCTCCGCCGCCAGGAACTCGTACTTGCGCTTCCAGGCCTCCACCGACTCCGTGAGCTTGCTGATGGTGGCTTCGTGCTCCTTGATGGTCTTCATGAGCCGGGCCGTGGTTTCCCGGTCCTGGCCGTTGCCGGCGGACTCGGGGGCGCTCACGCGTCGGGCGAGCGCGTCGCGGAGCTGCGCGACCTCGCGCTGCAGCGCCTCGATCGTGCTCTTGTCCTGGGCGGAGATCGCCTTCAGGCGTTGCGTCTCGGAGTCGCTGCCGCGCAGCTTCGCGAGCTTGCGTTGCAGATCGTCCACGTCGGCCTGGAGGCGCTCGATGATCTGATTCTTGGTCTCGAGCTCGCCGTTCAGGCGGTCGATCTCGCGGCTCTTGTCGTCCGCGGAGCGGTGCAGCTGCTTGGCGGCCTTGAGCTCTTCCTCGAGCGACTGGATCAGCTCGGCCTGCGTGTTGAGGCGCATCTCGAGCTCGCTCACGCGAGCCTCCGCGCCCGCGAGCAGCTCCTTCGTGTTCGTGGCCGCGTGCTGCTTCGCGATCGTCTCCTGCGCCTCGCGCAGCTCGGTCTTCAAGCTCTCGATGCGAGCCAGCAGCTTCTGCTGGTTGGCTTCGGCCGCGGCCTTGTAGGTGCGCAGCCCGTCGAGGCCGGCCTTGAGAGCCCGGTTGGCCTTCTGCTTCGCACGCAGCGCCTCGATGAGCTTCTTGATGGTGGTCTTGCGGCGGCGCACGAGGCGCTCGAAGTGCTGCGCCTTGCCGAGGCGCCACTTGGCTTCCTCGTAGCGCTCGTTCGCTTCCTCGACCTGCTCCTCGAGCTTGATGAGCTGATCGCGACGCTCGTTCGCGAGCTCGCTCAGGTTCTCGGTGACTTCCTTCTCTTCCTTGAGCTCGGCCTCGAGGCCCGCGAGCTGCGCACGCGCCTCGGTGATGCTGGCCTCGAGCTCCGCCTGGCGCGCCACGAGCTCCGCGATCTCGCGGTCCTTCCTGGCGACGGCGCCGCGCAGCTCCTCGGCCTCGGCGCGCAGGCCCTGAGCCTCCGCGCGCAGCGCCTGCGTCTCGGCCGCGGCCCGCTCGCGCTCGGCCTCCGCCTCGGCGGCGCGGGCCTGCGACGCGCTCACGCGCTCCTCGAGCTCGCGGCGCTGCGTCTCGAGCTGCTCGGCGCGCGCGGCGGCCTCGCCGGCGGCGTCGCGCGCAGCCTTGACCTCGGCTTCGCTCGCCGCGAGCGCGGCGCGGAGCTGATCGGCGTCGCGGGAGAGCCGCGCCGCATCCCGCTCGCGAGCCTCGAGCTCCTCGCGGGCCCGCGCGAGCTCGGCCGCGAGCTCCTCGACGCGGCGCTCGCCGTGCGCGACGGCATCGGCGAGCTCCTGGATACGCGCATCCTTCCGGCCGGCGTCGGCGAGCTCCGCGCGCGCCCGCTCGAGCTCGGCGCCGATCTGCGCGACGCGAGCCTCGTGCCCCCGCAGGAGGTCCCGTTCGCGCGCGAGCTCCGCAGCGGCCTGCTCGGCGCGGCTGCGCTCCGCCTCGGCCTGCGCCCGAGCCTCGTCGAGGGCCGACTGCGCGGCCGCTCGGGCCGCCTGCGCCTCGCGCAGCCGCTGCTCGTGCTCGGCCACTTGGCGACGCAGGGACTCCGCGTCGCCTTCCTGGCGCGCGAGCCTGCCGCGGAGGTCGTCGAGCTCGCGGTCCTGCGCGGCGACGCGCGCTTTGAGCGCCCCCGCGTCCGACTCGTGCTCGGCGAGCCGCCGCCGCAGCGAATCGAGCTCGCTCTCGCGCTCGGCGAGCCGGCCCCGCAGGCCGTCCGACTGGTGGGTCTGCTCGGCCAGCTGTCCTCGCAGCGCCTGCACCTCCTGGGCGTGCTCCGCGGCCCGCGCGCGCAGCGTCTCCGTCTCCCGGGTCTGCTCGGCGAGCTGCCCGCGGAGGGTCTGCACCTCCTGAGCGTGCTCGGCGACCCGCGCCCGTAACGTCTCCGCCTCCCGCGCGTGCTCGGCGAGCCGCCGCTCCGCGTCCGCGGCCGCCGCCGACTGCTCGGCCAGTTGCCGCTCGGCCGCGGCCTGCTGGCCTTCGCGCTCCGCCAGCCGGCGGCGCAGCGTCTCGATCTCCTGTCCGGTTTCCGCGAGCCGCCGCTCGAGATCCGCGAACGCGGACTCGCGTTCCCCGAGCTGCCGCTCGAGGTTCGCGAGGGCTGCTTCCCGCTCCGCAAGCGCCACCTGGCGCTCGGCGAGCGCCGCGTCCCGCTCCGCGAGTCGCTGCTCGAGCGTCTCGCGCTCGGCGGTGGCCTGGGCGAGGCGGGCTTCCAGCTCGGCCGTGGCAGCGTGCGCCTCGAGCGCAGGCGCCGGGTCTGCGGCGGCCCGCGCGGCGGAGTCGAGCTGCCGGGTGAGCTTCTCGATCTCTGCTTCGCGTTGCTGGAGCTCGCGGAGCAGGCTCGCGATGCGGGTCTTGTAATCGCGGGTGTGGGCGTCGAATTCCTCGGCCTTGGCCCGCCAGAAGTTGATCTCTTTCTTGGTGAGCTTGTCGGGGCCGGACTCGGCGACTTGCAGCTTCTTGCGGAGCTGGGCGACCTTCGTGCGCTCCTGCTCGACCACGTCCTCGAGATGCGCCGCCTGCTGGCGCCACTTGTCGCACTCGGCCTCCAGCGCAGTCAGACGATGCGTGAGGACGTCGACCTGCTCCTCGAGCCGGTTCTTCGGAGGCCTGCTGCGCTTGAGCTCCGCGTCGAGCTCCTGGACCCGGGCTTCCGAATCGCGCAGCGCGTTCTGCAGCAACGCGAACGCCTGCTCGGCAAGTTCACGCGGGTTGGCCATGGCTCGTCGAGTCGCCCGATCGCCGTGCAAGAGATTGCACGAAAGGCTAACCGCTCGGCTTCGCGCGGGGGCGGTATTCAGTCACGTTTTGACATAAACGTTCGTGGCATACTGGCCGCCGTTCGTGGGGAACAGCTCTTGCCGACCAAGCGCAGCGAAGCCGGTGCCCTGCTGGAGGGCGATCGCTCGGCCGCCGAGCGACTCGCAAGGACGCTCCTGAAGCCGCTGAGCGGCAACTTCGTCGAGCGACCTTGGGGCGGCACGCGCATGCGCGCCTACAAGGGTCTGCCCGAGCCCGCGGAGACGGGCGCCCCGATCGGCGAGGCGTTCGAGCTCGCGGCCTGCGACGAGGACGAGGAGGCGCGCCGCTATCCGAGCCGGGTGCGTTTCGACGACGGCTCCGAGGCGACGCTGCCGGAGCTGCTCCGGCGCCACGCGGAGACGCTGCTCGGCCCCGCGCTCGGCCGCCGCTACGGCGCCTGTTTCCCGCTGCTGCCGAAGACGCTCGATGTGGCGGAGCTCCTGTCCGTGCAGGCTCACCCTCCGGGAAACCCCGAGGTGTACGTGATCATCGACGCGGACCCCGGCGCGACCATCCGCCTCGGCTTCGCCGCGGACATCGACCCCGAGCCCTTCAAGCGCAGGCTCCACGCGGGGCGGCGCGAGCAGCGGGAGCTGCTCGAGGTGCTCGGCGCGGGCGATCGGGCGCACGTGCTGCAGGGGCTGCTCAAGCCGTGGCTCGCGGCCCGGAACGCCCGGGTGTCGGAGCTCGAGCCCGCGCTGCGCGACGCCTTCCCGGCGGCGACCGCGCGCTGGGGCACCGTGGCCGCCCTGCTCGAGTCGCTCAAGGCGCTCTACTGGGACGTGCTCGACGCGCTGAACGCCATCCCGGTGGAGCGGGGGCAGGTCATCCACAACGCCAATCCGGCCCGCATCGCGGCCGTGACGGGGTTGCCGCCCTCTGCGGAGGTGCACGCGCTCGGCAACCCCGAGGGGCGCGCGATCCTGGCGCTCGAGATCCGTCGGCCCGGGCCGACGCTGCGGGCCTGGGACAACGTGCGCTTCCCCGTGCGCGACGTGGACGTGGACGCCGCCGTCGACGCGCTGAACCTCAGGCGCACGAGCCCCGAGGAGTACCTCGTCGAGCCGCGACCCGTGCCCGGCCGTCCGGGCGTGTTCCTCTCGGTGGAGAGCCCGTTCTTCCGCATCGAGCACCTGCGGCCGCTGCCGGGGCGTCCGCTCGACGTGCCGGCGGAGCCCGCGCACTGCCTGCACGCGATCTCCGGCCGCGCGTCGCTCGCGACCGCGGGCGGCGAGGCGCTCGGCGAGCTCGGTCGCGGGGAATCCGCGCTCGTGCCGGCGAAGGTGGGCGCCTACCGGGTGATCGGCGAGTCGCCGGGCACGGAAATCGTGAAGGTGAGCTTGCCCGATGGCGGTTGACGCGGACGGACGCACGGGCGCGCTCACGATCGACCTCGGTGCGCTCGCGAGGAACTACCGGCGGCTCCGCGAGCTCGCGGCGCCCGCCGAGTGCGGCGCCGTGGTCAAGGCGGACGCCTACGGCCTGGGCCTCGAGCCCGTGGCGCGGCGGCTGGCGCGCGAGGGCTGCCGCAGCTTCTTCGTGGCGTCGCTCGCGGAGGGGCAGGCGCTGCGGGCCGTGCTGCGCGACCCGCAGCATCGCATCTACGTGTTCGAAGGCGTGTCCGCGGGGCGCGCGGCGACGCTCGAGGCCGCGCGCCTCGTGCCGGTGCTGAACTCCATCGAGCAGGTAGAAGCCTGGGCCGGCCGGCGGGGGCCCGCGGCCCTGCACATCGACACGGGCATGTCGCGTCTCGGCCTGAGCGCGGAGGAGGTGGCGAAGCTCGCCGCGCGGCCCGGGCTCCTCGGCGGCCTCGAGATCGACTGCGTGATGACCCATCTCGCGTGCGCGGACGAGGCCTCGCACCCGCTCACGCGCAAGCAGCTCGATCGCTTCGCCGAGCTGCGCGCGCTGCTGCCGCCGGCCCGCACGTCCATCGGCGCGTCGGCCGCGATCTTCCGGGGCGCCGATCACTGCGGCGACCTCGTGCGGCCCGGCATCGCGCTCTACGGCGGCAATCCGTTCGCCGACCGCCCGAACCCCATGGAGCCCGTGGTCACGCTCGAGGCGCAGATCCTCCAGGTCCGGTGCATCGACGAGGCGTGCACCGTGGGCTATGGCGCCACCTACGATGCCGATCCGCCCGCGAGGCTCGCCGTGGTGGGCGTGGGCTACGCGGACGGCTATCCGCGCTCGGCCGGCAACCGGGCGTTCGCGGCGATCGGCAACCGGCGCGTTCCCGTGGCGGGCCGCGTGTCGATGGATCTCCTGTGCCTCGATGTGTCGGACGTGCCGCCGGCGGAGGCCGCGGTGGGCCGGTGGGTGGAGCTCTTCGGCCGGCGCGTGTCCGTGGACGAGGTGGCGAGCGCCGCGGGCACCATCAGCTACGAGGTGCTGACGCGCATGGGGGCGCGGCTGCGGCGCGTGTACCGGGACTGAGGGCTGTCCATGCCGGCGTTCGAGAGCATGACCAACGTGGACGGCGTGATCACGCCGACGGCCGAGGCCCGGGTGCCCGTCATGGACCGCGGGTTCCTCTACGGCGACTCCGTCTACGAGGTCTTCCGCACTTACGACGGCGTCCCGCTGTTCTACCACGAGCACTGGCAGCGGTTCGAGCGCTCGGCGTCGCTCATCCGCTTGGGGCTCGGCATCTCGAAAGAGCGCATGGCGGAGGAAATCAAGCGCACGGTGCATGCGACCGGCGCGCCGGCGTTGAAGCAGGACGTGTACGTCCGCTACACGGTCACGCGCGGTTCCGGGCGGCTCGACCTGCACCCCGAGCCGGACTTGCAGAGCCGCTACGTGATCATCGTGCGCGCCGCGCCGCGGTGGGACGCGAAGCTCTACTCGCACGGCATCGCGCTCGCGATTCCGCCGACGCGGCGCAACCCCGCGTCGTCGCTCGATCCCAACGTCAAGGGCGGCAATTATCTGAACAACGTGCTCGCCGTCATGGAGGCGCGCGCGCTCGGCGCCGACGACGCGCTCATGCTGAACGACGCGGGGCTCGTGACCGAGGCGTCGAACAGCAACGTGTTCTTCGTGATCGACGGCGAGCTCGTCACGCCGTCGCAGACGGCGGCCAACCTGCGCGGGCTGACCAAGGCGGCGCTGCACGAGGCCTGCCGCGCGCACGGGCTGCCGACGGCCGAGCGCGACGTGGCGGCGGCCGATCTGCCGCGCGCCGCGGAGTGCTTCCTCACGAGCGCCACGCGCGAGGTGATGCCGGTGGCGAGCCTGCGGCTCGAGGACGGCCGCGTGCTGACCTTCCCGCCCGGCGGCGGCCCGCTCACGCGCCGCGCGGCCGAGCACTACCGGGAGCACGTGCGGCGCTACGTGCGCGACCACGCGGCGTTGTCGATGTTCTGAGGGTCCTCACGCGCGCTTGGGCCGCCGTCGGGAACCCGTTCCGAGAAGCAACACCACCAAGGGGAACGAGATGACCGTTACGCTGGAGCTGGTGCCGGTTCTGTCCATCATCGCCGGCATCGCCATCCTGATCATGCCGCGGCTGCTGAACTACATCGTGGCGCTGTATTTGATCGTGGCGGGGGTGCTGGGGCTGGTCTCGTAGCAGCCCGAGCTCTTCACCGCCGCCCAACGAAGAGGCGCCCGGCGAAGAGCGCGCGTGCTGGAGAAGGGGGCCGGGTGGGAGCGGCTTTCCAGCCGCGATTCTTCGCTCGAGACCTCGTGACTCCGCGGTCGATGGGCTCTCCGGGTCGTTGCATGCACTCTCCGGAGAGATCGTCAGGCTGGAAAGCGATTTTTCCGATGATCATCGGGACAACCTGACGTGCTGGGGAGGCTTCGTCAGGCTGCGCGACAATCCGACGCAAGTCCGTCTCCGGGCCTGACGATCGCGCGTAGGGGTATTGCATGCGGGCTCCGGGGAGCCTCGGCGGTCGACGAGGGCCAGGCGCAGGCGATCCGGCTCGCCATAGGAGCGCCTTGCCAGCCCGATTCTCCCAGCAGCCGGCGGCGGCTCCCCCAAAGGGGCGACAATCGGACCCGTTACGGTAGAATAGGCGCCCTCGAGCCGGCTGGGCCGTGAGCCGCTGCCCGGCGCCGAGCCGCTCATCGCGAAACGCGCCCGTAGTTCAGCTGGATAGAACGCCGGCCTACGAAGCCGGAAGTCGGGAGTTCGAATCTCTCCGGGCGCGCCAGTCCCACCCCGCCAATTCCCCCGCAAGCTCAGCACGTTAGCCGCACGCCTGCCCGAAGATACCTTGACGGCAAGGCATCGGATCTCGGCGCGGTAGTGCAATGGAAGTGCTCGAGTGCGCCCGAAATTTCGGAGCGCCGCCGCTCGTGCCGCTTCGGCCAGACGCCCGACGCGCGCCATCACCTGCACTTCCTAAACATCTTGTTCCGCCGCTCCGACCAGCGTTTCGAGCGGCAGCTCGCCGAATCCTGCCGACCGGCAGGTAAGCGGACCGGCGACGTGTGTACGCACGCCGCCGGCCCTCGCCATCAACGTTCCTGCTAGCGAGGAAACGCCAATGACTGACCAGCATGATACGTCCCCCTCGACCGTCCTCGAGACCGCGATCGCGCACGCGATCAGCCGCGCGCAGAGCATCGTCGACGACGGCGCCGTGAACCTCGACGGCCTCGCCGCCGCCGATGCGACGATCTCGAATAGCCCCGACGTGGACGACGGCACGCGCGCGATCGCGCACCTCGTCATGCGGACCGCGAGCTCGCTGCTCGACGGGTTGCCGCGCGAGGAGTCGCCGCCGGCGCCGCAGCGGGACGCCGGGCCCACGCCCACCGATCACGGCGGCGTCGCGTTCGGCATCCGGGGTGTCGCCCGCGCCCTGGAAAGCCTGACCAGCCGCCGCGAGGCTGACGAGCCGGAGCCGTCCGACCGCGATCGCCGGGAGGGCGCCAACGATACGCCGGACGGCGACGACGAGCCGGGCGACGGGGCAAAGCCACGCTACGCTTTGCTGCGCGAGCCGGAGCGCGACTATGGCGTTGCCGACTTGGTGTTCGCGGTGGGTGCGATCGGGAAAGCGCTCGAGAACCACGAAGACGATGTGGACGTGGTAGCGGGGCTCGCGGGCGCTCTCCGCATCATCGGCGCGGAACTGGCCACTGCGAGCATGAACGTCTGCCTGCGCCACCAGCAGGCCGTGAAGTGTGCGCTCGACGCGCTGGAGCAGCGGTCATGAGCGCCCGCGATCGAGCCGAGGAAGTCGCCCGCGAGATCGTGGACGCCGACAGCGCACCCACGAGCGACACGGGCCTGCTGCTCATGGTGGCGCAAGGCTACTTGAAGGGCCTGCAGGAGGGGATCGCTCGGAGCCAAGCCGCACTCGCCAAGCTCGGGGCGGTCGTCAAGGACGAGATCCAGCGCGGATAGCCGCCGCGAGCAGTTCCACTTCGGGCGCCTTCGGGCGCCCTTTTCTTCTCCGCGAGTTGCTTCTTCGGAGGGTCGTTGCGAGTCGCCGGCGGATTTTCTGTACTATTTTCAGAGGGTTGGACCC
>DATCLY010000043.1:0-80071 GCA_036563665.1 Gammaproteobacteria bacterium
CGCTTGGGCCGCGTGGTGTAGGACACCGAGAACTTGAGCCGCGGCACGCGGTCGAGCAGCCCGCGCACGAGCGTGGTCTTGCCCGCCCCCGAAGGCGCGGAAATCACGAGCAGCCGGCCCCGCCCGGCGTCCTGAGGATTCGCGCTCACTCGAGGTTCTGCACCTGCTCGCGCATCTGCTCGATCAGGACCTTGAGCTCGACCGCCGCGCGCGTGAGCTGCTCCTCCTGAGCCTTCGATGCGAGCGTGTTCGCCTCGCGGTTCAGCTCCTGCACGAGGAAATCGAGCCGGCGACCCACGGGCTCCGCCCGCTCGAGCACGCTCTCGACCTCGGCCACGTGCCCGGCGAGGCGCTGGAGCTCCTCGGCCACGTCCACCCGCTGGGCGAGCAAGGCGAGCTCCTGCTCCAGCCGCTCCGGCTGCACCTGCACCTCGAGGCGACGCAACCGCTCCTCCAGCTTGTCGCGGAAGCGGGCCTGCACCCCGTCCACGAGCGGCCGCAGGCGGTCCACGAGGTCCCGGATGGCCGCGCACCGCTCGCGAAGCGCCTCCGCCGTGCGCTCCCCCTCGCTACGCCGGGCCGCGACCAGCGCGTCGAGAGCGCTCCGGAACGCCTGCTCCGCCGGCGCCGCGAGGTGCGCCAGCGCCCGTCCCGACTCCTGGAGCACTCCGGGCCAGCGAAGAATCTCCGCCACGGACAGCGGCCGGGCGTCGGGGAACGTGGCGCGCACGGCCGACTCGAGCGCGTGCAGCGCGGCAAGCGTCTGCTGATCCACCGCCACCGGCTCCGCCCCCTCGGCGGCCGCCACGGCCCGGAGCGAGCAGTCCACCTTGCCGCGCCGCAGCACGCTCGCCGCCTGCTCCCGGCACGCGGGCTCGATCCCGCGCAGCTCCTCCGGCAGGCGAAAGCTCAGATCCAGGAACCGGTGGTTCACGCTGCGGACTTCCCAGACCAGCCGGAACGGCGGGACGAGCACGTCCGCCGTGGCGAATCCCGTCATGCTGTGAGGCATTCGATTGAGTCCGCTCGCCGTTTCAGACAATCTTGCGCCGTCTCGAGCCCCACCGAGGGAGTAGCTCGTCTGGTCTCCATCATCGCATCGCGACGACGACCCGTGGCGCGCACGCGGCAGCTCGGGTCCCCGACCGCGGCGGCGACGGCCGACCGAGTGTACCTCAGCCGCCCGCCTCGAGCCGCCCAACGGGCGGCATGGGCTCCGCTACGCCCTCGCTGACCCGCATGCGCGCCGACTTCGCGAAAGTGAGCCTCCCCGGCAACCGCGCCGAGAACCAGGACCGCGTGGAAGTGCTGCCGCACCCCGACGCGCTGCTGCTCGTGGCCGTGGACGGCATGGGCGGCCACGCCCACGGCGCGAAGGCGGCCGAGGTGACGATCCGCACGCTGCGGGAGTGCTTCGCCGCGGCGGCCGGGCCCGTGTTCGACCCGCAGGGCTTCCTCACGCTGTCGCTCGCGCGCGCGCACCAGAGCGTCGTGGAGATCGGCGCGGACGTGGCGGTGGATCAGCGCCCGCGCGCGACCTGCGCGGTCTGTCTCGTGCAGGACGGCGGCGCGTACTGGGCCCACGTGGGAGACAGCCGCGTGTATCAGCTCCGGGCGGGGGCCGTCCACGAGCGCACGCGGGATCACAGCCACGTGGAGCTGCTGCTGCGCGAGGGCCTCATCGCCGAGCAGGACATGCGCGCCCACCCGATGCGCAATTTCGTCGAGTGCTGCCTGGGCGGCGACGCGCCGCTGCCCGACATGAGCATCACCGCCCGCAAGAAGCTCCAGGAGGGCGACGTGCTGCTCGTGTGCACCGACGGCTTCTGGGCCGGCATCGACGACGCCGATCTCGGCACGGCGCTGCAGGACTCGCCCGCGCCGCTCGACGGCACCCTGCGGGCGCTCGCCGAGCGCGCCGTGGCGCGCAACTCGCCGTACAGCGACAACACGAGCGTGGCCGCCTTGCGCTGGCTCGGCTCGTAGCGCGTCCGGCCCCGGCCGGGTCACGACGGGGCTTCGGCTGGTAAGCTACTCGGCCCGACCTCAGGAATGCCACGCATGCGTCCGAGCGGCCGAAGACCCGACGAGCTGCGGGAAGTTCGCTTCACCCCCAATTACACGCGGCACGCCGAGGGCTCGGTGCTGGTCGAGTTCGGCGATACGCGCGTGCTTTGCACGGCCTCGGTGGAGCCCAAGGTGCCGCCGTTCCTGAAAGGGCGGCAAGAGGGCTGGGTCACCGCCGAGTACGGCATGCTGCCGCGCGCCACCCACCAGCGCACCCAGCGCGAGGCGGCGAAGGGGCGGCAAGGGGGCCGCACGCTCGAGATCCAGCGGCTCATCGGCCGCAGCCTGCGCGCCGTGGTCGACCGCGAGGCGCTCGGCGAGCGCACCATCACCATCGACTGCGACGTGCTGCAGGCGGACGGCGGCACGCGCACCGCGTCGATCTGCGGCGGCTACGTCGCGCTCGCGCTCGCGACGAACAAGCTGCTCGCGCTGGGCGAGATCGACAAGAATCCGTTGCACGGCCAGGTGGCCGCGGTCTCCGTGGGCATCTTCCGCGGCGTGCCCGTGCTCGACCTCGACTATGCGGAAGACGCCGAGGCCGAGACGGACATGAACGTCGTCATGAACGAAGGCGGCGGCTTCATCGAGGTGCAGGGGACGGCCGAAGGCCACGCGTTCCTGCGCAGCGAGCTCGATCGCCTGCTCGACCTCGCCGCGGCCGGCATCGAGCGACTGCTGGAAGCGCAGGCCGCCGTGCTGCCGTGATCCGCGCCGCGCGCTTCGTGCTCGCGAGCGGCAACGCCGGCAAGCTCGCAGAGATGCGCGCGCTGCTCGCGCCGCTCGGCGTGGAGCTCGTGGCGCAGACCGAGCTCGGCGTAGATGGCCCTGCCGAAACGGGTCTCACCTTCGTCGAGAACGCGCTGCTCAAGGCCCGGCACGCGGCGCTCGCCACCGGGCTGCCCGCCATCGCCGACGACTCGGGCCTGGTCGTGGACGCGCTCGGCGGCGCGCCCGGCGTGCGCTCCGCCCGCTTCGCCGGACCGGGCGCCTCCGATGCCGACAACGTCGCCAAGCTGCTCGAGGCGCTGCGGGGGCGTCCCGACGCCGAGCGCACCGCGAGCTTCCACTGCGTGCTGGTGGCGCTCGCCGCGCCCGACGACCCGGCGCCCGTGATCGCCGCGGGCGCCTGGCCCGGCCGGATCGCGACCGCCCCGGCCGGCCGCTTCGGCTTCGGCTACGACCCGGTGTTCTTCGCGCCGCGCCTGGGCGCCACGGCCGCGGAGCTGCCGCCCGCCGTGAAGAACCGGATCAGCCACCGCGCCCGGGCGGCGCGCCGCCTGCTGGCCGCCCTGCGCGCGGCCCGCGGCGGGGTGTCCTGAGCGCCCGGATCGGGCGCGTTATACACACGGCCGGCGGGCCGGCGCGAAAACAAGCCGGTTGCACGCCGTTCTTTGGGTCTCGACTCCGAAGAGGGGCGTAAGCATCTGATTCGACTCGTGTTCGTCTGTTTGATCGTTTTTTGATCAAACTCACAAAAACCGTTACGGGACGCGCCGAGGGCGGGCTCGCGCAACGTCATGTCCACAGAGTTATGCACAGTTTTTGTGGATAATCCTCGCGCTTGTCTTCCGCTCCGCGGGGGCGTATCCTCACGCGCCCTTCGCGAGGCCCGACGCCCATGAAACCGGATATCCATCCCGAGTACAAAGAGATCACGATCACCTGCAGCTGCGGGAACTCCTTCAAGACCCGCTCGACGCTCGGCGAGGATCTGCACGTCGAGGTCTGCTCGGCGTGCCACCCGTTCTACACGGGCAAGCAGAAGATCGTGGACACGGGCGGGCGCGTGGATAAGTTCCGCCGCCGGTACGGCAACGCCGCGTCGCCGAGCAAGCAATAGCGCCGGCGCGCCATCGCCCGGAACGGCGGCCTGCCCAGTCCCGTCCGCCGCGGTCGTTCCGCGGCGTGCGGATGTGTGCGCCGGCGCCGAACTTGGACGGTCGATGGCCGCTGCTATAATCCGGCCACGCGCCGTGCCAACAACGCGCGTGCCGCACGCAGGCACGCCGGCGCGCCGCCCTACAAGCCCTCGACACGACTCCGCCCCCGCGCCGGGGGACGGACCGAGATCGATTGTCTGCCAGGTGTTGGATGACCGGTAAGAAGTACATCTTGACCGACCCGGATACGGGCGAGCAGATCTCGCTCCCGGTGCTCGAGCCGACGCTCGGGCCGCGCGCCGTGAACGTGAGCCAGCTGTACACGGATCACGGCTTGTTGACGTACGACCCGGGGTACGCGGCCACGGCGAGCTGCCAGAGCGCGATCACCTACATCGACGGCGAGGCCGGCATCCTGCTGTACCGCGGCTACCCGATCGAGCAGCTGGCGGAGCATTCGAGCTTCATCGAGGTGGCCTATCTGCTGCTCTACGGCGAGCTGCCGACCCAGAGCCAGCTCGAAGCGTTCGAGACGCAGATCCGCACGCACACGATGATCAACGAGTCGCTGCTGCGGTTCTTCAACGGCTTCCACCACAACGCGCATCCCATGGCGATGGTGTGCGGCGTGGTGGCCTCGATGTCGGCCTTCTACCACGACAGCACCGACATCCGGAATCCGCACCACCGCGACGTGTTCGCGCACCGCATCATCGCGAAGCTGCCCACGATCGCCGCGGCCGCCTACAAGCATTCGCTCGGCCAACCGTTCGTGTACCCGCAGAACAGCCTCAAGTACTGCGCGAACCTGCTGCACATGTTCTTCGCGGTGCCGTCGGAGCGCTACGAGGTGAACCCCATCGCGGCCGAGGCGCTCGATCTGCTGTTCATCCTGCACGCCGATCACGAGCAGAACTGCAGCACCTCCACGGTGCGGCTCGCCGGCAGCTCGGGCACGAACCCGTACTCGGCCATCGCGGCCGGCATGTCGGCGCTCTGGGGGCCCGCCCACGGCGGCGCGAACGAGGCCGTGATCAACATGCTCGAGCGGATCGGCACGGTGGACCAGATTCCGAAGTACATCGCCAAGGCGAAGGACCGCAACGATCCGTTCCGCCTCATGGGCTTCGGCCACCGCGTCTACAAGAGCTACGATCCGCGCGCCGCGATCATCCGCAAGATGGCGCATCGCGTGCTCGAGCAGCTCGGTAAGCCCGCGGACCGGCCGCTCTTCGACCTCGCGCTCAAGCTCGAGGAGATCGCGCTCAAGGACGACTACTTCATCGAGAAGAACCTGTACCCGAACGTCGACTTCTACTCGGGCATCATCTACCGGGCGCTCGGCATACCCACGTCGATGTTCACGGTGATGTTCGCCATCGCCCGGTGCGTGGGGTGGGTCACCCACTGGCGCGAGATGGTGGCGGATCAGAGCACGCGCATCGGCCGCCCCCGCCAGCTCTACACGGGCCCCGCGAAGCGCGACTACCAGCCGCTCTCCGCGCGCGGCTGACGCGCCCGGGGCGGCGCAGGCGTCGGGCGTCCCTGTTCGGCGGCCGGGCGAACGCCCGTCAGGCGGGGTCGCCGGCCTGCGGGCCGTCGTCGAGCATGGCGAGCACCTCGGCGCGGCCGGCGCGCCGCATGGGACGCTGGTCCACGGGGCTCAACGGCGCCTGCCGCGAGCGCTTCTCGGCGAACGCGAGCACGACCACCTCTTCGCCGTCGAGCTGGAAGCTGAAGCCCGGCACCTGCACGGGCTTCTGCTGCTCGTTGAAGCGGTAGCGGCGCTGGCAGTCGCGGACGGGGACGCGCTGCTGCTCGAGGACGGCGGCCACGAGCTCCGGCGCGTCGGTGTAGACGTGCAGCTCGATGGCCGAGTTGATCGTGACGGTGCCCGTGAGGACGGCGCCCACGAGCCGCGGGTCGAAGGGCGCGAGCCATTCCATGACCTCGGCCGCGAGCCGCCGCAGCGTCACGAGCCGCCGGGCGTGCGCGTCCGGCGCGAAGATCCGCTGCCGCTCCGTGAGGCTGCTCGCGATCTGCGCGTTGCTCGGCAGCGCCCCCGCCGAGCGCACGCCGAGGCGCTCGGCCGCCTTGCGCTTGGCGAGGCCGTAGTCCTCGATGCCGCCTTCCATCATGAGGCGCGCCGCTTCCTGGGCGAGCTGCTCGCGAAGCGCGGAAGCGCTGGAACGGGGACCGCGTCCTCCCACGATCGACCCTCCTCGTGTCGGGCAATCAGAAGATTCGCTCGCTGCGCGCAGGCAGCTCGTTTCTCGTGCCGGGATCGAGCGCCTGATACACCGGATCGGGCTCCCGCTCCGGGATGCGGTCGATCTCGAAGCGCTCGAAGATCGTGTTCGCGCGGGCGTCGCTCGCGACGAGGCCGGTCTCCGGGTTGATCCGCACCTCCACGATGCCGGGCGGCCGCGGCACGGGATGCTCCGGCAGGCCTTCGAGCGCCTCGCGCATGTACTCGATCCACATGGGGATCGCCGTGACACCGCCCTGCTCGTTGCCGCCGAGCGGGCGGTCCTCGTCGAAGCCCACCCAAGCGGCGGCCACGACGTCGGCGTTGAAGCCCACGAACCACGTATCGCGGCGATCGTTCGACGTGCCCGTCTTGCCCGCGAGGTCGCCGCGCTGCAGCGCGCGGTAGGCGGCGACGCCGGTGCCGCGCCGCACCACGTCCATCATCATGTCGGCGACGAGGTAGGCGTTCTGCGGCGTCACGGCCTGCGGGGCGAGCCGCAGCCGCGGGTAGAGCTCCATGACGTCGTCGACGAGCTCCTCCTCGCCCGGCGCTTCCCTGGCGGCCTCCTCGAGCACGCAGTCGAGGCAGGCGAACGACGGCATCGCCTCGTAGAGCACCTCGCCGCTCGCGTCCTCCACGCGCTGGATGAAGTACGGCGAAATCCGGAAGCCGCCGTTCGCGAACGCCGCGAGGCCGGAGGCGAGCGACAGCGGCGACACGCCGCCCGCCCCGAGCGAGATCGTCAGGTTCCGCGGCAGCGCCACGTCGTCGAAGCCGAAGCGGCGCAGGTGACGGATGACGTTGTCGACGCCGACCTCGCGCACCACCCGCACGGAGACCAGGTTCATCGATTCGACGAGAGCCTCGCGGAGCCGCGTCTCGCCGTGCCAACGGCCCGTGTAATTCTCCGGCCGCCACACCGTCTCGAGCCCCGGATCGTACTGCGGCGGCAGCGGCGCATCGTTCACGATGCTCGCGGTGGTGAAGCCGTTCTCGAGCGCCGCCGAGTACACGAACGGCTTGAACGCGGAGCCGGGCTGGCGCTTCGACTGCACGGCGCGGTTGAAGTTGCTGAGCCCGAAGTCGATGCCGCCCGCGAGGGCCACGACGGCGCCGTCCTGCGGGTCCACCGAGACGAAGGCGCCTTGCACGTCGGGCACCTGCGCGAGCCGCAGCTTGCCCTCCGAGTCCAGCCGGAAACGCACGATGTCGCCCCGCGCGAGCACGTCCGTCACGGCCTGGGGCCGGGCACCGACCGCGTTGTCATTGATATAAGGGGCGGCCCAGGCGACCGCGTCGAGGCCGATCGTCTGCACGCCGCGGCTGCGCAGGAACACGCGGGCGGAGTCCGGCTGCACGTCGAGCACGAGCGCCGTCTCGAAGCCGAGCAACGACGGGTAGTCGCCGAGCAGCGCCGCCCACTCGCTTTCCGCCGCCGCCGCGTCGCCGCCCTCGTCCTCGGGCAGCGTCACGCGCGCCACCGGCCCGCGATAGCCGTGGCGCTCGTCGTAGGCGATGAGCGCCTGGCGCACGGCGCGATTGGCCGCGGTCTGCAGGCGGCTGTCGATGGTCGTGGTGACCCTCAGGCCCGCGGTGTAGGCGGCGAGGCCGAAGCGTCGCACCATCTCGGCGCGCACCATCTCGGCCACGTACGGGGCGTCGAGCTCGGTCTTCGGGCGGTGCAGCTTCGACAGGATGGGCTCGGCGAGCGCCGCCTCGCGCTCCGCGTCCGTGATCATGCCGAGCTCCCACATGCGGCGCAGCACGTAGGCGCGCCGCGCCGCCGCGTTGGTGGGGCTCGACACGGGATTCATGATGGACGGCCCCTGCGGAATGCCCGCGAGAATCGCCGCTTCCGACAGCGTGAGCTCGTGCAGGTCCTTGTCGAAATAGGTGCGCGCGGCCGCCACCACGCCGTAGGAGCGCTGGCCGAAGAAGAAGGTGTTGAAGAAGAGCTCGAGGATCTGCTCCTTGGTGAGCTCGCGCTCGATCTGCAGCGCGAGGATCCACTCCTTGAATTTCCGCACGACGGATAGTTCGCGCGACAGGAAATACTCCCGAGCCACCTGCTGGGTGATGGTGCTGCCGCCCGGCACCCGCTCGCCGCCCGTGCGGATGAAGTTGAAGACGGCTCGCGCCGTGCCCACGAAGTCGAGGCCCGGGTGCTCGAAGAAGCGATCGTCCTCGGCCGCGATGAGCGCGTCGATCAGCACCTGGGGGATGTCCTCGTAGGCAACCGGCGTGCGCCGCTGGTCGCCGAATTCCGCCATGAGCCGGCCGTCGCGGCTGTAGACGCGCAGCGGGATCTGGAACTGCACGTCGCGCAGCTCCTCGGCATTCGGCAGCGTGGGCGCAACATAGTAGTAGCCGCCGATCACGACCGCCGCCAAAGCGACTCCGCAGGCCGCCAAACCGGTCAAAAAAGCCAGCGGAATCCGTAGGTAATTACGCATTGCCAAATATGGATCCTACGCCCTTGCTAAGGTTGGGACCTTTGTGCATAGTCCGGCGCGTTGGGCAAACCCATCGAAAGGTGGGGACGCAAAGCCTCCGGTCTAAGGGCTGCATGCGGGAGCGGCTTCCAGCCGTCACCAGCCTAGGATAGCGGGGCTGCCGATGCAGTTGAACAGTGTCGCGTTTCCGAGACTGCTCGCCGCTTCGCAGCATTGCGAATCCTTTCCGCCCCTCGACCGAGTCCCTTGCCCACCGGAAATCCTGTTGCAACCGGGAGGTTCGTTGCACGCATGCTCGCTCGGCTCGAAATACGCTTCGGACCGCGCGCATTAAGTGAGGCTGGTCACAACCTCCCGTGGCCGCATCGGTTATAGTTAACCGGGGGACTTGAGAGCTCGTATAGGATTCTAACCCAACCGCCCGAGTTGGAAAGGAAAAGCCGTGTTCGCCAAGCGTAGACGGGGCTCCCTCATCGGCCTCGATATCACCACGTCCTCCGTGAAGCTGATCGAGCTCGCCGAGAGCGGCCGGGGCTATCGGGTCGAGGCGTACGCCGCCGAGCCCACGCCGCCGAACGCCGTCAATGACAAGACCATTGTGGACGCGGAAGCGGTGGGCGAGGCCATTCGTCGCGCGGTGAAGCGCTCCGGCACGAAGTCGCGCGAGTGCGCCATCGCCATCAGCGGCGACGCCGCGATCACGAAAGTGATCCAGATGCCCAAGAACCTGAGCGAGAACGAGCTCGAAGGCCAGGTGGAGCTGCAGGCCGATCAGTACATCCCCTTCCCGATGGAAGAGGTGAGCTTCGACTTCGAGGTGCTGGGCGAGAGCGAGCGCGATCCCGACATGATCGACGTGCTGCTCGTGGCCACCCGCACCGAGAACGTGGAGCAGCGCCAGGCAGCAGTCGAGGCCGCGGGCCTCATGGCGCGGGTCGTGGACGTGGAGGCGTTCGCGGTGGAGAACGCCTGCCAGCTGCTCACGCATCAGATGCCGGACGGCGGCGCGGACAAGTACATCGCCGTCGTGGACTTCGGCGCGAGCACCACGACCTTCAGCGTGCTGAAGAACCTCAAGATCATCTACACGCGCGACTTCGCGTTCGGCGGGCAGCAGCTCACCGAGGAGATCATGCGGACCTACGGGCTCAGCATGGAGGACGCGGGCCGCGCCAAGAAGGAGGGCGGCCTGCCGAGCAACTACCACTCCGAGGTGCTCGACGCCTTCATCGACGACATGTCGCAGCAGGTGAGCCGCTCGCTGCAGTTCTTCCTCGCCTCCGGCAGCGGCCGGGAGCAACCGGACCAGATTCTCGTGTGCGGCGGCTGCGCCAACATCCCGGGCGTGGCCGACGTGATCGGCAGCCGTGTGGGCATCCCGACGGAGATCGGCGATCCGCTCGGCCAGATGAAAGTCTCGTCCCGAGCCAAGTCGATGGGTGTGGACAAGGACGCGACGGCGCTCTTGACGGCGTGCGGGCTGGCGTTGAGGAGCTTCGACTGACATGCCAAGAATCAACCTACTCCCGTGGCGCGCAGAGCTGCGCCAGCGGCGTAAGAAAGAGTTCTTCACGGCCCTGCTCGCCACCGTGCTCTTCGGAGGCCTCTTGGTCTACGCCTCGAAGCTCACGGTGCAGGGCTGGATCTCCACGCAGAACAAGCGCAACGAGCTGCTGCGCACCGAGATCGCCGAGCTAGAGCGGCAGATCAAGGAGATCGAGAACCTCGAGACGCAGAAGGCGCGCCTGATCGCCCGCATGGAGATCATCGACCGCCTGCAGCGCTCGCGGCCCGAGGTGGTCCACCTCTTCGACGAGATCGTGAACGCGGTGCCGGAAGGCGTGTACCTCACGCAAGTCACCCAGAGCGACTCGCGCATCCAGATCAAGGGCATGGCGGAATCGAGCACGCGCGTGTCCACCTTCATGCGCAACATCGACAACTCCGAGCACCTGCGTGACCCGGGCCTCGACGTGGTGGAGACCGTCTCCAGCGGGCCCGGCCGCAGCTCGCAGTTCACGATCTTCGCCAGGCAGGTGCCGATGGCGGAGGAGGAACCGGCTGAGGCCCAGACAACGGCGAGGGCGCGGCGATGAACATCATCGAAGAACTTCGAACGCTCGACGTCAACGATCCCGGCCGTTGGCCGCTCCCGATCCGTATCGGCGCGCTCGTTCTCGCCTTCATCGCCGTGGTCGCGTTCGGCGTGTACATGTTCGTGGTGAAGACCGACATGCCGATCCTCGAGCGCGCGCAGCAGGACGAGCGCACGCTGCGCGCGACGTTCGAGGAGCGGCAGCGCAAGGCGGCCAACTTCGACGCCTACCGGGCGCAGCTCGCGGAGATCGAGCGGTCGTTCGGCGCGATGCTCCGGCAGCTGCCCGGCAAGACCGAGGTGCCGAGCCTGCTGGTGGACATCTCGCAGACCGGCCTCGGCGCCGGCCTCGAGGAGAAGCTCTTCCAGCCGCTCGGCGAGATCCAGAAGGACTTCTACGCCGAGCTGCCGATCAAGATCAGGCTCACCGGCAGCTATCACGAGTTCGGCGACTTCGTGAGCGGCATCGCGGCGCTGCCGCGCATCGTGACGCTGCACGACATCTCCATCACCCCGGTCGGGAACGGCACTTTCGACGAGCTCCAGCTCGACGTGACGGCGAAGACTTATCGATACCTCGAAGAGGAAGGGGCATAGCCATGAGAGGCACGCGAACCCCCGCCGGTGCGCCCGCACGCAGTGCGAATCGCGTGTGCGCCGCGCTAGCACCCTCGCGCCCGTGGCGGGCCATCGCCGCGCTCGCGCTCACGGCCGCTCTGGCCGGCTGCGGCAACGACATGGACGACCTGCGCGCCTACATCGACGAGGTGAAGGCGCGCCCCGGCGGCCGCATCGAGCCGCTGCCCGAGATTCGCCCGGCGCCGAGCTTCGTGTACGAGGCCGGCAACCGCCGCTCGCCGTTCGTGCCCGACCGGCCGCAGCGGCGCATCGATCCCGACAACCCGGGCGTGCCGGGCCCGGATCCCGACCGTCCGCCCGAGTTCCTGGAGCAGTTCCCGCTCGACACGCTGCGCATGGTGGGCACGTTGAACAACTACGGCCTCGTGCGCACGAGCGACGGCCGCGTCCACCGCGTCACGGTGGGCAATCACATGGGCCAGAACTACGGGCGCATCACCGCGATCACCGAGTCCGAGATCCGGCTGGTGGAAATCGTCCCCGACGGCTTGGGCGGCTACCTCGAGCGCCCGGCCGCCGTCGGGCTGGCCGATTGAGCACCGGGCCACAGGTTTTAGGGAGTGAACCTTATGAATGAGTCAACTGCCGGCCGGCTCCGCCGGATCGTCGCGACCGCGGGCCTGCTCGCGAGCGCGGTTTTCTCCTGGTCCGCCGTGCAGGCGCAGAGCTTGCGCCTCGAAGCGATCGACGTGCAGCCGCTTCCCGGGCAGCAAGTCGAGCTCCGGCTGCGGCTGAACGGTAACGCGCCCGAGCCGTTGTCGTTCACCGTGGACGATCCGGCCAGGATCACCCTCGACCTGCCGGGCACCAGCATCGGCATGTCGTCGCGCCGCCGCGACGTGAACGTGGGGCCGGTCAACTCCGTGCTCCTGGCGGAGGCGGACGGCCGCACGCGCGTGGTGCTCAACATGTCGGCCCTGGCGCCCTATCAGACGCGGGTGGCGGGCGACAGCGTGTATGTCACCGTCGGCCAGGGGGTCGCGGCCTCGGCGCCGCCCTCGTTCGCGGGCCAGCCGTCGCGCGCCACCGCGGGCAGCGGCGGCGTCGTCGCGCAGGGGCCGCGGGCCATCAACAACATCGACTTCCGGCGCGGCCCCGACGGCGCCGGGCAGATCGTCGTGGACCTGTCCGACCCGCGCACCACGGTGGACGTGCGGCAGGAAGGCGGCCGCATCGTGGTCGACTTCCAGGACACGACGCTGCCGACCGAGCTCATGCGGCGGCTCGACGTGACCGACTTCGCGACGCCGGTGTCGACGGTGGATGCGCTGCGCAGCGGCAGCAACGCCCGCCTCGTGGTGACGCCATCGGCCGACTACGAGCAGCTCGCTTACCAGTCGGACAACGTGTTCACCCTGGAGCTCAAGCCGCCGGTCGAGCAGGAGCGGGAGCCGGGCCTGTTCGACGAGACGAAGGAGTACACGGGTGAGCGGCTCACCCTGAACTTCCAGGACATCGAGACGCGCGCGGTGCTGCAGCTGCTCGCCGAGACCAGCGGCCTCAACATCGTCGTGAGCGACACCGTGCAGGGCAGCGTGACGCTGCGCCTGCAGAACGTGCCGTGGGACCAGGCCCTGGACATCCTCATGACGACCAAGGGCCTCGACATGCGCCGCAACGGCAACGTGATGATCGTGGCGCCGGCGGCAGAGATCGCGGCCCGCGAGCAAGCGGAGCTGCAGGCGCGCCAGGCCCTGCAGACGCTCGAGCCGCTGCGTTCCGAGTTCATCCAGGTGAACTACGCGAAGGCTTCGGAGATCGCCGACTTGATCCGCGGCAGCGGCGGCAAGCCGCTGCTCTCGGAACGGGGTAGCGTCGCCATCGACGCCCGCACCAACACGCTGCTCGTGCACGACACGAGCGAGAGCCTGGCGAACATCCGCCGGCTCGTGCAGACGCTCGACATCCCCGTGCGTCAGGTGCTGATCGAGTCGCGCATCGTCATCGTCAACGACGACTACCGGCGCGAGCTCGGCTCGCGCTTCGGCATCACCACGCGCGACGACAACGACCGGCTCGTCGGCTTCACCGGCAGCGGCTCCGGGGCGAGCCAGCTGCTCACGAATCCGACGCTGACGAGCGTGCCGCTCAGCTCCCGCTACAACGTGAACCTGCCGATCGCGAGCCCCGCCGGCCAGTTCGGGCTCGCCATCCTGAACGGCGACTACCTCGTGGACCTCGAGCTGTCGGCGCTGCAGGCGGAAGGCAAGGGACGCATCGAGTCCATGCCGCGCGTCATCACGGCGAACGGCCGCGAGGCGCGCATCGAGCAGGGCGTGGAGATCCCCTATCAGGAGTCCTCGTCGAGCGGCGCCACCACCACCCAGTTCAAGGAGGCCGTGCTGTCGCTCACCGTGACGCCGCAGATCACGCCGGACGACCGGATCATCATGGATCTGCTGGTCACCAAGGACTCCGTGGGCGACGTGGTGCCGAGCGCCACGGGCGGCTTCGTGCCGAGCATCGACACGCGCTCCATCACGACCCAGGTGCTGGTCGACGACGGCGACACCGTCGTGCTCGGCGGCATCTACGAGAACGAGCGTCGCGACGACGAGAACAAGGTGCCTGTGCTCGGCAACATCCCCGGCATCGGCTACCTGTTCCGGAGCCGCAGCCGCGTGGACGCCAACGCGGAGCTCCTGATCTTCGTCACGCCCAAGATCCTGCGCGAGGGCGCGCGGGTCAACTGATCCGAGGTGCTCCCGGCGGGACGATCGTGCAAGCCGGTCGTCCCGCCGGGAGCCGAAGCCCCGCCCCGCGGCCACGCACTCGTCATAATGTGGCCGCCCCACCGCTCGTCGGCCCGCCCGCGCCGCTCATCGGGCGAGCCGCCGCACAGCCAGACACCCCTCGTATAGTCGCCGCCATGAGCATGCGAGAACAGCGCGGTTTCACTTTGTGGGAACTGATGGTGGCCGTAGCCGTCGCCGGCGTGGTGCTGGGCATCGGCATTCCCAGCTTCCGCGAGTTCCAGCGCAACAGCGCGATGGCGAGCGCCGCCAACGAGCTCGTCACGGCCGCGCTGCTCGCGCGCGCCGAGGCCGTCAAGAGGCAGGTGCCGGTGACGCTCTGCCTGAGCACGAGCTTCGATCAGGCCTCGCCCGCATGCGACGACGCGGCGGCCGCCAACAGCTCCACGGCGGGCTTCATCGTCTGGGTGGACGAAAGCGGGCCCCGGGATGCCAACGGCAGCCCCGTGATCACGGATGCAACCGATGGCAATCACGAGGTGGACGCGGGCGAGACCGAGATCCTGCGCCGCAGCCCGCCGCCGGGCGGCGCCATCACCATTTCGGCCGACGCAGGATTCGTCACCTACATGCCGAGCGGCTATCCGCGCCGGCCTTTCGACGGTCGAGTGGTGCTCTTCTGCGACGACCGCGGCAACCGCGCCGCAGCCGGGCAGTCGAGCGCGCGCGCCGTGCGCATCGACGCCACGGGCCGGGCGCAGGTCTTCTCCGAGATCGACGACATCAGCGCCGCGCTCGCCGACATCGGCGGCGGAGCCGCTTGCCCTTGATCCACTGAGCGACGCAGTCGAGTCATGCAACGAGAACGTGGACGATTTCCGACGGGCCACCGCGGCTTCAGCCTGATCGAGGTGATGGTGGCGCTGCTCGTGTTGTCGGTCGGGCTGCTCGGCATCGCCGCGCTGCACGGGCAAGGGCTCGGCGCGAGCCGCGTCGCCATGTACCGCACGGTGGCGGTCAACCTCGCGGCCGACATGGCGGAACGCATTCGCGTCAACCGGCTCGGCGGCGGCGCGTACGGCGGCTCGCCGGCCGACAACGAATGCGACCCTCAAACGGGCAGCGGGGTCGATTGCACGCCGGCCGAGATGGCCGCGCACGACCTCTTCGTCTGGCAGGAGCAGGTCGCGGAGCAGCTGCCGAACGGTTCCGGCGAGGTGCAGTTCGCCGCCGGCACGCCGCCGACGTACACGATCACCGTGACGTGGGACGAGACCGGCATCGGCGAGACGTCGTACACGACTACCATCGAAGTTCCGGATATCTAGGCCGTGACCAACATGTGCAACAACAGCGCGGCGATCGGCCGCCTCGGGCAGTGCCGCGGAATGACGCTCGTCGAGCTCATGGTGGCGCTCGCCATCGGCCTGTTCCTGATGATCGGCGCCATCACCGTTCTGCTGCAGGGCCGCATGACCTTCCGGGTCTCGGAAACGATATCGCGGCTGCAGGAGAACGCCCGCTTCGCGCTCGACGCCCTCGAGCCCGACATCCGCATGGCGCATTACTGGGGGCTCACGACGCGGCCGCAGAACATCGAAGGGCGCGCGCTGCAGGGCGGCACGGCCTCCGTGCTGGGGCCGCACGATTGCGGCAACAACTGGCACCTCGACGTCGAGCTCGCCGTGCAAGGCACCGACGGCACCTACACGTGGGCATGCCTCCCGGCCGTCGGCAACGCCATGGCCGGCGCCGATACGCTCGTCATTCGCCGCGCGAGCCAGAACCCCGTGGTGCCGGCGGCCGGCTGGCTGCACCTGCAATCCGCCCGCGTCCAGGACTCGAGGATATTCCTCGGCGCGACCGTTCCGGCGGGCTACATCCCGGCCACGTCGCAGACGCACCGGCTCGTCGTCAACGGCTACTACGTGAGCACCGCGTCCTCGCTCGGCAACACGGTCCCGTCGCTGCGCAGAAAGACGCTCGGCGCCGGCCCCGCCATCCGCGACGAGGAGATCCTGGCGGGCGTCGAGGACATGCAGATCCAATTCGGCGTGGACACCGATATCGCCGGAGCGGTGAACCGCGGCGTGATCGACCGGTACGTGGATCCGGACGATCCCATCCTCGACCGGTCGCACCCGTCGTACATGGAGGATGCCGAGATCCTCGCCGTCCGCATCTGGCTGCGCATTCGTTCGGACCGCCCCGAAACCGGCTACACGGACACGGCGACCTACAGCTACGCCGGGCAGAACGTGGGCCCGTTCAACGACGGCTTCCGGCGCCTCGTCGTGTCGAAAACGATCTACCTGCGGAACGCCCGTCCGCCCATGTAGAGGAGTCGAGATCCATGCGACGACATCCCCGCGGCACCCCGCACGGACAGCTTCGGCGACAGACCGGCGCCACGCTGGTCGTCGGGCTCGTCCTGCTGCTCGTGCTCACGGTCCTCGGCGTCTCCGGCATGAACATGGCGACGCTCGAGATCACGATGGCGAGCAATACCCAGTTCCAGCAGGACGCGTTCCAGGCCGCCGAGACCGGCATCGACGTGCCGATCGCGCAGCGCAACTTCACGACGTTCGAATCGAGGACGAACGAGGGCACCGTCGGCGACGGCTCCTACGAGTCGGAGACCGTGTTCGTGGACACCACGCCCGTGCCCGACATCGCGTTCAGCATGGGCACGAGCACCGGAAGCGTCCAAGCGTTTCATTTCAACGTTCGTTCCGTGGGAACGGGACCGCGGAATGCGGTTTCCACTCACGTGCAGAGCTTTTACATCGTCGGCCCGGGCGGCCCCTGATCGTAGCTGTGGAGAGGCAAAGATGAGACGAATGACGCTGGCTGTGGCCGCCGCGTTGCTGTGCGGCGAAGTCTGGGCAGCACGCACGCTCGAGCCGATCGAAGGGGCCCACGAGGTGCGCCTGACCGATATCGTCCTGCCGCCGGGCCCGGTGGGCTCGCTCATCGTGAGGCCGTGCCCGGAATGCGATCCCGTGTCGCTCCTGGTGGACGGCAACACGACGTACTCGCTGGCCGGGCAACCGCCCATCGCGCTGGCCGACTTCACGGTCATCGCGCAGCAGCTCCTGGCGTTGGAGAGCGAAGAAACGAGCTCGAGCGTGGGGGTGTTCTACTTGCCCGGCTCGATGCGGGCGACTCGGATCGTGCTGTACCCGGCGCGATAGTCGACGTCGCCGGGAGCGCAACGGACTGCTATCGAGGAATTCCCTATGGAACGCATGACTGCCAAAGTAGCGTCACTGGCCTTGGGCTGCCTCTGGTCGACGGTGGCGATGCTGCCGGCCGTCGCGGAGGACATCGAGCTGTTCGTCGGCACGACGAACTTCTCGAACTCGGCGCGACCGAACGTCCTGCTGATCCTGGACGACTCGATCAGCATGGACGCCACCCTGATCACGCAGAACAACTACGATCCGACCAAGACCTACAGCGGTCCGTGCAGCAAGGACTACGTGTACTGGGCTTCCGGGAGCAGCACGACGCCGCCTTCCTGCGGCAGCAGCAACCGGTTCCGCCTTTCGGACTTGAAGTGCAAGGCCGCGCTCGACGCCTTTGCGGCGCCCGGCGGCGGACTCTACCGCGACATGCTCGCGAGCTACGACAGCGGCACGCAAAAGAGGTGGGAAAGCCTCGCGTCGGGCCGGCCGGTGGAATGCAAGGCCGACTGGGGGATCCACGGCGAAACCACGGGCAGCAGCGCCGTCTATCCCCGTAACGGCAACACCAGCGCGCTATGGACGTCCGGCACCACCAATCGGATAACGTGGGGCCAGAATCCGACCAACACGCACTACTGGATCTACCACGGCAACTGGCTGAACTGGTATTACAGCCCCGGCACGACGGCGACCCGGCTGCAGGTCGTGAAGGACGTGGCCAACAGCCTGGTGGCTTCGATCGACGGCATCAACGTCGGTCTCATGCATTTCAGTCAGACGTCGTCGTCGGGGCCGCACGGCGGGCGCGTCGCGTACGCGATGGAGGACGTGACGACCGCCCGTTCCGGCATGCAGTCCGCCATCAACGCCTTGACGGCCAGCAAGTGGACGCCGCTGTCCGAGACGCTGTACGAAGCGGCGCTGTACATGCTGGGCAGGCCCGTCGATCACGGCCTCGCCAACCCGAAGAGCGTGCCCGAGTCGCATTCCGGCGGAACGGCGCCCGTCTATAACTCGCCCATCGACTACTCCTGTCAGAAGAACTACATCGTGCTGCTCACCGACGGCGCGCCCACGGGAGACGACGACTCCGACAGCGACATACTCGCGCTGACGGACGCGGAAGGCACGGACTTCCGCAGCCTGGCGAACATCCCGAGCGGCGGCGTGTGCGATGCCGAGAGCTACGCGGGCATCGACCTGAGCCCGGAACCGGAGGGCGGCGACTGCCTCGACGACCTGGCCGAGTTCATGTTCAAGGGCGACATGTCGCCGCTGCCCGGCAAGCAGAACGTCGTGACGCACGTCGTCGGCTTCGCCCTGGAGGACCGTAACGGTCAGGTCGTGAGGCTGCCGGTGCTGCTCGATACGGCGCAGCGCGGCGGCGGCAAGTACTACGAGGCCGTCGACAGCGCCTCGCTGTTCACGACCTTGACCGGCATCGTCACGGAGATCCTGCAGACGCAGTCGACCTTCACCTCGCCTGCCGTGTCGGTGAACAGCTTCAACCGCACGCAGAACCTCAACGACCTCTACATCACGCTGTTCGAGCCGTCCGGCACGGAGCACTGGCCCGGCAACCTCAAGAAGTTCCGCCTGCGTCCGTCCGATGCGGCCATCGTCGACGCGACCGGAAAGCCGGCGGTCGACCCGGCGACGGGCTTCTTCATCGCCGACTCCCAGAGCCTCTGGGCCGACACCCCGGACGGACAGGACATCAAGGACGCCGGCGCGGCCCACAGGATCCCGGCCGCGCGCAAGGTGTACACCCATCTGGTCGGCACCGACCTCACGGCCGACGAGAATCGAGTCTCCCTCGACAACATGGACCTCGACGACGGGCTGTTGAACACCGGCGATCCCGACCAGCCGACGCGCGAGCAGGTAATCAACTTCATCAACGGCCTCGATGCGTCGGACATCGACAACGACGGCGACGTGACGGAGCGGCGCAATCAGATGGGAGATCCGCTGCACTCGCAGCCTGCGTCCGTCGTCTACGGACCCACCGTCGACGATGCGATCATCTTCGTCGCCACCAACGACGGCTTCCTGCATGCGATCAATGCCCAGGACGGCGTCGAGCGTTGGGCGTTCCTGCCGCCGGAGTTCCTCAAGCAGCAGGTGAACCTGTTCCTCGACCAGACCACGCCCATCAAGACGTACGGCATCGACGGCAACGTTCGCGTGCAGGTGCTGGGCAACAACGACGGCGTGATAGACCCGGACGCCGGCGAACGGGTGTTGCTGTTCTTCGGCATGCGGCGCGGCGAGCACGTCTACTACGGCCTCGACGTCACGAACCCCGATGCGCCGCAATTCCTGTGGCGGCATGACGAGTCGACGCTCCCCGGCCTCGGGCAGACCTGGTCTTCGCCGGCCCCCACTCGGATCGAAGTGGACGGCTCGGGCCAGAACGAGCACCACCTGGTGGTGGTGCTCGGCGGCGGTTACGAGCCGGACCAGGACAACTCGGCGGCCAGCACGGACACCGTTGGCAACTCGATCTACATCGTCGACTCCATCAACGGCACGCTGCTCTGGCACGGCAGCAAGGACGGCCGCGATGCCGATTTCGACCAGAGCGGCAAGAGCATGGACTACTCCATTCCCGCCGACGTCAAGGTCGTGGACTTCGACGGCGACGGCTATGCCGACCGGATGTACGCGGCCGACATGGGCGGCCAGATCTGGCGCTTCGACGTCTACAACGGCCAGTCGGCGGCCAACCTCGTCACCGGCGGCGTCATCGCCCAGCTCGGCGCCGCCCCCGCGGCCTCGCCGGCGCTCGCCGACGTGCGGCGCTTCTACTATTCGCCCGACGTCGCGCTCGTGAGCACCTCGGACGTCCGTTTCATCCACATCGGCATCGGCTCCGGGCACAGGCCTCACCCCCTGAGCAAGGAGAATGCCGACCGGTTCTACGCGCTGCGCGACTTCAACGCCCTACGCAAGCTCACGCAGACGGAGTACAACGCGATCACGCCCATCACGGAAGATGATCTCGACATCATCACCGGTGTCAACACGACCGTGGCGAACAACTCGGCCGGGTGGATGCTCCAGCTCGACGCCGCGGCCGGCGAGAAGGTGCTCGCCGAAGCCAGGACGTTCAACAACCAGGTGTTCTTCACGACGTTCACTCCGAGCGCGGGTCCCGGCGCAGACCCCTGCGCGCCCACGCTCGGCACGAGCCGCCTGTACGTCGTGAGCCTGTTCGACGCCGCCCCGGTCACGAACCTCGATGGCTCGGTCGATGATTCGAACCTGACCGAAACCGACCGGTACGTCGAGTTCGGCGGCTCGATCGCGGCCGAGGTCGTGTTCCTGTTCCCGTCGCCGGAGGATCCGCAGAACTGCACGGGCAGCGAATGCACTCCGCCGCCCGTGGCCTGCGTCGACCTGTTCTGCATGCCGACGGGCTTCGCGAACAACCCCGTGCGCACGTTCTGGCGTCAGGAGAGCGTCGACAGTTTCGACTGATGACGCTCGACGACCAAGGAAATGCCTGAGATGGTGGTCAGTATGGATATTGCCAACGTCTTCCGCGGCAACCGCCGCCGCATGGCAGGCGTCACGCTGCTCGAGCTCATGATCGTGGTGGTGGTGGTTTCGCTGCTCGCCACGATCGCCATCCCGAGTTACCGCCAGTACGCCATTCGCGCGCAGCGAACGGAGGCGAAGTCGGCGCTGCTCCAGCTCGCGGCCAATCAGGAGCGCTACTACACGAGCAACGGCAACACGTTCGTGAACGACCTGGCGCGCATCAACATGCCGGCGACGACGGAGGGCAACCGGTACGCCCTGGCAGTCACCCATGCGGACACCACGTCGTTCACCGCGACGGCCACGGCCATCAACGGAATGACGGACGACGACGAATGTCAGGTGTTCCAGATCGATTCCGAGGGACGGCGCTCCGCCTCACCGGATCCGCGCGGCACCTGCTGGTAGCCCGGGGCCCGTTCCGCGCCGGCCGCGCGGGATCCGGCGGGCCTCCACTCCGCTGAGCTGACGGCGCGCGGCTTCCACGCCCCGAGGGCACGGCCGGCGAGCGCCCGGGCGGCAGCCCGCGCCGTGTACACTGCGCGCCATGCTCACCCGGCGCGACAACGTCTATCTCGTGGGCCCCATGGGCTCCGGCAAGACCGCGGTCGGCCGAGAGCTCGCGCGGCTCCTCGGCAAGCGGTTCTGCGACAGCGACGCGGAGATCGAGCGCCGCACCGGGGTGGACATCCCGTTCATCTTCGAGAAGGAAGGCGAGCCCGGCTTCCGGGAGCGGGAGCGCGAGGTGATCGCCGACCTCTGCGCGCTGACCGGGATCGTGCTCGCCACGGGGGGCGGCGCGGTGCTCCATCCGGACAACCGCCAACGGCTCGTCGCGAACGGGGTCGTCGTGTACCTGCGGGCCACCGTGGACGAGCAGCTCAAGCGCACGCGCCGCGCCAGGAACCGCCCGCTGCTCGCGACCGAGAACCCGCGCGCCGTGCTGGAACGCCTCATGGCGATCCGCGGCCCGCTCTACGAGGAGATCGCCGATCTCACGGTGGACACCACCGGCCGGCAGGTCAGGAACGTGGCCGCCACCGTCCGCAAGCTGCTCGACGAGCATCGCGCCGCTCCGTTGCAAAGTTAGAGCGCCCCTGCGAACCTTCGCCGCGTGGACACGGTCGACGTTCGCCTCGGAGAGCGCAGCTACACCATCCGCATCGGCCCGGGGCTGCTGCGGGACGCCGCCGTGCTCGGCGACGCCGTGCGGGCCCGCCAGGTGCTCGTGGTCAGCAACGACGTCGTCGCTCCCCTCTATCTCGGCCTCGTCGAGCGCGCCCTGGCGGGCCGCGAGCTCCGCACGCTGATCCTGCCGGACGGCGAGCAGCACAAGACGCTCGCCACCTTCGAGCGCATCGTCGACGAGCTGATCGACGCCCGCTTCCACCGCGACGCCTGTCTCGTGGCCCTGGGCGGCGGCGTGGTGGGCGACGTGACCGGCTTCGCGGCCGCCTGCTTCCAGCGCGGGGTGGACTTCGTGCAGGTGCCGACCACGCTCCTCGCGCAGGTCGATTCCTCCGTCGGCGGCAAGACGGCGGTCAATCACCCGCGGGCGAAAAACATGATCGGCGCGTTCCACCAGCCCGTGGCCGTGATCGCGGACACCGACGTGCTGCGCACGCTGCCGGCGCGCGAGCTCGCGGCGGGCCTCGCGGAGGTGGTGAAGTACGGCCTGATCCTCGACGAGAAGCTGTTCGCCTGGCTCGAGGAGCGCGTCGACGACCTCCGGGCCCTCGACGGGCAGGCTCTCACCTTCGCCGTGCGGCGCAGCTGCGAGATCAAGGCGGAGGTGGTGGGCGGCGACGAGCGCGAGCACGGCCGGCGCGCGCTGCTCAATCTCGGCCACACGTTCGGCCACGCGCTCGAGGCGCTCGGCGACTACCGGCGCTGGCTGCACGGCGAGGCCGTGGCGATCGGCCTCTCGCTCGCGGGCCGCACGTCGGCCGCGCTCGGCTGGCTCGGCGAGGGCGACTGCGAGCGGATCGAGGCCCTGCTCGAGCGCTGCGGGTTGCCGGTCCGCGCGAGCGGCATCGACCCGGACGCGCTGCTCGAGCGGATGTCGCTCGACAAGAAGGCCCGCCAGGGCGGGCTCAAGATGGTGCTCCTCGAACGGATCGGGCGGGCCGTGGTGACGGATGCGCCGCCCCGCGAGCTGCTCGCGCGGGTGGCGGAGGAGAGGCTCCGCTGACGCTCGCGCTCGCAGAGCTTGCGCCTTACGCCGCGCGCAGCGAGACGAGCCGCGGCCGGCGGTACCCCGAGGAGCCGCCGGCGTACCGCACCGAGTTCCAGCGCGACCGCGACCGCATCATCCATTCCACGGCCTTCCGGCGCCTGCTCTACAAGACGCAGGTGTTCGTCAACCACGAAGGCGACCTCTACCGCACGCGCCTCACCCACTCCCTGGAAGTCGCGCAGATCGCGCGCACCGTGGCGCGGGCGCTCAGGCTCAACGAGGACCTGGTCGAGGCGATCAGCCTCGCCCACGACCTGGGCCACACCCCGTTCGGCCACGCGGGCCAGGACGCTCTGAACGAGTGCATGCGCGACTTCGGCGGGTTCGAGCACAACCTGCAGTCGCTGCGCGTGGTGGACGAGCTCGAGGAGCGCTACGCCGCCTTCCCCGGCCTCAACCTCACGTTCGAGACCCGCGAGGGGATCCTCAAGCATTGCTCGCTCAAGAACGCCCGCGAGCTCGGCGACGTGGGCCTGCGCTTCATCGAGCGGCGCCAGCCGGGGCTCGAGGCGCAGATCGCCAACATCGCGGACGAGATCGCCTACAACAACCACGACGTGGACGACGGCCTGCGCGCCGGCCTCATCACGCTCGAGCAGCTCGCCGAGATCCCGTTCTTCGCGGAGCAGCTGGCGCGGGTGGAGAAGCTCTACCCGGGCATCGATCCGCAGCTCAAGGGCCGCGAGGTGGTGCGGCGCATGATCGACGCGCTCGTCACGGACCTCTACCACGCGAGCGCGCGCGCCATCGAGGCCGCGGCGCCGGCCGACATCGACGCGGTGCGCGCGCAGCCCGCGCCGCTCATCCGCTTCAGCGAGGAGTACCTGGACGCGCAGCGGACGCTCAAGCGCTTCCTGCACGAGCGGCTCTACAAGCACCCGCACGTGCGCGAGATGACGGAGCGTGCGCACGTGACGATCCGGGAGCTGTTCGACGCGTTCCTCGCCGACTACGACCGCATGCCCCCGAGCCACGCGGCGCGGGCACGCGAGCGGGAGCGCGAGCTCGGCACGGCCGGCGCGGCGCGCGTGGTCGCCGACTACATCGCCGGCATGACCGACCGCTTCGCCCTGCAAACCCACGCGGCCCTTCACGGCGCGTAGGAATCGCGGCTGGAAAGCCGCTCCCACAGGCTTCGTTCGACGCCCGGGCGGGAGCGGCTTTCCAGCCGCGATCTTCTCTCTCTAGAATGCGCTGGTGTCACCGATGCCCGCCCACGACATCCCCGCCCGCGAGCGGTTGATCTTCGCGCTCGACGTGCCGAGCTTCGCGGCGGCCCGCCCGCTCGTCGAGCGGCTCGGCGACGCCGTCCAGTTCTACAAGATCGGGCTCGAGCTCGCCATGTCGGGCGAGTACTTCGACCTCATGCGGTGGCTCATCGAGCGCGACAAGAAAGTGTTCGCGGACGTGAAGCTGTACGACATCCCGGCCACGGTCGCGAGGGCCGTGCGTCAGCTCGCGCGCAGCGGCGCCACCTTCTGCACCGTGCACGGCGAGCGCGGCGTCACCGAGGCCGCGGCCGCGGAGAAGGGCGACACGCTCAAGATCCTCGCCGTCACCGTGCTCACGAGCGTCGAGCAACGCGACCTCGAGCAGGTGGGCATCACGGCCGATCTCGCCACGCTCGCCATGCGGCGCGCGGAGGTGGCCGTCGCGAGCGGCTGCGACGGCGTGATCGCCTCCGGCCACGAGGCGGCGGCGCTGCGCGCGCGGCTCGGGCCCGGGCCGCTGATCGTCACGCCGGGCATCCGGCCCGCCGCGCAGCGCGGCACCGACGACCAGAAGCGCGTCATGGGGCCCGCCGAGGCGCTGCGGGCCGGCGCGGACTACATCGTGGTGGGCCGCCCCATCCGAGACGCCGCCGATCCCTACGCCGCCGCCGTCGCCATCCAGGACGAGATCGCCGCCGCCGTCGCATGACGGACGCCGAGCGCGAGCTTCGCGAACGCCTGCGCCGCATGAAGCTCGTCGCCACGGGGCTCCTCGTGGCCATGGCGGGGCTCTACGTCGTCACGAGCCTCGCGCTCGCGCGCTACCCGGCGCTCGGCTGGGTGCGCGCCTTCGCGGAGGCGGCCATGATCGGCGGGCTCGCGGACTGGTTCGCCGTCACGGCGCTGTTCCGCCGCCCGCTCGGGCTGCCGATCCCGCACACGGCCATCGTGCCCACGCGCAAGGACGAGATCGGGCGCGCGCTCGCCCGCTTCGTTCGCGACCATTTCCTCGTGCGCGAGGCCATCGAGCGCCGCCTGGCCCGCGTGGACCTCGCGAGCCGCATCGGCGCGTGGCTCGATCAGGAGGCGACGGCCGCGCGGCTCGCGCGCGACACGAGCCGCGCGCTCGACTGGTCGATGCAGGCGGTGGACAGCGCAGAGCTGCGCACGGCCGTGAAGGACAGCCTGCGCGAGGCGCTCGACCAGGCGCCGCTGCACGTGGCGCTCGCCCTGCTCGTCGACGTGCTGCGCTCGGAGAATCACGCCCAGGCGCTCATCGACCAGCTCGTGCAGTTCGGGCGCGACCAGCTCGACGCGCACCGCGACGACATCCGCCGGCGCATCGGCGAGCGCAGCCCGTGGTGGCTGCCCAAGTTCGTGGACGAGCACATCTACGATCAGCTCGTGGGAGAGTTCGAGCGGATCCTGAACGAGATCGGCACCAACCCCGAGCACCCGGCGCGCGTCGGCCTAAACGAGCGGCTCGAAACCCTGCGGCGCGGCCTCGCGGAGGACCCGGCCCTCATCGAGAAAGCGCGCGCGCTCCAGCACGAGTTCCTCGAGCACCCGACGGTGCACGCGTACGTGCGCGACCTCTGGGACCGCATCCGCGCGTACCTGCACGAGTCGTTCACGTCGCCGCAGTCCACGCTCCGGACGGGGCTCGAGCGGGAGATCAGGAGCATCGGCCGGTCGATCGCCGCGGACCCCGAGGTGGGCGCGCGGCTCAACCACTGGCTCAAGGAAGGGCTGATCTATCTCGTCGAGAACTATCGCAACAGCCTGTCGGAGATCATCTCCGAGACCGTGGCGCACTGGGACCCGAAAGCCACCGCCGCCCGCGTGGAGCTGCACATCGGCAGCGACCTGCAGTACATCCGCGTGAACGGCACGCTCGTGGGCGGGCTCGTGGGCGTGCTGATCTACGCGGGCTCGCGCGCGCTCGCCCTCTCCTGATCCTGCGCCGCGCGCGCCTTGAGCTCGCGCCGCAGCACCTTGCCCACGTTGCTCTTCGGCAGCTCCTCGATGAACTCGACGTAGCGCGGCACCTTGTATGGCGTGAGGTGCTCGCGGCAGTGCGCGAGCACGTCCTCGCGGGTGACGGTGGGGTCGGAGCGCACCACGAAGAGCTTCACGGCCTCGCCGGAGCCGCGGTCCGGCACGCCCACGGCCGCCGCCTCGACCACGCCCGGATGCCGCGCGACGACGTCCTCCACCTCGTTCGGATACACCTTGAAGCCCGAGACGACGATGACGTCCTTCTTGCGGTCTTCGATGTAGAGGAATCCGGCCGGATCCATGCGCGCCAGGTCGCCGGTGCGCAGCCACCGCCCCGGGAAGAACACGGCCTCGGTCTCCTCCGGCCGGTTCCAGTAGCCCGCCATGACCTGCGGCCCGCGGACGCAGAGCTCGCCCACCTCGCCGAGCGGCAGGTGATTGCCCTCGTCGTCGCAGATCGCGACGTCGGTCGAGGGGAACGGCAGGCCGATCGAGCCGTTGAACTCCTTCAAATCCAGCGGATTGCCGGAGACGATGGGCGACGCCTCCGTGAGGCCGTAGCCCTGCGCGATCGGCACCCCGGTCACGCGCTGCCAGCGCTCGGCCACCTCGCGCTGCACGGCCATGCCGCCGCCCATGGCCACGCGCAACGCGCTGAAGTCGAGCTCGGCGAAACCCGGCGTGCGCAGCAGCGCGTTGAACAGCGTGTTCACGCCCGTCATGAACGCGAAGCGCACCTTCGCGAGCTCGCGCACGAAGCCGCGCGTGTCGCGCGGGTCGGTGATCAGCAGGTTGTGCCCGCCGAGCTCCATGAAGCAGAACAAGTTCGCCGTGAGCGAGTAGACGTGGTAGAGCGGCAGCGGCGTCACCACGACCCCCGCGTCGTGCTCATAGAACGGCCGGGCCCATGCGGCCGCCTGGAGCGTGTTCGCGACCAGGTTGCGATGCGTGAGCATCGCGCCCTTCGAACGGCCCGTGGTGCCGCCCGTGTACTGCAGGAATGCGATGTCGCTGCCTCGCGACTCCACCGGCGTGAAGGCGCGCGCGGCGCCCTGGCGGAGCGCGTCGCGGTAGCGGATCGCCCCCGGCAGGCGCCATTCCGGCACGAGCCGCTTCACGTGCTTCACGGCGAGGTTCACGATCGCGCGCTTCGGGAACGGAAAGAGGTCGCCGACCTCCGTGACGATCACCGTCTCGACGGCCGTGCCCGCGAGGGCGTGCTCGACGGTGTGCGCGTAGTTCTCGAGCACCACCACCGCCCGCGCCCCGCTGTCCGCGAGCTGCACCTGCAGCTCCGGCGCGGTGTAGAGGGGATTGGTGTTCACCACGATCATACCGGCCCGCAGCACGCCGAACACCGTCACGGGCGACTGCAGCAGGTTCGGCAGCATGACGGCCACGCGGTCGCCACGCTGGAGCCCGGGCAGCCCTTGCAGGAACGCGGCGAACGCGCGCGAGAGCCGGTCCACCTCCGCGAACGTGAGCGTCACGCCCATGTTGGTGAACGCCGGCCGGTCGGCGAAGCGCTCGAGGCTCGAGTCGATGAGCGCCGTGAGCGAAGGGTAGACGTCCGGGTCGATCTCGGCCGGGACGCCGGGCGGGTAGGCCGCGAGCCAGGGCTTGGCCGTCATGCCGGAGGGCTCAGAGCAGCCCCTCGAGAACGCTCCACACGTTCTCGAGCATGCGCGGCTGGCCGGCCGCGTTCGGATGGATGCCGTCCGCCTGCATGAGGCTCGGGTCGAGCGCCACGCCTTCGAGCAGGAACGGCACGAGGGGCACGTCGTAGCGCTCCGCGAGCTCCGCGTAGACGTTGGCGAGGGCGGTGGTGTAGGCGCTGCCGTAGTTCGGCGGCAGCCGGATGCCGGCGAGCAGCACCATCGCGCCGTGGGCCTGGGCGAGCTCGATCATGCGCGCCAGGTTGTCGCGCAGCGTCTGCACGGGCAGGCCCCGGAGGCCGTCGTTGCCGCCGAGCTCGATGATCACCCACGCGGGCGCGTAGGTCTCGATGAGCTTCGGCAGACGCGCGAGGCCGCCGGCCGAGGTGTCGCCGGCGATGCTGGCGTTCACGACCTCATATTCGTACCCTTGCGTGCGCAGGCGCTCATCCAGCATCGCTACCCAGGATTGCTCCGCGGCCAGCCCGTAGCCGCTGCTCAGCGAGTCGCCTACCACGACGATCGTCGCCTCGGCCCGCGTGAGCGCGGGCGTGGAGATCAGTGCGGTCGCCGCCGCGGCCGCGAGGAAGAGTCGACGCATGAGCACCCGAGAGGATTTGCTGCGAGCCGAGAGCTTGACGAAAAAGGTTACCAGCCCCGAAGGCGAGCTGACCATCCTCGACGACGTGAGCCTCGCCATCGCGCGGGGCGAGACCGCGGCCATCGTGGGGCCTTCGGGCGCGGGCAAGTCGACGCTGCTCGCGTTGCTCGCGGGCCTGGACGAGCCGTCGTCCGGGCGCGTGTGGCTGAACGGGGTGGAGCTCACGGCGCTCGACGAGGACGGGCGCGCGGCGCTGCGCAATCGCGAAGTGGGCTTCATCTTCCAGTCGTTCCACCTGTTACCGTCGCTCACGGCGCTCGAGAACGTGCTGCTGCCGCTCGAGCTCGCCGGCGCCGCCCATGCGGCCGAGCGCGCGCGCCGGGCGCTCGCCGAGGTGGGCCTCGAGCACCGTCTCAAGCACTATCCGCGGCAGCTCTCCGGCGGAGAGAAGCAGCGGGTCGCCATCGCCCGCGCGTTCGTGACGGAGCCGTCGCTGCTGTTCGCGGACGAGCCTACGGGCAACTTGGACAACAAGACGGGCGCCCGGATTCTGAACCTGCTGTTCGACCTGAACGCCGCCGCCGGCACCACGCTCGTGCTCGTCACCCACGACCTCGACGCCGCCGCCCGCTGCAACCGCATCATCGAGCTCGCCGCCGGCCGCATCGCCTCCTCCACCGCCCCCGCGCCCGCGTAAGCGGCTCGCCCCTGGGGCCGGCGTCCGCAGGCGGGCCTGTGGACGGCTTGCTGCGTGGCTCGACGGCCGAATGTGAAGACGATTCGGCGACAGCGGCAGGCGGACCTGCCTGACCTGGCCCCATGCGGGGACGGCGTGAATCCATCCCTGGAGCCTCGCGCGGCGCACGTCCTGTGCGCCGCGCGCCCCGCATGGGGCCAGGTCAGGCAGGTCCGCCGATCCCGACCCGCGTCCCGCGCCCCGGTTTCGTGCCGCCGAAGACGAGGACCGCGAGAGACACGCCGCGGCAACACCGAGCGCCCGACGCGCCACCGACGCCTACGCGCGACACTGCACGGACGCCCAGCGCGAGCGCGCAGACGTCTCAGCGCGGCGCGGACGTCCAACGCGACGCCCCGCGGACGTCAAACGCGACGCGCTGCAGACGTCGAAGAGGCGACGTGGATCGCGATGGCCTGCTCCAGGGCGCTCGCGCGCAGGGATGCGCGCGCGCGAGCTACAGGGACGTATTCACCGCGTCCCTGGAGCAGGCCATCGCGAGCCGCGTCGCCGCCCGCGATGAGGTCGACCGCGTCGCACCCGCCAGCGCCCACCCGCGTCGCGCCTGCGCACACGTCCACCCGTCGCACGCGCCACACGCAGGCGCGTCGCGCTCGGACACGCAGGCGCAACGCGCGACGAAGCAAGGAGAAGGTCAGACGACGCGGCGGAGGCGCTCGCCGCGGAGGTAGGCGGCGATGTTCTCGGTGACCTGGTCCAAAGCGCGCTGGCGCGCCTCCTTCGCCGCCCAGGCGATGTGGGGCGTCACGATGAGGTTCGGCAGCTCCGCCGCCGCGCGCAGCAACACGTCGTCGGGCGTCGGCGGCTCCGTCGGGAGCACGTCGATGCCGGCCCCGGCGAGGCGCCCTTCCCGCAGCGCTTCGACCAGCGCCTCGTTGTCGACCAGCGCCCCGCGGGCCGTGTTGATCAGCAGCGCGTCGCGCTTCATGCGGCCGAGCTCCGCCCGTCCGATCATGTGGTGCGTCGCCTCCGTCAGCGGGCAGTGGAGCGTCAGCACGTCCGCCTGCTCGAGCACCGTCTCGAACGGCACGCGGCCCGACGGCACCTGGTCGGGCGCGAGCCCGCGGCGCGCGGCCACGGCCAGGCGCATGCCCAGCGACTCCCCGAGCCGCCCCACCGCCTGCCCGAGCGAGCCGTAGCCGATGATCCCGAGCGTCCGTCCCGCGAGTTCGCGGATCGGGTAGTCGAACAGCGCGAAGGAGCGGCTGCGGGTCCACTCGCCGCCCACGACCAGCGCGTGATACCGGCCGACGTGCTGCGTGAGCCCGAGCACCAGCGCGAACACGTGCTGCACCACCGAGGTGCTGCAGTAGTCCCGGATGTTGGCGACGGCCACGCCGCGCTCGCGGGCGACGGCGGTGGCCACGTTGTCCGTGCCCGTGGCCGACACGACGATGAGCTCGAGGTCCGGAGCCCCGGCGATGGCGTCGCCGCTGATCGGCGCCTTGTTGGTGATGGCGATCTTGCAGTCGCGGATCCGCTCCGCCACCTCCGCGGGCGTCGAGTACGGGTAATACTCCGCATCGACCAGCGCATCGAGCTTGCCGGTATCGATCCCGGGCCCGAGCGTGGCGGCGTCCAAAAAGACGGTTTTCGGTCGGGTCGCCATGGCGACCAAGCTTACACCACGGCGGCGCGCGCTCAGCCGGTGCTCTGCATCCCGTGCGCGATGCCGTTCACGCTCGCGAGCAGCGCCTCGAGCAGCGCGTCCGCGGGCCGGCCCGCGCGGCGCCAGCGCGCGAGCAGGTTCACTTGAAGAAAACTCATCGGATCGACGTAGGGATTGCGCAGCCTGATGGAGCGCGCGAGCGTGCGCGACTCCTCGAGCAGCTCGCTCTGGCCGGAGAGCTTGAGCACGAGCTCCACCGCGCGATCGTACTCGGCGCGGATCGCCGGGAAGAACCGCTCGTGCAGCGGCCCCGCGAGGCGCGAGTACTGCTCCGCCACGTCGAGGTCGGCCTTGGCGAGCGCGGTGGCGGCATCGGACACGAGCACGCGGAAGAAGTGCCAGCGCTGGAACATGTCGTGCAGAGCCTCCTCGCCGTAGCGCTCGATGCCGTGCGCGAGGCCCGATGCGAAGCCGAACCAGGCGGGCAGCAGGCAGCGCGTCTGCGTCCACGCGAAGGCCCACGCCACCGCGTGCAGCTCCTCGATGCTCGTCGCCTCTTCGCCCGCGCCGCGCCGTGAGGTCACGCCAAGCCGCTCGATCACGTCGATGGGCGTCGCCGCGCGGAAGTAGGCGAAGAAGTCGCTCGAGTCGTACACGAGCGCCTGATACGTCTCGCGGCTGCGCTCCGCCATCGCTTCCATGATCTCGAACCACCGGGCCTCGCCGTCGTGCTCGGACGCGGGAAGCCCCGTCACGAGGATCACGGAGGAGAGGGTCTGCTCGAGGCTGCGCAGCGCGATGCCGCGCAGGCCGTATTTCTCGTTGATGGTCTCGCCCGGCTCGGTCATCCGCAGCCGCCCCGCGACGGCGCCGCGCGGGGCGGCGAGCACGGCCTCGTGCAGCCGGCCGCCGCCGCGGCTCACGGTGCCGCCCCGGCCGTGGAACAGCGTGAGCTCCACGCCGAGCCGCCCGAGCGTGGCGACCAGCGCGCGCTGCGCCTGGTGCACGGTCCAACGGGCCGACATGAGGCCGCCGTCCTTGGCGCTGTCGGAGTAGCCGACCATCACGATCTGGCGATCGCCGCGCGAGCGCAGGTGTCGCCGATAACGCTCGTCGCGGACCAGCCGCTCCATGATCGTGGGCGCGTTGGCCAGGTCCTCCACCGTCTCGAAGAGCGGCGCGACGTCGAGCGCCACGTCGTCGCCGGGCCGGCCCAGGTGTCCCCAGTGCGCGAGCAGCAGCACCGACAGCACGTCGTCGGGGCCGTGCGTTCTGCCGACGATGTAGGGGCCGATCGAATCGGGGCCGTACTTGCGCCGGGCGTGAGCGATGGCCTGGAACACGCCGAGCGTGCGGCGCGCCTCGGACGACAGCGTGCCGAGCGGCGACTCGCGGCGCTCGAGCGCCTCGTCGAGGCGCCGCGTGCGCTCCTCGCTGCCGAGCTCGAGCCAGCGCGCCTCCTGCAGCCCTTCGCCCACCACGCGCCGGTGCGCGAGCGCGTTCTGCTTGATGTCGAGCGTGGCCACGTGGAAGCCGAAGGTCTGCGCCCTGCGGAGCAGCCGCTGCACCGCGAACAGCCCCGCGTTGCGGCCCTTGTTGGCGCGCAAGCTGTCCGCGATGGCCTCGATGTCGGCGATGAACTCCTGCGGCGATTCGTACGGGAACGCGGCGTCGTCGTAGGTGGCCTTGAGCCGCGCGGCCACGAGCCGCAGGAAGACCCGATACGGCATGTCGCGGTGGCGCGCCGGCACGGAGGCCGCGGCTTCGGGGAAGTGCCCGGCGTAGAGACGGCTGCGGCTCTTGATCTCCTCCGCCACACCGATCCGGCTCTCGCTCTGCGAGAGATCGCGCGCGAGGTAGTGGCACTCCTTGTAATAGAGGTCGAGGATCACGGCCCGGTGCCGCGCGAGCGTCTCGCGGATGCTCTTCGCGGTGACGTCGGGGTCGCCGTCGAGGTCGCCGCCCACCCACGAGCAGAAGCGCACCACCGTCGGCACGCGAATCCGGCCCGCGTGCTCGGGGAACACGGCCGCGAGTGCGCTCTCGAGGCTCTCGTAGAACGCCGGGATCACGCGATAGACCACTTCCGTGAGGAAGAACAGCACCTGCTCGGCCTCGTCGCGCAGCCGCGCCCCGTGCGCCTTGTGCTCCGCCGTCTGCCAGGCGGTGGTCATCTCCATGCGGATGCGGCCGAGCGTCGACTCGAGCTCCTGCGGCGTCAGGTAGGGGTCGAGCATGTCCACGAGGTGCCTGGCGATCCGCTGCTGCTTGCGGAGCAGCGTGCGACGCGTGACGTCCGTCGGATGCGCCGTGAAGACGGGCTCCACGCAGATGCGCCCCACCACGCGCTCGATCTCGTCCGCGTCCACCCCCGCGGCCTTGAGCCGGCTCAGGATGTCGACGAAACCGAAGGGCTGCGGCGCCTTCGCGTCGCGCAGGTACTCCCGGCGCCGCCGGATGCGGTGCACCTTCTCCGCCAGGTTGACCACCTGGAAGTAGGTGGAGAAGGCGCGGATGAGCTCGCGGGCCGTGCTCGGCGCGAGCGCTCCGAGCACCTCGGCGAGCTTGCCGTGGGCCGCGGGGTCCCCTTCGCGCCGGGCGATGGCGGCGCGCCGGGCGGCCTCCACGAGGTCGAAGAGCGCCTCGCCGCCTTGCTCGCGCACGAGCTCCCCCACGAGCTCGCCCAGGCGATGCACGTCCTCGCGCAGCGCGCGATCTTTCTCGGCGAAGAAGAGGTTGGCGCGGGCCGGCGGGGTAGGAGTGGCCATCGGAGGCTCCGGGGCGGAATTCTACCCCAGCGTCCGCGCCACTACCGGTAAGCGCGCGCCTGCAGCTCGAACAGCCGCGCGTAACGGCCGCCGCGCGCCATGAGCTCGTCGTGCGTGCCCTGCTCGACGATGCGGCCCTGATCGAGCACCACGATGCAATCGGCATGGCGCACGGTCGAGAAGCGGTGCGAGATCAGGATCGAGATCTTGCCGCGCGTGAGCTCGCGAAAGTGCTCGAAGAGCTCGGCTTCCGTCTCGGCGTCGAGCGACGCCGTGGGCTCGTCGAGCACGAGGATCTCCGCGCCGTCGCGCATGAACGCGCGGGCCAGCGCGATGCGCTGCCACTGGCCGCCGGAGAGCTCCTGACCGTCCTCGAACCAGCGGCCGAGCTGCGTGTGATAGCCCTGCGGCAGCCGCTCGATGAACTCCGCCGCGCGGCCCTTCTCCGCGGCCTCCGCCCAGCGCCGTTCGTCGTCGAACGCGGCCACGTCGCCCGCGCCGATGTTCTCGCCGACGGCGAACTGATAACGGTTGAAGTCCTGGAAGATCACGGCGTACCGCCGCTTGAGCGCCGCCGGGTCCCACTCCGCGAGGTCGCGGCCCTGGTAGCGAACGGTGCCCCGGTCCGGCCGGTAGAGGCCGGCGAGGAGCTTCACGAGCGTGGTCTTGCCCGAGCCGTTCAGGCCCACGAGCGCCAGGCTCCCGCCCGGCGGAATCGTGAGCGTGACGTCCCGGATCGCGGGGGTCTCCGCGCCCGGATAGGTGAACGTCACGCCCTCGATCTCGAGCCCGGCCGACGGATCCGGGCCGCTCGTCGCCGTGCCCTTCGGCACGAGCGAGGGCTGCTCGAGGTACTCGTAGAGATTCGACAGATACAGGTTGTCCTCGTACATGCCGCCGATGGCGCTCAGCATGGCGGACACGGACGTCTGGCCCTGCTTGAACACCAGCAGATACATCGTCATCTGGCCGAGCGTGATGACGCCCTGGATCGTGGCCACGGCGATCCACGCATACGCGCCGTAGAAGGCCGCGTTGCTCACGAGGCCGAGCGCGAACCCCCACGTGTCGCGTCGGATGGTGAGCCGCCGCTCCTCCGCGTAGAGGCGGCGGAAGATGGCCTTGTAGCGGTCGAGCAGGCGCGGCCCGAGCTCGAAGAGCTGCACCTCCTTGGCGTGGTCCTCGCGCGCGAGCACCACCTCGAGGTAGGCGAGCCGGCGCCGCTCCGGCGAGCGCCACTTGAACACGCGGAAGCGCTCGCCCGAGAAACGCGTCTCCGCGAGGAACGCGGGCAGGCCGGCGACCACCAGGATCACCACGGCCCAGGCGGAGAACTGCAGCAGCAGCCCCGCGTAGCTCACGAGCGCGATGCCGTTGCGCGCGAGCGTGAACGTGCGCGTCACGAGCGACAGCGGCCGGGCCGACGCCTCCTGCCGCGCCCGCGTGAGCTTGTCGTAGAACTCCGAGTCTTCGAACTGGGCGAAGTCGAGCGTGAGCGCCTTCTCGAGGATCAAGATGTGCACGCGCTGCGACAGCAGCACGCGCAGCAGCGACTGGCAGAAGTCGATGCCGCGCTCGGCGCCCGCGAGCCCGGCGACGAGCACCCCTTCTGCGCCGACGAGCAGCAGGACGCCCGCGTAGTCCGGCGTGCCGCCTGCGGAGAAGGCGCCGATGGCGGCGACCACGGCGTCGACGATGAGCTGGCCCACGTAGGCGATGCCCGCCGGCGCGAGACCCGCGGCGATCGTCAGCAGCGCGAGCGACACGGTGAGCCCGCGGTGCGTGGACCAGACGAGCGCCACCGCCCGGCGGCTGTAACGCCAGAAGCCGAGGTAGCCTTCGAGAGGAGGCGGCTGCTCGGCGCGGGACGCGGGCGCGCGCCGTCCCGCCAGCTCCGCGTGACGGACGCTCACCGCTCGGGGCTCAGCCCGTGCCGCCCCGGGCCGCTTCCAGCTCCGCGCGCTTCTGCCGGGTGAGGGCGAGGAACCGCGGCATCGGCCCGCGATCCTCGTACACCGGGTCGCCGTACTCGTCCTCGCGGATCACCTTCGGGCCCGGCTCGTACGGCATGGCCTCGGTCAGCTCGTCGAGGGCGGTGCGCAGCAGGTCCGTGATCACCGCCTCTTTCGATAAGTGGTACATCTCCGCGAGCGCGAGCACGCGGGCCGCGTCCTCGATGGGCAGCCGCACGGCGAACTGTTCCGCCGTGAGCTCGGTCTCGGGATGGTTTTGCCAACGGCGCAACAGCGCCTTGAAGCTCATGAGGTGCTTACTCCGTGACTAACAGACTCGGGGGTCGGCGCCGGGGTGTCAAGCCGGCCCGCCGACCGCCGCGGCCCCGATTCTGTCACGTGGCGCGAGCGTCCGACGCCGGCCACGCGCCGGGGTCCCGGCCGTGCCGCTTGACCCCCGACGGCGGGCAAGCCCATACTGCCGCGGCATGAGCGGACAGCGCGATCTGCGAGCCGAGAACAACCGTTGGTGGCGCCGCCTACCAGCGGAGAGGCTTGCGCGCGCGTAATCGTACACTCCACTTTCGTTTTCGACTCCAGAGCAGGCCCACTCCGCTACGACGGAGCTGGGCCTTTGCCGTTTTAGGAGATCGGTTTTCCGCTCGCGGAGCGCGGCGAGAAGGACGAAGAGAGCGACCATGCAGACAGCGTTCGACATCACCGCCGACCTGGATACGCCGGTGTCGGCGTACCTGAAGCTCGCGCCGTTCGAGCCGCGTTTCCTGCTCGAGAGCGTGGAAAGCGGCGAGCGCCTCGCGCGCTACTCCTTCCTGGGGCTCGGCGACGGCCTGCGGCTCGAGCTCTCGCCCGAGGGCGCGGTGCTTGACGGCCGGCGGCTGTCGGCGCCCACGACCGCGGCCGAATGGCGCGCGCTCATGCGCGACGCGCTCGCGCGCTGCCCGGAGCTCACGCCGTCCATCCCCGGCCTGCCGTTCACGGGGGGCCTCGTCGGCGCCACCGGGTACGACGTCGTGCGCTACTTCGAGCGGCTGCCGGCGCACCGCGCGCCGCTGCCGGGGCTGCCGCTCGGCACCTACGTGGCCCCGCGGTCGCTGCTCGTGTTCGACCATCTGACCCGACGCCTCGCGCTGCTGCACCAGGGGCCCGAGAGCGAGCGGCAGGCGCTGCGGGCCGAGGTCGTGCGGGCTCTGCGGGGCGGCATCGACAACGGCGGCGCGCGCAGGGGCTTCTCGCCCGCGGAGGCGAGCGCCACGGAGGAGGAGTTCGTCGGCGCCGTGGTCCGGGCCCAGGACCACATCCGCGCCGGCGACATCTACCAGATCGTGCTGTCCGTGCGCTTCAAGGGCCGCACCGACCTCGACGCGTTCCAGATCTATCGGGGCCTGCGGCTGCTGAACCCGTCGCCGTACATGTTCTTTCTCGACCTCGGGCAGCTCAAGATCGCGGGCTCCTCGCCCGAGGCGCTCGTGCGGCTCGCGGGCCGCGAAGCTTCCCTGCGGCCCATCGCGGGCACGCGCCCCCGCGGCGCCACGGACGAGCTCGATCAGGCGCTCGAGCGCGAGCTGCTCGCGGATCCGAAGGAGAACGCGGAGCACGTCATGCTCGTGGACCTGGCCCGCAACGACCTGGGCCGCGTGGCCCGCTCGGGCTCGGTGCACGTGGACCCCTACCGGCGCATCGAGCGCTACAGCCACGTGATGCACATCGTGAGCGGCGTCAAAGGCGAGCTCGACGCCGGCAAGGACGCCTTCGACCTGTTCGCGGCCGCGTTCCCGGCCGGGACGCTCGTGGGCGCGCCGAAGGTGCGCGCCATGGAGCTCATCGCGGATCTCGAGCCCGTGGGCCGCGGTCTCTACGGCGGCACCGTGGGCTACTTCGCGAAGAACGGCAACATGGACCAGGCCATCACCATTCGCACGCTGGTGCTCGACGGCGACGAGTACAGCTTCCAGGCCGGCGCCGGCATCGTGGCCGACAGCGTGCCGAAGCGGGAATACCAAGAAGTGCTGGCGAAGAGCGCCATCCTGCGTCACGCGCTCGAGCTCGCGGAGGAAGGACTGTGAGCGCCCGTGTGCTGCTGATCGACAACTACGATTCTTTCACCTACAACCTCGTGCAGGCGTTCCTCGTGCTCGACGCCGAGGTGCTCGTCTACCGCAACGACGCGCTCACGCCGCAGCAGGCGCTCGAGCTCGATCCCTCGCACGTCGTGATCTCTCCGGGGCCCGGCCGCCCGGAGGACGCCGGCGTGTCGCTCGCGATCATCGAGACGTTCGCGGGCCGGAAACCCCTTCTGGGCGTCTGCCTCGGCCACCAGGCCATCGTGCACCACTTCGGCGGTCGCATCGTGTCGGCCGCGGCGCTCATGCACGGCAAGACGTCGCTCGTGCAGCACGACGGGGCGACGGTGTTCCGCGGGCTCACGAATCCGTTCGAGGCCGGGCGCTACCACTCGCTCGCCGCGGACCGCACCAACGTGCCGCCCGCGCTCGAGGTGTCGGCCCGCACGGCCGACGGCGAGATCATGGCCGTGCGCCACCGCGAGCTTCCGGTCGAGGGCGTGCAGTTCCACCCGGAGAGCGTGCTGACGCCGGAAGGGCCGCGGCTGCTCGAGAATTTCCTCTACCCGGAACGGGCATCGTCATGAGCGTGAAGGGCAACGAGCTCCTCGAGCGGCTGCTCGCGGGGCAGGACCTGGACGAGGCGACCGCGGCGGCGCTGCTGCGCGCGCTCGCGAGCGCCGAGATCGAGCCCGCGCTCGCGGGCGGCCTGCTGGTGGCGCTCCGGCGCAAGGGCGAGAGCGCGGCCGAGATCCGCGGCTTCGCGCAGGCGATGCGCGAGCTCGCCCGGCGCCCCGACATTCCCGCGGACGGGCCGTACGTGGACGTGGTCGGCACGGGCGGGGACCGCTCCGGCAGCCTGAACCTGTCCACGGGCGCCGCGTTGCTCGCCGCCGCCTGCGGCGCGCGCGTGGTGAAGCACGGCAACCGCTCGGTCTCGAGCCGCTGCGGCAGCGCCGACGTGCTGCAGGCGCTCGGCCTGCCCGTGCCGCTCGAGGAGCAGGGCGCAGGGCGCTGCCTCGAAGCGCTCGGGTTCACGTTCCTGTTCGCGCCGCACTACCACCCCGCGATGAAGCACATCGCGCCCGTGCGGGCGGCGCTCGGCGTGCGCACGGTGTTCAACATCCTGGGGCCGCTCGCGAATCCCGCCTCGCCGCCGTTCCACGTGATCGGCGCCTACAGCGACGCCGTCGCGGCCCTCATGGCGGAGACACTGTCGGGCATGGCGTGCACGCGCGCGTTCGTGATCCACGGCGCGGACGGCTGGGACGAGGCGACGCCGATGGGACCGTTCGTCTGCTACGAGGTGACACCGGGCCGGGTCACGCGCACGGTGCGCGACCCGCGCGATTACGGCATCGAGCGTTGCAACGGCGACGGGCTCGTGGGCGGCGACGCCGCCGAGAACGCGCGGCGGCTGCGGGCCGCCCTCGAAGGCGGCGACACCGCGGCCCACCGCGACGCGCTCGCGCTCGGGGCCGCCCTCGCGCTCGAGGTGACCGGGCTCGTGCCGGACACCGCGGCCGGCGTCGCCTGCGCGCGCGAGGCGATCGCGGACGGCCGCGCCGCGCGGCTGCTCGAGCGGCTCGACGAGTTCGCCCGCCGGGAAGCGGCATGAGCGGCTTTCTGGAGCGCATGGCCGAGGCGAGCCGCGTACGCGTGCGGGACGCCCGCGCCCGCACGCCCGAGGCGACGCTGCTCGCGCGCGCGCGGGCCGCCCCGCCCCCGCCCCGGCTCGCGCTCGGCGCCTTCGACGTCATCGCGGAGCTCAAGCTGCGCTCGCCTTCGGCCGGCGCGCTCGCCCCCGACACGCTCGATCTCGCCCGGCAGGTCGAGGGCTACGCCCGCGGCGGCGCGGCCGCGGTGTCCGTGCTGACCGAGCCCGACGCGTTCGGCGGCTCGCTCGAGCACCTCGGGGAGGCGGCCGCGCGGCTCGCGCCGCTCGGCGTGCCCGTCATGCGCAAGGACTTCCTCGTCGACCCGTACCAGGTGCTCGAGGCCCGCGCGGCCGGGGCAGGCGGCGTGCTCGTCATCGTGACCATGCTGTCTGACGACGCCGTGCGCGCGCTCGTCGCGAGCGCCGCGGAGCTCGGTCTCTTCGTGCTGCTCGAGGCGTTCGACGCCGCGGACCTCGAGCGCATCGCGCGCCTCGAGCGTCCGGCCGGGGCGGCGCTGCTCGCGGGCGTGAACTGCCGCGACCTGCGCACGCTGCAGGTGGACGCCGGGCGCTTCGCCGATCTCGCGCCCCATCTGCCGCCGGGGCTGCCTGCGGTCGCGGAGAGCGGGCTCGAGCGCGCGGAAGACGCGGCGCGCGTGGCGGAGCTCGGCTATTCGCTCGCCCTGATCGGCTCGGCGCTCATGCGCGCGGGCGACCCGGCCGCGGGCGTCGCGGCGTTCGCCGCCGCCGGCCGCGGCGCGGCGGCGCGCCGCGGGGAGGCCGCGTGTTCGTGAAGATCTGCGGCATCACGACGGCGGCCGCGCTCGAGGCCGCCGTCGAGGCCGGCGCGGACGCCGTGGGCTTCGTGTTCGCGGACTCGCCGCGGCGCGTGACGCCCGAGGCGGCGGCGCGCCTCGCCGCGGACCTGCCCCAGGGCGTGCTGCGCGTGGCCGTCATGCGCCATCCGCCCGCGGAGCTGTGGCTGCGCGTGCACGAGGCGCTCGCGCCCGACTGGCTGCAGACGGACGCCGAGGACTTCGCCGCGCTCGACGTGCCCGACGGCTGCACGCCGCTGCCGGTCTATCGCAGCGGCGCCGTGCAGCCCGCGGACCTGCCGCCGCGCCTGCTCTTCGAGGGCCCGCGCAGCGGCAGCGGCGAGACCGCCGACTGGGCCGAGGCGCGCGCGCTCGCGCGCCGGACGAAGCTCGTGCTGGCAGGCGGCCTCGGCGTGGGCAACGTCGCGGCCGCCATCGCGGCGGTGCAACCCTGGGGCGTGGACGTCTCGAGCGGCGTCGAGCGCCGTCGAGGCGAGAAGGATCCGGCGCTCATCAAGGAATTCGTGGCGCGGGTGCGCGCGCTCGAGCGCGAGCGCGCCGCCGCGGCCGAGGAGGAAACGTGATGCTCGAGGACGAGACTCAACACGAGGCGCTGCTCGGCGCGCTGCTCGACGGCCGCCTGCCGGACGCCCAGGGACGGTTCGGGCCGTACGGCGGCCGCTACGTGCCGGAGACGCTCATGGTGGCCGTGAACCGGCTGGCCGACGGCGTGCGCGACATCCTGCCGTCGCCCGACTTCCAGCGCACGCTCGAGCGGGAGCTCAAGACCTGGGTGGGCCGGCCCACGGCGTTGACCCACGCGCCGCGGCTCGGCGCCCGCTGGGGCGCGGAGGTGTGGCTCAAGCGCGAGGATCTCGCCCACACGGGCGCCCACAAGATCAACAACGCCATCGGGCAGGCGCTGCTCGCGCGCGCGCTCGGCGCCAAGCGCATCGTGGCGGAGACGGGCGCGGGCCAGCACGGCGTGGCTTCGGCAGCCGCCTGCGCACGGGTGGGGCTGCCCTGCACCGTGTACATGGGCGCCGTCGACGTCGAGCGGCAGGCGCCGAACGTCGATCGCATGCGGCGCCTTGGCGCCCGCGTCGTGCCCGTCGAGTCCGGCGACCGGACGCTGCGGGCCGCCATCGACGAGGCGATCCGCGACTGGGTCTCCGACCCCGAGGGCACGTACTACCTGCTGGGGTCGGCGGTGGGGCCGCATCCCTACCCGTACCTGGTCCGGGAACTCCAGGCCGTCATCGGCCGCGAGGCCCGCGACCAGATCCGCATGGCCGCGGGCCGGCTGCCGGACGCCGTGTTCGCCTGCGTGGGCGGGGGCTCGAACGCCATCGGCCTGTTCCACGGCTTCCTCAAGGACCGCGAGGTGGAGCTCATCGGCGTGGAGGCCGGCGGCACGGGCACGGCGCTCGGCGAGCACGCGGCCACGCTCGCGGGCGGCCGCCCCGGCGTGCTGCATGGCGCATACTCCATGCTGCTCTACGACGAGCACGGGCAGGTGCAGGAGACGCATTCGGTGTCCGCGGGCCTCGACTATCCGGGCGTGGGTCCGGAGCACGCGTTCCTCAAGCTCGTGGGGCGCGTCGAGTACGTCACCGCGAGCGATCGCGAGGCGCTCGAGGCGCTGGACGAGCTCTGCGAGACCGAGGGCATCCTGCCGGCGCTCGAGAGCTCGCACGCGCTCGCGGGCGCGCGGCGCTACGCGGCGGAGCATCCCGGCCGGCGTCTGCTCGTCGGGCTCTCCGGGCGCGGCGACAAGGACATGCCGATCCTCGCCCGATACCCTCGCGCGGAGGCGACCCATGCAGCCGCGTGAGGCGATCCGGCGGGCGCTCGCCCGCGACCTCGCGGCCGGCGACCCGGCGCTCGTTGCGTTCGTCACGGCCGGCTACCCGCGCCCCGAGGGGTTCCTCGCCACGCTCGAGCGCGTGGCCGAGGCGGCGGACGCGATCGAGATCGGCGTGCCGTTCAGCGACCCGATGGCGGACGGCGTCACGATCCAGCGCGCGAGCCGCGAGGCCATCGCGAACGGCGTGACGCTCGCGTGGATCTTCGCGGAGCTCGAGCGCCGCACGGGCGCGCGCGACACGCCGCTGCTGCTCATGAGCTATCTGAACCCACTGCTCGCGTTCGGCTACGAGCGGCTCGCCGCCCGGGCGGCGGAAACGGGCGTCGCGGGGTTCATCGTGCCGGACCTGCCGTACGAGGAGAGCGGCCCGCTGCACGAGGCGCTCGCGCCGCACGGCCTCGCGCTCGTGCAGCTCGTGACGCCGGCGACGCCGCGGGAGCGGCTGCGCGCGCTCTGCGCGGCGAGCGAAGGCTTCGTCTACGCGGTGACCCGCACGGGGATCACGGGCGACGCGCGGCTGCCCGCGGAGCTCGCCGAGTATCTCGACGCCGTGAAGGCCGCGAGCCCGATCCCCGTCTGCGCCGGCTTCGGCGTGCGCCGGCCGGAGCAGGTGGCGCTGGTCGGCGCGCATGCGGACGGCGTCATCGTGGGCTCGGCGCTCGTGGAAGCGCTCGAGCGCGGCGAGGATCCGGGCGCGTTCCTGCGCGCCCTGCGACGCGAGGGATGAGCGGGGCGCTGCGGCTCGCCGAGATCGTGCTGCTCGCCGCGGCCGCGGCGTCCGTGGGCGTGACCGTCGCCGCGTTCGCGGGCGAAGCCTCGTGGCTCCTCGACCTCACGACGCACTTCCGCTGGCAGTACGTCGCCGTGCAGGTGCTCCTGCTGCCCGCGCTGCTCGCGCTGCGCCGCCGCCGCTTCGCAGCGGCGACGGCCGCGGCGCTCGTGCTGAACCTCGCGGCCCTGGGACCTTATCTGCCCCGCTTCGCGACCGCCGCGGCGGCCCGCGACGAGGCGCTCGGCGTGCTGGTCGTGAACCTCCTCTGGGAGAACGAAGACGCCGCCGCGCTGCTCGAGACGGTCGCCCGCGAGCCGCACGACGTGCTGGTGCTCACCGAGTTCACGCACGACTGGGCCGCGCGGCTCGCGCCGCTCGAGGAGCGCTACCCGTATCGCGTGGAAGAGCCGCGCGGAGACGCGTGGGGCATCGCGCTGCTCTCGCGGCTGCCGCTCGCGGACGCGGGCGTGGTGGATCTCGAAGGCATGCCCGCGGTCGACGCGCGCGTCGTCGCGCCCGCCGGCACGTTCAGGCTGCTCGGCGTGCATCTGCGGCCGCCCACGCGGCCCCAATGGGCGCGGCAGCGCAACCGCCAGCTCGCGACGCTCGGCCGCTGGGCGGCCGACGCCGCCGAGCCCCTGGTCGTGGCCGGCGACTTCAACAGCACGCCGTACTCGCCGCATTTCGCGGCGATGCTCGAAGCGGGCGGGCTGCGCACCACCGGCGCGGGCCGCGGCTTCCACTTCACCTGGCCCTCCTTCTTGCCATTGCTCGGCATCCCCATCGATCATTGCGCCGTGAGCGGCGAATTCACCGTGCTCGAGCACCGGCGGCTGGCGCCCGTCGGCTCGGACCACTACCCACTCCTCGCGCGGCTCGCGCTCGCGGAGCGCCGATGACGCAGAAAACCCCGACGGCCTGCGTGCTGCTCATCGGCAACGAGCTCCTGTCCGGCAAGACGCAGGACGCGAACCTGAAATTCCTCGCCGTGGAGCTCGGCAAGCTCGGGATCCGGCTCGAGGAAGCGCGCGTGATCCGCGACGAGCGCGACGCCATCGTCGCGCACCTGAACGAGTGCCGGCGCAAGTTCACGTACGTGTTCACCACGGGCGGCATCGGCCCCACGCACGACGACATCACGGCGGAGTGCGTGGCCGCCGCGTTCGGCGTGGACCTCGTGGTGGATCCCGAGGCGAAGCGGCGCCTCGAGCAGCGCTACGAGCTCAACGAGGCCCGGCTCAAGATGGCCCGCGTGCCCCGCGGCGCCACGCTCATCGACAACTCCGTGAGCCTCGCGCCCGGCTTCCGGATGGGCAACGTGTTCGTGCTGGCCGGCATCCCCGCCATCGCGCAGGCGATGTTCGCGGCGGCCGCCCGCGAGCTCGAGACCGGCGCCGAGATTCGCTCGGCGTCGGTGGACGCGCTGCTCAAGGAAGGCGACTTCGCGGAGTCGCTCACCCGCATCGCGGAGGCGCACCCCGAGGTCGAGATCGGCAGCTACCCGTTCCACCGCGACGGCGTGTACGGCGCCACGCTCGTCGTGCGCGGCACCGACGAGCGCGCCATCGCGGCCGTGCTCGAGGAGATCAAGGCGGCCATCGTCGCCATCGGCGGCCCGGCCGCGCTCGGCTGAGCGGCTCGGGTCAGCGACCGTCGCGCGGCCAGAAGAGCAGCGCGACCCCGAGCCCGGCGCCCACGTAGCCGACCCAGGCGGGCGCGACGAGGCCCGCCCAGAGCACGCCCGCGATCAGCAACGCGCCGGCCGCGAGCGTGCGCTCGGGTCGAACGTTCGCGCGCCGCTCGACCGGCAGCCGGTAGGGCGGCCGCACCGGCGCCTCGGCCGCGTCCGCCCTGCGGATGGCCCGGTGCAGCAGGCCCGGCAGCAGGCTCAGGTCCTCCTGCACGGTGGGCCAGGCGCGATAGAGCTCGGCGAGCCGCGTGCGCGGGTCGTGCCGCTGCGCCATCCACTCCTCGAGCACCGGCTGCGCGGTCTGCCAGAGGTCGAGGTCCGGATAGAGCTGGCGGCCCAGGCCTTCGATCGCGAGCAGCGTCTTCTGCAGCAGCACGAGCTGCGGCTGCACCTCCATGTGGAACGCGCGCGCCGTCTGAAAGAGCCGCAGCAGCACGAGGCCGAACGAGATGTCCTTGAGGGGCTTGTTGAAGATCGGCTCGCAGACGGCCCGGATGGCCGATTCGAGCTCCACCACGCGCGTGCCGCGCGGCACCCAGCCCGAGTCCACGTGCAGCGCGGCCACGCGGCGGTAGTCGCGGCGGAAGAAAGCGAGGAAGTTCTCCGCCAGGTAGTGCTGGTCGCGGGCGTCGAGCGTGCCCACGATGCCGAAGTCCACGGCGATGTAGCGCGGCCACTCGGGGTCCGTCACGTCCACGAAGATGTTCCCCGGGTGCATGTCGGCGTGGAAAAAGTTGTGGCGGAAGACCTGCGTGAAGAAGATCTCCACGCCGTTCTCGGCCAGCCGCTTGATGTTCGTGCCGCGGCGCTTGAGCTCCTCCACGTGGCTGATCGGCACGCCGCTGATGCGCTCCATGGTCAGCACGTTCGGCCGGCAGTAGTCCCAGTAGACGGCGGGCACGTAGAGCATGTCGGAGCCCGCGAAGTTGCGCTTGAGCTGCGCCGCGTTGGCGGCCTCGCGCATGAGGTCGAGCTCGTTCGCGAGCGTGCGCTCGAACTCGGCCACGACCTCGATCGGATGGAGCCTGCGCGCCTCGGGCCAATAGCGCTCGGCCAGCCCCGCGAGCGCGTACAGCACCTCGAGATCGCGCGCGATGAGCTCCGCCACGTGGGGCCGCAGGATCTTGACGACTACGCGCTCCCCGCCCGTGAGCTCCGCGCCGTGCACCTGCGCGATGGACGCGGCCGCGATCGGCGTCTCCTCGAACGAAGCGAACACCTCGGCGAGCGGACGGCCGAAGGCGCGCTCCAGGATGGCGACGGCCTCCGCGGACGGGAACGGCGGCACCTGGTCCTGCAGCTTCGCGAGCTCGTCGGCGATGTCGGGCGGCAGCAGGTCGCGGCGTACCGAGATCGCCTGGCCGAACTTCACGAAGATCGGCCCGAGCTCCTCGAGCGCGAGGCGGATGCGCACGCCGAGCGGCGCGCGGCGGGCCCTGCCCGGCAAGAGCCGCAGCAGCGGCGCCACCGGCCGGAACAGATGCGTGCGCCAGACGATCTCGTCGAGGCCGTGACGGATCAGCGCCCGCTGGATGGCGAGCAGCCGAAACAGCAGCCGCAGGCGCCGCATGGCCCCCGTCAGGCGCCGTGCCGGGCGGCGAGCCGGCGCAGGCGCTCGGCGGCGCGCTCGACGTCGTCGCGCAGGCGCTCCACGTCCGCGAGGAAGGCGCGCGCCTCGGCGGGCGCGGGCAGCGCGCGGCGCTCCTCCTGGAGGTATTCCGCCGCATCGGTGAGCAGCGCGCGGTGCGCGCGCGCGACCCAGCCCGCCGCGCCCCGGGCGAGCGAGCCCAGGTCGTGCGCGGCCAGGTCGCCGATCCACCGCGCGAGCTCTTCCTCGAGGTCGGGCCGCGCGTGCGCGAGCAGCGCCACGTAGCGCTCCGCGACGTCGACGCCGCCCGTGAGCTCCGCGCGCGTGCGTTTCAGCGCGGCGAGGTCGCCCGCGCGCACGAGCCGCAGCAGATCGAGCGGCGCCGCACGCAGCAGGGCGCGCCGCCTCGCCGCAGCGGCCTCCGGCAGCTCCGGCGCTCCCGCTCCGGTCAGCGCGAGGGTCACGCGGCCGCCGTCGCTCGCGAGCACGACGGCGAGCGACAGGCCTTCGACGATCACCGTGAGAGCGGCGCCTTCGAGCTCGGCCACGAGCCGGCGGGCCGGCGTGGACTCTGCGATGCAGCGCGCGAGCAGCCGCTCGGCCGCGCGCACCGCGCGCTCGCCGGCCGCAGACGCGGCCTTTCCACCGAGCCGCGCCGGGACGAAACCCGCGCGCAGCGCCGCCCGGCTAAAGCTTGTAACCCACATGCAGAGCGACGATGCCCCCGGAGAGATTGAAATACCGGCACCGCTCGAGGCCGCTCTCCTCCATGAGGGCGCGCAGCGACTCCTGGTCGGGATGGCGACGGATGGATTCCGCGAGGTAGCGGTAGCTCGCCGAGTCGCCCGCGAGCCAAGACCCGAGCCTCGGCAGCACCTGGAAGGAATACAGGTCGTAGAGCGGCTCGAGGGGTCCCAGGTGCGGCTTCGAGAACTCGAGCACGAGCAGCCGCCCGCCCGGCTTGAGCACTTCCCGCATCGAGCGCAGCGCGGCCGCCTTGTCGGTCACGTTGCGCAGGCCGAAGCCGATCGTCACGCAGTGGAACGTGTTGGGCTTGAACGGCAGCCGCTCGGCGTCGGCCTGCACGTAGTGGACGTTGCCGACGAGCCCCTCGTCGACGAGGCGGTCGCGCCCGAGGGAGAGCATCCGGGCGTTGATGTCGGTCACGACCACGAGGCCCGTCCTGCCCACGCGGCGCGCGAGCCCCACCGCGAGGTCGCCGCTGCCGGCGGCGACGTCGAGCGCGCGGTCGCCGGGCCGGAGGCCCGTCTGCTGCACCGTGAAGCGCTTCCACAGACGGTGGAGCCCGACCGACATGACGTCGTTCATGAGGTCGTAGCGCGGCGCCACGGAGTCGAACACCCCGCGCACGCGCCGCTTCTTCGCGGTCCACGGCACGCGCTCGTAGCCGAAGTCCGCGAACCGTGCCTCGGAAGCTGGATCGTCGCTGGTCGTCATGGTCGCCCGTCGCGGGAGCGTTCCGCCCGGCGCGCCGGGCCCCGTCATTCGTCTTCCTGAGCCGCTCGAGGCCGCGCCGGGCCGCCGGCCGGCCGCTCGCGGCTCTTTCCCGCCCGCTCGAGGCGCTCGAGGTAGCGGCGCCAGTTCGCGTCGTGGTGGCGGCAGAGGTCGTAGAGTATAGGCCAGGTGTAGAGGCCGGTATTGTGGCCGTCGTCGAATACGAGCCGCACGGCATAGTGGCCCACGGGCTCGATGCGCTCGATGCCGACGTCCTTCTTGCCCGCCACGAGCACGCCCTCTCCGCCGCCGTGGCCCTTGACCTCGGCCGAAGGCGAGTGCACGCGCAGGTACTCGGCGCTGAGCCGCCCGCGCACGCCGTCCGCGAACTCGATCTCGAGCTCGCGCGAGCGCTTGTGCAGCTTGATCTCGATCGGCGGCGAAGACGCGTCGGCCACGCGAGCCCTCACAGGATGTAGCGCGTCAGGTCCTCGTCCTTGACGAGGTCGCCGAGCTCGCGGTCCACATAGGCGGCGTCGATGACCACGGTCTGGCCGCCGCGGTCCGCCGCCTCGAACGACACCTTCTCGAGCAGCCGCTCGAGCACGGTGTGCAGCCGCCGCGCCCCGATGTTCTCGCTGCGCTCGTTCACCTGGTACGCCACCTCCGCGATCCGCCGAATGCCGGACGGAGCGAACTCGAGGTTCACGCGCTCGGTGGCGAGCAGCTCTCTGTACTGCTCGGTGAGCGAGGCGTCGGGCTCGGTCAGGATGCGCTCGAACTCCTCGATGCCGAGCGAGTCGAGCTCCACGCGGATCGGGAAGCGGCCCTGGAGCTCCGGGATCAGGTCGGACGGCTTCGCGACGCTGAACGCCCCCGAGGCGATGAACAGAATGTGGTCGGTGCGCACCATGCCGTAGCGGGTGGACACCGTCGAGCCCTCCACGAGCGGCAGCAGGTCGCGCTGCACGCCTTCGCGCGAGACGTCGGCGCCGTAGGACTCCGAGCGGCGGGCGATCTTGTCGATCTCGTCGAGAAACACGATGCCGTTCTGCTCCACCGCCCGCACGGCCTCGAGCTTGATCTCTTCCTCGTTCACGAGCTTCGCCGCCTCCTCGTCCTTGAGGAGCTTCATCGCGTCCTTGACCTTGAGCTTGCGCCGCCGGACGCGGCCGCCGCCGAGGCTCCGGAACATGCTCTGCAGCTGCTGGGTCATCTCCTCCATGCCGGGCGGCGCCATGATCTCGACGCCGAGCGTGGGCGCCTGCACCTCCACCTCCACCTCGCGCTCGTCGAGCGCGTGCTCGCGCAGCATCTTGCGGAAGCGCTGGCGCGTGTCGCGGCCCTCGCCCGCGTCGAGGCGCGAGCCGGGCAGCAGCGCGTCGAGCAGCCGCTCCTCGGCCAGGTCCTCGGCGCGGGTGCTCACCTTCTGCATGGCTTCCTCGCGGAGCATCTTCACGGCCATGTCCACGAGGTCGCGGATGATCGAATCCACGTCGCGGCCGACGTAGCCCACCTCCGTGAACTTGGTGGCCTCCACCTTGATGAACGGCGCGTTCGCGAGCTTCGCGAGCCGGCGGGCGATCTCGGTCTTGCCGACGCCCGTGGGGCCGATCATGAGGATGTTCTTCGGCGTGATCTCGCTGCGCAGCGGCTCCGGGATCTGCGCCCGGCGCCAGCGGTTACGCAGCGCGATCGCCACGGCGCGCTTCGCCTCGTGCTGGCCGACGATGTGCTTGTCGAGCTCCTCGACGATCTCGCGAGGCGTCATCGACATGGTCCGCTCCCGTCCATTAGAGCTCCTCGATCACCACTTCGCGGTTGGTGTAGATGCAGATGTCCCCCGCGATGGCGAGCGCCTTCTCCACGATAGCGCGGGCGTCGAGCTCCGTGTTCTCGAGGAGCGCGAGCGCGGCGGCCTGTGCGTACGCGCCGCCCGAGCCGATGGCGAGCAGGTCCCGCTCGGGCTCGATGACGTCGCCGGTGCCGGAAAGGAGCAGCGACTGGTTCTTGTCCGCCACGATGAGCAACGCCTCGAGCCGCCGCAGCATGCGGTCCGTGCGCCAGTCCTTGGCGAGCTCGATGGCCGCCCGCGTGAGGTTGCCGTACTGGTCGAGCTTGCCCTCGAAGTGCTCGAACAGCGTGAACGCGTCGGCCGTGGCGCCCGCGAACCCGGCGAGCACCTTGTCGCCGTGCAGCCGGCGCACCTTGCGGGCGTTGCCTTTGACGACCTTGTCGCCGAGCGTGACCTGGCCGTCGCCGCCGAGCGCCACGCGGCCGTTGCGCCGCACGCACAGGATGGTGGTGCCGTGAAAAACGTCGCTGCCTTTGGCCATGCGTGGAGTCTTCCTCTCTGCCGGGCTCAGCGGCCCGGATCAGCCTTGGCGGCGCCGGGCGCGGGGATGGGCTCGGTCGTAAATGTGGGCCAGATGCTGGAAATCAACGTGGGTGTACACCTGGGTGGTGGACAGGCTCGCGTGCCCCAGCATCTCCTGCACCGCCCGCAGGTCGCCGCTCGACTCGAGCAGGTGCGTGGCGAACGAGTGGCGCAGCATGTGCGGGTGAACGTGCATCGGCGCGCCCTGGCGGCGGGCCCAATGGGCGACCCGCGCCTGGATCGTGCGGTGCGCGAGCCGCCGCCCCCGCCCGCTCACGAAGAGCGGCCCCGTGGCCGTATCCGCGCCGGCGCCCACCTCCCGCAGCCGCCGCGCCCGCACGGGCAGCCACGCCTCGAGCGCTTCCCGGGCCCGGCGCCCGACGGGCACGATGCGGGCCTTGGAGCCCTTGCCCAGGACCCGCACGGTGCCGTCCGCGAGGTCCACGTCCGGCACGTCGAGCCCGGCGAGCTCCGCGAGCCGCAGGCCGGACGAGTAGAAGAGCTCGAGGACCGCCCGGTCGCGCACGGCCTCGAAGCCGTCTCCGCGGATCTCGAGCAGGCTCGCGACCTGGTCGACGTCGAGGGTCTTCGGCAGCCGCCGGCCGGCCTTCGGCGCCTGCACGTGCACGGCCGGGTTCGACTCGAGCCGGCCGCGCTCCACGAGGAAGCCGAGAAAGGTCCGCACGGCCGAGAGCCGTCGCGCGAGGCTGCGCGGCTTGAGGCCGCGGCGATGGCCTTCCGCCACGAAGCGGCGGATGGCGTAGGAGTCGAGCGCGGCGAACGACTCGATGCCGAACCGGCGGCAATGCTCGATCAGCGCCGCGACGTCGCGCCCGTAGGCGGCGACCGTGTGGCGGGAGAGCCGCCGCTCGGTGCCGAGCCTCGCGAGAAACTCCGCGAGGTCCCGCTCCGCGTTCACCGCGCGGGTGCCGGGAACAGCGCGACGGTGATGAGCTCGCCCAGGCGGCTCAGGAAATCCATGCGCTTGCCCGGGTGGAAGTGCTCGGGGTCGCGGTTGCCGATGATGAGGAAACCGCCCTCCGGGTGCCCCGCCTCGGTCAGGGGGCCGAGCGGCACCATGGCGGCGGACCCGAGCACCTCGCCGTCGCGGCCGAAGAGGTCCTTCTGGCGGTCGCGCAGCACGCCGCACCGCGGCCGCCCGGCACGCAGGAAGGTGGCGAACGGCTTCAAGGCCGCGTCGTCCGGATCGAGCCGGAGCACGAAGCCGTCGCGCACGAGCGCGGGGTCCGCCTGCGGGAACAGCACGAGCAGCGCCCGCTCGGCCAGGAAGTCCTCGCGCAGGCTGGTCTCGATGCGCTCGAGCAGGGCGGCCGGGGAGTCCGCCGCGAGGAGCCCCGTGGCGAGCCGGTGCAGCTTCTCGACGAGCGCGTCGTTCTCCTTGGCCACGGCCACGAGGTCCTTGAGCTGCCGCTCGAGCTGCGCGTTGCGCTCGCGCAGCACCGCCACCTGGCGCTCGATGAGCGAGATGGTGGCGCCGCCGCTACGGTGCTGCAGCCTGAGCCCGAGCAGCAGGAGCGGATGGCGCTCGAAGAAGTCGGGATGGGTTCGCAGGTACTCGGCGATTTCGGCCTCCTGGAACGAATCGCCGACCGCGGCTTGGCTCTTCGGTTGACTCATAGATCGATTCGACCCTCGTACACCGTGGTCGCGGGGCCCGTCTGTTGCAGCGACGCGCCCGGCCCCGGCCAGCGCACCGTCAGCGAGCCGCCGGGCAGCGCCACCTCGACTTCGGGCTCGAGCAGGCCCCAGCGCCTGCCCACCGCCACGGCCGCGGCTGCGCCGCTGCCGCACGCGAGCGTCTCGCCCGCGCCGCGCTCGAAGACGCGCAGACGGATGCGCGAAGGCGTCACGCGCTCCATGAATCCGACGTTGACCCCTCTCGGAAAAGCAGCATGTGCTTGCAGCTCCGGAGCCAGTATACCGACGGGCGCGCGTTCCACCGAATCCACCGGGATGACCGCGTGCGGGTTACCCATCGACACGGCGCCGAGCTCCACCTCGCCGCTCGCGACGCGCAGCCGGTACCGCTCGCGCTCCTCGTCCGCGACGAACGGCAGCGACGCCGGGCGGAAGTCCGGCACGCCCAAGTCCACGGTGACGAGGCCGCGCTCGTCCACGCGGGCCGTGATACGCCCGGCGCCGCCTTCGAGCAGCACCTCGCCGCCGCCGGACGGCGCGAGGTAGCGGGCGAGGCAGCGCACGCCGTTGCCCGACTGCTCGGCCTCGCCGCCGTCCGAGTTGAAGACGCGGTAGGTGGCCGTCACGCCCGGACGACGGCCGATCAGAAGGAGCTGATCGAAGCCGATGCCCCGGCGGCGGTCGCCCAGGCGCCGGATGCGTTCGGGCGCGGGGGCCGGCACGCCTTCGGGCCACTCCATGAGCACGAAGTCGTTGCCGAGCGCCTCCATCTTGGTGAACGGCAGCCGCATGCTGTCTGTCGCGGGCCGCGCGCGGCCGCGTTTCCCCCTCTGCTCTGGTAATGCCCGGTATGGAAGGTTAATGTCGCCCGCCGGCGCGCGTTTCGTGGACGCGGCGGCAACGCGGATTATAGTGGTTAATCGATAGTGGATTCGATCTGGCAGCGGCCGCACGCCACCTACCGGGACCTGCGCGAGTTCCTGGACGCGCTGCGCGCGCGAGGCGAGCTTCGCGAGATCGCCGCGCCCGTGAGCCCCGTGCTCGAGCTCACCGAGATCTCGCGCCGGGTGCTCGCCCGCGGCGGCCCGGCGCTGCTCTTCACGCACGTGGGCGACGGTCGCGTGCGCACGCTCACCAACCTCTTCGGCACGCCCGGCCGCGTGGCCGCCGCGCTCGGCGCGGACGACACGCGGGCGCTCGCCGAGCTCGGCAAGCTGCTCGCGGCGCTGCGGGCGCCCGAGCCGCCGAAGGGCATCGCCGAGGCCTTCCGCACCCTGCCGCTGATCCGCGAGGCGCTCAAGATGGCGCCCCGCACCGTGCGCAGCGCGCCCTGCCAGGAGGAGCGCGTGGAAGGCGCCGCCGTCGACCTCGCCCGCTGGCCCGTGCAGACCTGCTGGCCCGAGGACGCGGGCCCGCTGATCACCTGGGGCCTCACCACCACCCGGGGTCCCGACGGCGGCCGCCAGAATCTCGGTGTCTATCGCCAGCAGGTCATCGGCCCCAACAAGGTCATCATGCGCTGGCTCGCCCACCGCGGCGGCGCCGGGGATTACCGGGCGTGGCTCGCGGCCCGTCCCGGCGAGCGCTTCCCCGTGGCGGTCAGCATCGGGGCCGACCCGGCCACGATCCTCGCGGCCGTCACGCCGATCCCGAACACGCTGTCGGAGTACTCGTTCGCGGGGCTGCTGCGAGGCGAGAGGACGGAGCTCGTGCGGTGCCTGGGCTCCGATCTCCTCGTGCCCGCCAGCGCCGAGATCACGCTCGAGGGGTACATCGAGCCCGGCGAGGAGGCGCCCGAAGGGCCGTTCGGCGACCACACCGGCTACTACAACGAGGTCGAGCGCTTCCCGGTGATGACGATCGAGCGCATCACCCACCGCCGCGACCCGATCTACCACACCACGTACACGGGGCGGCCCCCCGACGAGCCGGCGGTGCTCGGCCTCGCCCTGAACGACGTGTTCGTGCCGATCTTGAAGACGCAGTTCCCGGAGATCGTGGACTTCTACCTGCCCGCCGAGGCCTGCTCCTACCGCCTGGCCGTGGTCAGCATCCGCAAGGAGTACCCCGGGCACGCGCGGCGCATCATGTTCGGGGTGTGGTCCTACCTGCGGCAGTTCATGTACACGAAGTTCATCATCGTGGTGGACGACGACATCGACGCCCGCAACTGGCAGGACGTGATCTGGGCGGTGTCCACGCGCGTCGACCCCGCCCGCGACACGGTGCTGGTGGAATCGACGCCGATCGACTACCTCGATTTCGCCTCGCCGACCGCCGGCCTAGGCTCGAAGCTCGGCATCGACGCCACCACGAAGTGGCCGGGGGAGGTCACGCGGACGCAAGGGCGCCCGATCACGATGACCGCGGACGTCGTGGCGCGCGTCGATCGGATGTGGAGCGAGCTCGGCCTCGAGTGACCGCTCTTGAAATGTCCAACCGATTGGACATTTTTCATAACCCTGATTACTTTATGCGCACGCCGTGGGGGGCGGCCGCCGCCAGCACAATCATCCGAATCGCCCGGAGAAGCCGATGCGACACATATTGGTGACCAACGCCAAGGGAGGCTGCGGCAAGAGCACGATCGCCACGAGTCTCGCCGCGTACTACGCCTCCGAGGGCTACGCCACGGCGCTCGTGGACTTCGATCCGCAGGGCTCGGCGCTCGCGTGGCTGGAGCAGCGGCCCGAGGACTACGCGCCGATCACCGGCGTGTCGGGGCTCGACGGGGGCCTGCGCAACGTGCCCCGCAACACCGAGTACCTCATCATCGACTCGCCGGCGCGGGCCCACGGCAAGGAGCTGGTCGAGCTCGTGCGGCGGGCCGAGACCATCATCGTGCCCGTCCTGCCGTCGCCCATCGACATCAAGGCCGCCGAGAGCTTCGTGGACGAGCTGCTGTCGATAAACAAGGTGGCCGAGAAGAAGGCCAAGGCCGCGCTGGTGGCGAACCGCATCCGGGAGAACACGCTGATCTTCGAGGAGCTCGACGAGGTGCTGACGCGGCTCAAGGTGCCCTACGTCGCCACCCTGCGCGAGGCCCAGAACTACATCCGCGCCTACCAGCGAGGGCTCGGCATCCACGAGCTGCCGCCCTATCTCGCCTGGCCCGACTGGGAGCAGTGGGACCCGCTGCTCGAGTGGCTCGACTCCCGCCGCTCGCAGCCCCGCGCCTAGCGCAGGAAGGCGCCGCGCGGCTCAGGGCTTGGCGTCCGCCGCCGGCGGCGACAGCGCCGGTGCCTCGAGCGGCACGCGGCTCGTGAGGGCCAGCCCCGACTTGAACGCCTGCGCGGCGCGCTCCGCCTCGCCGAGCTGGGTCAGCAGCCTCCCGTAGAGCGCATAGGCGTCCGCATCGGGCGCGATGGCGATGCTCGACTCGAGGTAGCTGCGCGCCTTGCCCCAGAGCTCGTTGGCGATGCAGAGCTTCGCGGCCGTGGCGAGCAGCACGGGGTCCTCCGGATGCGTCTCGAGCCAGGCCTCCGCCTGGCGGAGCTGCTTCAGCACGTCGCTGCTTCGCACCTCGCCGTAGGCCGCGACGAGCGGCGCCGCGAACGAGCGCTTCAGGGCGGCCTTGAGCTCGCGCTCGGCGTCGTCGGGCCGCCCCACTTGCTGTAACGCGAGCGCGCGGCGGGCCACGAGCGCCGGCGACCGGCGCAGCGCCGGCGGCAGGGCCGCCCACAGCGCCTCGAGCTTCTCCGCGGTGAGGTCCGGCGCCTCGACGGCGGCCGCGAACGCCTCGGCCGCGAGCGCTTCGAGCGCGCCGGCGTCGAGCGCGGCGTTCTTGAGCCGCGGCAGGAGCTCCGCGAGCTGCCGGCGGTCGCCCAGGGCCGCGTGCGCGCGCGCGAGGAGCGCCACCGCGCCCGGATGGTCCGGCGCCCGCCGCAGCAGCGGCTCGAGCACCGTGCGGGCCCGCGCCGCGTCGCCGCTCTCGAGCGCGAGCTCGGCCTCGGTGAGCGCGACGGCCGCGGCCGCGTCGGGCATGCGCTCTGCCGCGAGCTTGAGCCAGCGATCGCGCCGGTCCGGGGCCCCCTGGCGGTGCGCGGCCCGGGCCGCGAGCAGGTAATTCGCGAGCGGCGCGTCGCTGCCCTTGAGCCCCTGCGTGAGCACCCGCTCCGCGCGCCGCCAGTCGCCCTCCACGAGATGCACGAGGCCATGCGTGAGGCGGCCGCCCGCCCGGCGCAGCTGCCGCTCGGCGAGCGCGCCGCGGAGCCTGCGGGGCGCGCGCGCCACCGCGATCAGCGCCCGCACGGCGGCATAGAGCAGCACGAGGCCCATGACGAGCGCGGGCACCGATGTCTCGATCACCCAGCCCTTGAGCCCGATCAGCACGTAGCCGCGGTCCTCCAGGAGGAAGTGAGCGAGAAACGCGCCGACGAACAGCGCGGCGAGCGCGGCCACTCCGAGGCGCATCAATCGCCCTCTGCGGCGGCCGCCCCGCGCAGCAACGTGAGCGAGCGGCCGATGGCCGGCCGCTCCGGGTCGATGTCGATACGGAGCATGCCCTGGAGCAGCTCCATGGCGCCCTCCACCTCGGCGGCGGTTGTGTCGAAGCGGCCTTCGAGCAGATCGAGCGCCCGGCGGAGCGCCGACTCGAACGCCTCGGCCCGGCCGTCGAGCGCGGCGAGCCGCGCCAGCGCGAGCTCGAGCGCGAGCTCCCGGCGCGTGAGCAGCCGCTCCGCGGCCGTGAGCTCGGGCCCCACGGGCTGGTCGCGGCGCTCCACGCGCACGAGGCCGAGCAGCGCCTGCTTCACGCTGGCCCAGAGCCGGCCGAGCCCGGGCTCCGCTTCCGCCGGCGCCTCGGGCGCGAGATCGTAGGCGGCCGGCGAGTCGGCCTCGAGCGGCAGCTCGTCCACGCGGGCAGCGAGCCGCCCCAGGCTGAAGACCAGGCCGTCGATGTCCGGCAGCCGCACGGCCCTGAGCGACAGCAGCTCGTCCGCGATCGCGGCCCGCACGGCGTTGAGCTCCGGGTCCGCGAGCTCCGCGAGCCGCTCGTCCGCGAGCGCGAGCGCGCGAATCGCGTTCTCCCACCGCCCCGCGAGCGCGAGCTCGGTGTTGGCGACGGTGAGGTAGTACTCCGCCTCGGCCCTGAGCCAGCTCGCGCGCGCCTCGAACGAGGCGCCCTGCGCGGCGGCGATGCGCCGCTCGAGGTCCGCGAAGCGGGTCGGCAGCGCGGCGAGCCGCTGCTCGAGGTCGCCGCGGGCGGCGCGCTCCGTCGCGATGCCGCCCTCGAGGTCTTGCAGGCGGTCGTCGAAGGCGCGCAGCTCCGCTCGCACGCGCTCGAGCGCCGCGGCGGTCTCGTCGTCCGCGCTCGCGAGCGCCACGTAGAACTGGCGGTACTGCCACCACAGGAAGCCCGCGATCATCACGGCAACGAGCGCCACCGCGAGCGTGAAGATCGCGACGGGCGGCAAGCGCGGCCGGCCGCCGGCGGGCGGCGGCGCCGGCTCCTCCGGCGTCGCAGGCGCAGTGACGGGGCTCGGCGCGTCGTCGGTGGTCGGTGGATCGCTCATCGGCTGGGCGGGTGATCGTCCGGTGGTCGCACCTTTTACCACTTTAACGCCCGGCGAGCCGCCGCTTGAGCTCGCCGAGCTGGCGGCGGCTCACCGGCAGGGGCTCCGCGTGCCCCCGCAGCCGCAGGCAGTGCCCGCCGTCGGCCGTGCGCTCGAGCGCCTCCACGTGTGCCACGCTCACGAGCAGGCTGCGGTGCGCCCGCACGAAGAGCTCGTCGAACTCCTCCTCGAGCTGGCGCAGCGACTCGTCGGTGAGATCTTCGCCGCCCGCGTGGCGAATCACCACGTATTTCTGCTCCGCCCGGCAGAAGACGATGTCCCGCACGGCGATGAGCTTCAGGCCGTCGCGCACGCGGATCGCGAGGTGCTGCCGCCGCGCGAGCGGCGCGCGCCCGGCCACGAGCCCCTGCAGCTGCCGGGCGCTCAGGCGCGCGGCATGGGCGAGCGCGTCCTGGAGCCGCTCGCGCCGCACGGGCTTCAGCAGATAGCCCACGGCGCGCGACTCGAATGCCTCGAGCGCATATTCGTCGTAGGCCGTGGTGAACACCACGGCGGGGGGCTCGTCGAGCGCGTTCATGTGGCGCGCGGCTTCGATGCCCGTCATGCCCGGCATGCGGATGTCGAGCAGCACCACGGCCGGCCGCAGCGCCGCCACCTGCTCGAGCGCCTCGCGTCCCGTGGCGCACGTGCCCACCACGCGAAAGCCGTCGAGCTCGGTCACGAGCCGCTCCAGGCGCTCGCGCGCGGGCGGCTCGTCGTCGACGATCAGCACCCCGAGGCGCTCGTCCGACCGCATGAGCTCATTCCTGCCGCGGGAAGCGGATCGTCACCGCGAACTCGCCGGGCCGCTGCTCGACGGAGAGGCCGTCCTGCTCGCCGTAGGCGAGCTCGAGCCGCTGGCGGATGTTGTCGAGCGCGAGCCGATTGCCCGGCCGCTCCGGACCGGCCGTCGGCATCGGGTTGGTCACCGTGATGCACACGCGGTCGTTCTCGAGCCGGCCGTCCACCGTGACCGTGCCGCCGCCGGCGAGCCGCTCGATGCCGTGGTAGATGGCGTTCTCGAGCAGGGGCTGCAGGGTGAGCCCCGGGATCCGGCAGCGCATCGGCAGCCCCTCCACGTTCCACCTGACCTCGAGCCGCTCGCCGAGCCGCGCTTCCTCGATGCGCTGGTAGATGCGCGCGAGCTCGAGCTCCTCCTTGAGCGTGAGGAGGTTGTCGGAGTCGCGCAGCGTGGCCCGGAAGAGGTCCGCGAGGTCCTCCACGGCCTCCTCCGCGCGCGCCGGATCGCTGCGCGTCAACGCCGCGATGGTGTTCATGCTGTTGAAGAGGAAATGCGGGCGGATCCTGGCCTGCAGGGCATCGATGCGCGAGCGCGCCTCGGCCCGCACGTGCCGCCGCCACTCGTGCGTGACGAAGAAGTAGCGCAGCAGCATCGCGGTCACGATGAGGCAGATGCCCTCGTTGCGCAGCAGGAACGCCCAGCGCTCGGCCGGGAACAGCAGATCGGCGGCGCCGCGCTCGATGGCTCGCCGGCCGAGCCATACTGCCGCCTCCGAGATCACCGCGGTGTTCGCCATGAGCAGCACGAACACGGCCGCGGACGCCCACGCCACGGGGAGGGCGGCGAGCCGCGGCCGGGCGAGGCACAGCAGGCCCGCGCTCGTGAGGCCGAGCCACTGCACGAACAGCGACACGCGCGCGAGCTCCGTGAGGAACGGCTGCGACGGCCGGGCGAGCGCGAGCACCACGGCCAGCAGCTCCGCGAGCAGCACCACGGCGAAGACCATGCGCGGCGCGCAGAAGTCCGGCAGGAAGAACTCCGCCGGGCGGCCCGCCTCGGCTGCGGGCTCGGCGCGCGTCAGGCATTCCTGCGGCGGCGTGGAGGCGTTCGGAAGGTCAGTCGCACCAGAGTTCGACATTCGCCGCGGCTTGTGCTCGGGCTTCGTCGATCTCTGCGTCCGTGAGATATTCGCGCCCGCCGTTCGGGAGTTGACGGTAGAGGCGATTCGTCGCGGCGTAGCGCTGCACGCGCTCCCGGGCGATCTCGCAGTTGCGGGCCCGGATCTCGGCCTCTTCCTCGGGCGTGCGCTGCGGCGCGGGCCGCTGCGCCTGCTCCGCCGCGGGCTGCTGCGCGGGCGCGGCGGCCTGCGTGGTCGCGGGCGGCGGCGCAGACGGCGTGCTCGACGGCCGAGCCATGATGATCGAGACGACCTCGGCGCGGCTGCTCAGCGGGCGATCGCTGTAGGCGACGTTGCCTTGCTCGTCGGTCCAGCGATACACCTCGGCCGAGAAAGCGGCCGTCGCGAGGAAGGACACGAGGATGGAGCCGATGAGTCGCACTGCGGACGCCTCCGGATGGCCGAATGGAGTCTAGCACCGGGTGTTGCGCCCGCCGCGTGACCCATTTCGCCTTTTGCCTGTCCCGGCGCGCGTCCCTGGGCGCCGGGGCGCCCTTACGTTAAATCAGCCGGGTCCGACAGTACAGGTTATGATCGATGTCCGCGACGCGCATTCCCGTGCCGATGCACGCGAATTCCGGCTCGTCACCGCGCGCGGAGGGAAGTGAAATGAGCGATCAGTCGCCCCGATTCAACTTGGATGAGCTCGCGAGACAGCTGGCCCAGTCGGTGCCGCAGAACCTCAAGGTTCTCGGCGAGGACCTCGAGCGCAACTTCAAGGCGCTGCTCAAGTCGGGACTGGAGCGCATGGAGGTGGTCACGCGGGAAGAGTTCGACGTGCAGCGCGCGGTGCTCGAGCGCACCCGCGAGAAGCTCGAGGCCCTCGAGGCGCGGCTCGCGGAGCTCGAGAAGAGCCTCTCCGACAAGAGCCCGCCCGCCGGCGGCTGACGCCCAGGGCGCCGCGCAGTCCCGCCGCGGCCCGTAAGGCCGCAGCTCCGCGTGGCGCTCGCGAGGCTCCTCTCCCGCGGCCAGTCCGGTCTCGACGCCTACGAGGTCACCGTCGAGGTTCACATCGCGAACGGCTTGCCCGGCTTCGCGGTGACGGGCCTGCCGGCCGCCGCCGTGCGCGAAAGCAAGGACCGCGTGCGGGCGGCGCTCGACACCTGCGGCTTCGGCGCGCCGACTCGCCGCGTGACCGTGCATCTCGGGCCGGCCGACGTGCCGAAGGAGGGCGGCCGGTTCGACCTCGCCATCGCCCTCGGAGTGATCGCGGCGGAGCGGCACCGCGGCTGGGACACGCGGGACTACGAGTTCCTCGGGGAGCTCGCGCTGAACGGCGAGCTGCGCCCCATCGTGGGCGCGTTGCCGGCCGCGCTCGCGGCGCACGGGGCCGGCCGGAAGCTCGTGCTGCCGGTCGGCAACGCCGCGGAAGCGGCGCTCGTCACCGGCGGCGAGATCTACGCGGCGAGAAGCCTCGTCGAGGTGGTGGAGCACCTCGACGGCGGACAGCCGCTCGAGCGCGCGCGCGCGGATCAGCGACCGGCCGCCGCGCCGAAAATCCTCGATCTCGCGGACGTGCGGGGACAGGCACACGCGAAGCGCGCGCTGGTCATCGCGGCGGCTGGCGCCCACTCGCTGCTGATGGTAGGTCCGCCCGGCAGCGGCAAGAGCATGCTCGCCGAGCGGCTGCCCGGGCTGCTGCCGTCGCTCACGCTCGATGAGATGTTCTGCGCGGCCAGCATCGCGTCCGTCGCCGGCCAGCCGCTGCCGGGCGTGGTGAGCTTGGCGCGGCCGTTCCGCGCGCCGCACCATACGACGTCGCCGCAGGCGCTCGTCGGGGGCGGCTCGCACCCGCGGCCCGGGGAGGTGTCGCTCGCCCACCTCGGCGTGCTGTTCCTCGACGAGCTGCCGGAATTCTCCCGCACCGCGCTCGAGGCGCTGCGCGAGCCCATCGAGACCGGCGTCGTGCGCGTGTCGCGCGTGCGCGGGCAGGTGACATTCCCGGCGGAGTTCCAGCTCGTGGCCGCCATGAATCCCTGCCCGTGCGGCTACCGGGGCGACGGCACGGAGCGCTGCCAGTGCTCGCCGCCGCGCGTGGAGCAGTATCGCGCGCGGATCTCAGGCCCGCTGCTCGACCGCTTCGACCTGCAGATCGAGGTGCCGCGGGTCGGCTTCGCCGAGATCGCGGCGCCGCCGCCGCAGGGCGGCGAGTCCGCGGCGTTGCGCCGCGTGGTGGAGCGCGTTCGACGCCGGCAGCTCGAGCGGCAAGGCACCGTCAACGCCCGGCTGTCCGCGGCCGACGTGTGGCGGTCGATCCCGCTCGGGCGCGAAGCGCGCGCGCTGCTGAAGCGAGCAGTCGATCGGTGGCAGCTCTCGGGCCGGAGCGTGGTCCGCATCATCAAGGTGGCACGGACCATCGCCGATCTCGCCGAGAGCGACGCCGTCGAAGCGCGGCATTTGGGCGAGGCCATCCAGCTCCGTTGCCTCGACCGGGCGCAGCCGGCCCCGCTGCCGCTGCCCCAGCGTAGCGAGGGGACCTGACCCTTGCGCTATACTGGCGCCCGCTCGAGACAGGGGTCCGGTTGTGCGCCAACACGATCAGCAATTCTTCGACAGCTTCATGCTCGTTATCGGCATCCTCCTCGGCGTGACCGTGGGGCTCATACTCCTCGCGCGCGCCGTGCAGCTGGACACGCAGAGCCAGTTCATGCTCGAAGACCCGGTCGTGCAGGCGGCGATCGAGGAACGCATTCGGCCCGTCGGCGAGGTGGCGCTGATCGGCGAGGTGGAGCAGGAGGCGGCCGCCGCGGCCGCCGTGCAGCCGGAGCAGGTGGCCGCGCCGATGTCCGGCCCGCAGGTCTTCAACGCGGCCTGCTATCTCTGTCACTCCGCGCCCGGCGTGGGCGGCGCACCGGTGGTCGGCGACGCGTCCGCCTGGGGGCCGCGCATCGAGCAAGGCCTGGACGTGCTGGTGCAGCACGCGCTCAACGGCTACCAGGGCCAGGCCGGCTTCATGCCTCCCAAGGGCGGCCGCGTGGACCTCTCCGACGAGGAGGTCAGGGCCGCCGTGGAGTACATGGTCGAGCAGGTGCAGCAGTAAGGCGCGAGCGCGCTACCGCGGGCGGCTTTCCAGCCGCGGTCTTTGCGCCAGAGCCCGGAGTTGCGCCTCTAAAGACGCTTGCCTTGCGCGGCTTCGCCGCCGGGTGATTGGCGCGCCCGGAGGGATTTGAACCCCCGACCCCTGCCTCCGGAGGGCAGTGCTCTATCCGCTGAGCTACGGGCGCGGCGAGCGCCAGTATAGCGGACTCGACCCGCGCGGCGCCCGCCGCGCGGCCCGCTCACCGCTCGGGCCTCTCCGCTACGGCGCTACGGCAGCAGCCAGCCCCAGAGGTTGCCGTCGGGCGCGGCCTCGCTGTCGATCTGCAGGTACAGCCTGCGCTCCCGCAGCGCTTCCACGAGCTCCCGCGTGAGCTCGACTTGCGCTTCGAACGAGCCGTCGGTGGCCGCGGGCACGGGGACGTCCGCCACGGCGGGGCCGCGCACGCCGAGCACGGGGCCACGGTGCAGCCGCGCGGCGACGGCGGGTCCCTTGAGCCCGGCGAACCGGCCGGACAGCGTGAGGCGGCGCCCGTCGAGCGTGGCGGTCGCCTCGCCCGCGCCCGTGACGTTGGCGCGGGTCGCGGTCTCGATGGGCACGGTCGTGAGGCGGACGCGGAAGGTTTCCTGCGCGGACGCCGCGAAGCTCGCGAGAGCGAGGCTCAGCAACCCGGCAGCCGTCGCGACGCGCCGAACGTTCACGCGTTCACTCCCGCGTCGCGAGACGCCCGGAGTTCCACAGCGATTCGAACTCCGCTTGCGACACGTTGCTCGTCAGCATGGGCAACGAGAGCCGCACGAGACCGAACCAGCCCGGCCGGCGGTCGGTGGGCACGAGCTGATGCGTGACGAGACCGTGATCGTCCACGCCGACCTCGCGCTGCACCCAACCGTCCTCGTCCACCTCGGTGTACAGCGCCTGCATGTCCAGCGTGGCGAGGTCGCTCGAGGTCCACTTGAGATAGATCATGGTGCCGCCGTCGACGCGTGAGGAGCGTAGGCGAGAGTATACGTCGGCGTCACGGCGGACGGTGCGCGGGACGCAATCGGGCGTGGGACGCGAGATCGTACTATGCCGCTGTCGCCGCCGACATCGAAACCGCTTCGACGCCTCGCGCCGAAGCGCGAACGAACTCAAAGCGCGGGTGGTCGGCGCGTCAAGCGCCGCTCACCCGGCTGCGCGGCTCAACGCCGCTCGCGGGGGCGAGCCTCGTTGATGCGCAGCGTGCGTCCGCCCAGGTCCTTGCCGTTCAGTTGCGCGATCGCAGCTTCGGCTTCGCTTTGGTTCGGCATCTCGACGAAACCGAACCCCCTGGAGCGACCCGTCTCGCGATCGATCAAGATCTTGACCGAAGAAACTTCCCCGAATGCGGCAAAGGCTTCGCGAAGCTCCCCCTCGCTCATGCCGTATGACAGGTTCCCGACGTAGATATTCATTCCAAGCTCTCACGCCGTTGCCACAACGCACTTCTCTAGCAGCTCAATCGACGGCGTGAGATCAAGCGCTAGAGCGGTGGATCAATTTCTTTTGTCGTTATTGTGTGAGCGCACTGTTCCGCAAGCGCCAGACCTTGACCTACCGAACCGCGCCCTCGCTTCGTTGCTCGGGCGTGTCCTGACTCTACGGCGGCCCACCCCGACCGGTCAATCCCGCATCCGGTACCGCACGACCGGGTTCAGTTTTCGTCCCGACGCCTCCGCCGATCGCACGCGACATAAGCCCAGGACCACGTGCAGAGCGCGGCGAGCGCCGCGAGCCAAACGTAAAATCCAACTCGCCAGTCAAGTTGCGGCACCGCCATGCCCGCCGCGCGTGCGGTGTCCGCGGCGAAGAAGCTGCTCAACCCGAGCAGCAACGCAACGGCGGACAGCACGCCGGCGGCGCGCGCCATTCCTGCGGCACCGAGCAGCGCCGCGACGACGAACAGCGGATTGGCATACCACGCGTAGACGTGCGCGCGCGCGGCGCGAAAGCCGCCGAGCAGCAGATCGAGCCCCGCATACGTCTGACCGGACGACGCGATTTGCACGGCGGGGAGCGCGAGCGACGCGGCCCAGAGCACGGCGATCGCGACGAACGCCGCGCGTCGCGGCGGCAAGCGCCACGCCGACGGCACTAGGGGGAGAGCCGCTCCACGCGCGTGAGCCGCAAGTCGAGCTCGTCGCCGATGAACTCGGCGTCGTAATCGATGTAGAGCTCGGCCGGATAGCCCAGGGTCGCATCGTAGCGCGCGCGCACCGTGGCGCCGCGCTCGATCGCGCTCTCGAGCAGATCGAAGAGACCTTCCATGGTCCAGTAGTACTGCAGGTTGCGGTCCTCGGCCGGCACCTCGAGCGCGTAATCCTGGGGCCGGTGACGCACGCGCACGACCTCGCCGCCGCGAATCGTCACCAGCGTCTCGGGCGGCGCCTCGCGATGGCATTCGCAGAACTTGCGGTAGCCGTACTCGTAGTCGCCGAGCGCCGCGGCCCGCCACCGCGCGCGGGCGGCCTCGAGCTCGGCCGCGGGCCCTTCGGCGGCCGCGGCGGCGCCGGCGAGCGCGCCGCCGAGCACGAGGAGGCTTAGGAGCATTCGCGTCGTCATCGGTTGCACCGGCTTCGCTTCACGACCGCCGCATGATACAGCGCGTCCGCGCCGTGCGGCATCTCACTCGAGGATGCAGTGCCGCGCGAAGTCGAGCGCTTCGTTCGCCGTCCAGTCGCCCCGCGGCTTCTCGCGCATCGCCTCGCACCAGCGCGGCGAGCCCACCTCGGGCGCGCAGCCGGCGAGGACCGCGACGCCGAGCGCGCAGAGCCATACGAGCCTCAGAGCAGGCAGCAGCGTGTGCATGTCGTTTCCTTCTGCAAAAAGCCGGCGCACGGGCGCTCAAGGCAGCGGCGGCAGCTCCGCGACGTGCTGCTCCCAGTGCGCGCCGTCGAACGGGGTGACGGTCATGCCGCGCACGGTGCCGGGGTCCAGGCAGCGGGCGTTCACGCTGATCCCGTCGGGATGCGAGCGCGGCACGTAGAACGATTTGACGCCGCAGTAGCGGCAGAACAGGTGCCGCGCGGTGCCGGTATTGAAGCGGTAGCACGTGAGATGCTCTTCCCCCGTGAGCAGCGTGAAATCGCTGCGCGGCACGATGAAATGCAGGTACCCCACCTTGGAGCAGATCGAGCAGTTGCACTCCGTCACCGCGAGCTCCGCCGGCCCGCGCACCGCGAAGCGCACGCGGCCGCAATGGCAGCCGCCGAAATGCGTGGTCATTGCCGCACCTCACCGCCCGCCTCGGCGGGCACCTTGTCCGTCATGCGGCGCGCGGCGAAGACGAGCGCCGCCGCGACCGGAAACCCGAAGTCGAGCATCGCGACGTAGCGCAGCCAGTGATCCGTCGTGAGCCAGAAGAAGCCCACGGGGAAGAACGACGCGAGGAACACGAGCACGAGCACGACCGCGTGCCCGCGATGCGCGGCGATGGCGCCGATCAGCGCTAACAGCGCCATCAGCAGCGCGCCGACGAAGCTCACGCCCGACAGCCGGATGCCGGCCGACGGCACCCACATGGCGTAGCTCCACGCGAGCGCCGCCACCCCGCCGCAGCCGACGCCGACGATCCGGGCGATCCAGAGGAGGGTGCGCGCCACGTTAGCTTCCCTGCGCGCCGAACAGGCGCAGCCCCGCGATGCCCATGACGATGAGCACGATGCTCACGATCCGCAAGGCGTCGCGCGACTCGCCGAAGAACGCCATCCCGAGCGCGGCCACGCCGACCGCGCCGATGCCGGTCCACACCGCGTACGCCGTGCCCACCGGGATCGAGCGCATGGCGAGCGCGAGCAGCCTGAAGCTCGCCACCATGGCGACGATCGTGAAGACCGACGGCCACAGCCGCGTGAAGCCGTTGCTGAGCTTGAGGCCGACGGCCCAGGCGCACTCGAGGAGGCCCGCGACGACCAGATAGAACCACGCCATGGTGCGGGGAGTGTAGCCGCGCTGCGGCACGCCGCGCGACGGCTCAGTCGGTCGCGATGACGAAGGCGGCCGCGAGCAGCGCGATGCCGACGCCTATGCCCAACCCCGCGCCGATCGCGCCGCCGATGGCCGCGTTGCCGAGCACGGCGCCGACGAGCAGGCCCACCACGGGGCCCCAGAGCGCGCCGACCGGCAGGGCCCACGCGCCCCAGCGGGGAAACCGCCTCCGCCTGTCCGTCTCGCGGCCCATCGTGCCGTCCCGCCGGGCGATGACTCCATCATACGCCCCCGGAGCGCGGGCGTCGGCGGGGCGGCTAGTACGGCGGGACGTCGCGGCCTTCGACGATCTCCGTGCGGCGGAAGATGCGCGCCCGGCGCTCGGCCAGGGCCTGCATGCCGGGATCGGCGCGGTACGCGGCGAGGCTCGCGGCGTCGGGGAAGCTCACGACGTGCACCTCGAACGGGGCATCCGGCGAGCCCGAGGTGATGCGGATCGCCCGCTCGATCTTGCCGCCGTGGCGCTGCTGGATCTTCGCGATCTCGCGCTCGAACTCCTCGAATGCGGCCACTTGCCCTTCCTGCAGCCACACGCTCACCACCAGCACCACGCGTTCGCTCATCGGTCCTCCTCACGATCAGGCCGGGACGCCGATTGTGCCCGAAGACGCGGAAGATCGCGGCTCGAAAGCCGCTCCCACCGGCTTCGTTGGGCGCCTGCGAGAACCGCGAACGTCGTCAGCGCCGCCTGAAGATCAGCTTGCCCTTGGGGGGCTCGCGGAGCTCCTTGTCCTTGTACATCGCCCGGTCCGCGGCCGTCATGACGGTCTGGAGCGCGATGCCGTCCCGGGGGAACGTGCCGACGCCGACGCTCACTTTCACCCGGACGATCTTCACGTCCACCTCGAGCGTGGTGGAGAACACCACGTTGCGAATCCGCTGCGCGATCTCCTCGGCGGCCTCCGCGTTCGCCCCGGGCAGCAGCACGATGAACTCGTCGCCGCCGAAACGCGCCGCGACGTCCGTTTTGCGCGTGATGCGCAGCAGCGCGTCGCCCACGAGCTTGATCGCGCGATTGCCGGCCTCGTGCCCGAACGTGTCGTTGATGGCCTTCAACCCGTCGAGGTCCACCATGAGCACGGAGTACGACCCGCCCCCGCGGCTCGCGAGCTCGTGCTCGCGCTCCGCGACCCGTTTGAACGCGCGCATGTTGTAGAGCCCGGTGAGCTCGTCGCGGTCGGACAGCGCGCGGATGCGCTCCGTGGCCGTGTTGATGCTCTCGGCGAGCCGCGTGGTGAGCAGCGCCACCAGCACGAACGGCGCGAGCACCGTGAACGCGCCGGTCGCGACCGCCGGGGTGAGCCCTTGGGCCTCGAGCGCCGCGCTCCCGAGATAGCTCATGGCCACGAGCAGCACGACGAGCACCGTGGCGCGCCTGCCGAGCGCGAGCGCCGCCGTCACGATGGGCAGCAGATACAGGTTCACCAGCGCGCTCGAGGCCGCCCCGGCGAGCACGACCACGCCCGTCACGAAGGCGATCATGAGCGCGACCTCGACGCACAGCTTGAGCCGCGGCCGGCCCGCGAGCGGCTTCGCGTAGCGGAACACGAGCACGAGCCCCGCGAACGTCACGAGCGTAGCCAGCATGAGCACGTCGGCGGCCAGGTTCGGACTCGCCACGAACAGGTACAGCAGCACGAGGATCAGCAGCAGCCATTCCACCTCGACCACGCTGCGGGCAAAGCCCTGGAGCTGCGCCTGCTCGATCTCGACGCTGCGAGGCAACGAATCGCGGCTCATCCGGGTCTTTCGAGACGGGATCGGACGCGCCCGTCAGTGGGCGCGGCTCAACGATATCGCATTCTCGTAGCCCAGGATGCGAAGTGCTTCGAGAAGCTGGGGGTCTTCGTCCGGTTCCGCGCCGCCCGGCACGCCGCGGTACAGGCGCCGCGGCTCGGGGGTCGGCACGAGGAGGTCGGGCTCGATGCCGGCGCCGTTGATGGAGCGCCCGGCGGGGGTGATGTAGAGCGACGTGGTGAGCTTCAGCGCGCTGCCTTCACCGAGCGGCATGACGGTCTGGACCGAGCCCTTGCCGTAGGTGCGCTCCCCCACGAGCCGCGCCCGGGCGTGATCCTGCAGCGCGCCCGCGACGATCTCCGACGCCGAGGCCGAGCCGCCGTTCACCAGCACCACGAGGGCCACGTCCTCGAGCTCGTCGCCCGGGCTCGCGTAGCGCTCGAACCGCGCCTGGCGCACCCGGCCGTTGCCGCGCACGATGAGGCCGCGGGCGAGGAACACGTCCGCCACTTCCACGGCCGCGTCGAGCACGCCGCCGGGGTTGTTGCGCAGATCGAGCACCACGCCGCGGAGCCCGCCGCGCTCGGACTTGCGCCGCAGCTCCTTGGCGGCCGCCGCGAGCTCCTCCCCCGTGCCCTCCGAGAACGAGTTCACGCGCACGTAGCCCAGGCCGTTGCCCAGGTACTCGGTGCGCACGGATTTGACGAGGATGGGCGCGCGAGTCAGGGCGAAGCGCAGCGGTCGGTCGACGCCGGGCCGCAGAACATCGAGCGTGACGGAGGTGCCGGGCGTGCCGCGCATCCGGCTCACGGTGGCCTCGACGTTGTTCTCGTCCACCGGCACGTCGTCCACCGACACCACGATGTCGCCTGGCAGGATGCCGGCCCGCTCGGCGGGCGCGCCGTCGAGCGGCGCCACGACCGTGAGCTTGCCGTCGTCCACGGTGACGTCGAGCCCGACGCCCGTGTAGTTGCCCGTGGTGCTGATCAGGATCTCTTCGTACTGCTTCGCGTCGAGATAGCGCGAGTGGGGGTCGAGCCCCTCGAGGATGCCGCGGATGGCGCCCTCCACCAGGCGCCGGTCGTCCACGTCGTCCACGTATTCGCGCCGCACGCGGTCGATCACCTCTGCGATCAGCGCCGCGTGCTCGCTCGTGAGGTCGCGCGTGCGGTGGGCGGCGCGCTCCGCGCGCAGGTCGTTCAGCAGGTTGCCGCCCGCCGATACCGCGAGCCCGAGGACGGTGCCCGCCACCAGTACGACGATGCTTCGCGCGCGTAAGCTCATGCTCCGCGTCTTCTTGTCTCCGGCTCCCCCTGCGGGACCGAATCCACCTTAGCACAGCGTTTCGGGACGAGGAAACGCGCGCGCCGTCGGTGCCGAATTTCTTTACGGTGCCGCCTTCGCGATCCAGGGGTGGGGGTTCACGGGCTCGCCGTCCTGGCGGATCTCGAAGTAGAGCGCGGGCCCGGCCCGTCCGCCGCTGTCGCCCACGCGCGCGAGGGGTTCCCCCGGCGCCACCCAGTCGCCGGGCTCCTTGAGCAGCGCCTCGTTGTGCCCGTAGAGGCTCATGAAGCCGTCGCCGTGATCCACGATGATCAGAAGGCCGAGCCCCGCGAGCCAGTCGGCGAACACCACGCGGCCGTGGTACACGGCCCGCACGGGCGCGCCACGCTCCGCCTCGAGCAGCACGCCGTTCCACTTGAGCCCCCCCGCGCGGGGCTTGCCGAAGTCCTCCACGATGCGGCCGGCCACGGGCCAGGCGAGGCGGCCCTTCAAGCGCGGGAACGGCTCGTCCGAGTCCACGGGGAAGGGGGCGAGCGCCTTGGTGAGCTCCGCCACGAGCTCCGCGAGCCGCGCTTCCTCGCCTCTGAGGCGCTCGACCTCGGCGTCGCCGCGCTGGATGTCGCGTTCGAGCGCCGCGAGCGCGGCTCGCCGCTCGTCGCGGGCGGCTTCCAGGGCGGCGGCTTCCCGGGCGCGCTGCTGCTCGAGCGCGGCCAGGCGCCGGCCGACCTCCTCGCTCTCGGCCCGCAGCGCAGCGAGGCGCCCGAGCTCCGCCCGGACCCGCGCGATGCGCTCGCCGCGGGCCCGGTTCACGTAGTCGTAGTAGATCATCATGCGGCCGAGAGACGCCGGATCCTGCTGCGACAGGAGCACCTTGGCGAGCTCCCCGCGCCCGGTCACGTAGCTCATGCGGACCTGCGCTGCGAGCGCGGCGCGCTCGGCGTCGAGGCGGCGCTCGGCGGCCGCGTGCTCCGCCGCGAGCTCGCCCTGGCGCGCCTCGGCGGCCGCGAGCTCCGCGCGCACCGCCTCGAGGGCCCGGGACGCCTCGGCCACCTGGAGCTCGCTCTCGCGCAAGGCCCGGCTGCTGCGCTCCCGCTCGGCCCGGCTCCGCGAGAGCCGCTGCTCGAGCGCCGCGATCTCGGCTCGCACCGCCTCGAGCGCCTGCCGTTCGTCGCGCTGGCCGGACGCGGGCACCGCCGCGAGGCAAGCGGCGGCCGCCGCGCACGCAGGGAGCAGGCGCCGAATGGTCGCGGGACGATGCATCGGGGAGGGCAGTCTAGTGCGTCGGACGGCCGAACTCACGCGTCGGGCGGCCGCAACGGCGCTGCTATACTCTGCGCCTTTGCCGGACGGCCGCTTTCGGGCATGGGCCAGCTTGCCGAGTTCATCAGCAATCATCCCTGGTTGATCACAGGCCTCGTCGTGAGCTGGCTCGCGGTCATGACCTACGAGCTCCGGCTCAAGAGCCAGAGCCTCACCCACGTGTCGGTCAACGACGCGGTGCGGCTCATCAACAACAAGGGCGCGCTGGTCATCGACGTCCGGGAGCCCGAGGCCTACGCGGCCGGGCACATCGTGAACTCGCGGAACATCCCGCTCAAGCAGCTCATGTCGGGCGAGGACGTGGTCAAGAAGCAGAAGAACAAGGTGTTGCTCACCGTCTGCGACCGCGGGACGATTTCCGGCAAGGCCGCGATCGCCTTGCGCAAGGCCGGCTACCAGAGCACTTTCAGCTTGAAGGGCGGCCTCGCGGGCTGGCGCGCCGAGAACCTGCCGCTGGTGAAATAGCCATGCCCCGACCCGCCGTCGTGGTCTATTCTTCGCCTTTCTGCGGCTACTGCGCGGCCGCCAAGCGTCTGCTCACGTCCAAAGGCGTGGAGTTCACCGAGGTGGACGTCCTGGCGGACCCGGAGCGACGGGCCGAGATGATGCAACGGAGCGGCCGCCGCACCGTGCCGCAGATTTTCATCGGCGAGCGGCACATCGGCGGCTACGACGACCTCCAGGCGCTCGACGCGCGCGGCGAGCTCGATCCGCTGCTCGCGGCCGACGAGTGACGAGACGACACCCTTCCAACCATTGAACGAACAAGGCACGCCCACATGGCAGACGAGCAACCACAACAGGCCCCGGCGCGGCAGCTGCTGCTGCAGAAGATCTACATCAAGGATCTGTCGTTCGAGTCGCCGAAGGCGCCGAACGTATTCACCCTGAACACCGCGCCGCAAACGCAGCTCAACATCCGCTCCAGCGCGCAGACCATCGCCCCGAACGTCGAGGAGGTCACCCTCACGCTGACGGTCGAGGCGAAGGACAACGACACCACGTTGTTCCTGGTGGAGCTCGCCCAGGCCGGCATCTTCCACATCCAGGGCTACTCGCCCGAGGAGCGGGCGATGATCGTGGGCAGCTTCTGCCCGAACACGCTGTATCCCTTCGCCCGCGAGGCCATCGCGGACGTGATCGGCAAGGGCGGCTTCCCGCCGCTGCTGCTGCAGCCGATCAACTTCGATGCGCTCTATGCGCAGGCCGCGCGGCAGCGCGCGGCGCAGCAGAACGGCCCGCAGGCGGTTCCGCAGGGCGACCAGCCGGTGCCGCAGCCGAGCAGCGGGCAGGCGGCGCAACCGAATGGCCCCGAGTCGGCCCGGCCCGCCGACGGCGGGGAGGCGCATTAACGCCACACGGATCGCCGTTCTCGGCGCGGGCTCCTGGGGCACGGCGCTCGCGGCACTGTTCGCGCGCACGGGCCACGCCGTCGTGCTCTGGGGGCGGGACGGCGCTGTGCTCGAGCAGATCGCCCGCGAGCGGCGCAACCGCCGCTACCTGCCCGACACCGAGCTCCCCGAAGGCCTCGAGGTCACGGCGGACCTCGCGGCGGCCGTCGCGTCCGCCGACGACGTGCTGGTGGCCGTGCCGAGCCTCGCGTTCCGCGGGGTGCTCGAGGCGCTGAAGACGAGCCCGCCACGGCGGCTCGCCTGGGCCACGAAGGGCTTCGAGCAGGGCAGCGGCCTGTTGCCCCATCAGGTGGCGGCGGAGGTGTTCCCCGGCGACCTGCCGCGCGCCGTGCTGTCCGGGCCCACGTTCGCCCGCGAGGTGGCGATCGGCCTGCCGAGCGCGATGACGATCGCGTCGACGGACATGGCCTATGCCCGGCAGCTCGCCGAGTCGATCTCCACCGACACCTTCCGCGCCTACATCTCGAGCGACATCGTCGGCGTGGAGGTGGGCGGCGCCACCAAGAACGTCTACGCCATCGCCGCGGGGCTCTCGGACGGGCTGGGCTACGGGGCGAACACGCGCATCGCGCTCGTCACCCGCGGGCTCGCCGAGATGACCCGGCTCGGGCTCGCGCTCGGCGCACGCGCCCAGACGTTCATGGGGCTCGCCGGCATCGGCGACCTCGTGCTCACGTGCACGGACGATCAGTCCCGCAACCGCCGCTTCGGCCTCGCGCTCGCGCGCGGCGAGCGCGTCGAGGCGGCGCTCGCGTCGATCGGTCAGGTGGTGGAGGGCTACTACGGCGCACGCGCCGTGCGTGCCGTGGCCGCGAAGCTCGGGGTGGAGATGCCGATCGTCGAGCAGCTCCACCGCGTGCTCTACGAGGGCGCGGACCCGCGCGCGGCCGTGGTCGCGCTCATGCGGCGTCCCATTGCCACGGAGGGCAGCTAGCGGCTCGCCCCTAGGCGCCGTGCTCGAATCCGCACTGGCGCCACGCCTCGTACAGGGCGACGGCCGCCGCGTTCGACAGGTTCAGGCTCCGGTTGCCGGGACGCAGCGGCAGGCGCACGCGCCGCTCCTCGGGCAGCGACTCGAGCACGGCGTCCGGCAGGCCGCGGGCCTCCGGGCCGAGCAGGAACGCGTCGCCCGGCACGAAGCGCTGGTCGAACAGCGAGCGTGTCGCCCGCGTGGTGAGGGCGAAAATGCGCGCGTCGCCGAGCCGGGCGCGGCACGCCTCCCAGCTCGCGTGCTCCTCGATGTTCGCGAGCTCGTGATAGTCGAGCCCGGCGCGCCGCAGCCGCCGCTCCTCCAGCGTGAAGCCGAGGGGGTGCACGAGGTGCAAGGTCGCGCCCACGTTCGCGCAGAGCCTGATCACGTTGCCCGTGTTGGGCGGGATCTCGGGCTGGTAGAGGATCAAATGAAACATATATCCTTGCGCACGATGTCCGCGCACGCCACGCCGTCCGACCGACTCGCGGTCAGCTTTTGCGGCCTCGAGCTCAAGTCGCCGGTCATATTGTTGTCCGGCTGCGTGGGGTTCGGCGAAGAGTACACGCGCGTGGAAGGCTTCTCGAACCGCGACGTGGGGGCGGTGGTGCTGAAGGGCACCACGCTCGCGCCCCGGCTCGGCAACCCGCCGCACCGCGTGTGGGAGACGCCGAGCGGCATGCTGAACGCCATCGGGCTGCAGAACCCGGGCGTCGACTACGTCGTCCGCCACATCCTACCCACGCTCGACTTCACGGAGACGCGCTTCATCGCGAACGTCTGCGGCTCCACGATCGAGGAGTACGCCGAGGTCGCGCGCCGCTTCGACGACTCGCCCATCGACGCGATGGAGATCAACATCTCCTGCCCGAACGTGAAGGAAGGCGGCGTCGCGTTCGGCAACTATCCGGACATGTCGGCGCGCGTGGTGGCGGCCTGCCGGGCGGTCACGAGCAAGCCTCTGATCACGAAGCTCTCGCCCAACCAGACCGACATCGTGGCGAACGCGCGCGCCTGCATCGACGCGGGCACCGACGGCCTCTCGGTGATCAACACGATCATGGGGATGGCTATCGACGTGGAGACGCGCCGCCCCATCATCGGCAACGTGCAGGGCGGGCTCTCGGGGCCGGCCATCAAGCCCATCGCGCTGCTCAAGGTGTATCAGGTGCACCAGGAGGCGCGCCGCCACGGCGTGCCGATCGTCGGCCAGGGCGGCATCGAGTCGGCCCGCGACGCGCTCGAGTTCGTGCTCGCAGGCGCCACCGCCGTGGGCGTGGGCACGGCGCTGTTCTACGATCCCCTCGTCGCGCCCAAGATCAACGCGGGGCTCGACGAGTACCTGCGCAGGCACGGCTACGCGTCGCTCGAGGAGCTGGTCGGAAGCATCGACTCGGGCGCGGCGGTCGACGTGGCGGCCAGCGGCTGAGGCGCCCCGTGCCCCGCATCCATCCGCTCGCCTCCGTGCACCCGGAAGCCGTCATCGCGGACGACGCCGAGATCGGCCCGTACTGCGTGATCGGGGGCGAGGTGACGATCGGCCCCCGCACCGTCGTGGAGTCGCACGCGCGGATCGGCAGCCGCTTCGGACGCGTGACGATCGGCGCCGACAACCTCATCCAGGCCGGCGCCGTGCTGGGCGGCCCGCCGCAGGACCACACCTACGAGGGCGGCTACACGGAGCTCGTGATCGGCAACAACAACCGCATCGGCGAGTACGCCACCATCAACCTGGGCTCCGTGAAGAGCGGCGTGACCCGGATCGGCGACCACAACCTGATCATGGCGTACGTCCACATCGGTCACGACTGCCAGCTGGGCGATCACATCGTGATCACCAACGCCACGCAGCTCGCCGGGCACGTCACGATCGAGTCGCACGCGCTGCTCTCCGGCCTCGGGGGCGCCACGCAGTTCGTGCGGTTCGGCGCCTATTCGTTCCTCGTGGCGGGCTCCTTCGCGAACAAGGACATTCCGCCGTACACCATCGCCGAGGGCCATTGGGCCGTGCCGCGCGCCTGCAATCGAGTGGGGCTCAAGCGCGCCGGGTTCGACGCCGCCGAGCGCGGCAACATCGAGCGAGCCGTGCGCATCGTGCTCGACCGCTCGTTGACGATGGAGGAGATCGTCGCGCGCATCGAGGAGGAATGCGCCCCGAGCCCGCAGATCGAGCATTTCCTGCGCTTCCTGCGCACGTCGAAGCGGGGCATCGCGCGAGGCACCTGATGCTGCGAGTAGCCGTTGTCGGGGTAGGCTACCTCGGTCGCTATCACGTCGAGAAGTATCGGGCGATCGAGGGCGTGTCGCTGGTGGGCGTGGCCGACATCGACCCGGCGGCCGCGCGGCGCGCGGCGGCGGACTTCGGCGTGCCGTGCTTCACGGATCATCGCGAGCTCGCGGGCCGCGTGGACGCCGTGACCATCGCGGCGAGCACGGCGGCGCATTTCGAGCTCGCGCGGTTCTTCCTGGAGCGGGACGTGCACGTGCTCGTGGAGAAGCCCATGACCCGCACGAGCGCGGAAGGTCGCGAGCTCACGGAGCTCGCAGAGCGGCGCGGGCTCAAGCTCCAGGTGGGGCACGTGGAGCGGTTCAACCCGGCGCTCGTCGCCGCGCGCGAGAGGCTCGGCGACGTGCGCTTCATCGAGTCGCACCGGCTCGCGCCGTTCAAGGCGCGGGGCGCGGACGTGAACGTCGTGCTCGATCTCATGATCCACGACCTGGACGTCGTGCTCGCGCTGACGGGCTCGACGCCCGTGGAGGTGTCCGCCGTCGGCGTCGCCGTGCTCACCGAGCACGTGGACATCGCGAGCGCGCGCATCGGCCTCGCGAACGGCGCGGTGGCGAACCTCACGGCGTCGCGCGCGTCCACGGCCGCTCAACGCAAGTTCCGCGTGTTCCAGCGCAACCAGTATCTCGCGCTCGATCTCGGCGAAGGCACGCTGCGGCGCGTCGAGAACGAGGGCGGCAAGCTCGAGGAGGAGACGTTTCGGCCCGAGAAGCGCGATGCGCTGCTCGACGAGGTGCGGGCGTTCGTGACCGCCGTCCGCGACGACCAGCCCTGCCCCGTCACGGGCCGGGACGGCGTCGCCGCCCTCGAGCTCGCGGAGGCCGTGATCGCCGACATCGATCGCCGCAGCGGTGGCCGGCTGACCTGGGGGTAGCAGGTGCTCGGCCGCACTCGATGACGACACGACCCCTCGCGTTCGCCGCGCTGCTCGGCGCGGTGCTCGCGCTCGCCACGCCGCAGGCGACACCGCAGCAAGCGCCGGCGACGCTCGCCGGCCGCTGGGAAGGCACGCTCGATGCCGGCGTGCCGAAGCTCCGCCTCGTGCTCGACATCGTCGCGCGCGACGCGGGCGGTCATCAGGGCACGCTCCTGCACCAGAACGGGCTCGCGCTGCGCGGCGCGCGCGTCGGGGGCGCGCGGTAGCTAGACGCGGCCTTCGAGCCCGAGCTCCTTGATCTTGCGCGTGAGGGTGTTCCGCCCCCACCCGAGGAGCTTCGCCGCTTCGAGCCGCTTGCCGCGGGCGCGGCGCAACGCGGTCACGATCAGCGTGCGCTCGAACGCCGGCAGCGCGTCCGCGAGCAACGGCACGCCGCCGCCCGCGAGCTGCCCTTCGGCCCAGCTCGCGAGTCCCGTGGTCCAGTCCGCGCTCGGCTCCGCCGCGAACCCGCCGAGCTCGGAAGGCAGGTCCTGCACCACGATCTCACGCCCCGCGGCCGTCACCGTGAGCCGCCGGCACACGTTCACGAGCTCGCGCACGTTGCCGGGCCAGTCGTACTTGAGCATCACGTCGGCGGCCTCGGCGCTCAGCGTCTTCGGCGCCACGCCGAGCTCGGAGGCGGCCTGCTCGAGATAGAAACGCGTGAGCTCCGGGATGTCCTCACGGCGGTGCCGCAGCGCGGGCACCTCGATGCGCATGACGTTGAGCCGGTGGTACAGGTCCTCGCGGAAGCGGCCCTCCTTGACGGCCAGGGCGAGGTCCTGGTGCGTGGCCGCGATCACGCGCACGTCCACGCGGATCGGCGTCTGGCCGCCCACGCGGAAGAACTCGCTCTCGGCGAGCACGCGCAGCAGCCGCGTCTGCAGGGCGACGGACATGTCGCCGATCTCGTCGAGGAACAGCGTGCCGCCGTTCGCCTGCTCGAAGCGCCCGATGCGCCGCTCCGTGGCGCCCGTGAACGCGCCCTTCTCGTGGCCGAAGAGCTCCGATTCGAGCAGCTCCGCGGCAATGGCGGAGGTGTTCAGCGCGATGAAGGGCCCGCCGGCCCGCGGCGAATTGTCGTGCAGGGCGCGCGCGACGAGCTCCTTGCCCGTGCCCGACTCGCCGGTGATCAGCACCGTCATGCTCGAGCGCGACAGGCGCCCGATCGCCTTGAACACCTCCTGCATGGCCGGCGCCTGGCCGATCATGCGCGTGGGGCGCTTCGCCTCGGTCTGCTCCGCGGCGCCGCGGCCGCGCTGCCGCGCCGCACGCGAGACGAGCTCCACGGCCTCGTCGATGTCGAACGGCTTCGGCAGGTACTCGAACGCCCCGCCCTGATAAGCGGCCACGGCGCTGTCGAGGTCCGAATGCGCGGTGATCACGATCACGGGCAGGTCCGGATCCTCGCGGCTCAGCCGCTCCATGAGCTCGAGACCGCTCATGTCGGGCATGCGGATGTCCGTGATGAGCACGTCCGGGCGCTGGCGCTCGAGCGCGGCGAAGAACGCTTTGCCCGTGTCGAACGAGCGCGGCAGCATGTGGGCCTGCTTGAGCGCCTGCTCCAGCACCCACCTCACCGACTCGTCGTCGTCCACCACCCAGACGGAAAGGCCCGGCGTCGCCATCACTCCTGCTCCCCACCGTTGCCGTTCGCCACCGGCAGACGGAGCTGGAACACCGTCTTGCCCGGCTGGCTCACGAACTCGATGAGACCGCCGTTGCGGGTCACGAGATCCTGCGCGATCGTGAGGCCGAGGCCCGTGCCCGTGGGCCGGCCCGACACGAGCGGGTAGAAGATCGTGTCGCGCAGGTCGTCCGGAATGCCGGGCCCGTCGTCCTCGATCTCGGCGGACAGCACGAGCCGGTGCTGCTCCCCGCCGAGGATGAAGTTCGACAGCGCGCGCGTCCTGAAGATCAGCCGGCCACGTTCGCCCACGGCCTGCAGGGCGTTGCGCGCGAGGTTCAGGAACGCCTGGATCATCTGATTGCGGTCCACCGTCACGGGCGGCAGGCTCGGGTCGTAGTCGCGCACGAGCTCCACCCCGGCCGGCTTCTCCGCTTCGATGAGCTGAGCCACGTGCTCGGTGATGCGGTGGATGTTCAACGTCTCGGGCTGCGGCGCGCCGCCCGCCCGCAGGATGCCGTCCACGAGCGAGGCGAGCCGGTCGGCCTCCTCGATGATCACGCGCGTGTACTGCTTGAGATCCGGATCCGGAAGCTGGCGCTCGAGAAGCTGCGCGGCCCCTCGCAGGCCGCCGAGCGGGTTCTTCACCTCGTGCGCGAGCTGCCGGATGATGCGGCGCGAAAGCTGCTGCTGCGCCACGAGCTCCGCCTCCCGCCGCACCTTGCGGTCGCGCTCCGTGTCGAGCAGCTCGAGCAGCAGCGCGGGCTCCCGCTCGAGCGGGGTGGCCCGGCAATCGAGCAGCACCTCGCGGTCGGCGACGCGCGCGGCGAGCTCGCGCAGCCCGAAGGTGAGCCCGGACTCGAGCGCACGGCGGCAGAGCGCGATGAGCTCGTGCGCCGGGTGCACCACGTCGGCGATCGGGCGGCCCGCGACGCGGCGTTCGCTGAGCCCGAGCAGGCTCTCCGCCGCGGTGTTCATGGCGAGCACGACCAGGCTGTCGTCGAGCACGACGACGGCCGTGGTGAGGCCCTGGAGCACGCTGTCGGCGTCGGGCGCGCGGCGCGCGCCGGCCACCGAGCCGTGCGACGACGATGGGGCGCTCGAGAAGAGCCGCCTGCCGGCGGCCGTTATCGCCGCGCGTTCGGGTTGTTCGGGTTCAGGATGCTGGTCTGCTGGACCATGAACGTGACGGGATCCGAGCGGGTGACCTCCCGTTCGCCCTCGAGGATCACGGCTTGCAGCGTGTGGACCCCACGAAAGACGTCGGGCACCGTGAACTGCAAGCTCGTGGTGTTCAGGTTCAGCCGCTGGCCGTCGAACACGACGTCGACGCGCTGACCGGGCCGCAGCGGCGGCACGACGTCGAGCTGAACCTCGAGCATCGCGCCGATGTTCCACAGCGTTTCCTGCTCCGCGGGGCGCACCACCCACACCGTCTGGGACGGTCCCGTCGCGGCCGTGTCCGTGGGCTGCGACGGCTGCGCAGCCGACGGCTGCGCGGCGGGCGTCGGGGAGATACGCACGGAGTCGCGGATCTCGATCTGGCGCGCGCCGGGAACGGGCGTGTCGGAGTAGTGCACCTGGCCGGTTTCGTCCACCCACGTCCACACCGTGGCGGCGTTCGCGGCGGTGAAAGAGAGGGACAGGACGATCAGCCACTTATACACGCTCCCAGCTTAGCTCCGGCGGGACGAGGTGCCAACGGGGGCGGCGGGATTCTGCGAACCCCGCCGCATTCCCGATTTGACAAAACTCCCGCGCAGTCCGTTACAGGCTGTAGTACATGTCGAACTCGACGGGATGCGTCGTCATCTGCAGTCGCGTGATCTCCTGCTGCTTCAAGGCGATGTAGGCATCGATCATGTCGTCCGTGAAGACGTCGCCCGCCTTCAGGAACGCGCGGTCCTTGTCGAGGGCCTCGAGCGCCTGCTGCAGGCTGAAGCACACCGTCGGGATGTTCTTTTCCTCCTCCGGCGGCAGGTCGTAGAGGTCCTTGTCCGCCGGCTCGCCCGGGTGCAGCTTGCGCTGGATGCCGTCGAGGCCGGCCATCATCATGGCGGCGAACGCGAAGTAGGGGTTCGCCATGCTGTCCGGGAACCGCACCTCGATGCGCCGCGCCTTCGGGTTGGACACGTACGGGATGCGGATCGACGCGGAGCGGTTGCGCGCCGAGTAGGCGAGCAGCGTGGGCGCCTCGAAGCCCTTCACGAGCCGCTTGTAGCTGTTCGTGGACGGGTTGGTGAACGCGTTCAGCGCGTGCGCGTGCTTCAGGATGCCGCCGATGTAGTACAGCGCGGTCTCCGACAACCCGCCGTAGCCGTCGCCCGTGAACAGGTTCTTGCCGTCCTTCGCGAGCGACTGGTGCACGTGCATGCCGTTGCCGTTGTCGCCGACGAGCGGCTTCGGCATGAACGTGGCCGTCTTGCCGTAGCTGTGGGC
>DATCLY010000063.1:0-83463 GCA_036563665.1 Gammaproteobacteria bacterium
AGCGGCTTTCCGGCCGCGAGCGGCCGCCGTCAGTTGACGCTCACGACGCGCACGTCGCCCGTGCGGGCGAGCACTCCCGCGAGCACCTCCCCGTCCCGCCGTCGCAGTGTCACGTCCACCCGCTGACCGCAGAGCTGGATCCCGCGCAGCGTGACCTCCTGCAGCCACGACGGCAGCACCGGCCGCTCGAAACGCACGATTTTCGCCGCCGGGTCGAACGTGAGGCCGAGGCAAGCCTGCAGCAACGCGATGGGCGCCGCAGAGGCCCAGGCCTGCGGCGTGCAGGCCACCGGGTAAAGGGTGGCGCCGCGGCCCGGGCGGCGCGCGAAGCCGCAGAAGAGCTCGGGCAGCCGGCGCAGGTCCATGTGAGTGGCCGCCGCGAACAGGCCGTCCATGATGCGCACGACCTCCTTCTTGAGGCCGTAGCGCGCGAACCCCAGGGCGATGAGCGCGTTGTCGTGAGGCCAGACCGAGCCGTTGTGATACGACATGGGGTTGTAGAGCACTTCGCCGGCCGCCACCGTGCGGATGCCCCAGCCGCAGAAGAACGCGTTGCTCATCAGGCTCGCGGCCACGCGGCGGGCGCGCTCCGGATCGGCGATGCCCGCGAGCAGCGCGTGTCCGGCATTCGACGTGCGGACCCGGCACGGCCGCTTGTCGCCGTCCAGCGCCGCCACGTAGATGCCGAGCTCCTCGTCCCAGAACGCCTCCTCGAACTGCACCCGCAGCGTTTCCGCCTGCGTGTCGAGCGCCACGGCGTAACCGTGCTCGCCGAGCGCGCGCGCCATCGCCGCCGCGGCGCGCTTCGCTGCGTACACGTAGCCCTGCACCTCCACGAGGGCGATGGGCCCGTGCGCCAGCCGGCCGTCCGCGTGAAATACCGAGTTCGTGCTGTCTTTCCAGCCCTGATTCACGAGCCCCTGCTCGTTGCGGCGTCCGTACTCGACGAAGCCGTCGCCGTCGCGGTCGCCATAGCGATCGATCCACTCGAGCGCCGCCTTGATGTTCGGCCAGATCGAGCGGATGGTGTCGATGTCGCCCGTGCGCTCGTAGTAGGCGCCCGCCACGGCCACGAACAGGGGCGTCGCGTCGACGCTCCCGTAGTAGTGGCGGAAGGGAACCTCCCCCAGGATCGCCATCTCGCCCTGACGCATCTCGTGCAGGATCTTGCCGGGCTCGGCATCCGCGGCGGGATCGTCGCGCACGGCCTGATGCGCGGCCAGGAACTTGAGCGCCCCGCGCGTGATCGCGGGATCCATCCACAGCGTCTCGACGGCGGTGATCAGCGCGTCGCGCCCGAAAGGCGTGCTGAACCACGGGATGCCGGCATACGGCACGGGGCCTTCCGGCTTGTCCGTGACCAGCATGCAAAGGTCCGCGACCGACCGCCGTACCACTTCGTTGAAGATCTCGTTGGACGTATCGATCGACGCCATGCGCAGCGCCGACTGGCGCAGCGCGTGCCGCGCATCCCGGATGGCCCGGCGGAAGTGCCGCGCCGGCGGCGGCTTGCAGTCGAAATCGGCGAAGCTCACCTCGACGTGAATCGTGCAGCCTTCCTGGGGCGGCAGGGTGAGCTCGAAGACCGCGAGGTCCCCGCGCAGCCGGGCCGGCGCGGGGTCGAACTGCAGCGACGTGACGCGGCGGGTGCCGCAGAGCCCCGTGTAGCCGAGGACCACGCGGTCCGCCTGCACCACCGGCGGATGCAGCGCGCCGCGGCGCTTGCGCACCATGCCCCGCACCTCGAACAGGTCCGCGAAGTCGGCCCTGAAGCTCAGCGCGACGGTGAAGGTCTGCGGCTCGTTGGAATGGTTTCTCAGGCGGATGCGCTCATAGCACGCCCCCTGCCACAGGAACGTGGTCCGCCTGATGTGGATCACGCCGTGCTCGAGCACGAGCCTGCCGTCCTCGAAGAGGTCGGGGTTCGTGAGGTCGCACGTGAGGGTGGCGTTGTCCGCGCGCAGCGTGGAGCTCAGCAGCAGCGGACGCTGCCCGCCGATGGTGAGCCGCGCGTGGGACAGATGCCGCGTGTCGGCGTGATACAGCCCCTCGGGGCTGCTCGGCCCATCCACGATGTCGCCGTTGTGGTCGAACACGGCGAACGTGTCGCCGTGCTTGAGCGTTCGCGGCCGGCGCTCCTGGATCGAGGTGGTGGCCGGGATGTAGAAGACCGGAATCTGGCCAGCCGGTGCCGCCGGCAACACGTGGTGGGGCGTCGCTTCGGTCATTCCCGCAACAGTCCTCCTTGGTTCCCGGCCTCACGCCACGCGCCGCCCCCGGATCCGCTGGGATGCCAGCGACTCGTAGAGCGCCACGTAGTCGCGGGCCATGCGCGCGGCCGAAAATCGTTGCTCGAAGCGCCTGCGGATCGCAACCCGGTCGAGCCAGTGAAGCCGGCCGATGGCGCGCACGGCTTCCGCGACGCCGTCCACGATGTACCCGGTGAGGCCGTCCTCGAGCACCTCGGGCACCGAGCCGCGGCGGAACGCGATCACCGGCGTGCCGCACGCCATGGCTTCGATCATCACGAGGCCGAAGGGTTCGGGCCAGTCGATCGGAAACAACAGCGCGAAGGCATTGCCGAGGAAGTCGCTCTTCTGCGCTTCGCCGATCTCGCCAATGAACTCCACGCCGGGGAGGCGGAGCAGCGGCTTGATTTGAGCTTCGAAATACTCGCGGTCCACGTTGTCCACCTTGGCGGACACCCGGATCGGGAGGCCCGCGCGTTGCGCGATCTCGATGGCGAGGTCGGGCCGCTTCTCCGGCGAGATCCGGCCGAGGAAGGCGAGATACCCGCCCTGGCCAGCGCCCGGGCGGAGCAGGTCGACGGGCAGGCCGTGATACACCGTGCCCAGCCAGTTCGCCTGCGGCAGCGGCCGGCGCTGATCGTCGGAAATCGACACGAGCGGAAACTCCGGGAACCTGTCGTAGAACGGGGGCAAGTCCGGCAGGTCGAGACGCCCGTGCAGCGTCGTGACGGTGCGCGCTGCCATGTCGCGGAACAGCGGGAAGTGCAGCATATCGATGTGGAAGTGCAGCACGTCGAACTCGTGGGCGCGCCGGCGCACGTCGTCCAGGGACATGAGCGCGTAAGGAATCGGGTCGCGCACGGCGGGATCCAGACGCAGCGCCCTGGGCCAGCCGGGGACGAGCTCGGCGGCGGTACGGGAGTCGCCGCTCGCGAACAGCGTGACCTCGTGTCCCTCGCGGACCAGCTGCTCGGTCAGGTAAGACACGATGCGCTCGGTCCCGCCGTAGAGCCGGGGCGGGACGGCCTCCGCAAGCGGAGCAATCTGCGCAATTCTCATGGCGTGCTCCTCCTTGAATACTCGTCTCGCCAATGCCTCCCCTCGCCCCGGCGCACGGGGCGTTCGAGCGAGGGTGGGGGAGGCGGAGAATGAGGACGCCCGAGGGCGTTCTCAAGAGGGCCTGGGACGCCGGCCGAGCCCCCGGCGCGGCTCGGGATGCGCGCCCCGATGCGGCCGCTTCGGGCGAGCGCCGGCGGCGGGCGGGCGCTAGGGCCAGAGGGCCTCGGAGGCGAGCTCCGCGCCGCGCACGAGGTTGCGGAGCTTCGCCCAGGCGAGCTGCGGGTGCAGCCGGCCCCCGAGGCCGCAGTCCGAGCCGGCGATGACGTTCTCGCGGCCGAGCACCTCCGCGTAACGCACGATGCGATCGGCCACGAGCTCGGGGTGCTCGAGCACGTTGGTCTTGTGCGTGACCACCCCCGGTATGACGGCCCGGCCGTCCGGCAGCTTGAAGTCCTTCCACACCTTCCATTCGTGCTCGTGCTGCACGTTCGCGGCCTCCACCGAGTACTGGCCGGCGTTCACCTCGAGCAGGAGGTCGACGATGTGGCGCAAGGGAAGATCGGAGCTGTGCGGCCCCTTCCAGCTGCCCCAGCAGACGTGATAGCGGATGCGTTCCTCGGGGATGCCGCGGAGCGCATGGTTCACGAGCTCCACGTGCCCCTTGGCCCATTTGCGGAAGCCCGCGAGGTCGCCGCTCGCCGAGTACTCGAACTCGTACACGTTCACCAGGATCGGGTCGTCGATCTGCAAGGAGAGGCCCGCGTCGACGATGGCCTTGTACTCCTCGCGCATGGCTTCCGCCACGGCCACCGCGTGCTCCTCGGCCGAGCGGTAGTGCTCGCTCGGGGCCGCCTGCACGCCCGTCGCCACGGCGGAGAGGAAAGCGCCGCGCACATCGGTGTCGCCCAGGGCCGCCTTGAGGTTGGCGATGTCGCGCTGCACCGCGGAGTGGCCCGTGTACGTGACGGGCCCGACGTTCACCGGCACGCGATAGTCGGGGCGAGGCGTCCGCGTCCCGTCCTCGCCGCTCGCGTAGAACTCGGCGAAGTCGATGCGATCCTTGCTGCGCCCCATGATCGCACCGAGCACGTCGAATCCGGGATCGGGCTCGCGCATCTCGTAGCCGCTCAACCGGCCGAAGATGTACGTGGCCCACGCGCCGTAGTCGACGTCCTGCGTCATCGGCTTGCCGAATTCGCCGTCGTTGACGATGTCGATGCCGATGTCGGCCTGCCGGCGAACGACCTCGCCTACGGCCGACGCGAGCCGTGCCTCGAGCCGGGCCGGTGCCGCCGCTTCGTCGCGATAGAGCGCGAGCAGGTCGGCAGGCCGCGGAAGGCTCCCGGCGTGCGTGGTGAGGATCCTGTCGGTGCTGCGGCTCACGCGAAGCTCGCCCCCCCGGGTCGTCCTGATGCGCCCACCCTTCGTCCGTCGGCGAGCAATGGTAGGCCACTCGGAGCCGCGGGCACCATCGCGTGGCCGGCGTCGGGCGCGCCGCGCTGCGTTCCGGAGAGCGGCGCGGGTATCGTCGCACGCGCACCGTGAAGCGGTTCCGCGCGGCACGCCCCGGCCGGCTCGCGGGATGGCCGGCAGGCTGCTCGCGGTTCGCGATGCGACAGTTGCGCCCCGAGCCGGCCGCGCTACCTGCCTAACGGTGCAAGGAACCGTCGGCCGGCGGAGAGAATGGATGTTGGAGCCCAGCGTCTACGGCGTGCCGGTCGAGTTCATCCTGTTCGGCGCCACGCTGCTCGGCGTGGCGCTGTTCCATCACAAGACGCTGCAGGTCGCCGTCGCGGGCCTCGTCGCCGTGGCCGTGTACAAGGCCCTGCTCCCGGGCTTCGACGGCCAACCGGGGGTCGTGGGCCTCGGGAGCCATCTCCTCCACGAGTGGGTCGTGCTCGCGAATCTGTTTTGTCTCGTCACCGGCTTCGCCCTGCTCGCGAATCACTTCGAGGAGAGCCGGCTGCCGCTGGTGTTGCCCCGCTTCCTGCCGGACGACTGGAGGGGCGGCTTCCTGCTGCTCGCGATGGTGTTCGTGCTGTCCTCGTTCCTCGACAACATCGCGGCGGCCCTGGTCGGCGGCGCCGTGGCCCACACCGTGTTTCGCGGCAAGGTGCACATCGGCTATCTGGCGGCGATCGTGGCCGCCTCCAACGCGGGCGGATCGGGCAGCGTCGTCGGCGACACCACCACCACGATGATCTGGATCAGCGGCATCTCGCCGGCCGCCGTGACCCACGCTTACATCGCCGCCGCCGTCGCGCTCGTCGTGTTCGGGATTCCGGCGTCGCTGCAGCAGCAGCGGCATTCGCCCATCCTCGCGGACCCGCCGCGCGGCGTGCGCGTGGACTGGGCGCGCGTGGCGGTGGTCGCGGCGATCCTCGCGGCCGCCATACTCGTGAACGTGTGCGTCAACGTGCGCTATCCCGAGCAGGCGGACCGCTTTCCGTTCATCGGCGTGGCCGTGTGGGCGATGATCCTGCTGACTGCCCCGCTGCGGCGCCCGACGTGGTCGCTGCTGCCGGCCGCGGTGCGCGGCACCTGCTTCCTGCTGTCGCTCGTGCTCGCCGCGCTCGGCTGGCGGCCGGGCGCAGAGGCCCGCTGCCCGACCGAGCCCTGCGCCGAAGAGCGCTCGCCCCCCTCCTCCATCTCACACGAGCCCGCACCGAAGACCGCGGCTGCAACACCGCTCCGACGGGCTCCTTTCATCGGGTAGCGGCGCCCTTCGACCGCGACTCCGGCTCAGCGCCGCCGGTCGAGGATGGTCGAGAAGTCGGCCGCGAGCGTTTCGGCCTCGAACGGCGACGTGAAGATGGCGTGGATCCGCCCCTCGGGATCTATCAGGGTGATGGTGGACGAATGCCCGACGAGGTAGCTCTCGCCCTCCTCGGCCTCGGGGATCACGTAGACCACGGAGGCCGCCTTGGCGAGCTTGTCGATCTCGGCGAGCGGCCCCGTGAGCCCGCGGAAGCCCGGATCGAAGTACGTCACGTAGTCGCGCAACCGTTCCGGCGTGTCGCGCGCCGGATCCACGGACACGAGGTAGTACGCGGTGGCGACGCCGGGCTCGGTCTCGGCGAGGATCTTCTTGAGCTCCGCGAGCTGCACGAGCGCCAGCGGGCAGACGTCCGGGCAGTAGGTGTAGCCGAAATACAGAAACGACCACCGGCCCAGGAAGTCGTTCGCGCCGAACGGGCGGCCTTCGCCGTCCACGAGCGCGAAGTCAGGCAACGCCCGCGGCTCGTCGAGCACGTAGCCGCCGATCGTCGGCGCCAGCTGCTCCCGCGGCGCGCTCGTGCGCATCCCGAGCCACGCGCCGGCCGCCGCGGCCGCCAGGGCGGCCAGCGCGATGCTCGCGATGCTCGTGATGCGGGCTGCGCTCATCGCGCCAAGGTCCGCGCGTCGCGGACCGGCAGCTCCACCTCGATCTCGCCCGCGTTCGCGAACTGCAGCGTGACGGTCACGGTCTCGCCCGGCGCGAACGGCCGCGCGATGTCGATGAACATGAGGTGACGGCCGCCCGGCTCGAGCCGCGTCACCTCGCCGGAAGGCACGGGCAGCTCCTCGAGCCGCTCCATCCGCATCATGCCGTGCTCGTGCCGCGTGCCGTGCACCTCCACGGCGCGGGCGGCGTCGCTGCGCACGCCGACGAGCGAGTCGGCCGCCCCCGCGTTCTCGATGTCGAGGTAGGCGGCCGCCGTCGTCGCGCCCGGCGGCGTGGCGCGCGCCCAGGCGTTGGAGACGCTGAGCGGCTGCGAGGCCGCCGCCGTCAGCGAGAGCGTCGCGGCACAGAGGAGTAACAACCGGTTCATTGGGTATCGTCGGCCTCGGGGCATCAGACGGCGGAAACGGCGCGGATGTTCCGCGAACGGCCGGCGCCGTGCAATCGGTACTTCCCGGAGTGCGACAAAACGTCGCGCGGCCGGTGCTACCATGCTCGACGAGAGGTGTCTCGATGGGCCGTTGGAGCCTCGTGCTCGCGCTCGCATGGGCCGCCGAGGCGGCGCAGGGGCATCATTCGATCGCCGGCGTCTACGACAGCGCCAGGCCGGTCACCGTCGAAGGCCGTGTGACGGCCTTCCGGTTCGTGAACCCCCATCCGATCCTGGTCATCGACGTGCCGGGCGCGGCCGGCAAGGAAAGCTGGCAGCTCGAGATGGACAACCGCTTCGAGCTCGCGCAGGTCGGCATCACGGGGGAAACGTTCGCGCCCGGCGACCGCGTGGTCGCCACGGGCAGCGCCCATCGCACGGAGAGCAGGCGTCTGTATCTGCGGCGGCTCGATCGCCCCGCCGACGGCGCCCGTTACGAGCAGGTCGGCAGCCGGCCGAGCTTCACGTCGGGATGCGCCGCACCGCGCTGCCCGGGCTAGCAACGCGGTCCCCGCGCGGCGCCCTGCGGCCGCTATTGCTGCGGCGCGGCCGGATTGGACGAGCCCGCGAACAGACGCCGCCCGTCGGCGAGCGTGACCACCGAGATGTTCGCCGTCGGGCTCCCGTTCCGCGCCTGCCACCCTTCGACCTTGAGCACGGTGCCCGGGGGCAGGTCCTCGCGCCGCCAGCCCCGGCGGACCAGGCCGTTCGCACCCGCCGTCTCGAGCGCCCAGTTGACCACCTGGCCGTCGGGCCCCTCCACGTCGAGGTAGATCCAGGCGTGAGGGTTGGACCACTTCATGTCGGTGACCTTGCCCTCGAGCCGCACCGGTTTGTCGGGATCGAACTCCGCGGAGAACGAATGATGCGCAGCGGCCGTTCCCGCGGCGCAGGCGGCGAGCGCGGCGAGCGCGGTGAGCTTGGCGTTCATGCGGTCAATCCTCCTGCAGGCCTTGTCGTGCGCGGTACTCGTCGCGCACGTCCTTCAGATGCTGCAAGTCGCTGTCCTCCTCGAGGCAGGCCACCTCGAGGAGCTCGTCGGCCTGCCGCTCGAGGGGAATCTCGATGGTCCAGGGCCGCGTGTAGGCGATCGGATCGTGCACGGTGGCGCGGTAGATCACGCGGCTCTCGGCGACGGGCGTGAACGTCTCGATCACCGTCTGCGCGTGCGTGATGACGTCGCCCACCTCGTTGAGCCAGGCCTTGCCGTTGAAGTTGCGGCTCTCGACCACGAGCGTGTCGCCTTCCCAGCGGCCGATGGAGTCGCCCATCCAGAGCCGCAGGTGGTCGGGGATGTGCGAGCGCCGATCGAGGTCGATCTGCCGCCACGACATGCGCTCGAACAGCACCACGACGTAGTCGTCGGTCTGCACGATGTAGTGCGGCGACGGCACGTAATGGGACCGTGGCACGCCCGCGACGAAGCAGTGGGCAGTGGGGTCGTCGTAGCCGCGATGGGGCAGCTCGCGGTCGATGCGCTCGGCGCGCGCCCAGGCCTGGTATGGCAGGCGGCCGTCCGGCGGGTCGATCACCACGCCGCGGCTCGCTGGTGTGAGGAACTGGCGCTCGCGCTGCTCTAGGCCGTAGTTCGCGCCGCCCGCGTCGGGCTGGTAGAAGCCGTTCAGGTCGGGCTTGCCGCTCGGCAGGCGCGGGATGTCCCGCGGAGTGGTCAACGGCGGCAGCTCGCCCGCCGCGGCCGCGTCGAACGGCGCGTTGTCCGCGGGCGGCTCCGCGGGATACCACGTCCGCACGTCGCGCTCGAAGTCGCCGTTCGCCTCCTCTTTCTCCGCCTGGCACTGGTACTCGAGAATACGCGGCAGGCCGCGTTGCCGCTCGAGCGGCATGGAGATCTTCCAGGGCCGCATGAACACCTTCGGGTCCTCGACCGTGACCTCGTAGTCGATCGTGTCGGCGTCGCGCATCGTGAACCGCTCGGTGAGCTTGAGCGCGTCGCTGTGGAAGTTGCCGGCGGCGTCGAACCACGTCTGGTCGTTGAAGTCCGTCACCTCGACGACCAGCACGTCTCCTTCCCACCGCCCCTGCGAGCGGCCCATCCACGACGGGATGCCGGTGTGCAGCGGCGGGCGGCCGTGCGTCGGAATGAGGCGATAGACCTGCTGCCACTCGAACGTCATCGCCACGTGGTCGGCCGTCTGGAAGATGTGGAACGGATACTCGAGGTACATCACCCGCGGCACGCCCGGCAGGTAGCAGCGGGAGAGCGGATCGGCCGTGGCGCGCTCGGCGAAGTTGCGCCGCTGCTGCTCGGCGGCCCAGGGCTGGTAGGGAATCTCGCCGCCTTCCACCACGCCCCAGCCGGCGGGCATGTCGTGGCGGGCCACGTGGTCGCGCAGGTCGTACGCGGCCCGGGACCGCGCCTGCCAGATGCCCTGCAGGTCCGGCCGCCCGTCGGCGGTGCGCGGAATCGGCTGCGCCGCGGCGGCGCCGGCGAGCAGCACGAGCGCGGCGGCAGCCAGCCGAGGCAGGCCCCGAGCGCGGATCGCGGCGGCTTCGCGCACCATCCGAGACGTATCCCCCTTCGAGTCGTCGTGCGCGTTACCTTAACCCGCCTCGGCCACCGACCGAAATACCGGGTCCACTCTCCCCGCGGGCCCCGGCCTGCGCCGGCTTGATGCTCGAGTGGATTCGTAATACGGTGCGGCCACCTTCCAGGGGGTATAGCGATACGAGCATGACGGTCAGGAAAGCGATCGCGACGGCCCTGCTGGCCGCGGGCTGCGGCATGGCGCAGGGGCAGACGACGAGCCACGAGCCTCCGCCCGGCGTGGAGCCGCTGCCGGTGGATCTGTTCACGACGAAGAATTTCTATCTCGACCGCGAGTACTGGCTCGACAAGCGGTACACGCGCTGCAACACGCCGCGCCAGCTCACCGACATGTGGACGGTGGGCCGGGTCGGCGAGTGGGGCGACTGCAACGTGGACCGCGCCATCGAGGACATCGCGAGCCCCTACCCTTACCGCACGGCCGCGGAGCACTATCAAGCGCTGCTCGAGGCCGCGCGGTCGCGCGGCGGTCCCACGCAGCACACGCGTGAGACGCTGCCCAACTGGGACGGCTGGTACCGGCGCGGCGCCCGCGAGGAGCAGTGGCTGTACGGCCGCAACCTGCAGACCGCGACGCTCTTGTCGGTGCTCACGCCGGAGTACCAGAAGCGCACGGTGCAGATGAACTACCACGAGGCGGTCAGCAACGCGCCGCAGTGGCTCGCCGCGTTCTGCTACCCCGAGGGGCTCATGCGCTGGTGGGCCGAGTTCTCGATTCGCGAGATCGAGGTGCTCGTGACGCCGCACCAGGTGGTCTTCACCGCCGGCGTCGCGGACAACTTCTTGCGCAAGATCCTGATCGGCCAGGAGCACGTCCAGGACGTTCCGCAGTGGTACGGCGAGAGCGTGGGCTTCTGGGACGGCGACACGCTGGTCGTCTGGACCGCGAACGTGCAGGGCTGGACGCTCTCGCACTCGATGTTCGAGTATAGCGACCGGCTCGAGGTGATCGAGGTGATCCGCCCGCGCGAGCAGGGCGACGGGCTCGTCGTCGAGGCCACGTTCTACGACCCCGAGGCGTTCACGCGACCGCTGCACACGGTGACGCCGTGGCTGTTCGCCGACCCGATCACCGCGCCCGAGCGCCGCTACACGTTCGTCGAGTGCCGCGTGCAGAGCACCATCGTGAACGGTCCCGACGGGCGGCCCACGCAGCTCTTGCCCACAGACGAAGGCTACGTCGACTACTTCGGCCGGCCCTGGGCGGTGAACTGGGAGAAGCACTTCGAGCAGGGCTGGGAACGGCCGGAGGAATGACCGCCGTCCTTCGGCGTCCCAATCCTGAAATCTTTACAGATTTCGCTCGCCGCTGATCGAAGCGTGCGGGAGCGGCTTCCAGCGCGATTCTTCGAACGCTGCCGGACGAAGATCGCGCCTGGAAATGCGCTCCCACCCGGCCGCCGAGGGCGCCCGCCGTCAGGCGCGTCGCGCCGCCACGCGGTGCGCGCGGTTGCCGCTCTTCGCCACCATCAACGCCTCGGCCCGCGGCGCCTCGAGCGCCATGCGCGTGAGCCCCGCGCGGTCGCGCATGAGCTCCTGCTTGCGCGCTTCGAGCTTCTCGCCGAGCGCCATGAGGTCGAGGCCCGACTCCTTCGCCCTCGCAAAGAGGCCGTCGCGTTTCTCCTCTTCCCTCACGTGGTGCTTCACCATCTCGGAGAGCACGCTCACCCGCGCGTCGAAGTACTCGTCGTCGGGGCCCGAGCTCTGCAGCTCCGCGATCATGTTCTTCGCGTTCTGATGCTCGAGAAAGGCCTCGTGGTGCATCTCGAGGTCGCCGGTCGCCTCGAGATACGCGGGGTAGAACAGCTCCTCCTCGATGGCCGCGTGCACCGTCAGCATCATAGCGAGCTTGTCCGCGAGCTCCTTCTTCTTGTCCGCCGAGCGTGCGCGCTCGAGCTGCTCGAAGACGTCCTCCGCCTCGCGGTGGTCCTGCTTCAGCAGCGTGATGGCATCGGTTCGCGCGGCGCCGTTGCCGTTACCGCGGCGCGAAGCGCGCCCGGAAGCGGACCGGCTCGAAGCGGATCGGCCGGAGGCCGCGCGGCGCGAAGCGCTCCTCGCTGAGGTCGAGCGTCTCGCTGCGGCTCGCCGCGATGCGGCGAGCTTCTTGGCGGCCTTCTTGCGTGACGGCGTTCGTTGGGTTTTCGCTGAGCGTTTCTTCGTAGCCATTCCGTTGTACCCGTGCTGATGGTAGTCCCATCCGCCGGGTGCACGGACCGTGCCAAGCGCGCTGCGCAGCGCCTGGTGCGCGCGAGACGAAGGTCGTCAGGGCAGCGAGACGGTGAGGTTGCGCTTCGGCGCCTTGCCGACTGCGAGCCGCTTCACCTCGGTGAGGTTTTCCACGTCCACGATCGACACGTCGTCGCTGTAGCCGTTCGCCACGTACACGTAGCGGCTGTCCGGCGTGAACGTGAGCCAGTCGGGATGGCTGCCCACCTTCACCCCGCCGAGATACTCGAGCTCGGGCAGCGAGTAGGCGTAGACGTAGCCGTTCAAGCGGCTGCACACCCACAGCGTCTTGCCGTTCGGCGCCACGCCGATGCCATGGGCGGGCGCGGCGTTGAACGGTCCCTCGTCCTGCTGCTCCGGCGGCAGCGCCGGCAGCTCGATGCGGGCCACCTCCCGGCGCGTGGCGAAATCCACCACGACGAAGCCGTGGAACTCCGAGATCTGCACGAACATCCGCTTGACCGACCCGTCGGGGTTCTTCTCGAAGGCGATGGGGCGCACGCCCTCCATGGTGTCGTCGTTGCGCTTTTCGAACAGCGAGAAGACGAGCTCCTCGGTATCGGTGTCGAACACGTCCAAGTTCTTGTCGCCGCCGAACGTGCCCGTTACGAGGTACTTGCCGTCGGGCGTGACGTAGGTGTTGTGCACGCGCGAGCCCGTGTCGATGTGGCGCACCTTCTCGAGCCGCTGCGTGTCCACCACGTCGATGCCGCCCTCGCCTTCCATGATGCCCACGTACACGTAGCGCCCGTCCTTGCCGATGGAAATGTTGTGAGGCCGGGCGCTCAGCGGGATCTCCGCCACGATCTCGAATGTCTTGGCGTCCACCACGTCGAGCGTGTGCTTGGCTTCGCTGCTGAAGTACAGCCGGCTGCCGTCGGGCGCGGCGGCCACGCCGTGGTTGACCGGGATCCCCTCGATCTTGCCGACGATGGCGTGCGTGGCGGGATCGATCACGTGGATCACGCTGTCGCGCGAGTTGGTCTGGATGACGCGCACCTCGTTGGCCGAGGCCGCCGAGAGCCCGCCGAGAACGGCCGCCCACAGGACGGCGACCCGAGCCGCCCGGCTCGGAACGGTGCAGCGAACGGTCATGACGCCCCCTTCTTGTTCTCCCGTGAGGAGTCGCGTCATCGCGACCCCGGCCCGAAGTGCTCGGCGAGATACTGCACGAGCTTCGTCACCTCAGTCTCGTCGAGTTCCGCGCCGTGCGCAATCATCGTCTCCACGAGCCCCCGCCAACGCGCGGCGTCGTAGTAGCCCGCGTAGGCCGACAGGCCCTCGAGGTTGTGACAGTCGACGCAGGCGCGAGCCAGGATGTCGCGTCCCTCGCCGGGCGGCAGCATGCGCGTCGCCGGGTGCAGAGCCCCCGGGTCCGTCGGCGCCGCCTCGGCCGAGCCGGGCGCGTCCGGCGCAGGCTCGCGGGCGGCGCACGCGGCGAGCGCGACGGCCAGCAGCATGGCGCCTCTGGAGCGCGCGTGACCGGATGCGCGCGGGGCGACCGCCCGGCCGCCGGGAGACGGAGGCCGCGGCACGGCGGACTACAACCTGTGCGGGTCGCCGTGCACGATGCGCCCGCCCACCACGGTCAGCACCGAGCGCAGGCGCTTGATCTCCTCGTCCGGCACGGCGCGGGGATCGAAGTAGTCCGCCGAGAGCACGGCGAAGTCCGCATACTTGCCGGGCTCGATGCTGCCGAGCACGTCCTCTTCCAGCAGGAACCAGCCGTTGGCCGCCGTGTAGAGCCGCAGCGCGTCCTCGCGGCCGATGGTCTGGTCCGCGTTGATCGCCTCGCCGCGGGCGTTCTTGCCGGTGACCGCGTAGTAGATGCCGATCCACGGGTTCATCGGCGAGATCTGCATGCCGTCCGAGCTCATGCCCACGGGGATGCCGCTCTCGAGCAGCATGCGAAACGGCGGGCCGTTCTGCTCGGCCGTGCCCGAAAGCCACCGCCAGCCGCCGAGCACGCTGACGCCCCCGCCGAGCGCCTTGAGCTTGTCGACATACTCGCGCGTGATGAACGGCGCGTGGGCGAGCACCCAGCGGAGCTGCGTGATGCCGGGCGGCGGCAGCGCGGCGTTCACGCGCTCCCAGCCGTCGATGATGGTGACGTAGTCCGTGGGCGTGAGCGAGTGGTTCTCGTTGCGCCATCCCGCCTCGGCCACGAGCCGCGTGCCGTTCTCCCACGCGGGCGTCGGCTCCGCGACGATAGCGCTCGCCCCCGCCGTGAACTCCCCGATGCCGACGATCTTCAGCATGTCGGCGCCGAAGTCGGGGAACACGTTGGCGAGGCGCGCCTTCAAGCCGGGCGTCTCGGGATCGGCCTCCATATGGAGGAAGTTCAGCCGGATGCGGTTGATCAGCTTGCCCTCGCGGTGCAGCTCGAGCAACGCGTCGTAGGCGCGGTACGGATCGAAGTGCGCCGCGCCGTCCGCGTCCGTGCCGGTGGCCGGGAAGCCGCCCTGGTCGAGATGCGTGGTCAGCCCCAAGCTCGCCGCGTACCGCAGCGCGTCCAGCGTGCCGCGCTTGCGGTCCTCGAGCGTCTGCAGCTGCCGCAGCGCGAACAGCGCGCGCGTCGAGGGGTTGGGCGTGGCTAAGCCGCCGGCGATCGAGCCGTCCTCACCCACCTCGATGCCCCGGGCCGTGAAGAACTCGCGGCCGCGGCTATTGGTGACGGCGGGCCCGGCGAACGATTGCTGGATGTAGACCGGATGATTCGGCGTGACGCGATCGAGCTCCGCGAGCGTGGGGAAGCGCGGCTGCCCCGGCGGCGGCACGAACTGATTGATGTCGAAGCCGCCGATCGACGTGATCCATTCGCCCTCCGGCAGCTCGCGCGCCTTCGCCGCGAGCGTCTCGAGCACGGCTTCGATCGAGTGCGCGTTCTCGAGCCGCGTGTCGTGGCCCGGCCGCAACCCGAGCAGCACGATGTGGTTGTGGTTGTCGATGATGCCGGGGATGACCGTGCGGCCCCGCAGGTCCACCGTCTCCGTGCACTCGCCCGGCTCGAGGTCCTCGCCCACGGCCGTGAACCGATCGCCGATCACGCGCATCGAGTCGACGACGGTGCCGTTCGCGTCCATCGTGTGGATGCGGCCGTTCACGAACAGGCGATCGCCCTCCGGCAGGCAGCCTTCGCGGGGCTGGGCTCGCGCGGTGGAAACGACCACCAGCGCCGCCGCGGCGAGCGCGGCACCCATCGACACGTATTTGCGCACGGACACAGGCTCCTCCCCTCTTGCGGACGACGCCGGCCGGCTCGTCCCGTTGCTCGAAGGGCATAAGCATAGCCGCCGGCCGCCACGTCGTCCCGTCGAGCGGCGGGTCGCGCTCCGTCGTCGCTTCAGCTCGCGCGCAGATTCAGCGGCACGATCCCGGCACGGCGCCGCGTGGCGCCCGCGTCGAGCAGCTCGTCGAGCGCCTTGCACGCGTCGTTCAGGAACCGGCCCGCGTCGACCGGCCGCACGCCCCGCAGGATCCGCACCGGTCCTTCGCCTCGCGGGGCCCAGCGGAGCGCGTGCTTGCGGCCGGCCGACTCGAGGAACAGGCTCAACGTCGGCACGCCGAACGCGGCCGCGATGTGCTGCCCCGCCGAGTCGTAGCCGACGTATGCGTCCGCGCACGCCACGGCCGCGAGGAACGCGCCCACGTCCGCCTGCCACGTCACGACGTCCGGCGAGCGGCCGTCGAGCCCGGCCAGCGCGCGGCCCGGCGGCAGATGCAGCACGCTCACGCCGCGCTCGGCGAGGCGGCTCGTGAGCCGCTCGCTCTCCTCGAGCTCCGCGCCGCCGGCGCCGCGCGCGAGCAGCACGCGCGCCCCGCGCCGCACGATGCGCTCGAGCAGCCGCACCTCGAGCTCGAGACCGGCCCGCTTGCGGACGTTACCGCCCACGCCGAAGCTCGCGCTCACCACCGGCACGCCTTCGCCGAGCACCGCGCGCAGCCGCTCGGCCCACCGGCGGTCCGCGTCGGGCAGCGCAAACGGCGCATCGTCCACGTCGCGGCCGCCGAACGTCTCGGCGAGCCAGCGGCGCACCAGCACGCTCAACGGCTCGGTGCGGTCGCTGCCGTACTCGCGGCTCGGGAAGTGGTAGTAGCGCGCCGCGTCCACGGGCGGCAGCAGGCCGAGCTGCGTGAGGCGCGAGTCCGGGTCCAGCACGATGTGCCCGTCCGTTTCGGCGCCGAGCGCTTCGGTCACGGTGCGGCACAGCGCGGCCCAGGCGTTCAGCCGGTCGGCGAGGCGCGCCGTCCGGCCGTAAACGAGGGGCACGTGCTCCACGCCCGGCACGCAGCGCGCCACGGCGCCCGCGCCCTCGCCGCCAACGAGCGCCACGCGGGCGTCGGGGAAGAGCCGCCGCACGCGCCGCAGCACGGGTGCGCAGATCGCGACGTCGGCGCCGAGCGTGAGGCGCGACAGCACGAGCACGGTGCGCACCGCGTCGCGATCCGCGGCCCGACGCAGCGGCGGAGCGGCTGGCCGCCACGCGAGCAGATCGCGCTCGCTGCGGAGCCCGCGCACCCCGAGCGCCTGCTCGAACGCGGCGCACGCACGAACGCGCCGGGCCGCGCACACGAGTCGGGCGAACACCCGCCGGTAGATCTCGGCGCCCTCCGGCGTGAAACCGTCGCACAACGGCTCGATCACCTGCTCGAACAGCGCGTGCGTGGCGAGCGTCGCCGTCGTCACGTCGGCCGCGAGCGCGAGCTCGGCGAGGCCGTCCACGGCCTCCATGAGCGGCTCGCCGTGTTGGGAGTGATGGGCCCAGAAGCGCCGCGCGAGCTCCTCGCCGTCGGCAGCGGGCGGCAGCGGGAAGCCGTCAAGCATGCGCCGGTCTCTCCGCCGCGGCGTCGGTCGACGGCGTCCGTGCCGCGCGCTTCGAGAGCAGCGCCGTGACGGCCGCCGCCACCGCCTCCGGCTCCACGTCGAGGCACTCCATGCCAAACGGGCAGGTGAATCGATAGCACGGCGTGCATGGCGTGGCCCTGCGGAGCAGCGCGTGGGGAGCACGGCGCGGTGCCCACTGCGACACGAGGTCGGTGCCCGAGTAGAGCGCCACCACCGGCACGCCGAACGCGTCCGCCATGTGCAGCGCCGACGTGTTCACGGTGAGCACGAGCCGCGCGCGCGCGATCAGCGCGGCGAGCTCCGCGACGGACGTCGCGCCGGTCAGGTCCACGGTGCGCGGACCCGTGCGCGCGGCGAGCGCGGCCGTGCGTTCGGCGTCGCGCGGATGGGCCGTCACCACGACCGTCGCGCCGGTGGCGGCCGCGGCGAGCCTGGCCGCTTCCGCCATCCGCACGGCGTCGTAGGTGCGCGCCGCCGCGCTCGCCCACGGCGCGAGCAGCAGATACGGCGTGCCCGCCGACACGCCGCGCGCCTCGAGCAGCGCGGCCGCACGCACCTGCGCCGCGGCCGGCACGTGCAGCGCCAGGCGGTCGTCGTGCACGGGAAAGCCGAGCGCCGCCACGAGCTCGAGGTTGCGGGCCACCTGGTGCTGACCGTCGGGGCCCGAGGGGATGGCGTGCGTCAGCAGCTCGCTGCGCTCGTGCGACGCGCCCGCCCGCAGCGGCACGCCCGCGAGCCACGCGGCGAACGCCGGCGGGTGCGGGCTCTGGCTGAAGCTCGTGAGGATGATCGCGCCGTCGAAGCGCTCGCGCGCGAGCCGCGCGATCAGCCGCCGCTCGCGGCGTGGATCGAGCGGCAGCCGGCCGAGGTCCTGCCACAGCACGCGCCAGGCGATCACGTCGTCGATCCACGGCAGGAGCGGCGCCGCTTCGGCGCCGGTCGGGCTCGCGAGCAGCGTGATGCGCGCCGCAGGCAACGCCGCCCGCAGCGCCTCGAGCGCGGGGCCCGCCATCAGCACGTCGCCGATGTTGTCGGCGCGCACGACGAGCAGCCGCCGCGCGCGCAGCCACGGGTTGCCGGCTCCCCGCTCCGCGGCCGCCGCCCCGTCCGTGCTACTGCGCGCGGCGAGCGCGCGCGTGCGCGCCGCGGAGGCTCGTGCGCCGCCCCCGCGGCCCACGTCAGCCGCCCCTCGGGGGCCGGACGGTGCCCCAGCCGAGCGCACGCTCGGCAGAGACGCGCCGCTGCGGGATCGTGGTCGGCAGCTCCTGGTGATACACGCCGGACGGCATGACGCCGCAGCCGCCGTAGGCGCGCATCACGCGCAGCTGCGCCAGCACGTCCTCGCCGCAATGCTCGGCCGGCAGGTCCTGCCAGAACGAGAATCCTCCCACGCTGCGCAGCTTCGCGGCGTCGTACAACGCGCAGGCGCCGCACCAGGCGACCTTGTAGCGGACCGGCGCATCGGGCGTCGCGCCGAGGCGCCGCTGCACGTGGCAGAGATTCGCCGCGTTGTGCAGCTTGAACCGTTCCCACGCGGGCGTGCCCGGCCGGACTTCCTCGGGTTCCACGGGCCCCTGCCACGGGTCCACGTGCTGCTCGTGCGGGCGCACATCGTCCAGGTAGCTCAGCCCGATCGCCGCGGAGCCCACGAAGCCGCAGCCTTCGCTCCGCAGCGTCTGCACGAGGAGCTCGAGGACCCAGGGCTCGAGGATCACGTCGTCGTCGAGGCACAGCACGAGCGGCGCCGCCGACTGCTCCAGCAGGAACTGTCGCTGCTCGGCGATGCCGCGCCGCGGCAGGTGCTCTACCAGCCGCACGGGATTGCCGTGGCTCTCGAGCACGCGGATCGCGGCGCGGACCTCGCCCCACCGCTCCGCGCCCGCTGCGTGGCTCTGGTCCGACACGATGACGGCGAACGCGGCGAAGGTCTGCGCGCAGAGGCTCGCCAGCGTGACGGCGAGCGCCGCGCCGCGGTCGCACGTCGGGATCAGCACGTCCACCTCGCTCACGGCCGCTGCTCGGCTCCCATCCGCCGATACGCGGCGAGCAGCTCGGTCGCCGCCGCGTGCGCCGGCCGGTCCGGCCGATCCACGTCGACGCGCCGCTCGCGCATGAGCTCGAGCGCGGCCCTCACGACCCGCTCGGGCGCCACGCCTTCGAGGCAGCGGTGGTGCCCCTCGGGGCACACGCTGCGATAGCAGCAGCGGCACGGCACGTCCTGGAACAGCACCCGGCTCGGCACGAGCCAGGGCGTGTGCTGCGGGTTCGTCAGGGCGTAGAGATCCACCACGGGCGTGCCCACCGCGGCCGCGACGTGCACGGGACCCGTGTTGTTCGAGATCAGGAGCGGAGCGCGCCTCAACAGGGCCGCGAGCTCCGCGAGGCTCAGCGAGCCGCCGAGCGAGACCGCGGGCACGCCTGCGCGCATGCGCACGCGCCGGAGCAACGGCTCCTCGGAGCGCGTGCCGGTCAGCACGATGCGCCAGCCGTGGAGCGCCACGAGCGCCCGCACGACGGCGGCGAAGCGCTCCTCCGGGTAGCGCCGCGACGGCGCGCTCGCCCCGGGGTGCACCACGGCCCACGGCTGATCGCCGTCGAGCCCGAGCGCCGCCAAACGCCGATCGATCCGCTCGTCCGCCCGCGGCGGAATCGCGAGACGCAGCCGCTCGTCGTTCGTTCGAAAGCCCACCGTGGCCACGAGGTCGAGCTGCCGACGCACCTCGTGCCGCACCACGGGGCCGGGCTCGGTCTCGGGCACCCAGTCCGTCAGGAGCTGATACGGGTTCTCGCGGCAATGTGCCAGTCGGCGCGGGATGTCCGCGAGGTAGCACATCATGGCGGCGGGCAGCGGGCTCTGGCTGTACACCGTGAAGATCACCGCCGCGTCGAACTTCATGGCGGCGAGCTTGCGGATGAGTCGATGATCGTGGGCGCTGCGGGCGCGCTCGGCCGTGGCCTTGACCCAGGGCGCGTCGTACACGATGACCTCGTCCACGTCCGGCGAGAGGCGCCCGACCTCCGCGCCGCTGCGCGACGTGAGCAGCGTGACGTGGCGCTCTGGATGGCCGCGCTTCACCGCCCGCAGCGCGGGCGTGGTCATGAGCACGTCGCCGAGCGCGTCCAGCCGCACGCACAGCACGCGCCGCGCCGTTTGCCAGTAGCGAAGCCTGGGATCCTGCAGCTGCCCCATCGTCACGCCACCTCGTTCGACGTCTGCACGAGCGAGACAGGGCGAGGCGCGCTCGTCGGCTCGTGCGCGAGGATCACGCCCGCCGCCCACGCGAGATCGGCGACGACGTGGTGCGGCAGGCGCCGAGCGTCGACGCGCCACTCCGTCTCGTTGCCGATGTCCAGGAGCACGGTGCGACACCCGGCGCGCCGACCCGCTTCGATGTCGTCTAGGATGTCGCCCACGAGCCAGGACGCGCGAAGATCGAGGCCGAGGTCGCCGGCCGCCCGGAGCAGCAGGCCCGGCCGCGGCTTGCGGCACGCGCACTCGCGACGGTAGCGAGGCACGGCGCCCTCGGGGTGGTGCGGACACCAGTAGAACCCGTCGAGACGCGCGCCGAGCTCGGCGAACAGCGCCGCGAGCCGCCGGCCGACGGCGCGCACGTCCGCCTCGGCGAAGAAACCTCGCGCGACGCCCGACTGGTTCGACACCACGACGAGCGCGAAGCCGGCGCGGGCGAGCGCGGGCAGCGCGCGCTCGGCGCCCGGTGCGAGGCGGACGCGGTCCACCGCCACGTTGTAGGGAACGTCTTCGATCAGCGTGCCGTCCTTGTCGAAGAAGACGGCGGGGCGCAGCGCCGCGTGTTGCCCGCCATCGAGCCCGTCGCCGCCGCGCCGGGGCGTTGCGATCGTCACGGCCATGACGTCTCCCGCTCCGGCAGGACCATGAGCTCCGGGATCACCGTGCCGCGCGGCTGCGTCAGCACGAACCGCACCGCCTCCGCCACGTTCTCCGGCTCCTGCAGCACCGACCGATCGATGTCCGGAAAGCGATCGAGCAGGAACGGCGTGCGCATGCCGCCCGCGATCAGCGCCGTCACCCGAATGCCGTGCTCGCGCCCCTCCACGTGCAACGCGTGGCTGAGTCCCAGCAGGCCCCACTTGCTCGCGTGGTAGGCGGCCGCGTTGGCCCATGCGCGCCGCGCCGCCGTGGACACCACGTTCACCACGTGCCCGCCGTCCGGCTGCCCGCGCATCTGCTCGAATGCGAGCTTCGCGAGCACGAGCGGGCCGCGCAGATTCACGGCGAGCACGCGATCCCACTCCTCGAGCGAGAGCTCGAGCACGGACTTGGTCACGTCGGTGCCCGCGTTGTTGACCAGCGCATCGAGACGACCGTGCTGCGCGACGATCGCGGCTACGCATTCGGCCGCCCGGCGCTCGTCGCGCACGTCGAGCCCGAGCGCGCTCGCGGCACCGCCTTTCGAGGCCACGTCGTCCGCGGTGAGTCCCGCGCGCTTCGCGTCCGCGTCCGTGGCGACCACCACGGCGCCGGCCGCGCCGAGCGTTCGGCACACGGCCGCGCCAAGGCCGCTGCCCGCGCCCGTCACGAGCACGACGCGCCCTTCGAGGCTCGCGCCGCGCGCCGGCGCTGGATCTTCCCGCGCCGTCATCTAGGTCCCCTGCCCTCGTCGTTCTCCTTGAGCCTCGCCGCGCCGGACGCCGTGCGGGGACCCAGCGTGCGGCTCGCCGTGCCGCCGGACCGCCGCGCCGGCCGCGGCGCCACGGCCACCGGCAGCGAGGCGCCGGACCCCGCGCTCGCGGCCGCGGCCCCGACCTGACGGTAGTCGTCCTGCGCTTGGCGACGGCCGGCGAGGGCCGCCTCGTACGCGAGCTCGATGTCGTGGGCGACCCGTGCCCAGGTGAAATGCCGGATCACGCGCGCGCGCCCGAATCGCCCCATGCGACGGCGCAGCCGCGGATTTCCATGGAGCTCCGCCAGGCACCGTGCGAGCGCAACCGCGTCGGCGGGCGGCACGAGACAGCCCGTGACGCCGTCCTGCACGGTGTACTTGACGCCGCCGACTCGGCTGCCCACCACGGGCACGGCGCAGGCCATGGCCTCGAGCGGCGTGATGCCGAACGGCTCGTACCACGGCAGCGTCACGAACACGTCCGCGGCGCTGTAGTAGTAGCGCAGCACGTCCCGGTCGCGACGGCCGGTGAAGAGCACGAGGTCGCGAATCCCCTGCTCGCGCGCGATGGCGCGGAGCCTGCCGATCTCGGGCGTGAGCGACGGATCGGGCCGATGCGATTCGCCGCCCACGATCAGCAGGCGCGCGTCGACGCCGGTGGCGCGAACGAAGCGCGCGAACCCCTCGATCGCGGTGGCGATGCCTTTGCGCGGCACGAGCCGCCCGAGCTGCAGCACGACGAACGCGCCGCGCGGCAGACCCAGCGCGGCGCGCGCGCGACGCTTCGGCACGGGCGCGAGCTCCGTGGGGTCGAAGCCGCAGGGCACCACGCTGATGCGCTCGGGATCGGCCCCGTAGTGGTGCAGCAGGTCGAGCCGGTCCTGCGGGCACTCCGCGATGATGCGGTCCGCCGACTTGGCGATGCGCTCCTCGATCTCGAAGCGCGCGTCCGGGAAGCGATCGTTGCCGCCCTGATGCGCGCGACGGATGCGCCCGAGGGCGTGGAACGTGATCACGAACGGGATGTCGAGCGCGCGCTTGATCTCGAGGGCCGCGAGGCCCGACATCCAGAAATGCGCGTGCACGAGATCGTAGCGCCTGCGGCGGCACACCCGCCGGACGAAGCGCGTGAACTCCGCCATGTACGGCAGCAGCTCCTCCTTGGGCGTGGGCTGCGCGGGACCCGCCGGCACGTGGACCACGCGGGCCCCAGGCTGCCACTGCACCACCTCCGGGAGCTCCGGCGAGTCGCGCCGGGTGAACACGTCCACTTCGAAGCCGCGCAGCGCGAGCCAGCGCGTGAGATGAGCGACGTAGACGTTCTGGCCGCCGCTGTCGACACCTCCTTGTGCGACGAGCGGCGAAGCGTGGTCGCTGATCATGGCGATTCTACGCATAGGCGGACCTCCTTTCCGTCCTGGAGAGGCGCCGACCCGTCACGTCGGCGAGCGCCGCGTTCCAATCGCTGATGAAACGCCCGATGCCGAAGCGCTCCTGCGCAGTGCGGCGGGCGTTCGCGCCGAGCCGCCGAGCCTCCCGGCCGTCGGCCAGCAGCCGGCGCATGGCGTCGACCAGCACGTCGATGCGGGTATCGACGAAGCCCGATACGCCGTTCGTGATCACGGTGGTCATCTCGGTCGTCGCGAGGGCGACGACCGGCACGCCGAGCAGCATGGCTTCGCATACGGCGAGGCCGAGGCTCGTGTAGCGAATGGGATGGAAGAAGAAGCGATGCCGCGCGGCGAGCATGGGCAGCTCCGCGTGGCTCGCTTCTCCGAGCCCGCCGATCCGCTCCGACTCCATACCCACCACCTCGAGGGGGACTCGCTCGCGCACGACCGCGAGCACGTCCGCGCCGAGCCGCCGCCCCCGTGTCGGCAAGCCGTTCACCACGACGATGCCGCGCTCGAGCTCGCCCGTGTACCGCGCAGAGTCGGGCACGACGACGCCGTGCTCGATCACGCGAGTCGGCGTGCGGCCGGCGTCCCACATGAGATCGTTGAACGCGGTGACGTGGACGAGCAGCACGTCGGGATCGTCCACGGGGTGGTGCGTATCCGTCGGGTGCTCGCGGGGCGGGTCGTGCTCGAGAAAGATGCGCGGCAGCCGCCGCTGCGCCGGCGACAGGATCTCGAACTGGTCGATCTCCCAGTTCCTGCGCGACTGGAACAGGATGCAATCGAGCCCGAGATCGCGAATGCGGTCCGCCGGCACGTCCACCACGTTGTCCGACCACGGGAAGCCCGGCAGCCGGCCCCCGTATCCTTCCGGACGCCCGGGCTTCACGGGCAGATAGAGTCGATGCGGCACGTGCGACAGGTAGTAAAGATAGCTGCCGTGCACGTGCCAGGTGAGGATGTCGAGCGGACGTGTCACGGGCGAGCTCCTTCGGCCGCCGGCGGGGCCGGCCCGGCCGCGCGCGCAGCGCCGCCGCACGTCCGCACGCCGATCGCCCGCAGCAGAAAGAGATGGCGATCGGGCTGCGACAAGTCCGCTGGCGGCGGCACCGCCTGCGTGAGCAGCGCGCCGCCGAACTCGGCGCAGAGCCCCGCGCGCCGCGGAATGCCCGCGAGGTAGCACAGATAGGCCGGCAGGAACGGGGCGTGCCCGGTCTCCGTCAGCACGATGGCCGCGGACGGCGCCGCGGCCCGCAGCGCCTTCACCGCGCGGTCCACGGCGCGCCGGAGACGAGCGGGCTGCGCGTGCGCGCCTTGGTGCGGTGCGGGATAGAGCACCACGCGGTCGGCCGGGCGCGATGTCACGGCCGGCAGCTCCAACGCCGCGGGCCACAGCAGCACGATCTGCGCGGCCGGCAACGCGCGACGCACCGCCTGCACCGTCGGTGCGAGCGCGCGAGCACCCGCGGCGGTGCCGGCGTAGGCCGCCACGATCGCGTTCCGCTCCGCACGCCATGCGGCACCGGGGATCGAGGTCACCGTCATCGCCGCTCCTGCGCCTCGAGCAACGCGAGCGCCTCTTGCCCGGTCTCGTGCGCGGCCGGCACGTCGCTCCACGACGTGCGCATGGCTGCGGCGGCCGAGCTCGCGAGCGAGCGTGCGAGCACCGGTCGATGACGCGCGCGATCGAGCGGCGCCCACCGATCGGGATCGGAGGCGAGGAAGATCACGACGCTCGGTGTACGCAGCGCCGCGGCGAGATGCGACACGCCGGTGTCGTTGGTGACGAGCAAGGCGCAGCGCTCGAGCAGAGCGGCCGTGCCGCCGAGCGAGGTTTCGCCCGCGGCGTTCACCGCGGCGTGCGTCATCCGCGCCGCCACCGCGTCCGCGGTCGCCCGCTCCGCCGCGGTGCCGGTCAGCACCACCTGATAGCCGCGCGCAGCGACCTCGTCCGCCACGCACGCGAAGCGCTCCACCGGCCAGCGGCGCGCCGGATCGCGCGCGCCGGGATGAACGCAGACGAAGCGTCGCGGCTCGAGCTTCCCGAGCAGCGGATGCGCTCGCAGCGCTTCGCGATCGGCGTCCGTGACGGGGAAGGCGAGCGCCTCGCCCTGCGCGGGACAACCCAGCGATTCGGCGAGATGGAGGCATCGCCGGATCTCGGAGCCCGTCTCGACGTATGGAAAAAAGGTGGCGGCGCTCGGGCGGAAGAATCCCGGCCGATAGAACCCCGCCACTTCGCGAGCGCCCAGCAGCGCCGTGAAGGCATTCGTCAAGATTCCGCTGCCGTGCATCTGGATGGCGAGGTCGTACGGTTCGGCGCGAGTGCGATCGAGGAACGCCGAAAGCGCGCGCGGCGAGTAGGGCTGCTCCGGGATCCCGGGGTAGCCGGGGAACGGCACAAGCGAATCGAGCAGCGCGCCGAACCGGCGGACGAACCAGGCACAACTCGACAATCCGATCAGCGTGATCTGCGCCCGCGGATAACGGTGACGCAACGCGCGCAACGCCGGCACTGCGCACAGCATGTCTCCGAGGCCGTGCAGTGCTCTGACGACGGCTATTCGAGCGGCGCTCCTCAAGCGGCCGGTGCCCCGCCGTCGAACGAGACACTTCGAACGTTGGACGGTCTCCGTATCCGCATGCGCTTTTCCCGTCCCGGCACACCGCCGGGGCTGGCGAAGATGCAATCATCGTGCCTGCCGTTCGACCGGCGCGGACTGCGCGTCGAAGCACGGCGCGCCGCGACCGCTTCGCGGCCAGGTGCGCGTTTTTTAAGCAGCTACGGACGCTCCCGGGCGCGGGAGCACGACGTCGCCGCGCACCGCACGGCTAGCGTATTCTTCAACGCGGGATAAGAAATTGCAGAGTCGGTAAACGAGCGACGCTCAGAGCGACGGCGTCGTCTCCTTGAGTCGCTCGATGCGCGCCTGGCATTCGATGCAGAGCGGCGTCTCGGGTATCGCGCGCAGCCGCTCGACACCGATCGGTCGTCCGCAAGACTGACAGATGCCGTAGCTGCCGGACGCGATCCTCCCGAGCGCGGCCTGAATCGCCCGCAGCTCGTCCACGTCGCGATCGATCTCCGCCAGGTTCAAGTGCGACAACAGATCCGCGACGGCGCGGTCGTCGGGGTCGGCCTGCTCGAGCAGGTCCGCCTGCTGCTGGCCGCGGTGCTTGGCGACCTCGCGCTGCACGTCGGCGAAGAGCTCGCGCTGCCGGCGGCGCAACCGCTCTTCGAACTCCGCGAAGTCGATGTCGTTGCGTTCGGGATCCCGGGCTGTCGGCATGACGGCGCTCCCGTGTCGAGCCACGTGCTGAGCAGGGCGCGCTGCAATTTCCGTACCGGTGCTCGGCCGCCAGGTGATGGCACGGCTCTTGCTCGAGGACGGCGGGCCTCACATGGAGGGGGAACGCATGAAGAAGCAGTTGGCCCTTGCGATCCTGGCAACCGGCGTAGCAGGCCTCGCGGCGGCGCAGCGGGACATGCCCACGTTCGAGGAGGTGGATCAGAACCAGGACGGCATGATCAGCCGCACGGAAGCGGCCGTCGTGGAAGGCCTCGAGTTCTCGGTCGCCGACGCGAACCAGGACGGCTACATCGATCGCGAGGAATACGAGGAGATCGCGGAGTAGCGACGCGTCCTCCGCGGCTCGCCCGCGGGAACGCCGCGCAGACGCATCGCGGCGGGGATCACGCCACCTGCGGTGCCGCCTATCCCGCGGGGGACTTGCGCACGCGATCCACCACGGGCCGCCCCGTCACGGGATGGGGCAGCTCGAACGGCACCGCGTACACGGACGGAAACATCGGGAAGCGCAGCGTCGGCGGGCGGTCCGGCGGGTAACGGTCGCTCGGGCCGGGGACGCGTCCCGTTGAGCTGCGGATCCAACCGCCGTCGTACGCTGCCGTCCACGTGTTGTAGGCGTGAACCTCGGCGTACTTCCACACGCCATCCTCTTTCACCGCCTCGTTCTCGTACACGGCGGCGCCCATCGAGGCGCGGTTGCCGAACGAGAGCTGCTGCATCATGCGCGAGCGGATCCTGGCGCTCCGGCCGTCCGGTGCCACTTCGATGACCGGCTGCATCTTGATGTGGTTGCCGAGCCGCCCTTCGACGGGGCCCTCGTCCCCGAAGATGTTGAACAGCATGCCGCGCACGCGGCCGCGCCCCACGTACTTGCCGCGCTGCGCGAGCTCCATCGTGCCGTGCTCGGCGAAGAGCTGCGCGAGGTCGCTCCACAGGTTCTTGTCGAGATAGTAGCCGTAGGCGTTCTCGAGGTTCTCGAGCTCGTGGTAATCCTTCACGCGTTGCACGAGCCGCTCGGCTTCTGCGAGCAGCTCCTCGGGCTCCGCGCCGTTTCGCGACGGCGGCGGATCGTCGCCCGTCACCGGTGCGAGCACGGCCGCGATGGCCCGGTCCGACGGGCGCCCCGGGCCGCTCGGGTAGCGCGGCGCTTCGCCGCTGACCGGATTGCGGTAGTGATAGGGGGGAATGTGCGCCTTCGGGTAGATCTCGTAGACGTCCGTGGGCGGCCGGTCGGGCGGCAGAGCGGCGCTCGCCGTCGGCGCCGGCTTCGCATCGGCACCCCACCCCTTGTCGTAGTCCGAGATGAACGTGGGGAAGTAGCGTAGCGACTTGATCTTCCAGACGCCGTCTTCCTTCACGTACGTGTTCTCGTAGATCCCCTCGCTCCACTCGCCGTGGCTCTGATACATGCCGGTCATGTTGAACGAGCGGCTGCGCGACTTCGCGGTGCGGCCGTCGGGTGCCACGCTCACGACGATCTGCAGCTGCACGTGGTCGTTGAGCTCGCCGTCCGCGAGCCCCTGCGGGCCCAGGAGGTTCAGGAACTCGCGCACGCGGCGCTTGCCGACGTAAACCCCGCGCAAGCCCATCTCGATGGTGCCGTCGTCCGCGAAGAGATCGGCCACTTCGTCCCAGAGCCGGCGGTCGAAGTAGTAGCCGAAGGTCTTCTGGACGTTCTCGATCCGTTGCTCGTCGTCGAGCAGCGTGGCCCGATGCAGCAGCGACGCGGCGCGCTCCCGCGCCTCGCGCCGCGAGACACGTGCCGGCGGCTCGGCATCGCCGCCTTCATGGGCAGCCGCCGTCTGCCAGACGTGTCCCCCGGCGGGCGTGCCGGGATTTTCGTAGTGGAACGGCGCGACGCACGCGGCCGGAAAACCTTCGCAGGGCATGCTCCGCTCGCGGTCCGCGGGGTGCGCCAGGTGGCGCTTGCCCCCCTCTCCCCCTTCCCGCGTCCGCTCGGGAGCCACCCAGCCGGTCGCGTACGGCGCGCCGAAACCTGCGTGATAGTCGAGCGTCTTGATCTTCCAGGTCGCTCCTTCCTTGACGTACGTCATCTCGTAGACGCCTTCGGCCCACGCCGCTCCGCCGCCTAAGCGGCCGAACATGGCGAACGCGCGCCAGCGCCCCTTGGCCGTCCGTCCCCCGGGGTCGAGATGGACGACGGGCTGGATGTTCATGTGGTTGTACAGGCGGCCGTCACCCAGGCCGATTTCCCCCAGCTCGCCGCCGCCCACGTTCATATAAAGGTGCCGCCGGATGCTGTCCTTGCCGATGAAGACTCCGGCCGGGTAGTTCGCCACCGCGTCGTCGGCGAAGAGGTCCGCGACGTCCTCCCACATGCCCTTGTCGACGTAGTAGCCGTAGGCGCGCTGCAGCCGCTTGAGCGCGCTCACGTCCTCGGCGCGCCGCACCTCCCCCTCGAGCCGCTCGAGGCGTTCCGCGAGCGACTCCTGCGCCTGCGCCGCCCAGGCGATCGCGATCGCCAGCACTGCGGCAAGCGAGATCCGAAGCGGCATTGACGTGCCCCCTCCCTTCGTGCGCACGAGTCTGCCCCAAGCTTTGCGGCTCCACAACACCGCCGCGTTCGCCGCCTCGTCGGCTGGAGCGCGAACGGCCGCCCGGCGCTCGTCCGGAACACGCGCTGCAGCGTGCATCGATTCGCGGTTATCGCCGCGTTCTCCGCCGCAGGCTCACGACGCGCGCGTAAGATTGAATACGCGCTCGGCGTTCGTCTGGAAGAACTTCTTCTTGTCCTCGTAGGAGATGGGCAGCGCGTCCATGGCGTGCACCTCCTCGATGTCGTACTGATACGGATAATCCATCGCGTACAGGACGCGATCCACACCGAGCACCTGCTGCGCGAACAGCACCATCGGCGCCCAGGCGACGCCGCTGTTGGTGATGTAGACGTTGCGGCGCATGTAGTAGCTCGGCGGCTCCTTCGCCCGCTGGTCCGGCCGCCGCACGGGGTGCGTCCGGTCGAGACGGTAGAGGTTGTACGGGATGCCCTCGCCGCCGTGGCCGATCACGAGCTTCGCGTTGGGGAAGCGGTCGAACACGCCCGCGTTGATGATCGCCTGCGTGTGGAACGCCACTTCCACGCCGAAGCCCAGATCGCCGCGCAGCAGGTCGTAGTCGATGAACGGCTTCACCATCTCCGGCGACGGCTCGCGCGGATGAATGTAGATGGGCACGTCGTTCGCCTCGGCCGCCTCGAAGATCTCCCAGTACTTCGGCTCGGCCAGGTACTCGCCCTTGGTGTGGGAGTTCACGATCACGCCTTTCAGCCCGAGGCGCTGGATGCCCCGCTCGATCTCGAGCGCCGCGCGCCGCGGGTCCTGCGGCGCGATGGCCACGCAGCCGGCATAGCGATCGGGATGGTTGCGGCACGCCTCGGCGAGCTGATCGTTCGTGTCGCGCGCGAGCGCGGTGCCGGTCTCCGCATCGAACACCTGCACGCCCGGTGCCGTGAGCATGAGGATCTGCATGTCGATGCCGGCGGCGTCCATGGCGGCCAGGCGGTTCTCGCCCAAGTCCATGAGCCGTGCCGTGAAGCCGGTGTTGCCCGTGGGATCCAGGTTGCGCCAGAGGGCCACGAAGCCGAGCTCGTCCGCAGGTTTGGCGTCGAGCACCCGCTTCCATTCGCGGAAGAGCTCCGCCGTGCCCCAGGCCTCCTCGGCCGCGATGCGCTTGTAAGGCGCGGGGCCCACGTTCGGCATGCGCCGCTGCATCCGGGCCTGCCCCGCCGCCCGGCCGGCCGCGAGCGTCGCACCCAAGGCGCCGGCCAGCTTCAAGAAGGATCGTCGGCTGGCGTTCATCGTGCCGCTCCGTCCTAGAAGTCCTTTTCGATCGTGAGCGCCCACTCGCGCGGCCTGCCCGCGACGCCCGTGCGGCCGAGCGTCGGGCTCACGGCGCCGGTCACGTTGCTCACCGTGACCTCCGGGCCGAGCTGATGCCAGTAGAACTTGTCGGTCACGTTCGTGCCCGACACCGACAGCCGCCAGCTGCCGTCCGGCGGCTGGTACGTGAGGCGCGCGTTGTAGATCGTGTAGGCGGGCACGCACTGCTGCGGGCACACGTTCGCGACGATGCCGTGCAGGTGCGGCGGAGCGCTCGCCGAGCCGTTGTGGCGCTCCGACTGGTAGAACCCGTCGATGCGCGGCGTCAACGTTCCGCCGTTTCCGAGCTGTATCGTGTACTGGAAGCCCAGGCTCGCGTTGTACTCCGGCTGGAACAGATAGCCCGGCGCCACGTAGTTCGGCGATGCCGGATTCGTCTCGTTGTTCTCGTATTCGTTCTGGCCGAGCGAGAAGTTCACGAGGATCGCGTCGGTGGGGCGCGCCATGAGCTCGAGCTCGTACCCCGAAAGCTCGCCCGGCGCGTTCTCGTACCAGAACCAGGGCAAGCCGTTGCCGCCCTGGAAGAAGGTGCCCGGCGGGCAGGGGCCGCCGCCCAGGCGGTAGGGGAACGGATCGAGGTCGTCCGGCGCGTCGCATTGCGTGACGCCGCCGCTCTGCCGAACGCGCGGGTCGTAGTCGCTCCGGAAGACCGCCGCGTTCAGGCGCAATCGGTTGTCGAGGAATTCGAGCTTGCCGCCGATCTCGTAGCTCACGAGCTCTTCGCCGGGCAGGGACCGCAGCTGACCGATCGTGAAGATGCGCGGCGTCGCGCTCTCGGACGTGAAGCCCGTGGCCGCCTGCGCGTACAGGAAGAGGTCGTCGGTCAGCGAGAAGTCCACGCTCACCTTCCAGTCGGTGCGCGAGTCGCCGAACTCGAGGTCGCGGCGCGGGAACACCGGGAAGTGATCGAACGTGTGAGTCTTGCTCTCGTCGGTGTAGCGGACGCCGCCGGAGAGGCCGACGCGTTCCGTGACGTCGTAGGTGAAGTGGACGAACGCCGACTTGTTGTCCGTGCCGTACAGATCGTTGGCCGTGAAGTTCTGCAGCGCGTTGCTGTAGGCGAAGCCTTCGAACTCCGTGGTGTTGTACGCCCGGCTGTCGGAGGTGAAGTAGAAGAGACCCGCGGTCCATCCCACCCGCTCCCGCGCGCCCAACGTGCCGGTGAACTGCAGCTCCGCCTGCTCCTGGTCGTGGTTCTGGATGTAATGCGTCTGGGTGAGGGCGAACGGCGTGCGGTCGCTGTCGTTCGTCCATTCGCTGTCGTAGCCCCGATCGGCGAGGATCAGCTTCGCGTTCACGTTGTCGCTGATGGCGTACTCGAACACGAGCGAGAAGCCCTTGCTCTCGAGCACCGCGTCGCGAGGATAGGTCTGCCCCGAAACGATGTCGGAGAACGTCGCGTAGTTCGTGTACGGCGTGGGGCTCACGAACCGGTCGTCCCAGGTGTAGCCGATGCCGTAGTTCGCGAACACGGGGCCGTTGCTGTAGTTGTTGTCGGTGGCGTTCGGCCCGGATGCCCGCCCGTCCAGCGTGGGAGAGCCCGCCCGGGTGAGCTGGGCGTCGACGTTCGGGTCGTCCACGCTGTTCTGCACGTCGGCCGAGAAAGTCATCTCGAGACGATCGGTGGCGAGATACCGCAGCATCACCCGCCCCGCCTCGGAGGACTGCCCGCCGAGCTTGCCCGTCTCGCATGTGCCGTCCTGCGTGATGTTGCGCGCCGCCGGCAGCGAGAACGCGTCGTCCTCCGGGCTGCCCGGCGTGACGAACACCGGCTCGTAGATGGGGATGTTGTAGACAGCGGGACCCGGCTGGATATCGAGCTGCCCGACCACGGTGACGCCGCCGATGCCGTCGCCGATGCCGGCGAGCTCGGGCGTGCCGCGGCGGATCATCTCGCAGGTGAAGTCGAGCGTCGCCCCGAAGCCTTCGCGCTCGCGCGTGACGCCCACCACGCGCGCGAACAGCTTGTCCTCGACGAGCGCCAGATCGCCCACCGCCTTCAGGTCGAACCGGTCGTAGTCGCCGAAGGTGACCTGGACGGTGCCGGTGTTGTCGCCTTGCGGCTTGCGCGAGATCAGCCGAATGGAGCCGCCGATGCTGTTCTTGCCGAACAGCGTGCCCTGCGGGCCGCGCAGCACCTCGACGCGCTCGAGGTCGATCAGATCCATGTCGGAGCCCGTGATCGTGCTGTGGTAGACGTCGTCGATGTACACGCCGACCGTGGGCTCGAAGGCGTAGCTGAAGTCGACCTGGTTCAGGCCGCGCAGGCCGACCGTGTTGTTCGGCCCGAAGTTGCTCGCGTTGCGGCGGAAGTACGCGTTGGGAATGGCGAGACCGATGTCCTCCACGTTCTCGAGGCTGCGCACCTCCAGGTCCTCGCCGGAGAAGGCGGAGATCGAGATAGGCGTGGTCTGGATGTTCTCCTCGCGGAACCGGGCCGTGACGACGATCTCCTCGAGCCCCGACTGCTCCTGCGCGTGGGCCGGCACGCCCGGGCCGAGGGCGGCCGCGATCGCGGCGGCCAAAGGCGTCGCCGCGCGCACGGAACGGACCGAGGGCGGCAGGAAACGAACGAACGAGCTGCTCATGGACTCCCCCTTGTGTGCCCGCATGGGCGGGTCGTTGTTGTTGCCGGCGCCGCAGGGCACGTCGGGCTCGAGATTCCGGAGGGAGTCCGAGCATGGGCCGCTTCCGTACCCCCTGTTGGAAGCGAGAGCCCGACATCTCTGACCGTGCGAATCGAGTGTAGCGGTGGGCCGCGAGATTCGCCACAAGCGCAAACGACCGGAGCGATTGCGGGTCGCACTCCGCCGCAACCTCGTTTGCACGCCGGTGCTGGACGGTTCCGGGACGACCCAGTTAATGTCATCAGCTGCCGACCGTGCAGCGGACCGACGCCAACGAGGGGGACTCGTGACGAGCGGCGGAAACGAGCCGGCGGCTCGGCGGGGCATGTGGAGCGGGGAGGAAATCTACGACATCGCGACCTACATTCTCGAAGAGCTCGCCGCGGAGTAAGCCGCGCCGCGCGCCGCGCGGCTTGTTCCGGTCCGAACTCGGCAGAAAGCTCGTGCATCATCGCTACCTGTCGATGCTGCACGACGCGCCGGTGCACTGCGAGCACCTCCGTCTCCCCACCCGCCAGGGGGAGACGTTCGTGGTCGCGGCGGGGCCGGCCGAGGCGCCGCCCGTCGTGCTGTTCCACGGCGGCGGCACGACCTCTGCCATGTGGCTGCGCGGCATCGGTGTCTGGAGCGCGACGCGGCGCATCTACGCGGTCGACATCATCGGCGAGCCGGGCCTGAGCGCGCCGTCGCGTCCACGGCTCACGTCCGACGCCCACGCGCTGTGGCTCGACGACGTCTGGCGCGGCCTGTCGCTGTCCAAGGCGTCCGCGGTCGCCGCCTCGCTCGGCGGCTGGATGGCGCTCGACTACGCCATCCGGCGGCCGGCCAACGTGGAGCGGCTGGCGCTGCTCGCGCCGATCGGCATCGGCCGCCAACGCCTCGGCACTTTCTACAAGGTGCTGCCGCTGCTCTACATGGGGCGCTGGGGCCGGCGGAAGATGCTCGACATCGTCATGGGCTTCGACCCGAAAGAGGCCGCCTCGCCGGAGGGTCAACGGCTCATCGAGCTCGCGGATCTCGTCCTGCAGCACTTCAAGTTCCGCAACCGGCCGATGCCGCTCTTCACGGACGAGCGATTGCGCCGGCTCACGATGCCCGTGCTCGTCGTGCTGGGCGGGCGGGACGCCGCGGTCGACAGCGAGCAGACGCGGCGGCGGCTCGCGAGCTGCCTCCCGCACGCGGAGGTGCACTATCTGCCGGAGGCGGGGCACGCCCTCACGGACCAGACGGCCTTGATCGCCGAGTTTCTCGCGCGGCCGCCGAGCGCCCAACCGACGGGCGGCGGCTGAGCGCCGCATGCGCGACCACCCGGAGAGACGCATGGGGTGACGAACGGCGGAGCGCGCGGGCGGCGGCCGCTGCTTCTGGTCGCGGCGCTGCTCGCGCTCGCGAGCTGCGACGTCCGCGCGCAGCCGCCGGACGGCGCGCAAGCGTCCCAGCCGCCGTCGTCGTCCCGTTGGCGACGCCCCCAGCCCTCCCGCGTCGTCGTCGTGGCGGACGTGCATGGCGCGTACGACGAGCTCGTCGGCGTGCTGCGCGCCACCGGGATCGTCGATGCCTCGCTCGCGTGGAGCGGCGGCGACGCCGTGCTCGTGAGCCTGGGCGACCTGCTCGACCGCGGATACGCATCGCGTCGCGTGATGGATCTCCTCATGCGGCTCGAGCGCGAGGCGGCCGCTGCCGGCGGCAGCGTGTATGTGCTGCTCGGCAATCACGAGGCCATGAACCTGCTCGGGGATTTGCGCTACGTGTCGGCCGCCGAGTACGCCGCCTTCGCGGCCGAGGAGCCGCCAGCGGTCCGTGCCGCGGAGTACGAGCGCTACGTCGCCACGCTGCCCGCAGGCACCGCCGATGCGGACGCGCGGGCCGCCTTCGAGCGCCTCTATCCGCCCGGCTTCTTCGGCCATCGGAGGGCGTTCGCGCCGGACGGCACCTACGGCGCCTGGCTGCTGTCGCTGCCGGCCATCGTCGTGATCGGCGACACCGCGTTCGTGCACGGCGGCCTCTCTGGCGTGCCGATCGGCGAGAGCCTCGACGACATCAACCGGCGCCTGGCCGAACGGCTTCGGCGCTACCTCGACGTGCGCGCAGAGCTCGCCGCGGCCGGCGTGCTGCCGCCGGAAGACCCGCGCCGCGACCTCGAGATCGCGGCCGCCGCGGCAGACGCGGCCGCCCCGGGGTCGCGCGCCCCAGCGGACGACGCGGAGCGCGACGTCGACGCCCTGCTCGACGAGCTCCTCGCCGCGAGCCGTGCGCCCGAGCTCGATTCATCCGGGCCGCTCTGGTATCGCGGCTCCGTGTACTGCAACCCGCTGCTCGAGCGGCCGGTGCTCGACGCCGCGCTCGAGCGGCTCCAGGCCGAGCGCGTGGTGGTGGGCCACACGCCCACCGGCGATCGCCGCGCGCGGGCGCTGCACGACGGGCGCCTCGTGATGCTCGATACGGGCATGCTCGTCGACTACTACCGCGGCCGGCCGGCCGCGCTGGTGCTGCAGGGCGGCCGCGCGACCGTGCAGTACCTCGCGCCCGACGAGCTGCTGCCGCTCGAGCGAGGCCCCATCGAGGACCACGGCCTCACGGAAGAAGAGATCGTCGCGGTGCTCGCGCAGGGCGCCGTGGAGACGCGCGACGGCGCCGAGGACCGCGCGGTCGTGCGGCTCGGCGACGACGCGCTTCCCGCGCGCATCTACACGCGTCGCGCCGCGGACCTGGAGCTCGCGGCGCACGCACTCGATCGGCTCCTCGGCCTCGGCGTCGTGCCGCCCACCGTCGCGCGCGAGCTCGACGGGCGCACGATCGCGCTGCAGCTCGAGTACGGCGACGCCGTCACGGAAGCAGAGCGCGTAACGGGCGGCGCCGCGTTCGAGCCGTGGTGCCCCATCGAGCCCCAGGCGGACCTGATGTACGCGTTCGACGCGTTGATCCACAACGCGGGGCGAGCGCGCGACAACGTGCTCTGGCGACGCGACGGCCCGCGGCTCAAGCTCGTGCAGCACGACCGCGCGTTCGGCACCGAGCGCCGCGTGCGCTTGCCCGAAGGGCGCGAGCCGCAGCCCGAGCTGCTACGCGCGCTCGCCGCGCTCGACGCGGCCCGCGTGCGCGAGGCGCTCCGCGAGCGGCTCGATCGCGGGCAGATCGACGCCCTGCTCGCGCGCCGGCAGGCCTTGCTCGCGGCGTTCGCCGGCCGCTGACCAGGCGCCGCAGGTCGCCCGCCCTTTCCTCACGAATCCGCAGAAATCCGCGGAAAAGCATTCCGCAAAGATCTCGTTCCGCTCAGGTCCGGCCGCCGCCGTTTGCCGACACTGTGCACGAGGCGGAGGCAACGAGACGACGCGAGCTCCGCCGAGACGCGGATCGACAACTCGAAAACCTGGAGAGCGGCGATGAACAAGACGACTCACAACCAGACCGAGCAGCGTAAGCAGCGACGGTTCGGCGGCATCGGCGAGATCGTGTTCCACCTGGCGCTCGTAGCGGCCGTGATCGGCGTGCTGGTCGAGCGGGCCGCGTACCTGAGCGGTGGGACGATCGTTTGATGCGGACGCACCTTCGGCCGGCGCTCGCGCGGAAAGGCCGCGGTTGCACTCGAACGCTACGCGAGCGACGAAGGCCCGACGTCGATCGCCGGGCGGCACGAGGCAACCGCGGCCGCCTCGTGCCCGGACGCGCCAGCAATCATCGGGGCGTGCCGCGCGGCGCGCCCACCGCCACGTTGTCCGGCCGGCTGGCCTCGCGCTCGGCCAGAAGCTCGGGATCTTCGACGATGCGGCACTTGATCACGGGCTCGTCCGGATTGGCCGCGTAGCTCGGCGGGTGCACGGCTCCGGGTACCTCCTGGCACTCCGGCCGCCCGGTCGCGTTGAGCGGCTTGATGTACGGGAAGAAGTCCACGTCCTCGCCTTCTTCCCCGCAGAGCGAGATGCCGAACAGCCCGCCCCCGCCGAGGAGCGCCTCGCAGAGCTCGCTGACGGTGCGGCCCGCTCGCGTGCGCGCCTGAGAGGACGGACGCAGCACCGAGCGGCCGGAACCCGACGGCCGGTCGAACACGCTCGGCCGCTCCGGCTCCGCCTCCTCGGGCGGCACCGCGTCCGGGATTTCCTCGAACGAGAACGTGTAGATCTCGCCCTCCCGCTCGCGCTGCTCGCGCAGCTCCTCGATGGCCCGGCGCCGTTCCGCTTCCCAGTCGATCGCGCGCCGCGGCGGCCGCGTGGCAGGCTCGCGCGGAGCCTCCTCCGGCGCCGCCGGCCGGGGCGCGGGTGCCTCCTCCACCTCGACGGGCGGCTCGGTCGGAGGCGGTGGCGCCGGTTCCACGACGGGGGCCTCGGTCTCGGGCGAGGGCGGCGGCTCGACCGGCTCGTCGAGGGGCTCGGGTGCGGCCGGCGGCGGAACCGCAGGCGCCCAGTCGCGCAGCCACACGACGGTCGGTGTCACACGGGGCGTGCGCGCCTCGGGCTCCGCCGGCCAATGCACGCGGCTCACGACGAGGAGCAACGCCGCGTGGATCGCGATCGATGCGCCAAGCGCGACCCGACTGTTCAGCCGAAGGAACGCTCGCTGCGCGGGTGCAGACGGGCCGCTCGGCGCCATGCGCGCACTCGAAGTCCTTTTGTCGTTCCAGTCAAGTTACGACCGGTGGCGAGCCGGGAAGGTTCGGGAAGGATCGCGGCGCCCGAGCCGAGGTCGCGGCTGGAAAGCCGCGCCCATCGGGCCATCGGGTGCAGCGGCCGCCGCTCGGGGCGACTTTCGTTCCGCGGCGCGAGGATCGCCGCTGACGCCCGGCGGGCGGAACGAGGCGCGCCCTCAGACGACGAAGCCCCGATCCGCGGGCGCGACGGCGAGCAACGCCGGCGCGCCCGCCCGCGGGGCGATCGGCTCCGCGGGTCGCGGGTAGCCCGTCCACTGGTCGTCGATCGTCCAGTCGGCCGCGCCGTCCGCCGGGCGGGCCCCGTGCGCGGACGCACCGAGCGGCAAGGCGGCCGCACCGACCGCCGCCGCCACGCCGCCGATGAACTCGCGGCGCGTCAGCGCCGCGCATGCGTCCGCCACCGCGCGGTGCAGCGGTTTCTCGTTCATACCGCCTCCGCGCGCTGCTCCGCGAGCTCCGCCGCGGAGAACCAGTTGACGTGCGTCCCGCTGCGCAGCCGGAACGGCAGCTTCACGACGGCGATGGAACCTTCCTCCATGCGCTGCGCGTCGATGATGTGCAGCTCGGAGCACATCTCCGCGTAGTTGCTCGCCACGCCCATGATGTAACCGTCGCCCTCCTCCGTGCTGCCCTTGCGGGGCACGAATCCCGACTCCTGCAGGCTCTGCGTGGGACCGACGAAGAACGTGCGCTCGGGCCCGCCGCCCAGATCGAAGCGGCGATAGCAGTTCGTGACGCGCCGCCCCTCGAGCTCGTTCGGCCGCTCGGGATCGTAGTGGCCCACCCACCCGTAGCGATACGGCAGCGACAGGTACCGGTCGTCCATGCGCGCGAGCACGCCGTTCGCTCTGGAGACGACCTCCTCCTCGAAGGTGTCGCGGCTGGAATTCAGGTCGAACGTCCAGCGCTTGATCATCGACGGCGAGAACTCCTCGTCCGACACCGGCAGCTCCATCGTGATCTTGTTGCCGTTGTCCGTGGCGTTCAGGAAATGCAGCGTGTTGCGCGACGGGCCGCGGAACCAGCGTACGTCCTTGGCGTCGCCGTCGCGCGGCAGCACGCCCACCATCGTGGGCAGATCGCCGTTCCATTCCCACATCGGCTCGCCGCGCTGCAGCCGCTCGAGGCTCGTGATGCGGGCGATGACGGGGATCAGTATGTACTTCTGCGTGATCGCGATGTCGTGGATGATCCCGAGATACGGCGACTTGAACCACACCTCGTTCGTGATGTAGCCCTGCGGGCTGATGGTGTACACCGCGATGTCGTCGGTGAGCGGACCCTTGGCCTGATAGCTATAGGCGATCATCTCGCCCGTCACGGGATCGATCTTGGGGTGGGCCGACATGCTGTCGGCCGTCCACTTGCCGTGGAAGTCCCACCGGCCGAGCGTCTCGAGCGAATGCGGGTCGATGTAGTACGGCAGCGAGTCTTCCTTGAGCACCAGCATCTTGCCGCCGTGCCAGTAGATGTGCGTGTTGGCCGCGCCGCGATCCACGTTGGCGACCAGCGGCGAGTCGGTGAGATGGTTGCGGTACACGCCCCAGAGGCGTTTGCGAGCGCGCCGTTCCGCCATGAGCCGCTCCGTCTTCACGTAGCGGCTCTTGAAGTCCACCGAGCCGTTCGCGAACCGGAACGCGCTGACGTGGCCGTCGCCGTTGAAGCCGGTGGGCCAGTCGTTGTGGGGCGGCGGATAGGCGTAGTCGCACTGCACGCGATAGAACGTGCCTTCGATGTCGCTCGGGATCTCGCCCCACACCTCGCAGTCGTAGATGTCCGCCTCGAACCGAGTGGGGCGATTGAATCCCGGCGGAAACAACGGATGACCTCTGAAATCGACAGCCATGTTGCTCACCTCTCCCCTTCACGTCCGGCCGCCGCGCGACGGCTGGACCTGATTTCAAAACGGCTCCGGCGCTTCGAACCGCGACCGGCGCTCGCCTCTCTTTCGCGCGGCCGTTGCCCGGCGCCACCCGCCGCGCTTCTTCAGCGGTCTTTCGCGAGCACCTCGACGACGTACGCCGCCACGTCCCGCAGCTCCGCTGCCGAGTATACGGTGCCGAACGCCGGCATCGTCTCGCGCCCCGCGCGGGCCACCTCGGCGATCGTCTCGGGCGGCAGCCCGGCCACGAGGGTGGGTCCGCCGCCGTGCCCGCCGTCGCCCGCCTCGCCGTGGCAGGCAATGCACGCCTCGGCGTAGATCTGCCGGCCGCGCTCGACGTCCGCGGGCCGGTCTTCCTCCGGCGGGCGCCGGCCGGCCGGCCCCTGTCCGCCGAGCGGCAACGACTTCATCGTCCCTTTCAGCGAGAACATCCAGATGCCGTCGCCGCGCTTCGAGCCCGCGAACACGCCGCCGCCGGCGTGCACCACCACCCGCTGGTCGCCGTTGTGCTCGAAGGTCGTGACGGTGGTGTTCACGCCGGCATCCGTCATGAACTCCCAGAGCAGCCGTCCGTTGCGCTTGTCGAGGGCCGTGAGCCGCCCGTCGTTGCGCCCCACGAACAGCAAGCCGCCGGCGGTCACCACCGAGCCGCTGTAGCAGATCTCGCGCCACTGCTGCCGCCAGACGAGCTTGTTCGTTCGCACGTCGAGCGCCGCGAGGATGCCGCGATCGTCCGCCTGTGCCTGGACGAAGCGCCCGCCCATGTACACCTCGTTCGGCGTCGGCGGCTTCAGGTTCTCGTCCACGCTGAACGCGTTGATGCGGTCGGTGGCGCAGACGTAGAGCAGATGCGTCTCGGGGTCGTAAGAGCTCGGCGGCCAGTTGGCGCCGCCCATCGTGCCCGGCTTGAGCGCGATCGGCTCCGTCCAGAAGGGCGTGAAGATCCGGCCGCCGTTCACGACGTCCGCCCCGTCGGGCAGGATGCTCGAGCCCTCCGGCGGAATGTCGATGTACTGCGGCACGATGGCATCGCCGATCGGATACGGCTGCGTCGGAGAAGTGGCCTGCCGCGGCTCTTGCGGCACCGGCCGCTCCTCGATGCCGATGAGCGGCTCGCCGTTGGTGCGATCCAGAATGTATGCCCAGCCGGTCTTCGACACCTGCACGAGACCCTTGCGCAGCCGGCCGTCGATCTCCGCGTCGAACAGGATCACGGGATTCGGCGAGTCGTAGTCCCAGATGTCGTGATGCACCTGCTGGAAGTGCCAGCGATACTCGCCGGTGTGCACGTCCAGGGCCACGATCGACACGCTGAACAGGTTGTCGCCGGGCCGCACGCCGCCGTGCAGATCGGGCCCGGGGTTGCCGGTGGAGAAGTAGATCATGCCGAGCTCGGGGTCGACGGCCGGCGTCTGCCAGACCGGCGCGCCGCCGTACTTCCAGGCGTCGTTGTCCTGTGGCCAGGTGTCGTGGCCGAACTCTCCGGGGCCGGGCACGGTATAAAAGGTCCAGATGAGGCTGCCGTCGTCCGCGTCGAACGCCTTCACGCGCCCGCGGCTCGCGAGCTCCCCGCCGGAGAAGCCGGTGATGACCATGCCGTCGTAATAGAGCGGCGCGCTGGTGATGCTGAACCCGTCCTGCCAGCGCTCTGCCGCGATCGACCAGACGACCTCGCCCGTGCGTTGATCGAGCGCCACTAGCCTCGCGTCCAGCTGTGCGAGGAAAATCTTGCCGTCTCCCATGGCCACGCCGCGGCTCGATTTGCCCATAGGCACGCCGGCGCGCGGATCGGGGTTGCCGTGATAAGTCCAGAGGATCTCGCCGGTGTCCACGTCCATGGCGAAGACGTCGTTGGCGCCGTTGACGACGTACAGCACGCCTTCGTAGACGAGGATCTGCGCCTGCCCCGAGTTGTTGGGGTTCGCGCCGGAGCCCATGCTCGTGCGCCACAGCGCCTTGAGCTCGTGGACGTTGTCGCGGTTCAGCAGCGTGAGCGGCGAGTAACGCTGATTGAAGATGTTCCCGCCGTTGGTGATCCAGTTCGAGCGTGGCAGCGCGACGAGCTCCTCGGCCGTGAAAGCGGGCGCGGGCGTGATGCGCGCGGCGGGCGGCGACGACTGCGCGCTCGCGGTGCCGGCCGCGTGGCATGCGACGACCACGCCAGCAGCCGCGACGAAAGCGGATCGCATGGCTCGTTCCCCCTCGAATGTCGCGGCCATCCTAGCCCGCCCACCCGGGGTGGGCAACGCTCCGGGATCGGAACGACACGGCCCGTCGGCGCTCGCGCCGGGCTCGGGCTCGCGCTCGCGGCCGTCGGCGCGCTGCTCGGCTTCGCCGCCGCGGCGCAACCTGCGGACGAGCGCATCGCAGCGGCATCGGCCGTCGAGCTCGCGGCGATGCTCGCGCGCGGCGAGGCGTCCGCCGAGCGCGTGACCGAGGTCTTCCTCGGCCGGATCGCGACGCTCGACGACGCGGGACCCGCGTTCAACGCGATCATCGAGGTGAACCCGGACGCGCTCGCCATCGCGCGCGAGCTCGACCGGCGCTTCGCCGCGAGCGGGGCCGTGGGTCCCCTCCACGGCGTGCCCGTGGTGCTGAAGGCGAGCATCGACACGGCGGACCGCATGGCAACGTCGGCCGGGTCGCTCGCGCTCGCCCGTCACTACGCGCGGCACGATGCGCCGCTCGTCGCGCGTCTGCGCGCGGCCGGCGCCGTGCTGCTCGCGAAGGCGAACCTGAGCGAGTGGGCGAACTTCCGCTCGTTCGGCTCCACGAGCGGCTGGAGCAGCCTCGGCGGCCAGACGCGCAACGCGTACGCGCTCGACCGCAGCCCGTGCGGCTCCTCGAGCGGCTCGGCCGTGGCCGTGGCCGCCCGCCTCGCGCCGCTCGCGGTGGGCACGGAGACCGACGGCTCGATCGCGTGCCCGGCGGCCGTGAACGGCGTGGTCGGCGTGAAGCCGACGCACGGGCTCGTGAGCACGGAAGGCATCGTGCCGGTGGCGGCGAGCCAGGACACGGCCGGGCCGCTGGCGCGCACCGCGGCGGACGCGCGCCTGCTCCTCGAAACGCTGGCCGACCCCGTGGCGCTCGCACGGCAGGCGCCCGCGGCGCCGCTCGCGAGCTTCGCGGGCTTGCGGCTCGGAGTGGTGCGCGATTACGCAGGCGCCGGCTCGGACGCCGAGGTGGACGCCGCGTACCAAGCCTGGCTCGAGCGGCTGCGGAGCGCCGGCGTCGAGCTCGTCGATCCCGTCGCGGGGCTCGCCGACGGCGAGACGCGCGCCGCGGAGCTCGAGGTGCTGCTCTACGAGTTCAAGGACGGCATCGACCGCTACCTGTCCACCGTAACGGCCGGCCCGCGCTCGCTCGCCGAGCTCATCCGCTTCAACGACGAGCACGCGGCGGAGGTGATGCCGCACTTCGGGCAGGACATCTTCCTGGCGGCGCAGCGGAAAGGACCGCTCACCGACAACGCCTACGTTCGAGCGTTGAATGCGAGTCGTTATCGTTTGCGCGCGCGGCTCGCGGAAGCGTTCGACCGTCACCGCCTCGATGCGCTCGTCGCGCCGGCGAACGGCCCCGCCTGGCCCATCGACTACACGGCGGGCGACGCGGTCACCGTCGCGAGCTCGTACTTGGCGGCAGTTTCAGGGTTTCCCTCAATCGTCGTTCCGGCAACGCTGGTGCGCGGTCTGCCCGTGGCGTTCGCTTTCGTCGGGAAACCGAACGCGGACATGCGTTTACTCGAAATCGCCGTGCTCTTCGAGCGGCTGCGCGGCGAGTTTCCCCTGCCGCCGCACGTGCAGTCGACGGCGGGGTCACCGTGACGCTCCTCACGGACATAGTTAGGCTGCGCAATTAACAATGTCGCGCGTTGCATTGCGTTCCGGGGGTAGAGTGATCACGAGCACCGTCGTCATCAACGGTCAGCTGATACACGAGGGCGTGCGCTTTCTCTGGTGGGTGACGGATGGCACCCCCGCGCGCGTCACCGTGAGCCATCCGTTGCACGGCACGAAGACGCAGCCCGTGGACGCGGATCCCGAGCAACAGGCGCGCGCGCTCGCGAAGGAGCTGCTCGCGCGGCGCTGACCGTTCGCCGCTGTGCAGCCTGCGCGTTCGGGCGGGGTGCCGCGCGCTCGAGGCGCGGGCCTCGCGGCCTGGACGCCGCCTACCCGTCGCGCTCCAGATCCTCGAGGCGATCGACGTACCGCAGGCCGGCCTTCGCGAGCGGCTCCCGCATCTTGTAGATGTCGAGGCCGAGCTCGCCGGACGCGAGCCGTCGGCGCTTCTCCTCCTCGTTGGCGACGCGCTTGCGGGCCGCCTCGAGCACCGCGGGCGCGTCGCGCCGCGCCACGATCACCACGCCGTCGTCGTCCGCCACAACGACGTCGCCGGGGTTCACGAGCATCCCGGCGCACACGACGGGCACGTTGACGGAGCCCACCGTGGCCTTCACGGTCCCCTTCGCCGAGACGGCCTTGCTCCACACGGGGAAGCGCATCTCCGTCAAGTCCTTCACGTCGCGGCAGCCGGCGTCGATCACCAGCCCGCGCACGCCGTGCGCGCGGAACGAAGTGGCGAGGAGCTCACCGAACATGCCGTCGCTGTTCGGGCTGCTGACGGCTGCCACGACGATGTCGCCCGGGCGGCAGAGCTCCACGGCCACGTGCAGCATCCAGTTGTCTCCGGGGTGGAGCAGCACGGTGACGGCGCTGCCGCTCACCCGGGCGCCGGGGTAGATCGGCCGCATGTAGGGCTGCAGCATGCCGATGCGTCCCTGCGCCTCGTGCACCGTGGCCACGCCCAGCTCGCCGAGCTCGTCCACCACGGCCGGATCGGCCCGGTCGATGTTGCGCACCGCTACGTTCTTCACGCGTCTGCTCCCTGAAGTTTTTCGTTCGAGATGGCGGCGCCGGCACGCGGCGACGAGCCGCCCGGCGCCATGACACGCCTTTCCTCGCGCGAATCTTATACTACGCGCTTTCCACAAGGGGGGCTGACAGCGTGGAGCACGCATCGCCGCTGCGCGGCATCAAGGTCGTGGACATGACGGAGGCGCTGGCAGGGCCGTACTGCGCCATGCTGCTCGGCGATCTCGGCGCCGACGTGGTCAAGGTGGAGCGCCCTGGCGTGGGCGATCAGGCGCGCGGCTGGGGCCCGCCGTTCCTGCAGGGCGAGAGCGCCTACTTCCTCTCCGTCAACCGCAACAAGCGGAGCATCGAGCTCGACGTCAAGAACCCGAAGGATCTCGATCTGCTCCATCGGCTCATCGCGCGCGCCGACGTCTTCCTCACCAACAACCCGCGCATGGAGTCGCTGCGCCGCGCGAGCCTCGATCCGGAGCGCCTGCACGCGATCAACCCGCGGCTGATCTATGCGGCCGTGAGCGGGTACGGGCATACGGGCCCGAAGGCGAACCGCGGCGGCTACGACATCATCGCGCAGGGCGAGGCGGGGCTGATGGCGTTGACGGGCCCGCCGGACGGCGAGCCTTGCCGCTTCCCCTCACCCATGGCCGACATCTCGGGCGGCATCTACACGGCGATCGGCGTGCTGGCCGCGCTCTACGCGCGCGACCGCAAGGACGGCGGCAGCGGCGTCGGGCAGTTCGTGGACGTGGCGCTCGTGGACGCGCAGACCTCGTGGCTCGCCAACATCGCCGGCAACTACTTCGCCACCGGCGAGCGCCCGCGGCGGCTCGGCAACGAGCACCCGAACGTCACGCCGTACCAGCCGATGCGCGCGCGGGACAAGACCATCATCGTGGGCGTCGGCAACGAGCGCCTGTGGGCGAAGTTCTGCAAGGTGCTGGGCGTGGAGGACACGATCATGGTCGACCCGCGCTTCGCACGTAACGCCGACCGCAACGTGCACCGTCGCGAGCTCATCGCGCTGCTCGAGGAGCGGCTCGCCGAGCGCGACGCCGCGGAATGGGTGGAAGCGTTCGTCGCCGAAGGCATCCCGGCCGGCCCGATCAACTTCCCGGACGAGACGCTGACGGACGAGCACATCATCGCGCGGGGCATGATCGTCGAGCTCGAGCACCCGCTGATCGGCCTCGTGCGCTCGCTCGCGTTGCCGGTGCATCTGTCCGTGAACGGCCCGACGTACCGGCGCTACCCGCCGCGCCTCGGCGAGCACAACGACGAGATCCGGGCGCTGGCCGATAGCTGGTGAGCCAGGTGAGCGCGAGGGGCGCCCCGCCCGCGGCAGTGCGGGCGGGGCGCACGGCCGTCAGAACCGCAGGTCCACGCCGAGCACGTACCGGCGGCCGAAGATGTCGAACAGCCGGTCGTTGGTGATGCGCGTGCCGCTGAACTGTGCCCAGGAGGCCGCCACCGGCGGGTCGCGGTCGAACAGGTTCTGCACGTTGAAGAACAGCTCCCACTCGAGGTCGCTGCCGCCGCCCCACGTGACGCCCATGTCGGTGTAGTAGCGCGAATCCACCGAGTTGTCGTCGATGGTCACGCCCTCGATGTCGTCGTAGTCGAGCGAGCCGCTGCCGATGAAGCGCTCCTGCGCGAACAGGCTGAACCGGCCCTTGCTGTAGCGCAGATACGTGGTGGACTTGAACTCGGGCAACGAGCCGTCGCCCGTCTCGCCCGCGATGTCACGCTTGGGCGAGCCGATCTGCGTGGTCGAGTGCTCGTGGAGCCAGGTCGCGAGGAAGCGCGCGTTGAGCGTGGCGCCGCCGCGCAGTTGCTTCGTATAGCCCACCTCCAGGTCCGTGCCGACGACGCGGGCCTCCGCCTGGTTCACGAAGCCGTTGTCGACGATCGTGATCCTGCCGGTGGCGGGGTCGCGCGTGATCTTCTCGCACAGCGCCAGATTCTGCGGCGGCAGATGGCACTGATCGACGATGACCTGCACGCCGATCTGCGCGATCGCGTCCTTGATGTCGATCTCGTAGTAGTCCGCCGACATCGACAGCCCATCGACGAAATTCGGCTGCCAGACGATGCCGAATGCACGGGTGTCGGCCTTCTCCGGCTCCAGGTTCGGATCGCCGTCGTTGACCTGCGTGGTCGTGTAGGTGGGAGCGCCCGGCAGCCCGCTGTCCCTGACGGACGAGCCGACGCCCTGCCGATCGAACCGCTCCGACAGCGTGGCCGCGCGGATGTCGCGCGAGATCGTCGTGCGCAGCCGCACGGAGTCGGTGATCGACCAGTCGAGGCCGGTCTTCCACGCCCAGATTCCCCCCGAGCCGGAATAATTCGCATAGCGCGCGGCGAGCGTGAGATCGAGCTGCTCCGCAGCGGGCGCCTCGGCCACGAGCGGCAGCAGCGTCTCCGCGAACACCTCGGATACCGAATACGTGCCCGCGATCGGCTGCACGTTGGTGAAGATGAAGACCTCCTCCGGGGTGGCTGCGAACTGCGACGGGATGTGGCGGATCCCGCTGACGCAGGCGGGCTGCCCCGGCTCGCCGCAGTTGGGCGCGTCCACGGTGGGCATGGACAGCGCGATGATATCGTCCGGCCCGAGCGTCTGATCGATCGACTCCTCGCGCCAGCCGGCGCCGAACGCGAGCGAGATCGGGCCCGCGCCCCAGCCCTCGCCCACCTCGCCGCTCATGGAGAACTCGACCACGTCCTGCTCGGTCTCGGCCAGGATGAACTGGTCGCCTTCGGTGACGTACTCGATCGCCTCCTGCGAGGCGCGGCCCTGACCCAGCAGGTTGATGGGCACGCAGTCGCCGTACCGCTCGGGATTGATCAGCGCCGCGCGGCACACGATCTCGTTGGTGCCAGGACGGAACACGGCGTCCATGGCCGCCGGGAGCCGGTCGGTGCGGATGAAGTCGATCTGGGTGATGCGGTTGTCGTTCAGGCCGGCCTGGACGTAGCCGCTGAGCTGCCAGCCGTCGAAGAAGCCGTTCTGCAGCTCCGAGTCGATGCCGAGCGTCAGCGACCGCGTATCGTTCTCCATGATGAACCGGTCACGGGCGAGATCGGCCGTCGAGTGGTAACGCTCCAGCGTGAAATACGGGATGTTGTCCTCCGTCATGATCTGCTGGATGTCGGCCGGCAGGAACGGGTTGCCGCTGTAGACGCGGCCCGCCCACCCTGCGATGCCGAGCGGCAGCGTGCCGACGCTGTTCACCTCGTTCTCGCCGAGCAGGAACTGCGCGTAGAAGTTGGTGTTCTCGGACAGGTCGAAGTCGTAGCGGGCGAACAGGCTGCCGCGCTTGGTCTTCGGCACGAGAGAGCCGCCGCGGTCGGTGACGGGGTCGACGCCGCTGCCGCCGTTCGGAATGGTGTGAGTGCCGTTGCCGGGCGAACGCGCGATGAGCTCGCCGTCCACGAACGGCGCGGCCGTGCCGTCCGGCAGGAACTCCATGCGATGAATGCGCGTGCCCGGGGCGTTGATGAGACCGCCGAACGTGTAGGTGTAGGACGCCACGTGCGGGCGCACCAGCTCGGTCGGCCCCGGCCCCGGGTTGGTCACCAGACCCCAGCTCTTGAACCAGTCGCGGCCTTCGAGCGTCTCGATCTTCTGCGATTGGAAGCGTTCCAGTGACGCGATGAAGTGGCCGCGTTCGCCGACCTCGGTGCCGTAGGCGACCGAGACCTCGGTGTGCTCGCCGTCCTCGCGATCCGTGATGCCTCCCTGGGTGTGGACGTCGAAGCCCTCGAAGTCTTCCCGCAGGATGAAGTTCACCACGCCCGCCACGGCGTCGGTGCCGTAGGCGGCCGATGCGCCGCCCGTGACCACTTCCACTCGCTCGACCAAGGCCTCGGGGAACAGGTTGATGTCGACCGCGCCGAGGCGGTTCGAGGGCACGATGCGCCGGCCGTCGAGCAGCACCAGCGTGCGGTTGGCGCCGAGACCGCGCAGATTCGCGTTCGATGCGCCGGCCGACTGCGACTTGCTCGCCGCGGTGTCCGGCGAGTCGTTCATGAAGAACGGCGGCAGGAAGTCGAGCGAATCGACGATCTGCCCGGGGGCCATCATCTGCAGGTCGTCGGCCGTGACGGCGGTGACCGGCGTGGGCGTGCTCATGCCGTCGCGAACGATGCGCGTGCCCGTGACGAAGATTTCCTCCGGCTGCTGCGCGTTTGCGGTGACCGCGAGCCCTGCCGATAGCGCCGCCGCGACGGCGGCCGCGAGCCTGCGGTGAGGCAGCTCGATGCGTCGATGAACGCCCCAGAAGTGCCGCTGGTGCTGATGCTCCACGTGTACTGTCCCTTGTCGTGAGTGAAGCGCCCGATGCGGGCGCCGTTGCGCGCGGTGAGCTGCGACGCGCGATGCGCCGCGGCCCGACTCGAGCCGGTGAGCTCTCGTGGCGCTTGCTTCTCCCTGCGATGACGCCGGCGCCGCGTGGTGCGAGCTGCGGCTCGAGAGCCGCGAGTGCGGCGGCGAGCGGTCGCCGCCGCCTGAGGCGTGGCCCCCTCGTCCCCGTGGACGCCAACGTTATCCGAGGGAAATAGCCGAGTCAAAAACACAACGGTGCCGCGCACGCGTCGGCACCGTAAGTGATCGGGGAGTTGCTTCTCGGGGACGTGGGAGCGGAGATCAACGCTCCCAGACGCTTTGCAGATACGCCTTGAAGCTCTCTCCGAGCTCTGGATGACGCAGGGCGTACTCCACGTTGGCGCGCAAGTAGCCGAGCTTGCTGCCGCAGTCGTAGCGGATCCCGGAGAAAGGCAACGCGTGCACCTCTTCCTCGGCGAGCAGCGCGGCGATGGCGTCGGTGAGCTGGATCTCGCCGCCCGCGCCACGGTCCGTGCGCTCCAGCTTCTCGAAGATCCGCGGCGTGAGGATGTAGCGCCCCACCACGGCGAGCGTGGACGGCGCCTCCTCGGGCTTCGGCTTCTCCACGATGTTCTTCACCCGCCGCACGTTGTCGGGCAGCTCGTCCACGGCCACGATGCCGTAGCTCGAGGTCTGATCGCGCGGCACGGTTTCCACGCCGAGCACGCTCGCGCCGTGCCGCTCGAAGTGGCGGCGCATCTGCTCGAGCGCGGGCACCTCGCTGTAGATCAGATCGTCGGCCAGGTGCACGAAGAACGGCTCGTCGCCCACCGCCGCACGCGCGCAGAGCACGGCGTGGCCGAGCCCGAGCGGGATGCCCTGACGTAGGAAGATGCAGGAGACGTGGCTCGGCACGATGTCGCGCACCAGCGCGAGCATGCGCTCCTTGCCCGGCGAGGACAGCGCCCGCTCGAGGTCGGGGTCCACGTCGAAGTGATCCTCGATGGCGCGCTTCGACGAGCCCGTCACGAACACGAGCTTCTCCGCGCCGGCCGCCACCGCCTCCTCCACCGCGTACTGGATGAGCGGCTTGTCGACGATCGGCAGCATCTCCTTGGGGGACGCTTTGGTCGCCGGCAGGAAGCGGGTGCCGCGGCCGGCCACGGGGAAGACGGCGGTGCGAATTCTGGGCATTCGAGCAAGCTCCAAGTCGATCGTCGTTCGGCCAATGATACTCAACGGGGCGAGCGCGTGCCGGACGGCGCGCGGGTGTCGCGGTTCGGACGTGAGAGGTGGTGGACGAGCGCGGAACGGTCCGTTCGGCGCGCGGATCGCGCCGCGCGCGTGTGCGGGTGCAGCCGGCACGGAGCCGGCCGCACCTCGTGCGCCTGCGTTGCGTCGCTCAGGTCTTCTCGGGATCGCGCGTGAGGATGTTGGCGCGGTTCATCTCCACGATGCGCGGCCCGATGCCCTTCACGCGGGTGAGCTCCTCCGGGGACTCGAACGCGCCGTTCTGCTCGCGGTCGCGAACGATCTCCTCGGCGAGGGCCGGGCCCACGCCGTCGAGCTCGGCCGCGAGCGTCGCCGCGTCCGCCGTGTTGATGTTCACCGGGCCGGCCCACGCGAGGCTCGCCGAGAGGAGCGCGAAGGATGCGCAGCAGAGCGACAGTGCCGATCGCTTCATGATGACCTCCTTGTGAAAAAGCGAGGAGGCATGCTAGCGGCGGCACGGCCGGCGGGCAGCCGCGCAATCTCGGGCTTTGGCGGACATTCGCGCCGTTACGAGACCAGCGTCTCGAGCTGGAACGCGTGGATCGGCCGCACCGTCTCCCAGAGCTTGCAGCTCGGGCAATGCCAGATGAAGCGCTGCGTGCTGTAGCCGCAGTTGGTGCAGCGGTAGCGGGCGCTCGAGAGCGCGATCTGCCGCAAGCCCCGCGCCACGCGCGCGATCGCCTCGCGCCGCTGCTGGGGCGGGAGCGACTTGAGCTCCTCCACGTTCACGAGGTCGGCCAGCACCTCGTTGTGCATGACGAAGCTCTCCACCGCCCGCACCAGCGACGGCGCCTGCGTGAGGTCGTTGATGATGGCGGCGTAGGCGATTTCCTTGACCAACGTGGGGTCCCGCCCGACGAGCTCCTCGATGTAGCGGTCGAACTCGGCGATGCCCCTGCTTCGCTCGTAGCTCTCGAGGAGCCGCGGCAGCACGTCCGCCGTGAAGCGCCGATCCGCCTCGAGCACCTGCTGGTAGAGGCCGAGGGCGAGCTGATGGTCGCCCAGCTCGTGGGCGATGGCGGCCCGGATGAGCGCGCCGCGCAACGCGCCCGACTCGCTGCGCACGGTGGTCTTCAGGTAGCTCTGGGCGAGCTCGAGGTCGCCGGCCGCGCGCGCCTGCTCCGCGAGCTCGCAGTAGTAGTGCGCCACCTGCGTCGACTTCTGGCCCGAGAGCACCTCGAGCTTGCGCTGCGCCTCGATGGCCTTCTGCCACTCGCGCTCGCGCTCGTAGATGTAGACCAGCTTCTCGAGCGCCGCCTGCGCCAAGGTCTCGCTGTCCACGAGCTCGAGGAAGTGCTGCTCGGCGCGGTCGTACAGGCCCGCGCCCAGGTAGTCCTCGGCGAGCGAGAACAGCGCCTGATCGCGCTGCGCCTCGTTGAGGTTGGGCCTCGCGAGCAGGTTCTCGTGCACGCGGATGGCACGCTCGATCTCGCCGCGGCGCCGGAACAAGTGCCCGAGCGCGAAGTGCGTCTCGAGCGTCTCGTCATCCACCTTGGCCATCTGCACGAAGAGCTCGAGGGCCTCGTCCGTGCGGCGGTTCAGCACGAGGTTCAAGCCCCGGATGTAGTCCGCGCTGATGCGCGCCGGCGGATCCCGGTCGCGGTCGCTGTACACCTTGATGGCCCAGCCGCAGGCGGCGGCGAGGATGAAGAGACCCGCGAGCAGGAACGTGGATTCAGTGGGCATCGGGGGGCGACAGGTTGCGCAGGCTGTCGAGCTCCGCCTCCGCGTGCTTGAGATCGAGCCTGAGCCTCCGCCGTTCGCGGGACATGCGCAACAGCGTGAAGGCGGCCGTGAGCAGCCCGCCGATCCAGCCGATGGCCAGCACCACCGCGAACGCGATGGACAGCGGCACGCGCTCGAAGCGGGTGAGACCGACGTCGACGCTGATCGGCTCCGGGTTGTTGTAGGAGAAGACCGCGGCGAACAGCACGAGCAGGATCAGCAGCAGGCCGACGACGATCTTACGCAGCAAAGCCAAAGGAGCACCTTCATGCAGGGGCGCCTTTCCAAGCGCGATCTTCGCACGGATGCGCTCGAAGGTCGCGCCCTGAAGGGCCGCGCCGGGGAAGGCGCCCCTGAGGCGGCCGCGACGGCGGCGTCAGCTGCGCACCGGCAGGTGGCGCGACTCGTTCACGCGCTCGCGCAGGTCCTTGCCGGGCTTGAAGTGCGGCACGTTCTTGCCGGCGAGCGCCACGGCCTCGCCCGTCTTCGGGTTGCGGCCCATCCGCGGCGGCCGATAGTGCAGCGAGAAGCTGCCGAAGCCGCGGATTTCGATGCGCTCACCGTTCGCGAGGGCCTCACTCATGAGCTCGAGGATGTGCTTGACCGCGAGCTCCACGTCTTTCGCCGGCAGATGCTTCTGACTGCGGGCGATCGACTCGATCAATTCGGACTTAGTCATGAGTGAAGACCCTCCCTACCAGGCCCTCTTCCACATCAGCGAACGAAAACCAACCGTTACTGCTCGGGCGACATCTGCTCCTTGAGCAAATCGCCGAGCGTGGTTCCAGCCGACGGCTTCCCCCCGTCCGTCTTGTAGCTCTGGATCGCCTGCGCCTCTTCGTGCTCTTCCTTCGCCTTGATCGACAGCGAAATGACGCGATTCTTGCGATCCACCCCCGTGAACTTGGCCTCGATCTCCTGGCCGGGCTTGAGCACGGTGCGGGCGTCCTCGACGCGGTCGCGCGAGATCTCCGAGGCCCGGAGCTGTCCCGTGATGCCGCCGTCGAGCGCCACGGTGGCCATCTTCGCGTCCACCTCGCGCACCACGCCTTTCACGATGCTGCCCTTCGGGTGCTCGGCGAGGAACAGCGACAGCGGATCCTTGTCGAGCTGCTTCACGCCGAGCGAGATGCGCTCGCGCTCCGGGTCGATGCCGAGCACCATCGTCTCGATTTCCTCGCCCTTCTTGTAGTTGCGCACGGCCTCCTCGCCCGGCACGTCCCAAGAGAGGTCCGAGAGATGGACCAGGCCGTCGATGCCGCCCGGCAGGCCGATGAACACGCCGAAGTCGGTGATCGACTTGATCTGGCCGGTGACGCGGTCGCCCTTGGTGTAGTTCTGCGCGAACTCCACCCACGGGTTCGGCTTGCACTGCTTCAGGCCGAGCGAGATGCGGCGACGCTCCTCGTCGATGTCGAGCACCATGACCTCGACCTCGTCACCGATCTGCACGACCTTGTGCGGATTGACGTTCTTGTTCGTCCAATCCATCTCGGAGACGTGCACGAGGCCTTCGACGCCTTCCTCGATCTCCACGAAGCAGCCGTAGTCGGCGATGTTCGTGACCTTGCCGAAGAGGCGCGTGCCGGGCGGGTAGCGGCGCGCGAGGTCCGCCCACGGATCTGCGCCGAGCTGCTTCAACCCCAGCGACACGCGGTTGCGCTCGCGGTCGAACTTGAGCACCTTGACCTCGAGCTCCTGGCCCACCTGGACCACCTCGGACGGGTGCTTCACCCGCTTCCAGGCCATGTCGGTGATGTGGAGCAGGCCGTCGATGCCGCCCAGGTCCACGAACGCGCCGTAGTCCGTCAGGTTCTTCACCACGCCTTTGAGCACGCTGCCCTCGTGCAGGTTCTTGAGCAGCGTCTCGCGCTCGGCGCTGTACTCGGCCTCCACCACCGCGCGGCGGGAGACCACCACGTTGTTGCGCTTCTGGTCGAGCTTGATGACCTTGAACTCGAGCGTCTGGCCCTCGAGCGTGGCGGGATCGCGGATGGGCCGCACGTCCACGAGGGAGCCCGGCAGGAACGCGCGCACGAGATCGATGTCCACCGTGAAGCCGCCGCGCACGCGGCCGCTGATCGTGCCGGTGACCACCTCGCCCTTCTGGAACGCCTCCTCGAGGCGGGCCCAGGTGCGCGTGCGCTTCGCCTTCTCGCGCGACAGGCGCGTTTCGCCGAAGCCGTCCTCGACGGTGTCGAGCGCCACCTCGACCTCGTCGCCGACCTTCACCTCGAGCTCGCCGCGATCGTTGTAGAACTGATTGGCGGGGATCACCGCCTCGCTCTTCAGCCCCGCGTTGACGATCACGACGTCGTTGTTCACTTCGACCACCCGGCCCGTGATGATCGCGCCGGGTTTGATGTTCTGTTGGGACAGGCTCTCTTCGAGCAGTTGTGCAAACGATTCAGTCATGATGTGAGTTTTGATACCTCATCACCGCCGCATCCCGCGTTGGTGGTCCAGTTGATTCCTCGCGCCCGGCTTCCGTGCCGGTCGCACCCTGTTCAGCTCGCTCAGCCGCGCGTAGCCTTCAGCCACGTCTCAATACGGGCTATCACTTCCTCGGGCGAAAGGCTCGTGGAGTCGAGCAGCCGTGCATCGTCCGCGGGTCTGAGCGGCGCCACCGCACGGTTTGCGTCGCGCCTGTCCCGTTGGGCAATGTCCCAGGAAAGGTCGGGCAGGCTAACATCAATCCCCTTTTCTTTCAACTGCTTATATCGACGGCGAGCCCGCTCCTCGGCGCTGGCCGTCAAAAACACCTTCAAGACGGCATCGGGGAATACCGTGGTGCCCATGTCCCGGCCGTCGGCCACGAGCCCCGGGGGGCGGGCGAACGCCCGCTGGCGCGCAAGCAGCGCCGAGCGCACCTCCGGCAGGGCCGCCACCTGGGACGCCCCGGCGCCGCACTCCTCGGTTCGCAACGCCGCCGTCACGTCCTCGCCCGCGAGCAGCACCCGCTCCTCGCCCGAGGGGTCGCCGAAGGTCACGTCCAGGCCCTCGGCGATCGCCGCGAGCCGCGTCCCATCGTCGAGCGGCACTCCCCGGCGCTGCGCCTCGAGCGCCACGAGCCGGTAGAGCGCGCCGCTGTCGAGCAGGTGCCAGCCGAGCCGCACGGCCAATGCACGGCTGATCGTCCCCTTGCCCGAGCCGGTGGGGCCGTCGATGGTAATGACCGGGACGCCGCCGGACGCGCCGCCCCGAGGGCTCATTCCCTGCCCCCGGAGCCCGTGACGCGCAGGCCGGCCATGGCGGCGGTTTCCACGAACCCTGGAAAGGACGTCGCCACCTCGGCCGTGTGCAGGATCTCGATAGGCGCCTCCGCGATGAGGCTCGCCACGGCGAAGGACATGGCCACCCGATGGTCGCCGCGGCTGTCGATCGTGCCGCCGCCGAGCCGTCCTCCTTCGATCACCAAACCGTCCGGCAGTTCCTCGACCGCGGCGCCGAGAGTGCGCAGCCCCTCCGCCATCACGGCGATGCGATCGCTTTCCTTGGCGCGCAGCTCCTCGGCCCCGCGCACGGTGGTCCTGCCCGCGGCGCCCGCGGCCGCCACGAACAGCGCCGGAAACTCGTCGATCGCGAGCGGCACGAGCTCGGGCGGCACGTCCACGCCGCGCAGCGGACGCTTGCACACGAGCAGGTCCGCCACGGGCTCCCCGCCGGCCGCGCGGCGATCCCGGAGCTCGATGTCGGCGCCCATGGCCCGCAGGATCTCGAGCAGCCCGGTCCGGGTGGGGTTGATGCCGACGTTGCGCAGCACGAGCCCGTCGTCGGCGCCGAGGCACCCGGCCACGAGGAAGAACGCGGCGGACGAGAAGTCGCCCGGCACCTCGAGATCGAGCGCATGCAGCAGCCGGCCGGGGCGCAGGCGCACCACCCGGTCGGGCCCCACGCGCACGTCCGCGTCCATGGCGGCGAGCAGGACCTCGGTGTGATCGCGGGTCACGCCGGGAGAGTGCACGGTCGTCGGTCCCTGGGCGTAGAGCCCAGCCAGCAGCAGCGCGGACTTCACCTGGGCGCTCGCGACGGGCAGCGTGTAGTCGATGCCGCGCAGGCGCCGCCCGCCTCGGATGCGGATCGGCGGCTTGCCGTCCCGCGTCTCGATGGCGGCGCCCATGAGCCTGAGCGGCGCGGCCACGCGCTCCATGGGCCTGCGCCGCAGCGACTCGTCGCCCGTGAGCTCGCTGTCGAAGCGCTGCCCCGCGAGCAGACCGGTCATCAGACGGATGGCCGTGCCCGAGTTGCCGAGGTCGAGCACGCCCTGAGGGGGCTGCAAGCCGTGGAGGCCCACGCCTTCGATCGTCACCTCGCCGCCCTCGTCGCGGATCGGCACGCCCATCGCGCGAAAGGCGGCCAGCGTGGCGAGGCAGTCCTCGCCGCGCAGGAAGCCGCGCACGCGCGTCTCGCCCTCCGCCAGGGCGCCCAGCATGATCGCGCGGTGGGAGATCGACTTGTCGCCGGGCACCGCGAGGACGCCGCCGACGCGGGCCACGGGTTCGACGAGGAGACGGTCGGGCGCTCGGGCCAAGGCCGTTCTAACCTAAATCACTGCCTTAGGATACGATCCCAAGATCTTGAATAGGCTTGATTTTGCTTTGACCTCTTCCAGCGCCTTGCGCACCGGCTCGTCCTCCGCGTGGCCTTCCACGTCCACGAAAAACACATAGTCCCATTTGCGCCGGCGCGATGGCCGGGATTCGATGCGCGTCATGCTCACGCCGTGCCGCGCCAGGGGCTCGAGCAGGTGCATGAGCACGCCGGGCCCCTCGGTGCCGGTGGCCGAGACGAGCAGCGAGGTCTTGTCGTCGCCGCTCGGGGGGAAGAGCTTGCGGCCGACCACGAGGAACCGCGTGGTGTTGTCCGCCTGGTCCTCGACGTTGCTGAACAGTATCCGCAGGTCGTACACCTCGGCCGCTGCGTCGCCCGCGAGCGCCGCCGTGCCCTCCTCGTCCCGCGCCCGGCGGGCGGCCTCGGCGTTGCTCGACACCACGACGCGCTCGACGTTGGGCAGATACTGGTTGAGCCACGTGCGGCACTGGGCGAACGACTGCGAGTGGCTGGCAATGCGCTTGATCTGCCCGATCTCCTTCATGCGCCCCATGAGGTGCTGATGGATGCGCAGCTCCACCTCGCCGCAGATCTTGAGCGGCGAAGTGATGAACATGTCGAGCGTGTGGGTGACCGTGCCCTCGGTGGAATTCTCCACCGGCGCCACGCCGAAGTCGGCGATGCCCGCCTCCACCTCGTGGAACACCTCGTCGATCGTGGGCACCGACAGCGCCCGCACGGAGTGGCCGAAGTGCTTGAGCACCGCCGACTGCGTGAAGGTGCCTTCGGGCCCGAGGTACGCCACCTTGAGCGGCTCCTCCTGCGCGAGGCACGCGGACATGATCTCGCGGAACAGCCGCACGAGCTCCTCGTTGCGCAGCGGCCCGGTGTTGCGCTCCACCACCTTGCGGAGCACCTGCGCCTCGCGCTCGGGGCGATAGAAGTCCGCCGTCTTGGAGAGGCCCTTGAGCTCGCCCACTCGCTGCGCGCAGCGGGCACGCTCCGAGATCAGCCGTTGGATCTCGGCGTCGATGCGGTCGATCTCGTTCCGCAGCTCGGCGAGCGCAGCCTCGTGATCCGTGCCGGCCTTGTCGTTCATGTCACGCCTCGACGAGCGGCATGACGCGGACCGAGAGTATGCCATCGATGGCGCGGATGCGGGCGAGCGTCGACTCGCTGACCGGAGCGTCGAGGTCCACGAGGGTGTAGGAGATCGGCCCCCGCGACTGGTTCAGCAGGTTCGCGACGTTGATCCCTTCCGCCGCCACCGCCGACAGGATCTGGGCGACCATCGCCGGCACGTTCGCGTGCGGCACCGCGATGCGGTACGGGCGCGAGCGGTGCAGCACGGCGTCGGGGAAGTTCACCGAGCGCGTCACGTTGCCGTGCTCGAGGTACTCGCGCAGGTTGTCCACCACCATGACGGCGCAGTTCTCCTCCGCCTCGCGCGTGGACGCGCCGAGATGCGGCAGGCAGATCGCCTTGGGGTGGTCGATCAGCGCGCGCGAAGGGAAGTCCGTGACGTACGACGCGAGCTTGCCGGCGCCGAGCGCCTCGAGCACCGCGTCCTCGTCGACGATCTCCGCGCGGGAGAAATTGAGCAGCACCGAGCCGCGCGGCATGAGCTTCAACCGCTCGCGGCTCACGAGGTGCCGGGTGTCGGGCGTGAGCGGCACGTGCAAGGTGACGACGTCCGAGCGGCTGAAGAGCTCGTCCAGATTGTGAGCCTGCTGCACCGCCGAGGACAGCTGCCAGGCCCGCTGCACCGTGATCTCGGGGTCGTAGCCGAACACGCGCATGCCGAGGTCCGCCGATGCGTTCGCCACCTCCACGCCGATGGCGCCGAGCCCCACGACGCCCAGCGTGCGCCGCGGCAGCTCGAAGCCGACGAACTGCTTCTTGCCGGCTTCGACGGCCCGCTCGAGCTCGGCGCCCGAGCCCTCGAGCCCGCGCACGTATTCCCAGGCGGCCGGCAGGTTGCGTGCGGCCATGAGCAGACCGGCGAGCACGAGCTCCTTCACGGCGTTGGCGTTCGCGCCCGGCGCGTTGAACACGGGAATGCCGCGTTTGGTGAGCGCCTCGACGGGGATGTTGTTGACGCCGACGCCCGCGCGCCCGACGGCGAGCACGCTGTCGGGGATCTCCATCGAGCGCATGTCGGCCGAGCGCACCAGGATCGCGTCCGGATGGCCGATCTCGGATGCGCACTCGTAGCGGTCGCGGGGCAGACGCTGCAGCCCCGCGAGCGCGATGTTGTTGAGCGTGAGGATCTTGAACATGACCGGTCAGGCGCGCCGCTCGAAATCCTTCATGAACGCGACGAGCGCATCCACGCCTTCCTCCGGCATGGCGTTGTACAGGCTCGCGCGCATGCCGCCCACCGAGCGGTGGCCCTTCAAGTTCGTGAGGCCGGCCTGCTCGGCCTCCTGCAGGAAGCGCTGATCGAGCGACGGATCCGCCAGCGTGAACGGCACGTTCATCCACGAGCGATAGCGCTTGTCCACGGGGTTGCGGTAGAGCGACGACTCGTCGATGGCCGCGTACAGCTTCTCGGCCTTGCGGCGGTTGCGCTCGGCCATGGCCGCGAGGCCGCCCTGCTCCTTGAGCCACTCGAACACGAGCCCCGCGAGATACCAGCCGAACGTGGGCGGCGTGTTCCACATGGAGTCGTGCTTCGCCATCGTGGCGTAGTCGATCACGCCGGGGCATTCGCGGCGCGCGCGGCCGATCAGGTCCTCGCGCACGATCACGAGCGCGAGCCCCGCCGGGCCGATGTTCTTCTGCGCGCCCGCGTAGATCACGCCGAAGCGCGAGACGTCGAGCGGCCGCGAGAGGATGGTGGAGGAGAAGTCCGCCGCGAGCGGCGCGTCCGACACCTCCGGAATGTCCTGGAACTCGACGCCGTAGATGGTCTCGTTGGGCGTGTAGTGCAGGTAGGCGGCCTTCTCCGACACGCGCCACGTGGCGGGATCGGGGATCGTGGTGTAGTTGCTGTCCTTCGCGTCCGCCGCCACGTTCACCGTCGCGTAGCGGGCCGCCTCGTCCGCCGCCTTCTTGCCCCAATTGCCCGTGATGACGTAGTCCACCGTCGCACCCGGCGGCGCGAGATTGAGCGGCACGGAGGCGAACTGCAGCGTGGCGCCGCCCGGCAGGAACAGCACCTTGTAGTGGTCGGGCACGCCGAGCAGCTCGCGCAGGTTGCGCTCGGCGCGCGCCGCGAACTCGACGAAGTGCTTGCCGCGATGGCTCACCTCCATCACGGACATGCCGGTGCCCTGCCAGTCGAGCAGCTCCTCGCGAGCCTTGACGAGCACCGCTTCCGGGAGCATCGCGGGCCCCGGGCTGAAGTTGTGGACACGACGCATGATTCCCTCCAGCGTCAGCTTTCCGCCTCGCCGCCGCCGGCGCCATTGCCGGCGCCGTCGCCCCCGCCGTTGCCTTCCTCCTGGAGGCCTTCGACGCGGTCGACGCCGACCAGCCGGTCGCCTTCCTCGAGACGGATCAGACGCACTCCCTGCGTATTACGGCCCATCACCGAGATGTCGGACACGGGCGTGCGGACGAGCGTGCCGGTGGAGGTGATGAGCATGAGCTCGTCCTCGGGCGAGACGTTGAGCGCGCTCACGACCCGGCCGTTGCGCTCGGTGGTGCGGATGGAGATGACGCCCTGGCCGCCGCGGCCCTGCACCGGGAACTCCGCGAGCGGCGTGAGCTTGCCGTAGCCGTTCTCGCACGCCGTGAACAGGAGCCCTTCCGAGCCGCTCACGATGCTGAGCGCGATGACCTCGTCGCCCTCGTCGGCGAGCTTGAGCCCCCGCACGCCCGCGGCCGCGCGCCCCATCGGCCGCACGTCCGCCTCCGGGAAGCGGATGGCCTTGCCGCCGCTCGAGAACAGCATGATGTCCTGGTTGCCGTCGGTGAGGCCCGCGCCGATGAGCCGGTCGTCGGGCCTGAGCTCCAGCGCCACGATGCCGTTGCTGCGCGGGCGCGAGAACGCGGGCAGCGGCGTCTTCTTCACCGTGCCGCGGCTCGTCGCGAAGAACACGAACCGGTCGTCCTCGAACGCCTTGATGGGCAGCACGGCGTTGATGCGCTCGCCCTCCTCGAGCGGCAGCAGGTTCACCATCGGCCGGCCGCGCGACGCGGCCCCGGCCTGCGGCACCTGGTACACCTTGAGCCAGTAGACCTTGCCGCGGCTCGAGAAGCAGAGCAGCGTGTCGTGCGAGTTCGCGACGAATAGCTGGTCGATGAAATCCTCGTCCTTGAGGCGCGCCGCCGTGCGCCCTCGCCCGCCGCGGCGCTGCGCGCGGTACGCCTCGGCCGGCTGCGCCTTCGCATAGCCCGCACGCGACAGCGTCACCACGAGCGCCTCCTCGGGAATGAGGTCCTCGATGGTGAGGTCGCTGTAGTCCTCGACGATCTCGGTGCGCCGCGGATCCGCGTATTGCTGCCGCACCTCGAGCAGCTCGTTGCGGATGACCTCCTGGAGCTTGTCGGGATTCGACAAGATCTCGATGTAGCTCTGGATGGCCTCGATGATGTCACCGTACTCGCTCGCGATCTTGTCCTGCTCGAGGCCGGTGAGGCGCTGCAAGCGCAGGTCGAGGATCGCCTGGGCCTGCTCGGGCGAAAGACGATACCCCGCATCGCTCAACCCGAGATCCGCCGCGAGACCCTCGGGCCGCGTGGCCTCGGCGCCGGCGCGCGCGAGCATCTGGGTGACCGCGCCGGGCGGCCAGACGCGCCCGGTGAGGCGCGCCTTCGCGTCCGCCGGCGACGGCGACGTCTTGATGAGCTCGATGACGGCGTCGATGCTGGCGAGCGCGACCATCAAGCCTTCCAACACGTGCGCCCGCTCGCGCGCCTTGCGCAGATCGTAGATCGTGCGCCGCGTGACGACCTCGCGCCGGTGGCGCAGGAAGGCTTCCAGCAGCTCCTTGAGCGTGAGCAGCCGCGGCTGGCCGTCCACCAGCCCCACCATGTTGATGCCGAACACGCTCTGCAGCGGTGTCTGCTTGAAGAGGTTGTTCAGCACCACGTCGGAGAGCTCGCCGCGCTTGAGCTCGATGACGATGCGCATGCCGTCCTTGTCGGACTCGTCGCGCAGCTCCGAGATGCCGTCGAGCTTCTTCTCGCGCACGAGCTCGGCGATCTTCTCGATGAGCCGAGCCTTGTTGACCTGGTACGGCAGCTCGGTGACGACGATGGCCTCGCGGCCGCGGTCGTCGATTTCCTCGATGTGGGTGCGCGCCCGGACGTACACGCGGCCGCGGCCGGTGCTGTACGCGCTCACGATGCCTTCGAGGCCGTGGATGCGGCCGGCCGTGGGGAAGTCCGGCCCCGGGATGTGCTTGATCAGATCCGAGACGCCGAGACTCGGGTTCTCGAGGAGCGCGAGGCACGCGTCCACCACCTCGCCCAGGTTGTGGGGCGGGATGTTGGTGGCCATGCCGACGGCGATGCCCGACGAGCCGTTGATCAGCAGGTTCGGAATGCGCGTGGGGAGGACGGTGGGCTCCCGCTCGCTCTCGTCGTAGTTCGGAGCGAAGTCGACCGTTTCCTTGTCGATGTCCGCGAGCAGCTCGTGCGCGATGCGCGCCATGCGCACCTCGGTGTAGCGCATGGCCGCCGGGGCGTCGCCGTCCACCGACCCGAAGTTGCCCTGCCCGTCCACCAGCATGTAGCGCATGGAGAACGGCTGCGCCATGCGCACGATGGTCTCGTACACGGCCGCATCGCCGTGCGGGTGGTACTTACCGATGACGTCGCCCACCACGCGGGCGGACTTCTTGTAGGGGCGGTTCCAGTCGTTGCCGAGCTCGCGCATCGCGTACAGCACGCGGCGATGCACGGGCTTCAGCCCGTCGCGCACGTCGGGCAGCGCGCGGCCCACGATCACGCTCATCGCGTAATCGAGGTATGACTGCCGCATCTCGTCTTCGAGATTGACCGGCAGAACTTCCTTACCCGCTTCAGCCATACGCGCCGCTCAAAACAGTTGCCCGCCCCCGCGCCCGGGAGGCGCCGGAAGATCCTTGTGTTTCAATGAGATGCGAGCTGGTCGGGCCACGCCGGCGACCTTGCGATCCGCGGCCTTGCCCGGCCCGTGAACTGATCCCACAGATGAAAGAGTCTGATGCGAAATTCTAGCACAACCGGAGCGGCGAACGGGGTGTCGCGACGATCGGGCGTGGGCGCTACGCGCGAGCGCGCGACGTCGCGCTGGACGCGGCGCAGAGTGTGCGCGCGACGGGCACGGCGGCTCGCGGGCGCACGCGCGGCGCGCTGCACGCGGCTGGTATCATCAACCGCCATGTCCCACGGCAGCCCAGTTCGCACCCGTTTCGCGCCGAGCCCCACGGGGTATCTGCACATCGGCAGCGTCCGCACGGCGCTGTACGCATGGCTCTACGCCCGCCACCACGGCGGCACGTACATCCTGCGCATCGAGGACACGGACCGCGAGCGCTCCACGCAGGCCGCGGTGGACGCCATCCTCGAGGGGCTCGCCTGGGTGGGCCTCGACGCCGACGAGGGCCCCTTCTATCAGACGCAGCGGCTGGAGCGCCATCGCGAGGCGGCCCACCGGCTGCTCGCCGAGGGCAAGGCCTACCGCTGCTACTGCACCCGCGAGGAGCTCGAGGCCATGCGGGCGGAGGCCCTCGCGAAGGGGCAGAAGCCCCGCTACGACGGCCGCTGTCGCGCCGGCGACCGCGTGCGGCCCGACGTGGCGCCCGCGCTGCGCTTCAAGAACCCCCTCGACGGCGAGGTCGTGGTGGACGACCTCGTGAAGGGGCGCATCGTGTTCGCCAACGCGGAGCTCGACGACCTCGTAATCCTGCGCTCCGACGGCACGCCCACGTACAACTTCAGCGTCGTGGTGGACGACGCCGACATGCGCATCACCCACGTGATCCGCGGCGACGACCACGTCAACAACACGCCCCGCCAGATCAACCTGTTCCGGGCGCTCGACGTGGAGCCGCCGGCCTACGCCCATCTGCCGATGATCCACGGCCCGGACGGCACGAAGCTCTCGAAGCGCCACGGCGCCGTGAACATCCTCGAGTACCGCGAGATGGGCTTCCTGCCGCAGGCGCTCCTGAACTACCTGGCGCGGCTCGGCTGGTCGCACGGAGACCAGGAGATCTTCTCCGTCGACGAGCTCATCGAGCACTTCGATCTCGACAGGGTCTCCCGCTCGGCGGCGAGCTTCGACCCGAAGAAGCTGCTGTGGGTCAATCAGCAGCACATCATGCGGGCCCCGGAGCAGCAGCTCGTCGCCCTGCTCGCCGAGCAGCTCGAACGGCAGGGGGTCGACCCGGCGAACGGGCCGCCGCTCGCGCTGACCGTGGCGGCGCTGCGGGAGCGCAGCCAGACGATGCGCGAGATGGCGGAGCAGGCGCACTGCTACTACCAGGAGATCGAGCAGCTCGACCCGAAGGCGGCCCGGACACACCTCACGCCTGCCGCGCACGGCGTGCTCGCGGCCCTCGCGGACGCGCTCGGCGGCCTTGACGACTGGTCCGAGGCGCCGATCGAGCAGGCCGTCCACGGCGTGGCGGAGCGCCTCGGGCTCAAGCTCGGCAAGGTGGCGCAGCCGTTGCGCGTGGCCGTCACGGGCCGCGCCGCCTCGCCGCCCATCGGCATCACGCTCGTGCTCGCCGGCAAGGAGCGCACGCTGCGCCGCATCGCGCGCGCGCTCGAATGGGTGGAGCGCGCCGCGCGAGAGGCCGGGACGGCGGGATCGCAACCGTAACCTCGGGATACCGAGTTGCCACAGCGCATCGACGCATTGATCCGGCCCGGCTGGCTCGTCAGGGTGGAGCCGGCCGTCGAGGCCGAGCGCGGCCTCGCCGTGGCGGTGGACAAGGGGCGGATCGTCGCCGTGCTGCCGCAGGACGAGGCCGACGCGCGCTTCGAGCCAGACGTCCGCCACGAGCGCCCGCACCACGTGCTCCTGCCCGGGCTCGTGAACGCGCACACCCACGCCGGCATGAGCCTCATGCGCGGCTTCGCCGACGACCTGCACCTCGACCGCTGGCTCAACGAGCGGATCTGGCCGGCCGAGTCGCGCTGCATCACCCCCGAGTTCGTGGCGGACGGCACGCGCCTCGCGATCGCGGAGATGCTGCTCGGCGGCGTCACCTGCTTCGCCGACATGTATTACTACCCGGACGTGGTGGGCGAGGTGGCCATCGAGTGCGGCATGCGCGCCGTGCTCGGCATGATCGCCATCGAGATGCCCACGGCCTGGGCGTCGCACGCCGACGAGTACCTGCAGAAGGGCCTCGCGGTGCACGACCGCTTCAAGGGCGAGCCGCTCGTCACCACCGCTTTCGCGCCGCACGCGCCCTACAGCGTGGCCGACGCGACGCTCGCCAAGATCCGCACGCTCGCCGACGAGCTCGGCGTGCCCATCCACATGCACGTGCACGAGACGGCGCACGAGGTGGCCGCGGCCGTGCGCGACACGGGCAGACGGCCGCTCGCCCGGCTCGAGGCACTGGGCCTCGTGACGAGCGCGCTCGCGGCCGTGCACGCGACGCAGCTCTTGCCTGCGGAGATCGAGACGCTGGCGCGCGCGGGGGCGAGCGTGGTGCACTGCCCTCGCTCGAACCTCAAGCTCGCGAGCGGCGCCTGCCCCGTGGGCGCGCTGCTCGCGGCCGGCGTGAACGTGGCGCTCGGCACCGACGGCGCGGCCAGCAACAACCGGCTCGACGTCTTGAGCGAGATGGAGCTCGCGGCACTGTTCGCGAAGCACGTGGCGGGCGACGCCACCGCCGTGCCGGCTCGTGCCGCCATCGCCATGGCGACCCTGGGCGGTGCGCGCGCGATGGGCCTCGACGAGCAGGTTGGCTCCATCGTGCCCGGCAAGGCCGCCGACCTGCTCTGCATCGATCTCTCGCCCCCCGCGCTGCGGCCCGTGCTCGATCCGCTTTCGCACCTCGTTTACTCTGCGTCCCGCGACCAGGTGACGGACGTGTGGGTGGCGGGCGAGCACCTCGTCGCGGACGGGGAGCTCGTGCGCATGGATCCGCGCGCGGTGGCGGAGCGCGCGGACTACTGGGGTGCGCGCCTTTCGGAGTGGCGGTGAACGAAAGCACGACAGATGCGGCGGGCCCCGCGGCGCCGCGGACCGCCGATCGCGCGGAGCTCGAGAAGTTCGCGGCTCGTGCGGCCGCGTGGTGGGACCCGAACGGCCCGTTCAAGACGCTGCACGACATCAATCCGCTGCGCGTCGACTACATCGCGGAGCGCGTCGCCCTGAACGGCGCACGCGTGCTCGACGTGGGCTGCGGCGGCGGCATCCTCGCCGAGGCGCTCGCCCGGCGCGGCGCACGCGTCGTCGGCATCGATCTCGCGGCGCCTGGCCTCGAGGCGGCACGCGAGCATGCGGCGGCCCAAGGGCTCGCCATCGAATACGTCTGCGCGTCCGCGGCCGAGATCGCGGCGCGCGAGCCCGGCGCGTTCGACGTCGTCACGTGCCTCGAGCTGCTCGAGCACGTGCCGAACGCCGACGAGGTGGTGGCGGCCTGCGCGCGAGCGCTCAAGCCCGGCGGCTCCGCGTTCTTCTCCACCATCAACCGCAATCTGAAGAGCTTTCTGCTGGCGATCGTGGGCGCCGAGTACGTGCTGGGCCTCCTGCCTCGGGGCACGCACGAATACGTGAAGCTCATCCGGCCGTCGGAGCTCGCGCGCGCGTGCCGGGCGGCCGGCCTCGCGCTGCGCGACCTCACGGGGCTGCACTACAACCTGCTCACCGGCGCCTGCACGCTCGGCGGCAACGTGGACGTGAACTACCTCGCGCACGCCGTGAAGCCGGAGGCGGCGTGACGGTGGAGGCGCTGCTGTTCGATCTCGACGGCACGCTCGTGGACAGCGCGCCGGATCTCGTGGCCGTGCTGAACCGGATGCTCGCCGAGCAGGGCCGGCCGCGCATGCCGTACGCGATCGCCCGCAACGAAGCGTCGAACGGCGCGCTCGGGCTCATCCGGCTCGGATTCGGCGGCGATCTCTCGCCCGAGGAGACGGCCGCGCTACGGGCCCGCTTCGTGGAGCTCTACGCGGCCGACGTCTGCATAGCCACCCGCCTTTTCATAGAGATAGACGATATCGTTGAGGCGATTGGCGAGAATTGGGGCATCGTGACCAACAAGCCTCACGCCATGACCATGCCGCTCCTCGAGCGGCTCGGCATCCGCGACCTTCCTCGCACGGTCGTGAGCGGCGATCGCCTGCCGCAGCGCAAGCCCCACCCCGCCCCGCTCGAGCTCGCGGCGCGGGAGCTCGGCGTGCCCGCCGCGCGCTGCTGCTACGTGGGCGATTCGCCGCGCGACATCGCGGCCGGCAAGGCCGCGGGCATGGCGACGATCGCGGCCACCTATGGCTACATCCGGCCCGACGAGGACGTGCGGGCGTGGGGCGCAGACGCCCTGCTCGAGCGGCCGGACGACCTCGTGCGCGCGGTGGCCTCATTGGCGGGGAGTTGCGCACCGTGACGGCGCTCGAGTGGACGACGCCGGTGCCGCTCTTCTACGTGCTCATCGCGGCCGGAGCAGGCCTGCTCGTCGGCTGGCTCGCGGGGCTCTGGGGCCGGCAGCGCCTGAAGCACGCGCTCGCGCTCAAGGAGGCGGAGCTCAAGAGCCAGAAGCACCTCGAAGAGGAGCGCGAGCGCGCGCTCGCGCTCGCCACCGAGCGATTGAGCACGGCGTTCGGCCGGCTCGCCAACGAGCAGTTCCAGAGCCACTCCGAGGCGTTCCTGCGGCTCGCCCGCGAGAACCTCACGGTGCACACCGAGCGGGCGAAGAGTGAGCTCGCGGCCCGCGAGCAGGCGATCGACAATCTCGTGCGGCCCATCCGCGACGCGCTCGCCCGCACCGAAGCCCAGCTGCAGGAGCTCGAGAAGGCGCGCCGCGAGAGCCACGGGGCGATCGCCGCGCAGCTGCAGGCGATGGCCGAGAGCCACCAGATGCTCTCCGCCGAGACGCGCAACCTCGTCAACGCGCTGCGCCGGCCGGAGGTGCGCGGCCAATGGGGCGAGATCACGCTGCGGCGGCTCGTGGAGCTGGCCGGCATGGTCGAGCACTGCGACTTCGTGACCCAGAGCTACCAGCCCACCGCCACCGGCGCCGTGCGGCCGGACCTCATCGTGCACCTGCCCGAGAACCGCCGGCTCGTCGTGGACGTGAAGACGCCGCTCGACGCGTATCTCGAGGCCACCGAGGCCGCCACCGACGCCGACCGACGCGCGGCGCTCGAGCGGCACGCCGCCATCGTGGCGAACCGCGTGCGCGAGCTCTCGAGCAAGTCGTACTGGGCGCAGTTCGAGTCGAGCCCCCAGTTCGTCATCATGTTCATCCCCGGCGACCAGTTCCTCTCCGCCGCGCTCGCCGAGCGTCCCGCGCTGCTCGACGAGGCGCTGCGGCAGAACGTGATCCTCGCCACGCCGACGAGCTTCGTGGCGCTTCTCAAAGCCGTGGCCTACGGCTGGCAGCAGGTGGCGCTCGCCGAGAATGCGGCCGTGCTCCGCGGCCTGGCCGTCCAGCTCTACGAGCGGCTCGTCACGTTCTCGGGTCACCTCGCCGGCATGGGCAAGGCCCTGGGCGACGCCGTGCGGGCGTTCAACTCGGGCGTGGGATCGCTCGAGCGCATGGTGCTGCCGGCCGCCCGCCGCTTCACCGATCTCGGCGTGCAGCCGAAGCAGCGGCTCGGAGCCTTGCAGCCCGTGAGCGACGAGCCGCGCGAGCCCGCGATCGCCGAGAGCGCCGGCACGGCCGACGACCCGAGCGTGGAGATCGAGGTGACGATCGAGCAGAAGACGGAGACGGAGCGCGCATGAGCGACGGCTGGCGCAGTTACTCGCCCGGGCCGGACGCGCTCGCCGGCCGCGTGATCATGGTGACCGGCGCCACGTCCGGCATCGGCCGCGCCGTGGCCCGCGGTCTCGTGCAGCACGGCGCGACCGCCGTGCTGCACGGACGCAGCGAGCGGGCCCTCGAGGCGCTCTACCAGGAGCTGCGCGCGCTAGGTCCAGAGCCGTCGGTGGCGCAGCTCGACTTCGAGCGCGCGCAGGGAGCGGAATATCAGGCGCTCGCGGAAGCCGTGGAGTCGCGTTACGGGCGACTCGACGGGCTGCTGCACAACGCGGGCGTCCTCGGCGTGCTGAGCCCCATCGAGCATTACGACGTGGCCCTGTGGCAGCGCGTGATGCACGTGAACGTGACGGCGCAGTTCGTGCTCACGCGCACGCTGCTGCCGCTGCTGAAGCGCTCGGCGGACGCGTCGCTGCTCTTCACGACCAGCACCGTGGGTCATCGCGGACGCGCGTATTGGGGCGCCTACTGCGTGTCGAAGTTCGCGACCGAAGGTCTCTTCCAGATCCTCGCCGACGAGCTCGAGAAGACGAGCGTGCGCGTGAACTGCGTGAACCCGGGCCGGACGCGCACCCGGATGCGCGCGCAGGCGTATCCGGCGGAGGACCCGCAGACGCTGCCCGCGCCGGAAACGCTCGTCCCCGCATACCTCTACCTCCTCGGCCCGGCGGGTCGCGACGTGCGGGGCCAACGCATCGACCTGCAGCCGGCAACGTAGCGCTAGGCTGCCGGGTGGGAGCGCCTTTCCAGGCGCGATTATTCGTTCGGCGACGCGAAGATCGCGGCTGGAAAGCCGCTCCCACCAAGTCCGCTCAGCGTGTCTCTAGCGCATCTTCTGCGCCGCGAGCTCGAGCATCGCGCTCGCCAACGCATCCTCCCCCGCCGCCCGAGCGGGACCGTAGATGGCGGGCAAGTCTTCGGCGGTGAGATAGGCGGGGTGATGCACCTCGGCGATCACGGCGTAGTCGTAGGCGGTGCCGTCGCGCTCTACGGCGAGCACGTACACGTGCGCCGCGAGCTTCGACGGCTGCAACCCGCCCATGAGCGCCTCCACGCGGCGCGTCGAATCGAGCTCGCCGTACTGCAGATGACGCTTCGTGACCCGCCAGCCGGCCGCGGCGAACACCGCGCCGATCGATCCGCCGGCGAGGATCGCCTCGTGCTCGCGGGCGAACGCCGGCTCCACGCGCTTCGGATAGCGCACGACGGCGAACGTGCGGCAAACGCGCCGGCCCGCTTGGAGGCTATACAGGTTGGACACGCGCACCGGCCCGCTCTCCAGCACCTCGACGCCGTAGCTGCCGAAGCGCTGCTCGATGCGCTCGCTGTTCAGAAGCTCGCGAGCCGGCTCGGCGGTCGGCGCCGACTGCTGAGCCTGGGCCGCGGCGAGGCCGAGGAGAACGGCGGCCGCCGCCGCGATGAGGCGTTGGTGCAAGCCGAGCCGGAGCGAAACCGCCCGTTGGAGCAACTTTTGCATATGCAATTGCTCGAGGAGGGACGCCACCGCCCGCGATTCTACCCGGCGGGGCCGCCGGCTCGGCACGAAGGGGGACGCGGGTCTCTGGTCGACGGCACGAATTGGGTTATACTGCCGACCGTCAGTAAACCGTTCATCGAGCCTTCGGGCCTTTCCGCCCAGATTCCTCCTTAAACGGTTCTGCTAGTTGGCCCTTGACCCTGTTAGGAGGTATTTGTGGGCAGAAAGCTATACGTCGGCAACTTGCCGTTCTCCACCACCGAAGACGACCTCGCCGCCAAGTTTGGGCAGTGCGGCACCGTCGAATCCGCAAAGCTCATCACCGATCGTGACACGGGCCGCAGCAAAGGTTTCGGCTTCGTCGAGATGTCGAGCGAAGCCGAGGCGCGCGCCGCGATCGAGCAGCTGAACGGCACCGACTACCAAGGCCGCCCGATGACGGTCAACGAGGCGCGTCCGCAGCAGAAGAAGCCGATGGGCCAGGGTGGACGCGGGTCCGGCGGCCGCGGCGGGTACGGCGGCGGCTACGGCGGGAATCGCTGGTAACGTCAGCTTCGCGGGCGGGAGCACGTGCTCCCGCCCTTTCGATCGTTCCAATCTCTCGTTCCCCGGCGTGTAGGCACGCGCCGCCCGCCTCCGACCGGCTGCGGCATCAGCGGTCGACTCCGGGGTCTCGGGGCTTCAGCGCGCGGACCGTCATCGGCGGCCGCGGCACTTCGCATACGTCTACCCAGCCGTACTCCCAAGGACGGCCAATCTGGCGGTATTGCTGCAGCCAGACGCGACCGTCACGCTGGACGGCGCGGATCTCCATGGGGGTCGCCTTCTCGTCGGTCACGGTGCTAGGGTAGCACTGTCTTTGCGTACAGCGTCAAGCGTAAGGGTGTTCGTCGTGCCGCGAGGCTGGACATGTGCGGACGTTACGAGCTGAACGCGACGCCGCGGGATCTCGAGGAGCACTTCGGCGCGCTCGTGCGGCCGGAGGACTGGCGGTCCCTCGCGCCCGTGCATCGCTACAACATCGCGCCGAGCCAGCCGTGCCTGGTGATTCGCTACAGCAAGCGCGAAGGGCGCAACGTGCTGGAGCCGCTCGTGTGGGGGTTCCGGCCGCAGTGGGCCAAGCGAAGCTGGATCAACGCCCGCGACGACACGCTGTTCGACACGGCGGCGTTCCGCCAAGCGGCGGAGAAGCGGCGCTGCCTCGTGCCCGCCACCGGCTGGTTCGAGTGGCAGGAAACCGAAGGCAAGCGCAAGCGGCCGTGGTACCTGCACTTCGACCGGCCGTTCGCGTTCGCGGGCGTGTGGACGGCGCGCAGAGTGAACGAAGGCGGCGACTGGGAGCTCAACTTCGGCATCGTGACCACCGACGCGAAGGGCGTGGCGCAGGGCATTCACGACCGCATGCCGCTGGTGCTCGATCCGGCTCACTACGCGGCGTGGCTCGATCCGCGGACGGAGAACGCCCGCGCGCTGCTTCGGCCGTTCGATCCCACCCGCATGGCGGCGTATCCCGTTTCCACACGGGTGAACGATCCCAAGAACGACGACCCGCAGGTTCTCGAGCCGGAAACGGGCACGTGACGCGCGGTCGGCGATGCGCTCGCCGTCGCGATTCACTCAACGCGCGGCGAGCGTCCTCGCGTGCCACGTGCGGCGGTACGCGCGCGCCTCTTCCTCCACGGCGTTGTAGTCGCTGACGTAGCGCCGCGCGAAACCCTCCACGCCCCACTCGCGATACTGCATCACGTGCTTGAGCTCGTGCACCCAGAGACCGAGGTCCTCGCGCGCGTCCTTCTCGCGACGGAACACGATCACCTGGTCGAGCGTGACCGCCGGCACGTAGCCCGAGCGAAACAGGTTCTGCTGCAGCGAGAGCGCGCCGCCGCCTCCTACGCGAAAGCGCACGCGGTCGAGCGCCTCCGGCGGCACGTAGCCCTGGAGCTTGGCGCGGATCTCGGGCGGGATGGGCTGCACGCCTTCGCGCAGGGCCGCGTCGCGCGATTCGACGATCCAGTCGGCCAGGGCGGGCGCGGCGGCGTTGCGCAGCGCCGGATCGATACGGCGCATCTCGGCCTGCAGTATGGCGAGGCCCTGCCCGGCAGCGGCCGTTCCGAGGGAGAGGCCGGCCACGACCAGGTCGAACGCCGCCGCGAGCGCGGACGGCTCGTCGTTCGCGGCCTGCGGCGACGCCGGCGTGAGCCCGATGCAGGCAACGAGCACGACCCACGCCTTCGCGCGCCTCGACGGGCGCATCGGTTCGCGATCCATGCGAGCTCCTTTCCGGCTTAGCGAGAAAGCCTAGTGCGTGGGGCGACGGCCCGCAATCGCGCCCTCGCCTCCGGGGCCGGGACCGTTCGGTTGCTCCAGCCCCTGGAAGCGTCTACGTTACGCCGCAGCTCCCCACGACGCTCCTCGGCGCTTCGCCATGGTTCGGTTGCTCGCGCTGCTCGCTGCCCTGCTGCTCGCCCGACCGGCGTGGGCCGACTGCGCGCCCGGGCTCGTTCCGGGTCCGAGGCACTGCTCGACCTCACGCTCCACACGGAGGCGGAAACGCTGCGCTTCACGCTGCCGTGCGCAGGCGGCGCCGACCGCGTAGTCGACGAGCTCGAGCAGCGGACGGCCGGGAACCCCGGTATCCGCACGTGGCGCCCGCCGGGCTTATCCGCCGTTGGGGCCTGCAGCTGAGGACGTGTACGCGGCGCGTGCGCGGGCGCAACTTGCGGTAGCCTGGGCGTCCGTCGCGATCCTTCCGGCCGCTCCATGACCACCACGCTACTCCTCTCGATCCTCGGCGTGACGCTCGTCGTGCTCGGCTTGCTCGGCGTGGTGCTGCCCGCGCTGCCGGGGCCGCCGCTCATGCTCGGCGGGTTCATCGTGCTCGCCTGGGCGGAGGACTTCTTCCACGTGGGCGCGGGCACCCTCGTCGCGCTCGGCGTGCTGACCGCGATCATGGTGGCCGTGGATTTCCTCGCGGGGGCGCTCGGCGCGCGCCGCTACGGAGCCACGAAGCGTGCCGTGATCGGCGCCACGCTCGGCGCCGTCGTCGGTCTCTTCTTCGGCTTCGTCGGCGTGCTGCTCGGGCCGTTCGTCGGCGCCGTGCTGGGCGAGCTCTCCGGCGACCGCGGGCTTCAGGCCGCGAGCCGCGCGGGCGTGGGGGCGACCATCGGGTTGTTGCTCGGCACGGCGGCCAAGATCGCGCTCGCCTTCGCGATGATCGGCGTGTATCTCGTCGTGCGGTTTCTTTGAGGCGCAGAAGCCGCGGCCGACAGCCGCCCGCTGCCGCGACCGCGTCGGCAGCCGCCGGGGCTACCGCGACTCAGCAGCAGGAGCAGCGGGACGGGCCGTGGCCCTCCGCGAGCACACGGCCGCTCGCGTCGGCTAGCGTCACGCGCAGCGCGCGGCCGTCCTCCAGCGTGAGCGTCAGCGGTTTGCCGACCAGCTCGGCGGCGTCGGGCACGTCCGATACGTCGAGCGAGCCCTCGATGCGGAACAGCCCCGGCACCGGCAGCCCCGAGCGCGCCATACCTTGAAAGCGGCGCACGTCGTAACGCACGCCGCGATGCGAGCGACCGTCGCCGGAAAGCTCGCCGACGCCGGTGCAACGCTCGACGAGCGCGAGGTCGGTTCCATTCGCTGCCATTGCATGCCTCCGATGCGGTGGACGTCGCGGTTTTCCGGCCGCGCCGGGCGGCCACGTTAGTACGAAAACGCCAACGGCGCCAGACGTGCCGGCGTTGCTGGCACGGTATCTGCAAAGCGTCGGGCTCGCCGACAGGCTTCGATTCGGACAGGAGGCTGTCATGCAGAGCAGAACTGTCGCCGCCGTAGCAGCCTGCGCCGCGGCCGCAATCGCCTTGTCCGTCGTGCTGCTCACCACCTCGAGCGCACAACAGCGGCGCCAGCAGAATCCACCCCTCGAGGAGCGAGGCGCGACGAGCTATGCGCCGGTCGCGATCGAACGCCCGTTCGAGGAAGTGTTCCAGGAGATGAGCGCCCGCAAGCCCGAGGTCATGGCGCGTCAGCGCGAGCTGCTCGAGCGGCGCTACGACCTCTCGGACCGCCCAGTGGACGGCGTGACGATGTCGGGCGGCAAGCCCGTGCAAGGAGGCGTACGAGTGCGGCTGCCTCGCGGGGTGACCTGGCAGGAGCTCGCTCAAATGTCGCCGGCCGAGATCAAGGAACGGGGCCTCTTTCCGGAGGGGTTCAAGCCTCTGCCCCATCCGTTCCACGAGGAAGGCGGCATGGTGTTCCCGGAGAATCACGTCGCCGAGATCATGCGCCAGGAGGGCCGGGACCTGAACCGCTTCGACGTGGAACTCGACCTCCCCGAGCACCTGCTACCCGAGTTCCCGCCGCCGATCTATCTCACCACGCGGCCCGAGCTCGGCGACGTCTCGCAGGGGCAGCTCGTGACCACGCAGAACTTCTACGAGCTGTTCAACGGGATCCTGAATCCCAAGCAACTCGAAGGGTTACGACTGCTAGTTACTGAATTTCCTCAACAACAGTTCAACTTCACCGAGGATCGGCGCAGCGAGCGGCCGAGCCGCGGCGTGGCCTGCTTCGACTGTCACGCGAACGGCCATACCAACGCCGCCACGCACCTCGTGGGCGACATCCGCCCGCAGGCGTTCCGCCGCCGCATCGACACGCCGACGTTGCGCGGCGTGAATCAGCAGCGGCTGTTCGGCTCGCAGCGGGCGCTGCGCACCGTGGAGGACTTCACCGAGTTCGAGCAGCGCGCGGCCTACTTCGACGGCGACATCGTGGTCGCCCAGAAGAAGGGCGTGAACTTCCTCGAGCGCGGCAGCGAGGTGCACGCCATGGCCGAGTTCCAGGAGATCCTGGACTTCCCGCCCGCCCCGAAGCTCGACCCGTTCGGCCGGCTCGACCCGTCTCTCGCCACCGAGGCGGAGCTTCGCGGCGAGGCGGTGTTCTTCGGCAAGGGGCGCTGCGCCGAGTGTCACACGTGGCCGATCTTCAGCGACAACTTCATGCACGACCTCAAGACCGAGCGGTTCTACGACGAGACCGAGGTCGTCAACGGGCGGGCGATGGCCGACGGCGGCCCGACGAAGACGTTCCCGCTGCGAGGCATCAAGGACAGCCCCCCGTATTTGCATGACGGGCGGCTGCTGACCCTGGACGACGCCGTGGAGTACTTCAACCTGGTGCTCGGACTGCGCCTCACGGACGAGGAGAAGCGGGACCTCGTGCGGTACCTCTACACGCTGTAACGGCGGAGCGCGCAGCGCCGTCGAACGAAGCCCGTGGGGGCGGCTTTCCGGCCGCGATCGTCGGCCTCGCTGACGAAGCGCCGGTCCTGAAAAGCCGCCCCCGCCGGGCCGCCGCGACAGACCTGCGGGAGGCGCGCCCGTTCCCAGCCGTCGGTGGCCCGAGGCACGGCCCTTGGGGTAGCATCGGTGCCCCTGGATCGAGCGAGCCCGACGGGTGCGAGCCATGCAACGACGACGAGCGATTCCGAGACTGGGGGTGGCCCTCGTCCTGGCCGCCGTGCTATGGAGCTGCGGCGGCGAGGCGCCGGCGCCCGCGGCGGAGCGGGCCGCGGCGAGCCGACAGACCCAGGAAGCCCCGCCGAGCCCCACGACGAGCGCCGAGCGCACGATGGCCGGCCAGCCGGCCCGCCAGCCGTCCCCGCAGCGCGACATCCAGCTCGCTCAGGCGGATGCGGCGCCCGCGCCGTCGTCCCGGTTCCAGGAAGGCACGCACTACACGCGCCTGAGCCCGGCGCAGTCCACGAGCTCGAGCGCCGACAAGGTGGAGGTGGCGGAAGTCTTCATGTACAGCTGCCCGGGGTGCTTCGCCTTCGAACCGTACGTGAAGGCCTGGGTCGAGAAAGCGCCCGACCACGTGAACTTCGTGCGCATCCCCGCCGTCTGGAACGACCTCGCGCGGCTGCACGCCCAGGCGTATTACACGGCCGAGGCGCTCGGTAAGGTCGAGGAGATGCACCAGCCCTTCTTCGACGAGATCCACCGCAACCGCAATCTGCTCGACAGCAAGGACAAGCTGCGCAGCTTCTTCGGCCGCTTCGGCGTGAGCGCCGAGCAGTTCGACAGCACCTTCGACTCGTTCGCGGTGCACACGAAGCTCCGCCGCGCGGACGAGCTCGTTCGCCGCTACCGCGTGGGCGCGACGCCCACCGTGGTGGTGAACGGCGAGTACGTCACCATGGGCGCGAACGTGCGCTCGTACGAGGAGTGGTTCGACGTGATCGAGGAGCTCGTGGCGCGCGAGCAGGCGCAGATTGCCGCCAACTGACGTCGCACGAGCCGTTTTCGCCGCGCGTCGCGTAGCGCATCCATGTCGTTCCGCCGGGGGCCGCAGGCCGCCGTGCTCGCTGCCGCGGGCGCGACTGTCCTGCTGTGGAGCGGGACGCCCATCGCGAACAAGGTGGCCGTCGCCACCATCGATCCCGCCACTGCCGGAATCCTGCGCTCGCTGCTCGCGGGGGTGCTGGGCGGCGGTCTCGCCCTCGCGCTCAAGCTGCCGTTCCCGCGCGATGCACGGCAGCGTGTGCTGCTCGTGCTTTCGGGCCTCGGCAACTTCGCGCTCTGGCCGCTGTTCCTCTCGCTCGGCCTCGGCCTCACGACGGCCAACCACGCCGGGTTCATCATCGCCACGATCCCCATCGTGACCGGCCTCATGGCCGCGGCGCTCGAGCGAGCGTGGCCGCGGCGCCGCTGGTGGATCGGCGGTGCGGTGGCCCTGCTCGGCACGGCGTTCCTGATCTTCCATCGCGAGGGCGCGCCGGAGGCTCGCGAGGCCAGCATGATCGGGGACCTGCTGATCCTCACGGGCGTGCTGGCATGCGCCTTCGGCTACGTCGCGGGCGGCAAGCTCGCGCCCGCCATCGGCACCTGGGCGGCCACGTTCTGGGGTCTCGGCACGACGGCCGTGGTGCTGCTGCCGGTGGTGGCGCTGCTCGCGGGGCGCACGGAGTGGTCGGCCGTCGACGCGGCCGGCTGGCTCGCGATCGCGTACATGACCGTGCTCGCGTCGTTCGTGGGCTATATCGCCTGGTTCTGGGCGCTGGGCCACGGCGGCATCGCCCGGATGTCCGCCTGGCAGCTGGCGCAGCCGGTCGTCACGACGGCCATGGCGGCCCTGCTGCTCGGCGAATCCCTGTCGTGGCCGCTCGTCGCCTCCGGAGCCGTTATCCTCGTCGGCGCGACGCTCGCCCAGTGGCCGGCCTCGCCCCGTGCGGGCTAGGAGCCGCGCTCTCGGCAAGCTTTCCGGCCGCAGCCTTGGCGGGCCCGTCGTGCATTCCCACGGCCCGGTACAGAGCCTCCACCTCCGCCCGTGCGAGCCGGCGCATCTCGCCCCGCCGCAGCTCCCCGAGCTCCACGGGCCCGTAACGCACCCGGATGAGCCGGCTGACGACCAGCCCGATCGCCTCGAAGAGCCGGCGGATCTCGCGGTTGCGGCCCTCCTTCACGACCACGTGGTACCAGACGTTCGATCCGGTGCCGCCCCGCGGCTCCACCGACTCCACCTTCGCCGGGCCGTCTTCCAGCTCGACGCCCTGCCGCAGCCGCTCGAGCTGCTCCTGCGACGGCTGCCCGAGCAGCCGCACGGCGTATTCGCGCTCGATACCGTAGCGCGGGTGCATGAGCCGATGGGCGAGCTCGCCGTCTGTGGTGAAGAGCAGCAAACCCGAGGTGGCGATGTCGAGCCGGCCGATGCTGATCCAGCGGCCACGCTTGGGGGCCGGCAGCGCGTCGAACACGGTGGCGCGCCGGTCAGGGTCGTCGCGCGTCGTGACCGTGCCCGCGGGCTTGTAGTACGCCAGAAAACCGTGCGCTCGGCGCGCCCGGGCCGGCGCGAGCTTCACGCGCCGGCCGTCGACCCGCACCTCCTCGCGGCCCGTCAAGGCCTGGCCGAGGACGGCCGGGCGACCGTCCACCGTGATGCGCCCTTCGGTGATCCAGCGTTCGATCTGCCGCCGGGAGCCCACCCCGGCGTTGGCGAGCACCTTCTGGATGCGCTCGCCGGGCTCAGTTCCGCTCCGAGCGCGGGAACGCGACGACTTCGCCGCGCCGCTCTTCTTCATCGGCTTCCTCGCGGTCGTCGTTGACGGCCGGGGCTGGCGCGTCTCGGCCAGCCAAAGCGTGCGCAGACGTCTCGGACGGGCTCGCGTCCTGCGGCTCGTTTCGGTCGGAGAGCACGGCGACCGAGGGGTCGTTGACGAGCCGACTCACGGGCGCGGACGCCGCTAGCTCGAAGCTCTCGACGCGAATGTCGTCGGCGCGGACGTCGTCGTCGCGGGCGCGGGCGTCGCGCTCGTCGTAGTCGTCGTCATCCTCGTCGTCGTCGTCTTCGTCCTCGTCCTCGTCCTCGTCGTCATCGTCGTCCTCGTCGTCGTCTTCGTCCTCCTCCTCGTCGTCTTCGTCGTCGTCGTCGTCCTCGTCGTCGTCGTCTTCGTCCTCGTCCTCGTCCTCGTCTTCATCGTCGAGGTAGGACTCGTCGAGATCCTCTCGTGCAGCCTCGAGCGCCGCGTCCTCGTCCGGCACGGTGTCGTCAGCGACCTCGGCCGCCGCGCGCAGCTGCGTCACGGTCGCTGCGTCGGTCGCGTCTACCCGCGAATCGTCGGCCGCCCCCTCCTCCGCCGCGGCGGCCTGGGCTTCCGCCGTCGACAACGTGGAGGATTCCTCGGCGGAGGTGCCTTCGGCACCCTCGGTGGCCACCGGGCCCACTTGCTCGCCGTCTTGCAGCGACTCGATGAGGTCCGTCTGGCGGGCGAAGTCCGGAATGCCGTCCTTGAGGTCCGCGAGCGGAGGCAAGTCCTCGAGGCGCTTCAGCCCGAAATAGTCGAGAAACTCGCGCGTGGTGCCGAACATGGCCGGCTTGCCCGGAACGTCGCGGTACCCGACGACTCGAACCCACCCACGCTCCATGAGTGTGCGCATGATGTTGGTGCTGACGGCCACGCCCCTCACCTCCTCGATTTCGCCACGAGTGATCGGCTGCCGATACGCGATGAGCGCGAGCGTCTCAAGCAGCGCGCGGGTGTAGCGGGGAGCGCGTTCCTCCCAGAGCGGCGTGAGCCAATCGCTCATCGTGCGCTTGATCTGGATGCGGTAGCCGCTCGCCACCTCTTTGACCTCGACACCGCGGCCCTCGTAGTCCTTCTGCAGCGCTTCGATCGCCGCCCTGAGCGTCGCACGCTCGAGGGCGGAGCCCTTGGCGGCAAAGAGCTCGTTCAGCTTGTCCAGCGTGAGCGGACGCCCGGCTGCGAGCAGCGCCGCCTCGATGACGTGCTTGATCTCGGTTTCGTCCATGCGATGCTCAAACCTTCGCCGTCTCGCCCTCGCCGGGCGCCGCTGCCTCGGCCGAATCCGCCTCCGTGGGATCCGCGGTACCCGGCGGCGCGTGCCTCGCCTGTGCCGCACGCACGTGGATCGGGCCGAACGCCTCGGCCTGCACCACGTCGATGAGCGACTCCTTGAGCAGCTCCAGGATCGCGAGGAACGTCACCGTCACGCCGATGCGGCCTTCGGCCGGATCGAACAGCCGCACGAAGTCGACGTAGCGCTCGCCCTGCAGCGTCAAGAGGATGTTCGACATGCGCTCCCGCACGGAGAGCGGCTCGCGCTGCACGTGATGGTGCGCGAACATCTTCGAGCGCTGGAGCGCCTCCTGGAAGACGATGAGCATCTCCTTGAGCGTGACGTCCGGCAGCTTCGTGACCACTTGCCGCTCCACCACTTCGGCGGAGGCCTGCAGCACGTCGCGCTCGAGGCGCTCGAGCGCGTCGATGTCCTCCGCGGCCTTCTTGAAGCGCTCGTACTCCTGCAGCCGGCGGACGAGCTCCGCCCGCGGGTCTTCCTCCTCCTCGGTGGCCTCGGCCGAGCGGGGTAGCAGCATGCGCGACTTGATCTCGGCCAGCGTGGCGGCCATCACCAGATACTCGCCGGCGAGCTCGAACTGCAGCTCCTTCATGAGCTCGATGTACATCACGTACTGGCGCGAGATCTCCGCGATGGGGATGTCGAGGATGTCGATGTTCTGCCGGCGGATGAGGTACAGCAGCAGATCGAGCGGCCCCTCGAACGCCTCGAGGAACACCTCGAGCGCGTACGGCGGGATGTAGAGGTCCCGCGGCAGCTCGGTGACGGGCTCCCCCTCCACGATCGCGAAGGGCATCTCGGCCTGGGCAGGTGCGCCGGCCTCGGCCACGACCGGGGGCGGCACCTGAGGCACCAGGCGCAGGTTCGGTCTGCCGGCGGGCTTCGGTGCTTCAGTCAATTAACGCAACCCTGCAAGAGACCAGAATAAGTCGTTGAAGAACAACATGAACGGCTCCATCAGAGTCCAGAGCACGCCCATGACCATGAGCACGATCACGATCACGAATCCGTATGGCTCGATCTGATCGAGCACGCGCGACATGCTGGGCGGCAAGAGCCCCGACAGCACGCGCCCTCCGTCGAGCGGCGGAATCGGGATGAAATTGAACACCGCTAGTATCACATTGATCGTGATTCCAAACACGCACATCCCGAGCAGCCATTGCTCGACACCCGTGGTGCCCCCGAGCAAGTTGAGCTGCAGGGCCGCGAAGAGCGCCCAGCCGGTGGCCATGAGGAAGTTCGAGATCGGACCGGCCGCGGCGACGAGAACCATGTCCCGGCGCGGGTTGCGCAGGTTGTTGAACGCCACGGGCACAGGCTTAGCCCAGCCGAACGCCCACGCCCCGCCGCTCATGACGAGCATCGCGATTGGCACGATGACCGTGCCTAGCGGATCGATGTGCTTCAAGGGGTTGAGGGTGAGCCGGCCGAGCATGTAGGCCGTGGGGTCGCCAAAGCGGCGGGCGACCCAGCCATGGGACACCTCGTGGACGGTAATGGCGAACAGCCCCGGGATCAGGGCCACCGAGAGAACGCGGAGAATCCTTTCGATGTCGATGGCTGGCATCGGCGCATTATACGTATGTCCCGGCGCGGCGCAGGTTTAGCTCACGAAGGGGGTCACGTCGCCCTTCCCCTGTCGCAGCACGCCGACCTCGTCCCGGCTCAGGTCGAGCACCGAGGTAGGCTCGACGCCGCCCGCACCCCCATCGACGATCGCATCGACGAGCTTGCCCAGACGGTCGCGGATCTCCTCCGGGTCGGTGAGCGGCAGAGGATCCCCCGCCAGAATGAGGGTCGAGCTCATGATGGGCTCCCCGAGCTCCTCGATGAGGCACTGGGCGATCTTGTTGTCGGGCACCCGGATGCCAATGGAGCGGCGTTTCGGGTCCTGAAGCCGCTTCGGAACTTCGTGCGTGGCGCGCAGGACGAACGTATATGGCCCCGGCGTGAGCGAGCGGAGCAGCCGGTAGGCCCAGTTGTCGACCCGCGCGTACGTGGCGATCTCGGCAAGGTCCCGGCACACCAGCGTGAACTCGTGGTCGCGCTCGGTCCGGCGCAGGCGGCGCACGCGCTCCAGGGGCTCCTTGGCCCCGAGCCGCCAGCCGAAGGCGTAGCAGGAGTCCGTGGGATAGACGATGACACCACCCTCCCGCATGATCTCGGCGGCCCGCTGAAGCAGCCGGCGCTGCGGGTTCAAGGGGTGCACTTTGAAATACTGAGCCATGGGTCCATTGTAGGCGCTCGCTTCGGCCCGACGGCGCTCACGCGCTAAGATGGCATGGCGAGCGAGGCTCACCACATGCAGCTGCTGTACGATTTCTTCCCCGTTCTGGTCTTTTTCGTCGCCTACTACCTGGGCGGCATCTACGTCGCCACCGCCGCCATCATCGTGGCCATGGCGGTCCAGATCGCCGTCGAGTATCTCCGCAGGGGCAAGGTCAGCAAGATGCTGCTCGTGTCCGGCGGCCTGGTGCTGGTGGCCGGCGCGCTCACGCTCGCGCTCCGCAACCCTCTGTTCGTGCAATGGAAACCCACGATCGTCAACTGGCTGTTCGCCGTCGCGTTCCTGGGTACCCACTTCATCGGCGACAAGACTCTCGTCGAACGGGTGATGGGCCACGCCATCGAGCTCGAGCAGCCGCTCTGGCGGCAGCTCAATCTGATGTGGGTGGCCAACTTTCTGTTTCTGGGCGCCGCAAATCTTTATGTCGTCTACAACTTCAGCGAAGAGGCGTGGGTGAACTTCAAGCTGTTTGGCATGCTGGGGTTCACGCTGCTCATGGCCGTGGGCCAGGCGATCTGGATCTCCGCGAAGACGGCGCAGGCGAAGCAGGAGGAAAGCTAGGCCCATGCTGTATGCCTTCATCTGCCGCGACGTGCCGAACAGCCTGCCGCTGCGCCAGGCTACCCGCCCCCGACACCTGGAGTACGTGCGCCCCCTCGTCGAGCAGGGCCGCATGGTCTTCGCGGGCCCGCACCCGGCCATCGACTCCCCGGATCCCGGTCCCGCCGGCTTCACGGGAAGCCTGATCATCGCCGAGTTCGAATCTCTCGAGGCGGCCAAGGCGTGGTCCGCGAACGACCCGTACGTGCTCGAGGGCGTCTTCGCCGAGGTGGAAATCAAACCGGTGCTCCAAACGTTGCCGTGACCACCGACCGTGTGCAGCTGATTCGCGAACGCCTCACGGCGGCGTTCGAGCCCGAACTTCTGGACGTGCGGGATAACAGCCACCGGCACGCCGGGCACCCCGGCGCACGCGAAGGCAAGGGGCACTTCGCCGTGACCATCGTGTCGCGCCGTTTCCAGGGCAAGAGCATTCTCGAGTGTCATCGCATGGTATACGAGGCGCTCGGCGACTTGATGCTCACCGATATTCACGCGCTCCAGGTGATCGCGCGCAGTGCGCCGTAGGCCTGGACCGACACGGACCAAGGAGGCTGTGCCGATGAGAGGGCTGCTGCTGGCGTCCACCGTGGCGCTTTTAGCGTCGATGCTGGGCTGCACGCAGCGCGAGGCGCCCGGCGAGGTGAACCCCGCGCTCGGTCCAGGCCGAGTCGCGACGGTCAACGGCGAACCGCTCCCCGAGTCGATATTCCTCTACTACGTGCGCAACGTGCTCCAACGCGACCCCGCCGCGCTGTCGGACGAAGAGCGGCAGCGCGTGCTCGACGATCTGATCCAGGTGAAGCTCCTGGCCGACGAGGCCGAGAAGCGCGGCATCGACCAGGAGCGCACCGTCGCGGTCGAGCTGGAGCTCAGACGTCTCCAGCATCTGGCACGCGTGCTGGCTCTTCGTTACATGGAGCAGAACCCCGCCACGGAGGAGGAGATTCTCGCCAAGTACGAGGAGAGCCTGCCCCGGCTCGCACCCACGGAGTACAAGACGCGCCACATCCTCGTCGACACCGAGGAGGCAGCACGTGCAGTCATTGAGAGGCTCGACGCAGGAGAGGATTTCGCCGCCATCGCTGCCGAGCAGTCACGCGGACCTACGGCGCAGAACGGCGGCGACTTGGGCTGGCTCAGCGCGCAGTCGATGGTCCCGGCGGTGGGCGCTGCGGTGCAGGCGCTCGAGACCGGCGCCTACACCAAGGAGCCCGTGCGCACCGAGTACGGCTATCACGTGATCCTGCTCGAGGATACGCGCCAGCCCGAGCCGCCCGCGCTCGACTCGGTGCGCGGCGAGCTCGCGGATGCGGTGGGGCGCGACAAGCTCGGAGCGTTGATAGAGTCGCTGAGGAGCGAGGCCGAAATCGTTTCCGGGCCCCAAGCGAGCGCGGGCGGCGGCTAAGGGCGGCGGACGCCCGGCTCAGCCCTCCTCGATACCCTGCGCCCCCTTCGCCCAATACGGAGGCGGCTCGTGCTTGGCTTCCGTGAGAACCTTCGGGGCGCTGGGATCGGCCGCCAGCGACACTAGGGAGCGCTCGGAATCGATCTGCACCTCGGCCGCGAGCGATAGGGTTCCCACGCCGGTCTTGTCGCTGCCGAGATAGAGCTCCACCACCGAATAGTCGAGATTCGCCCCTGGCGAACCGCCGTTCGCCGTCCACGGCCGGGACTCGTACGAGCCGATGCGCTTGTCCGTCACGAACGTCACCCGCTCGCCGTCCGGCGTCTCGGTTCTATACGCGTACTTCACCGAGTAGCCGACCCCCGAGTTGTCGAGCCACACGTAGCCGAGCGTCGGCAGCGCCGAAAGTGCCTTGCCGATCCCCGACTCGAGACTGAGTGCTTCGATCACCGCAGCGCGCCCTTCCTCGTTGGACC
>DATCLY010000077.1:0-2899 GCA_036563665.1 Gammaproteobacteria bacterium
CCCCGATGACTTCCCGTGGATGCCGAACATCGCGTTCGTGCACCACGTGCCGCCGCCGGACCACGCCACGTTCTACTGCTCGTCCCGGCTCACGCTCAACGTGACGCGGCGCGCGATGGCGGAGATGGGCTACTGCCCCTCAGGCCGTCTGTTCGAAGCGGCAGCGTGCGGCACGCCGCTGGTGAGCGACGCCTGGCCTGGCCTGGAGCGGTTCTTCGAGCCCGGTTCAGAGATCCTGGTCGCGAGTTCCGCGGACGATGTCACCTCGGCGCTGTCTCTGGGGTCGGACGAGCTCGCAGCGGTCGCGCGGCGCGCGCGCGAGCGGACGTTGGACGAGCACACGGCCGACCGCCGCGTCGACGATCTGCTCGCGGCGCTGGATGGCGTTGCGGTCGGCGGACCGACGGCGGGCGCGGCCCGCGCGTCGCACGCGGAGGCGTGAGGTGTGGGGCATCGTGCCCGCGGCTGGCGCGGGCAGCCGGATCCAGCCGCTGGCGTTCTCCAAGGAGCTGCTGCCCGTGGGCAGCCGCAACGACGGCGACATCGAGCGCCCGCGCGCCGTGAGCGAGTACCTCGTCGAACGCATGATCCTGGCCGGCGCCGACCGGATCTGCTTCGTCATCGCTCCGGGCAAGTCGGACATCCTCGAGTATTACGGCTCGAGCATCGAGGGCGCGCACGTGTGCTACGCCGTGCAGCCACGGCCGGCGGGCCTGTGCGATGCGGTGTTCCGCGCGCTCCCGTTCGTGCACGCTACGGAGTCCGTCATCGTCGGGCTGCCGGACACCATCTGGTTCCCGGCTGACGCACTGCGCGCGCTCCCGGAGGATGTGCTCTCGTTCCTCCTCTTCCCCGTGGAGCGGCCCGAGTACTTCGATGCGGTGGTCACCGACGAAAGCGGCGCCGTGCGCGAGATCCAGGTGAAGGACGCGCGCCCTTCGACGCACTGGGTGTGGGGCGCGTTCCGGATGCCGGGCACGGTGCTGCAAACGCTGCACGCGTTGTGGCAGAGTCGCGGCGCCCGTGACGAGTACATCGGCACGCTGGTCAACGCATATCTTGCCGCGGGCGGTGTGGCGCGAGGTGTGCGTGCCGGGAACTCCTACGTGGACGTCGGAACGCTCGACGGGTATCGTCAGGCGATCCAGCTCCTCGCCCGGCATCGCGAAGACGCCCCAGCGACAGCGGGCCGTGCGCGCCCGCATCCCACTGCGCCGAAGGACCCGGGCGAACCCGCGCACGTCGAGGGTTGACGGCGGGCGGTCGCGCACCGGCCCGGATCACGACAAAGCCGTCTGCCTCATCACCAGGTGAGACGCGCCGCTGCGGCAGTTTGCCTACACGAATGCGCAATCTGCGAGACAGGTGCGCTACACAATCGGCCGTGCGCGAGCGGCCAGCTCGGGATGCACCGGCACGCGTTCACGGCCCGTGGACGGCGGCCGTGACGCCGCGCCGGCCGTGCGGGCACCACGCGGCGATCACGCCAGAAATGGCTATGGGACAACATCTTACGAGGGCGTCGTGCAGGCAGCGCGTGGGCGGGGCGGGGAATCGCGCGCGGCCGCGGCGGCGCATTGGGCGCGCGCAGCGCGGCTACCCGACTACGTAGCGTGACCGAAGTGGCGTGCCCCTTGCAAACCGCACCGGCCGGCCCGCGGAGGGCTGCCCCGCGTTTCCGTTCACTCTCCCCGGAAGGAACCGCGATTGGCACGAGGAGGTGCCATGTACCGTCGGACGATGAAGTTCTCGTTCATCCTTGCCCTGGCGCTTGGCCTCTTCCTCACGGCGTGCGACAGCGCCGAGCGCGTCGCCGCGCCGACCACCGAGCCGCAGGTACAGCAGGCCGCGGTCGTCACGGGCCCGAACGGCGAGACGTACACGCTGGTCAGGTCACGGCAGCTCCTCGGCCTTCTGCCGCTCCAGCTCCAGATCACAGACCTGATCTCGCTGAAGGGTGGCTCGATCACCCTGCTGGGTCACACGCTGACCGTGCCGGCCGGCGCTGTGACGAGCCCGACGCTCTTCACGATGCTCCTGGGGCTGAACGGATACGTCGAGGTGCACCTCGAGGCGCTCTCGCCGTCGTTGCTCGGCGGTCTACTGAACATTGGTGGGCACGGCTTCCGGCAGCCCGTGCGCGTGACGCTCAGCTACGCGAACGCGGCCGACGTGGTTGACCCGAGCAGGCTCGTGATCGTTCACCTGCCCGGGCTGTGGGGCTACGACAGGGCCGAGCCGGTGCCGACCACCGTCGATCCGGTGCGCAAGACGGTGACCGCGGAGCTCGACCACTTCTCCAGGTACGCGCTGGCTTGGAATTGACGGGCGTGAGCTCGAACGGAGCCCCCGCAGTACGCCGGCCCGCCCGGCCCACGCGGCTCGACCAGCTCGTCGAGGCCGCGCGGGCAGCCGAGCGGGCCGGTGCATGGGACGAGTCCCTTGCCCACTACGAGCAGGCGTTCAGCCGGCTCACGAGGGAAGGGGACGCGGGCCGTGCGGCCGAGCTGTTGCGTTGGATCGCCGCGGTGCATGGCGAGCGAGGCGACCTCGAGGTCGCGGGCGAGCTGTGCGAGGCGAGTCTGGCCGTGGCCGAAGCCAGCGGCGCGCGTGAGCACGTTGCGGCCGCGCTGAACTGCCTGGCGAACGTGGCGCAGAGGGCCGGGCGATTGGGCGAGGCCGAGCGGTTCTATAGGCAGGCGCGTGCAATTGCCGACGAGCTCGGCGATGTACGGCTGGGGGCGATGGTCGAGCAGAACCTCGGCACGCTCGCGAACATCCGCGGCGATGTGAGCGGCGCGCTGGCCAGCTACGCCTCCGCGCTGGAGCGCTATCGCCGGTTGGGCGACCTGCGGGGTGCCGCTCGGGCGCTGAACAACATGGGCATGGCGCACGTGGA
>DATCLY010000083.1:0-7402 GCA_036563665.1 Gammaproteobacteria bacterium
GAGTGGCCCTCTGCTTCGCGCCCGGGCCGTCGGAGTAGCCGCGGGGCGGTTCCTTGAGCGTGAGCCATACGAGCAGGGCGACGAGCAGGCCGGGGAGGCCGACGAGCGCGAACGTCCAGCGCCAGCCGAGATACACGTTGCTCCAGCCCGACGTGAAGTTGCCGATCGCCGTGCCGATCGGCACCGACATCGCGTAGATGGCGAGCGCGGTCGCGCGCTGCGAGATGGGGAAGTAGTCGGAGATCAGCGAATGCGAGGGCGGCGATCCGCCCGCTTCGCCGACGCCCGTGAGGCTCCTCGCGACGAACAGCGAAAGGTAATTCCAGGCGGCGCCGCATGCGGCCGTGGCGAGGCTCCACAGCGTGATCGCGAGGGCGAGCACGTTCACGCGGCTCCAGCGATCGGCGAGGCGCGCGATCGGCACGCCCATCACCGAGTAGAAGACGGCGAACGCGAGCCCCGTGAGGAGACCCATGGCGGTGTCGCTGATCTGGAGCTCCGCCTTGATGGGCTCCACCAGCACACCGAGCACGCCGCGATCGATGACGTTGAAGATGTAGCCCAAGACGAGCAGCACAAGCACGTAGCCCTTGTACGCGGGGCTATCGAGCAGCTTGTCGCTCTCGGCCGGCGTAGCGCGCGCCTCCGTCGTTGTCGTGCTCAAGTGTCTCCCCCTTGCGGCCGCGAACCATCCGTCGTCCGCGCCCCGGCCCCGTGGTCGTGCGGTCTGGTTCTTGTCGCGCTTGGTAAGATAACAGACCTTCGCGGAGCGACGGCAGCTTTTCGCAAGCACGCCGCGAGGAGGAGCAGCCATGCAGAGGAAGCCGTTGCGCAGCAACTTCGAGCCCGGCACCACTCGCGAGGCCGTGCGGCGCGCGCAATGGAAAGCGCTAGGGCTCTCGGACGAGGACCTGCTCAAGCCCAAGATCGCCGTCGTGAACAGCTCCTCCGAGCTCGCGATCTGCTTCAGCCACCTCGACGGCGTCGCGCGGGTGGTGAAGGACGCGATTCGCGCGGCCGGCGGCCTGCCGTTCGAGATCCGGACCGCGGCGCCCAGCGATTTCATCGTCTCGGCCGGCGGCTCGGGCTACATCCTCGCGAGCCGCGACCTCCTGGTGAACGACATCGAGGTCCAGGTGCAGGGCGCGCAGCTCGACGGCATGATCTGCCTCACGTCCTGCGACAAGACGCCTCCGGCGCACCTCATGGCCGCGGGGCGGTTCGACATCCCCACGATCCTGGTCGTGTGCGGCTACCAGCCGAGCGGCGAGTACCGCGGCAAGCACGTGGACATCGAGGACGTGTTCATGGGGTCCGTGCAGGCGAGGTTCGGCAAGCTCGACCGCGACGAGCTGCGCGAGATGGCGGACAACGCGATCCGCGGACCCGGCGTCTGCTCCGGCATGGCCACGGCCAACTCGATGCACGTGGTGTGCGAGGCGCTCGGCATGACCCTGCCCGGCGCCGCGCCCGTGGCGGCCAACAGCGAGGCGATGTTCGACTGCGCGCGCCGCTCCGGCGAGCGCATCGTGCAGATGGTGCTCGAGGACCTGAAGCCGCGCGCGATCATGACCGAGGGCGCGTTCCGCAACGCCGTGGCGGCCGTGCTCGCGGTGAGCGGCTCGATCAACTGCATCAAGCATCTGCAGGCCGTGGCGGTGGAGAGCGGTCTCGACCTCGACGTCTTCGGCCTCGTGAACGAGCTCGGTCGGAAGGTGCCGGTGCTCTCGGCCGTGCGTCCAAACGGCGACGACAGCATCGAGGCGTTCGAGGCCGCGGGCGGTGCGCGCGCGCTGCTCAAGCAGCTCGAGCCGCTGCTCGATACGAGCGTGCTCACCTGCACCGGCGCCACGCTGCGCGAGAATCTCGCGGGCGTCACGTGCCGCGACCCGGAGGTGATCCGGCCGCTCGATCGGCCGTTTTCGCGCGCGCCGTCCATCGTGGTCCTGCGCGGCTCGCTCGCGCCGGAGAGCGCCATCGTGAAGCTCGGGCTGCGCGAGGCCGGGCGGAAGGCGCAGTTTCGCGGCCCGGCCATCGTCTACGACGACCCTTACGAGGCGATCGACGGCATCCAGCGCGGAGACGTGCGCCCGGGCCACGTGCTCGTGGTGCGCGGCATGGGGCCGAAGGGCGGGCCCGGCATGGCGGGGCCCGCGTCCCATGTCGTGTTCGCGCTCTACTCGCGGGACCTGCAGAACGAGGTGGCGTTCGTGTCCGACGGCCAGCTCTCCGGTCTCTGCAACAAAGGCCTCACGGTGGCCGAGGTGTCGCCCGAGGCGGCCGTCGGCGGGCCGCTGGGGCTCGTGGAGACCGGCGACGAGATCGCGATCGACGTGGACGCCTGCCGCCTCGACCTCGAGGTGCCGGAGGACGTGCTCGCGGCCCGCCGCGCGCGGCTCGGGGAGCCGTCGTTGAAGCCCGCCACCGGCTGGCTCGCCGTCTATCGGCGCGAGGTGCGGCCCATGTCGGAGGGCGTAGTGCTCGTGCCGGAGGAGGCCATCGGCCGGCCGCGATCGCGTTCCGCCGCGCCCGCTCGGTAAACTGGCGCACGGCAGGCCGGGAGACGCTCATGAAGCCTCGTTCGTGGATGCTCGCACCGCTGCTCGTGTCCTGGCTCGCTCCTGCGTGGTCCCAGGAGCCCCGCGATGCCAACCCGTTCGCCGAGCGCGCCCGCGCGGCGCTGGCGGAGCCGTTCGTGGGGCTGACCACCGACGGCACGCCGCGGAAAGGGCTCTTCACCATCGAGCGCACCGGCGTCTCCACGGAGGGCGTGCGACTCGCCGCGCGGCAGCTCATCGCGTCGCTCGATCCCGAGCAAAGGCAGCGGCTGCTCTTCCCGGTGGACGACCCGGAGTGGCGCAACTGGGCCAACGTGCATCGCTACGCGCGCCAGGGCGTGGGGCTCGACGAGATGACGGAGGCGCAGCGGCAAGCGGCATACGCGCTGCTGCGCGCGTCGTTGAGCGCCAAGGGCTACGAGACCTCGCGGGACATCATGCGCCTCAACCACCACCTCGCGGAGCTCGTGAACAACTTCGACGAGTACGGCGAGCATCTCTACTGGTTCACGATCATGGGCGAGCCGTCGGAGACCGAGCCGTGGGGCTGGCAGATCGACGGCCACCATCTCGTCATCAACTACTTCGTGCTCGGCGATCAGGTGGTCATGACGCCCACCTTCATGGGCTCGGAGCCGGTGCACGCGGAGTCGGGCAAGTACGCCGGCACGTCGATCCTCGAGGAGGAGCAGGATCTCGCCGTCGCGTTCATGCAGTCGCTGTCGCCGGAGCAGCGGCGGGCCGCGGTGCTGAGCGAGACGAAGCGCCGCGGCGAGAACCACGCGGAGATGCTGCGCGACAACGTGACGGTGCCGTACGAAGGGCTGCCGGCGACGCGGCTCGAGCGCCCGCAGCTCGACGCGCTGCTCGCGCTGATCGGCGCGTACGTGGGCAACATGGACGACGGGCACGCCGCCATCAAGCTGGAGGAGGTGCGCGCGCACCTCGACGAGACGTACTTCGCGTGGAAGGGCACGGTGGGGCCGGACGGCGTGTTCTATTACCGCATCCAGAGCCCGGTGATCTTCATCGAGTTCGACCATCAGGGGCCCGTGGCGCTCGACGGGCCGCGCGACGTGCCCACGCGCCGCCACGTGCACACCGTGGTGCGCACGCCGAACGGCAACGACTACGGCAAGGAGCTGCTACGGCTGCACTACGAGCGCCACGCGAACGACCCGGCCCACGGCCACGTCGCGAATCCGTTCGCGGCGACCCGCTGAGCGCCGGCCGGACGGCGCTCGCCCTCCGTGGCGTCTCCTGAGATCGTCATGCCGGCGGACAATCTCGCGGGCACCGTCCGCCTCCCGGACGATCTTTCGGGGACTTCTACGCTTAACGCGGGCGGCGCTTGCGGACCTCGACCGTGCCGTTGTCGCCGTCCACGCGCACCCAGTCGCCCGTCTCGATGACTTCGAGCGGGTCGCGGTCGAGGTCGGTGACGGACGGGATGCGCATGACCACGGCTCCGAGCGCGACCTTGTTCGTCATCTCGTTGAACACGAGCGCCTTCGGCGCCGTGCCCGCGAGCCGCGCGAGGTGGAACGTGACGGACCAGCCCGAGGAGCCCTTCGCGCCCGGGAAGACGAGCACCTTGTCCTTGAAGCTCTGCCCGCGGAGCTGGTGGCGCACCTCCACGATGGTGCCGGTCATCGCGTTCACACCGCCCCAGCCGGAGATCGTCTGACGCGTCACGAGCGCTTCGCCTTCCGCCACGCCCCCGACCACCCGGCGGCCGCGGAGCACGATCGTGTCGGGCGAGAGGCTGGCTTCGCTCATCGCAGTCCTCCTCGCCAACGTCCGGTCAGCGCGGCGTCGATGCAGTCCGCCGTGCTGCCGAACCAGGCCTGGATGCCCATGAGGGCGGGCAGGTAGTGCGCCTGCTTCGCCGAGTCGAGCGCCGCCACCTTCGTGCCGGGCGGCAACGCCTGGCCGATCGCCGAGCAGGTGTCCGTGAGCAGGCGGCCGCCGGCCTTGAGAATGAGGTCCGTGTAGCCCAGCTGGTCCGCCTGGCGGCGCACGGCGCGCGACGTGAAGATCCAGAGCCGGCAGTTCTCGCTGATCTTGCGGCCGTCGAGCAGCCGGCAGGCTTCCTCGATCTGCTCGAGCGCCGCGTGCGGGCAGCCGAGCATCACGTAGTCCACCTCGACGTCGCGCGCGGTCGAGTTGAGCTGCTCGTACACGCGCCGCCGCTCCTCGTCGCCGTACGTGAACGTGGCGAGGGGTCGGTTGCCGCCGAACGCCGCCTCTTCCGTGGGCGCCTCCGGCGTGTGCCCCACGATGTGATACATCTCCACCCCGCCGGAGGAGGCCGCGGCCGCGCCGAAGTGCTTGTAGCGCACGAGATCGGGCTCGCCGTAGCGCCCCGTGAGCACGGGAATGCGCTCCTGCACGACGTCGCCCACGTAGTAGCCGAGCATGCCCCAGTCCATGATCGACTCGACCGGCCGCTCGACCCGTATCCGATGCGTGCCGCGGCGATACTCGTCGCGATGGAAGCCGAAGTTCGGAATCTTGCCGGTGAGCATGGCGGCGCTCGTGGACTCGCGGCCCTCGGTGTTGGTGCGCGCGCCGAGCACCGAGTTGCAGTAGATGACGGCCGAGGACTCCATCCACGCGCAGTGCTCGCCGCGCCGCGGCACGTTGCCCACGAGGTACGGCGTGCAGGTCTTCAGTATCTCGATGCCGTGCTCCGCGGCGCCCGCTTCGCTCTCGCGGCTGGCCCGCGCGGCCTCGGGCGAGGCGCCGAGGAGCTGCCAGTTCTCGGGGTCGTAGCCGCCCTGGAGGTGGCACGAGTGGGTGACCATGCGCGGCACCTCGACCACCTCGTCGCTGTCGAGGTCGAAGAGAGAGAAGATCACGTCGTAGCGGCTTTGCCCCTCGCGGAAGCGGTCGCGGTAGTACTTCTCGAGGAACACGCTCGACTGGCCGGGCACGCCCGCCACGTTGGTGACGTTCACGAAGTCGTCCACGCCGAGCGCCTCGGCGTAGCGCACGAGGAGCTCCATGGCCTTCTGCCTGGCCTTGCCCTCGCGGCCATCGAGCATGGCCTTTTCGTCGTCGGTCAGTCGCATCGGTCCAGGTTGTCGGCGAGCGAACGCTGCAGCGCGGCGAGGTCGACGTCGGCCACCGCCCCGTTGCCGGCGAGCGCGAGCGCGTGCGCGGCGGCCGTGCCCATGGCGATGCAGGGTCCCATGACGCGGACGGCGGAGAGCGCCTGCGTGTCCGCGTCGATGCAGCGGCCGGCGGCGACCACGTTGTCGACTTCGCGCGGCGTCATGCAGGAGAGCGGAATGTAATAAACGTGTCCGTCCGGGAACCGCTCCCAGTACACGGTCTCCGCCGTGTCGTGCAGCTCCACGTGCCAGGCGCAGCGGGCCACGGCGTCGGCGGGCCGCTCGGCGCGGCGCAGGTCGTCGATCGTGAGCTGCCGGCGGCTCACGATCCAGCGCGTCTGGCGGATGCCCGGGTTGCCGTAGGCACGCACCCGCGCGTTCGCGAAGATGTCGGGGAACTCGGCCTTCAGGAACTCGACCACGGCGTCCGCCTGACGCCGCCCCTCGAACACCATCTGGGCGGCGCCGAGCGGGTCGAGCGGCGTCTCGATGTGGTTGATGTTCGCGAGCATGAGCCCCTTGCTCGGGAACGGCATGAGCCAGCCGTCGTGGCGCACGAGGCCGTAGCGCGCGCCGCGCTCGCGGAGCCTCGCCCGCACGGCCTCCATGTCGAGCGCCGCCACGGCCTGCGGGTCGTAGCCTTCGATGAGGAAATTGAGCGAGCCGTACACGGGCGCCTCGGGCTCGCGCACCTCGAGCCCGGCCGCGAAGCAGAGCGCCGCATCTCCGGACGCCTCCACGTAGCCCTGCGCCGCCACGCGCACCGCGCCGAAGCGCGTGGCGAAGTCGGCGTGCAGCAGGCGGCGGCCCGAGCGCTCGACGTGCGTGAGCACCGCGCCGACCAGCACGTGCACGCCCGCTTCCTGGAGCTTGCGGTCCATCCAGCGGCCGAGGCGCACCTCGTCGTATTGGAACAGCACCGTGGAGGTCTCGAGCCTGAGCAGCGACCCTTCGGCGGTGAGGTCGGCGATCAGCTCGTCCGCGATGCCGTGCGTGAGCTGATAGGCGCCGCGGCCGTGGCTGTAGAGGCCGATGATCGTGCCGATGATGGAGCCGATGGCCTGGCCGCCGACGGCGGGCGCGCCGTCCACGAGCACCACCTTCTTGCCGAGCTTGGCGCCCTCGAGCGCGGCCGACACGCCGGAGATGCCTGCCCCGAGCACGCAGAGGTCCGCCTCCACGGTGCGGAGGCCGCTCTCGCCGCGGCGCACGGTTCGGGTCGGAATGGCGTGCTCGGTCATGTCGCGGTCCCGTCCTGCTCCCGCGAGCTAGTGTACAACGCCCGCGGCGGCCGCCGGCGCTTCGCGGTCGTCATCGAGCGCGGCTGCCGTCATAATGGCTCGCGGTCCGGAGGGCCTGGGCGCGCAAGCTGGACGAGGCGCGCCCGACACTCGGGAAGGAGCGGTCATGATCACGTTGTATACGGCAGCTACACCGAACGGATGGAAGGTTTCGATCGCCTTGGAGGAGCTCGGCCTCGACTACAAGGTGCACCACATACACCTCGATAAAAAGGAGCAGAAGGAGCCCTGGTACCTCAAGCTCAACCCGAACGGGCGCATCCCGACGATCGTGGACCACGACAACGACGACTTCGCGGTGTTCGAGTCGGGCGCCATCCTGATCTATCTCGCCGAGAAGACGGGTCGGCTCATGCCGACGGACGTGAAGGGCCGCTCCACCGTGATCCAGTGGCTGATGTTCCAGATGGGCGGCGTGGGCCCGATG